>CAJUCQ010000001.1 GCA_910584905.1 uncultured Muribaculaceae bacterium
ATTCAGTAGCCATGGTCGGTAAGTGTTGGTTCTAATTTATAACACATAACCGGCCATGGCCGTTTTTGATAACATTGCCATAAGTTAATAGCATTGGGACGCGATTAATCGCGTCCGCGACGAATAGTGGTAATCTCCCTGCGCCAAAATTGCAGTAATGCGTTATTGGATAGTGCTTTTCGCGGCGGACGTGATGAATCACGTCCGTACTGCGTTGGCTGACGGATGTTTGCGCCCCACCCGTGAAAACCATCCCCCCGCGGCCCCCTTTCCTGAAAATAAAAAAAGAGTCACCATCCTTGGATGATAACTCTTTTGTAGCGAATCCGGGACTCGAACCCGGGTTTCCGCCGTGAGAGGGCGGCGTGCTAGACCACTACACTAAATCGCCGTTTGCGTTGCAAAATTACTGCTTATTTCTGAATCTTGCAAGCGCTTTAAGATTTTTTTGCTAATCTCATTCAAAGATATGTTTCAGCTTTGAAAAGATGCGGTTGCGGTCGGCTTCTCCGGCCTGAATATCGGGTTTGCCATTGAGCGACTCGAATATGGCGCGTTCTTCGTCGTTGAGCTTTTCGGGGATATAGACCATCACGTTGATTAGCTCGTCGCCCGTGCCGCCGTTTTCCTGATCGGGCAGGCCCTTGCCGCGAAGACGGAGCACCTTGCCCGGCTGGCTGCCGGCCGGGATGTTGAGGCGGGCGCGGCCGTTGATGGTGGGTACCTCGACGCTGCCGCCGAGTGCGGCCGTGGGGATGTCGAGCATCAGGTTGTAGATTACGTCGGCGCCGTCGCGGATGAGTTCGGGGTGTTTTATCTCCTCAATCACAACGAGCAGGTCGCCGCGGATGCCGCCGTTGCGCGGGGCGTTGCCCTTGCCCTTGAGCGTGAACACCTGACCTTCCTGCGCACCGGCGGGGATGTTGAAGGAGATTTCCTGATCTTTGCGCACCACGCCTTCGCCGTTGCAGTAGGTGCAACGCTCGGTGATGGTCTTGCCCGAGCCGCCGCAGGTGGGGCAGGTCGAAACCGACTCCATCGGCCCGAGGAACGACTGCTGCACGTGGGTCACCGTGCCCGTGCCGTGGCAGGTCGAACACGTGGCGAAAGCCACGCCGTCCTTGGCCCCGGTGCCCTTGCAGTGCTCGCACTCCAAGAACGTGGGGATGCGGAGCGTCTTGTGGACGCCGTTGGCGATGTCGGAGAGGGTCAGCTTGACGCGGATGCGGAGGTCGGAGCCGCGGCGCTGCTGGCGGCGCGCCTGACGCCTTCCGCCCGTTGCCGACCCGAAGCCGCCGAATCCGGCGCCTCCGAAGATGTCGCCGAACTGCGCGAAAATATCCTCCATGCTCATGCCGCCGGCATGGAAGCCACCGCCGCCCGGGAAGCCCTGAGCGCCCATGTTGTGGCCGAAGCGGTCGTATTTGGCGCGCTTGTCGGGGTCGCTGAGCACCTCATAGGCCTCGGCCGCTTCTTTGAATTTTTCCTCGGCTTCCTTGTCGCCGGGGTTGCGGTCGGGGTGGTATTTCAGTGCAAGTTTGCGGTATGCTTTCTTGATTTCGTCGGCATCGGCGCTTTTGCCGACGCCGAGCACTTCGTAGTAATCGCGTTTGTTTTCCATATGAGGATGCTTGTGAGCGTGTTATTCGCCCACAACCACTTTGGCGTGGCGGAGCACTTTGTCGTTGAGCATATATCCTTTCTGCACCGTGTCGAGGACCTTGCCTTTTTGTCCGGCTTCGGGTGCCGGAACGGTGGCGATGGCTTCGTGGAGGTCGGCGTCGAAGTCGCCGCCGGTCGAGTCCATTGCTTTGACGCCGTTGGTTTCGAGATACTTCACGAGCTTGTTGTATATCAGCTCCATGCCTTCGCGCACGGCGTCGGCGCTCTCGGTCGTGCGCGAGGCCTCGAGTCCGCGCTCGAAGTCGTCGACTATCGGGAGAAGGCCGTTGAGCACCTTTTCGCCTGCATTTTTCACGAGGTCGGCCTTTTCGCGGACCACACGCTTGCGGTAGTTGTCGAATTCAGCCATGAGGAAGAGATATTCTTTCTTTTCCTTTTCAATCTGAGCGCGTGCGTCGGCGAGTTCTTCGGCCAGCTTCTCGCCGGCGGCGGTTTCCTGCGCTTCGGCTTCGGCCTCGGTGTTTTCTTCGGGGTCCACGTCTATGCTTTCCACGCCCGCGGCTACGGCGGCGTCATGGATTTTCTGTTCTTCGTCTCGGGGAGTTTTATCTTCGTTCTGTTTCATTGTCAGAGTTGGGTTTTATGTAAGTGAGGCCATACAAAAACATTGCCAAACTCGCTGTTTGCGACTTCGGGACGTCAAAAATATAACAAAATTTGCATAATAACGTTCAGTTTCGTCTCCCCGGCAGGCATATCCACGTGCCGTCGACTTCGTAGACGCCTTTGTCGATGAGGGCGCGGAGCACCCCGACGGCTTCCGTCCGCCTCCGCCCGAAGGGTGCCAGCAGCGTTTCGGCGGCGATGCGTCCGCCCTCGGCTGAGGCGAACTGCGCCGCTATGCGCTCGGAGATTTCCTTCGGCCCGAGGTGTGCGGTTGCGGCTTCGCGCCCGCGGCAGATGTCGCATTTCCCGCACGGCGCCGTCGGTGTCTCGCCGAAGTAGCGGAGTATGTGGTTCACGCGGCAGTCGAGCCCGTGGTCGAAGGCAAAGCTCTTCATGGCCGCGATGCGCTCCTCGAGCGCGGCCCGCCGCTCCTGATACACGGCTTTGGGGATGAGCAGTCTGTGGGTTTCCTCGCGCGAGCGGCTCCAGTGGATAAACGGCGAGCAACTCATGGGCACATAGGCCAGGACTCCGAGTCTGCGAAGCTGAAGCAGGGCCTGATACACGTCTTCCTGATTGACGTTTATGCGCCGCGCGATGAGTGCCTCGCTGATGGTGACGAAGTCGGCGAACAGCCCGGGGTATTCGCGGAGGAGGGTTCGGAGCACGTTCTCGGCCACGGCGTCGAGGTTCAGGTTGTAAAGCCCGGCGCGCGACTCGAGAATCATCACTCGTGAGCGCGTGCCCGTCTCGTCGGTGTATTCGATATAGCCCGAGCGGCTGAGTATGGCGAGGGCCGCGCGCACCTGCCCCTCGCGGAGACCGTGGCGCTCGGCGAGGACCTCCGGGCGGAATTCGAACGTGCGTCCGTAGCCTTCACCGATGCCGAGGTCGAGGCTCACGGCGGCGAGCTCGTACACGCGGCTGATGAATTCAAGCGGCGGGTAGCTCTCGGCGATGCGGCGCGTCAGGGCGGCTTTGTCGGATGTGCGCACCAGCACCACGGCGAATGCCGGGCGTCCGTCGCGGCCTGCACGCCCGGCTTCCTGATAGTAGTCTTCGAGCGTCGACGGCAGGTCGTAGTGGATGACCATGCGCACGTCGGCTTTGTCGATGCCCATTCCGAAGGCGTTGGTGGCCACGATGACGCGCGTGCGCCCCTCGCGCCATGCGTCCTGCGCCTGCGACTTGGCCTCGGGGTCGAGGCCGGCGTGGTAGTAGCCTGCCGGGATGCCTTGACGCGAAAGCTCGGCGGCAATCTCGCGGGTGCGGCGCCGCGAGCGCACGTACACGATGGCCGTGCCGCTCACGCGCCTCAGCGCCGTCACGGTGGCTCCGAGTTTGTCTTCGTCATGGCGCACGAGGAAGGAGATGTTGTCGCGGCGGAAGCTCAGGCTGAACTGTGCCGGCGATTTCATCCGCAATTGTGTGGCGATGTCGGCCGTCACCTCGGGCGTGGCCGTGGCCGTGAGCGCAAGCACAGGCGTCGCCGGGAAGCGTTCGCGGAGGATGCCTATGTTGAGATACGAGGGGCGGAAATCATAGCCCCACCGCGAGATGCAGTGGGCTTCGTCGACAACCACGAGGCTTATGCGCCATTGGGCCATGCGCCGCAGGAAATCCTCCGACGCAAGCCTCTCGGGAGCAATGTAGAGCAGGCGCAGGCGGCCTGCGTCGGCGCGTTCGAGGGCGTAGTTGCGTTCGGCGCGGCTTTGCCCGGAGTGCAGGCAGGCGCCGCGGATGCCGCGGGCCAAGAGGTTGTCGACTTGGTCTTTCATAAGAGAGATGAGCGGCGTCACCACCAGCGTCAGACCCGGCAGAAGCATGGCCGGGACCTGAAACGTCACGCTTTTGCCGCCCCCGGTGGGGAGCAGACCGATGGTGTCGCGGCCCTGAAGCACGCTGTCGATTATGTCGCGCTGGCACGGGCGGAACGAGTCGTAGCCCCAGTAGCGGCGCAGAATATCTTCCGGCGTGTCGCCCTGAGGCGTCGTCAGCGTGTCGTCGGGGAGGTAGCGGGAATCGGAAAAATCGTGGTAGCCGTAGGGGTCCATCGCGCGGAACAGGCGGTTTGATGCGTATGGGGTCGGAGCTTGTTATCACTCCATTATCGTGCGGATTTGCTTGACGTGGAGCTGGAGGGCGCCCGGAGTGTTGCGATGGGTGTTTTCCTCTATCGTATAGCAGATGTTGAACGGCTTGCCTGAATGGATGTGGTCGAAATACGAGGCCATGTTGAAGGCTATGCCGTTGATTACGCGCCCGGATGTGTCATCGACCATCTCGAGCTTGATGTGCTCGAGATGGTGGCCTACGAGCTTGCTTGAGCCGAAGTCCTTGACGCGGCGAGTGCAGAATGTGGGCTGGGGGTTGCCGGGGCCGAAGGGGTGGAACAGGCGCAGTGTCGACACAAGTTCGGGGGTTATTTCCGAGAAGGTCAGGAATGCGTCGATGTCGATTTGCGGAGTGAGCTGTTCGGGCAGGATATTCGCCGCCACATACTCCTCGAAACGCGCCGTGAACGCCGGGATATTCTCTTCCTTGAGCGAGAGCCCCACGGCATAGGTGTGGCCTCCGAAATTCTCGAGGAGGTCGCGGCATGATTCCACGGCCTTGTATATGTCGAATCCCTGCACCGAGCGCGACGACCCCGTGGCGAGGCCGTTGGTGAGGGTAAGCACCACCGACGGCTTGTAGTACAGCTCCGTCAGGCGCGAGGCAACGATGCCGATGATGCCCTTGTGCCAGTCTTTGTTGTATATCACCACCGATCGTTTGAGCGAGTGCATCTCTCCCCGGGCTTCGAGGATGGCGTTTGCTTCGTCGGTGATGCGCTTGTCAAGTTCCTTGCGGTCGCTGTTGTATTTGTCTATCTCAAGGCTCTTGCGGGCCGCTTCCTTGGCGTCGCGGGCCACGAGGAGTTCTACGGCCTCGCTACCGCTCTGCATGCGCCCGGATGCATTGATGCGCGGGCCTATCTTGAAGATAACGTCGTTGATTGTCAGCTCGCGGTTGGTGAGCCCGCATGTGCGGATTATAGCGCGCAGGCCCATGTTGGGGTTGGAGTTGAGGCGCTTCAGCCCCATATATGCCATGACGCGGTTCTCGCCCGTCATAGGCACGATGTCGGCCGCGATGCTCACGGCCACGAGGTCGAGCATGCATTCGAGCTCGGCAGTGGCTATGCCGTTGGAAATCGAGAAGGCTTCCATCAGCTTGTAGCCCACGCCGCAACCCGACAGGTGAGGGCACGGATAGCCCGCTCCGGGGAGCTTGGGATTGAGGATGGCGGCCGCCGGAGGCAGCTCGCGGTCGGGCATGTGGTGGTCGCAGATGATAAAATCTATACCCTTTTCCTTGGCGTAGGAAATTTCGTCGTTGGCTTTGATGCCGCAGTCGAGAATGATGACGAGCTTGATGTCTTTTTCGACAAAATCGTCGATGATGGCGCGCGAGATGCCATAGCCCTCCTCATAGCGGGTGGGGATATAGTAGTCGAGCTCGCTGTAAAAATTCTGGAGATAACGATACACCAGCGCCACGGCTGTCGTACCGTCGACGTCGTAGTCGCCATAGACCATAATCTTCTCTTTCGATCCCATGGCGCGGTTCAGGCGGTCGACGGCCTTGTCCATGTCTTGCATCAGGAAGGGGTCGTGGAGGTCACGGAGCGACGGATGGAAGAATTGCTCGGCCTCGGCTATGGTCGTGATGCCGCGCTGAACAAGCAGGTCGCACACCGTGGGGCAATTGGCGAAGCGGCGGGCAAGCTCGCTGCCTACCCGTATCTCCCCGGAGGGAATGGAGGGATAATTCCATTTTCGCGTCATTCCGATTGCTTTTTATAGATTCAAGACTGTTGGCGGGCCGCAAATTTTCGCCCAAGTGCAAAGTTACGAATTTATCCGCCTGTTATCAATATGCGTTGCGTTAAAACTGGTGAAAATATCTCTTGTCGCCCGCCGTCGCCGCGTGCGGCCTCGGAGGCATTTACCATTTTTACCGTAAATTTTACCAAAATATACTACAGCTTTGCTTTTTGCTTGTTTTTCACTATTTTTGCGTTGTAAATTCCTTTTCTTCGCAATGATGGACAAGACCGAACACAGCAAATCACGACGTGAGTTTTTGAAAAAACTGGGTGCCGGCGCTTTTGCCGCGGCATCGGCCTCTCTTGTCGGCTGCACACCCGGCAACAAGAGCGCCGCATCGGCTTCGGCCGCAGGCACGGGCAGCATGACTTACCGCCGGAACGCGAAGGGCGACGAGGTGTCCGTGCTCGGCTACGGATGCATGCGCTGGCCCATGATGCCTTCCCCTGACGGCGAGGGTGAGATTATCGATCAGGAGGCTGTCAACGAACTCGTGGACTATGCGATTGCCCACGGCGTGAACTATTTCGACACGGCTCCGCCCTATCTCCGCGGCATGTCGGAGGAGGCCACGGGCATCGCTCTCAGCCGCCACCCTCGCGAAAGCTACTACATCGCCACAAAAATGTCGAACCAAAGCCTTGCAAACGACCTTGAGGGCGAGGCTCTGCTGAAGGCCTCGATAGAGATGTACCGCAATTCGCTCAAGCGGCTCCGCACCGACTATATCGACTATTATCTCCTGCACTTCTGCGGCGGAGGCGACGGCCTGCCCTTCTTCGCCAAGCGCTTCGACGAAAGCGGCATGCTCGACTTTGTGCTCAAGGAGAGAGAGGCCGGGCGCATCCGCAACCTCGGCTTTTCGTATCATGGCGACATACGCGTGTTCGACCACCTTATGAGCCGCCATGATGAAATCAAATGGGACTTCGTGCAGATTCAGCTCAATTACGTCGACTGGAAGCACGCATCGGGATTCAATTTCAACGCCGACTATCTCTACGGCGAACTCGCCAAGCGCGGAATTCCGGCCGTGGTGATGGAGCCCCTGCTCGGCGGACGGCTCGCGTCGCTCACAAACGCCCTGAACGCGCGCCTGAAGGAGCATCGCCCTGACGATTCGGTCGCGGCATGGGCATTCCGCTTCGCCGCCACGCCCCCGGGGGTGCTCACCGTCCTGAGCGGAATGACCTATATGGAGCATCTTCAGGACAACCTGCGCACATACTCTCCGCTCGAACCCTGCTCGCAGGCCGAGCTTGACCTCCTTGAGGACACGGCCTTGAAGATGATGGAATTTCCATCCGTTCCCTGCACGGCGTGCCAGTATTGCATGCCCTGTCCCTACGGGCTGAACATCCCGGCCATCTTCTCCCACTACAACAAGTGTATCAACGAGGGCAACACGCCCCTTAGCTCAGCCGACCCCGACTATCGCCGGGCGAGGCGAGCCTTCCTCGTGGGCTACGACCGCAGTGTGCCCCGTCTCCGGCAGGCCGACCGCTGCATCGCCTGCGGCAAATGCAAGGAGCATTGCCCGCAGACAATTGATATACCCGCTCAGATGGAGCGCATAAATCTCTATGTCGAAAAATTGAAGCAGAACACAATCTGAAATGTTACGTAAAATCCGTATTGCGCTCGCCTGTGTATTCTGGCTTGGGATAACGGCGCTTTTTCTCGATTTCTCGGGCACGGTCCATGCGTGGCTCGGCTGGATGGCCAAGGTGCAGTTTATCCCCGCCCTGCTTGCGCTCAACGCCGGCGTAGTACTTGCGCTGGTTGCGCTGACCTTCATCTTCGGCCGTGTCTACTGTTCGGTCATATGCCCCCTTGGAGTGATGCAGGACGCCTTCGCGCGGCTCGGCCGCATCGGTCGCCGGCGGCGCAACCGCTACTCATACTCCAAGCCGCTGACATGGCTGCGGATTGCATCGCTCGTCGTTTTCGCCGCCCTTCTTGCGGCGGGGCTTGCCGCATTCGCCGCCATCCTTGAGCCATACAGCATCTACGGGCGCATCGCCGCCTCGTTTCTGACGCCGCTGTGGGTGTGGGGCAACAACATCTTGGCCCGTGTGGCCGAGCACTACGGCTCGTATGCCTTCTACAGCGTCGACCTGTGGATGCGCGGCCTCGCGGCGCTCATTCCGGCAGAGGTTATGCTCGTCCTCACGGGCGTGCTCGCATGGCGCAACGGCCGCACCTACTGCAATGCCGTATGCCCCGTAGGCACGGTCCTCGGCTTTATCTCGCGCTATTCGCTTTTCCGTCCCGTTATCGACACATCGAAGTGCAACGGCTGCGGCCTGTGCGCGCGCCGCTGCAAGGGCGCATGTATCGACAGCAAGGCGCATGCCATCGACTACTCGCGATGCGTCGCCTGCATGGACTGTATCGGCAACTGCCGTCAGGGGGCCATAAGCTACTCGCGGCGACGCTTCAGCGGCGTAGGCTCGGACGACGGCGCCGAAGCAACGGATGCCGGACGCCGCGCATTTGTCATCGGCGCGGCCACAGCCGCGGCTACGGCCGCCGTAAGCGCTCATAAAGCCAAGGTCGACGGCGGTCTCGCTGTCCTTGTCGACAAAAAAGTGCCCGTGCGCGCGGTCCCGGTCCTCCCTCCAGGCGCTGTCGGGCAGACTCATTTCTCGCGCCGTTGCACGGCCTGCCAGCTGTGTGTGTCCGTATGCCCCAACGGCGTGCTTCGTCCCTCGTCCGACCCCGCGAGGCTGATGCAGCCCGAGTGCTCCTACGAGCGCGGTTATTGTCGCCCGGAATGCACGCGCTGTTCGGAGGTGTGTCCTGCCGGAGCCATCCGCCCCGTCACCGCGGCGGAGAAAACCGCCATACAGCGGGGCCACGCCGTGTGGCTCAAAGACAATTGCGTCGTCCTTTCCGACGGCGTAAGTTGCGGAGCCTGCGCGCGAAATTGTCCCGCCGGAGCAATAACGATGATTCATTCCGTCACCGGCGACGATGCCTCTCCCGAGATTCCGGCGGTCGACCCCGAGCGTTGCATCGGATGCGGAAAATGCGAGACCCTTTGCCCGGCCCGCCCCTTCAGCGCCATTTACGTCGAAGGCAACACCCGACATCGTGAGATATGACCGCCGCCCTGATTGAAATACTCCGGGCCGGAGGCCACACGCTCGTGGTCGGGAACGTCGGGCGCATCGAGACCTTTGACCGCCGCGGCGTCGCCGACCTTTACGAGCTTCTGACTGTCAGGCCCCGATTTCTGCGCGGCGCCTCCGTGGCCGACAAGGTTGTGGGCAAAGGCGCAGCCGCGCTGATGCTCGCGGGCGGCGTGGCTGCCCTCCACGCCGACGTCATAAGCGAGCCGGCGCTAAGACTTTTCAAGCGCGCGGCAACGGTCGACGTGACTTACGACGCACTCGTGCCCGGAATACGCAACCGCACAGGCACCGGTCCATGTCCCGTCGAAAAGCTTTGCGCCGCCACTGACGACATCGCCGAATGTTATGAACTTATATCCGAATTTATAAAATCACAAAATGCAAGCAACCCGCACCAGTAGTCTCCAAGCCGGAGACATCCGCACCTATCTCTACGCCATGCTCTTCG
Organism: uncultured Muribaculaceae bacterium; assembly: GCA_910584905.1. GTDB lineage: Bacteria > Bacteroidota > Bacteroidia > Bacteroidales > Muribaculaceae > CAG-873. The sequence goes on from CAJUCQ010000001.1 coordinate 9,747, forward strand.
TGGCCGGAAACATCATTCTCCCTCAGCTTTGCCATCTTATGCCTCAGGGCGGCCTCGTGTGGCTTCCTATATATTTTTTCACTCTCACGGGTGCATACGCCTTCGGGTGGCGCACGGGGCTGATTGTGGCCGTGGCCTCGCCTCTTGTCAATTCGGCGCTCTTCGCCATGCCTCCGGCCGCCGCGTTGCCGGTGATACTGATGAAATCGGTCCTTCTCGCTTTGTTCGCCGCTTTTGCGGCGCGTAAGGCCGGGCGTGTGCGCCTGTTGGCCGTTGCCACCGCAGTCATTGCGAGCCAGGCCGTCGGCTCGCTCGGCGAGTGGGCCATTACGGGGTCAGCCGCGACGGCCCTTCAGGACGTGAGAATAGGCCTGCCCGGAATTCTATTGCAGATTTTCGGTGGCACCGCGCTTCTTCGCGCATTGTTGCGCTGAGGCCTGCACCGCGCCGGACTTCCTGCGTTACAGCGACTGTTTTCGGGCGGCGTCGAGGCGCAGAAGCACAAACAGCAGGATTGTGAAGCCCCAAAGCGACGACCCTCCGTAGCTGAAGAAGGGCAGGGGGATGCCGATGACGGGACACAGCCCGATGACCATGCCGATATTGATGCAGAAGTGGAATGCGAAATACGACGCCACGCAGTAGGCATATACTCGCGTGAACGTGTTGGGCTGGCGCTCGCCTATGGCTATGACTCTCAGGATGAGGGCGAGAAACAAAAGCGTGACGATGGCCGAGCCGATGAAGCCTTCTTCTTCGCCAATGGTGCAGAAGATGAAGTCGGTGTGCTGTTCGGGCACGTATTTGAGCTTTGTCTGGGTGCCGTTGAGGAAGCCTTTTCCGGCGAATCCGCCGGAGCCGATGGCAATTTTCGACTGGTTGACGTTGTAGCCCGTGCCCCGAAGGTCTTCGACAATGCCGAGGGCCACTTTGATGCGCATTTGCTGGTGGGGCTGGAGCACCTTGTCGAAGGCGGCGTTGACCGAGAACAGGAAGGCCGTGGCAAGCAAGGCCGTGCATACGGGAATCCACAGCTTCGACCGTGTGAAGGCGAGCACGGCGATGTAGAGCGTGCCGACGCCGATGGCTCCGAGCATCACGGTAAGGATGGGCGTGTCGACCCCGCAGATGTCGGCTACGGCGATGCCTGCTCCGACGAGCGCGTACCATATCAGGAGGTTGCGGACGGGCTGGAGGCGCTTGGTGTATAGCGCCGTCATGACGATGCTCACCACTACGACCATCACCAGAACGGCAAACTCGCCCGTGGGGACTCCGACCACGAGTGTGTCGGCGAATTTGAGGTCGACAACGAAGATGACAACCGCGAACATCGCCGCGAAAAGTATGAGCCCGCTCATGCCCTCGCGGTAGAGGACGAAGAAGAGCGACATGAACGTCAGGGCCGACCCCGTTTCGTTTTGTGCGAGGATAAGCACAATGGGCAGGAATATTATCAGAAAGGCGCGAGCATAGTTTTTCCACGACGAGTTCAGCACGAAATGATAGCCGCTGAATAGTTTGGCCAAAGCGAGCGCTGTAGCGAATTTTGCAAATTCCGCAGGCTGTAGGCTCATGGCTCCGAGTGATATCCACGAGCGCGAGCCTTTGATGTCATGGGCCACGAAGGGCGTGATGAGCAACAATATAAGCAGGGCTACGTAGATTGGGAAGGCGTAGGTCTCGTAAATGCGCGAGTTCACCATCAGGAGCACGAATCCGAGAATCAGCGACAGACCTATCCAGCGGAGCTGTTTGCCTGAAAATTCAGTGTATGCGAACATCGATGCGTCGTCGAAATCGTAGCTTGCGGCGTATATGCTCACCATGCCGGCAAGCACCATAATCATGTAGATGATGATGGTGGGCCAGTCAAGATTGCGGAAGATCTCGAGGGCGTCGTTACTTCTTCTTGCTTGAGGGCACATTGTAGAATATCGATGAGTTCAACATTTGGGTCTCCATCCCTTTCCGCGACGGGTGGATGGTGCCCTTGAGGTATTTTTCCATGACCAGCGAGCCAATGGGGACGCCGTATGTGGCGCCCCAGCCGCCGTTCTCGACGTAGACGGCCACGGCAATCTTTGGCTCCTGATAGGGGGCGAATCCCATGAAGGCCGAGTGGTCTTTGCCGTGGGGGTTCTGGGCAGTGCCGGTCTTGCCGCAGACTTCGATGTCCGGGATGGCGGCGCGGCGACATGTGCCGCCGGTGACGGCCATGCGCATGCCCTCGGCTACGGCTTCGTAGTGGCGTCGTTCGATGCCGGGATAGCGGAGCGAGTCGGTCGACGACGGGAGCACCGTGTCCTGAATGGCCTTGACCACATGAGGCGTGCGGAAGAAGCCGCGGTTGGCTATGGTGGCTCCGAGGTTGGCGATCTGGAGGGGGGTGGCGAGGATTTCGCCCTGACCGATAGACACGGATATTATCGTGTTGGCGCTCCAGTGGCCTTCTCCGTAGAATTTGTTGTAGAAGCGGTCGTTGGGGAGGAAGCCTCGGCTTTCGGAGGGGAGGTCGACGCCCAGTTTGTAGCCGTAGCCCATGGCGACGAGATGATTTTTCCACACCTCGAAAGCCTTGGCCGAGGAGCCGTATTTGCTCCGGCGGTCAATCATGGCTTTGAATCCCCAGCAGAAGTAGGCGTTGCATGAGGTCTGGAGCGCAGGTTTCAGGGGCAGGGGCGAGCCGTGGGCGTGGCATCCCACGCGCAGCCCGCCGTTGATATATCCGTGATAGCATGGGTAGGCTGTGTTGAGGTCGATTATCCCTTCCTGAAGCAGAATCAGACCTTGTGTGGGCTTGAAGGTCGAGCCGGGAGGGTATGCGCCCATGAGCGCGCGGTCGAAGAGCGGCCAGCGCTCGTCGTTGACCAGCGCCTTGTAGTTTTTGCCGCGTTCGCGCCCGACGAGCAGGCGGGGGTCGTAGCCGGGGGTGGACACCATGCATAGGATTTCGCCCGTGGCCGGTTCTATTGCCACGACGGCGCCGCGCTTGCCTGTCATGAGCGATTCGGCGTACTCCTGAAGGCGGATGTCGAGGCTGAGCGTGAGGTCGCGCCCCGACACGGGTTTTACGTCGTTGGCGCCGTTTTCGTAGCGGCCCTGAATGCGTCCGCGGGCATCGCGGATAAGGATTTCTACGCCTTTGATGCCGCGCAGGTAGCGTTCGTAGCTTTTTTCGACGCCGAGGTCGCCCGTGTAGTCGCCGGCGGCGTAGTAGTCGTCGCGGTCGATGTCGGCCTGCGACACTTCGCGGATGTTGCCGAGGACGTTTGGCGCTGTCGGGTGCTTGTATTGCCGGAGGATGCGCTTCTGGATAAAGAATCCGGGGAAGCGGTAGAGTTTTTCCTGAAGGCGCCCGTAGTCCTGAGCTGAGAGCTGGGCGATTAGGCGCTGGGGCGTGTACGACGAATATCCGGCTGACGAGCGCATGTCGGCGAAGCGGCGCAGAAGCTCGTCGGGTGTGATATTGAGCGTGTGGCAGAAGTCGAGGGTGTCGAAGGACTGGACGTCGCGCGGGATGAGCATCACGTCGTAGGCCGGCTGGTTGTAGACGACGAGCTCGCCGTTGCGGTCGTAAATAAGACCGCGCGACGGATATACCGTTTTTTTCAGGAATGCGTTCGAGTCGGCGGAGCGCTTGTATTTGGCGTCGTTGAGCTGAAGGTCGAAAAGACGCCCGATGAATATCAGCGCAATGATTATGATGAAGCCGCCGATGACGTATTTGCGTTTTTCGAGATTATAGTCTTTTCTCACGTCGGCGAATCAGTAAGCTGTCAAGGGTGTAAAGGAGGAGGAATGTGTAGAGCGTCGAGGCGATGATACGCGTGAACATCAGCCGGGGGATGAAAATCTGGAAGGCTTCGATGCTGAAGATTAGTGTGCAAAATATCAGTGATAGCGTCAGCAGATACTTCAGAAACTCTGCCGAACCCATTGACTGCGACGAGGGCGAGCGCCCCGCAAGGTCGTCGTCCATCGTCACGTAGAGATGGAACACGGGCTTGCGCGCGAAGGCGAGTATCGTGCAGCTCAGGGCGTTCATGCCGGGGGTGTCGGCGAAGAGGTCCATTCCGAATCCGGCGAGAAAGCCGAGGAGCACCGAGAGGTTGGTGCTCATGGTCACCGGAAGCATCACTATGAGGTATATGAACACGAAGGGCACGGCCACGTTGAACAGCACCATGTGGTCGAACACAAGAGCCTGCAACGGCACCAGCAAGAGGTAGGAGATGATGAAGCGGATGGTGAAATGGCTCATGGTCAGTTGCCGAAGGGGTTGCGTTTGGCGTCGTCTTTTTCGCCGCGGGTGAGGGAGTCGAGTTCGGCGCGCCGGTTGTTGACGACAACCTGCACGTTTCCGAGGGTGGTGAAGTCAGCCAGCAGGCGCACGCGCAGCGTAAAGAAGTTTTCGTTGTGCTCGCTGTTGTCAGGCATGATTACGCCCACGGGTAGGCCTTCGGGGAAAACGGCCGAGTAGCCCGAGGTGACAATCGTGTCGCCGGTTTTGAACACCGTGTGGCGCGGGAGCTCTTCGAGCAGGGCCTCGCGCGGGTCTCTGCCGTCCCAGACGAGCGACCCGAAGTAGTCGCTGCGTTTGATTTTGCAGCTGAGTCTGAAGTTGGGGTTGAGGAGTGAAATCACGCGTGCGCTTCCGAGGCCTACGTTGCTGACGATGCCGACGACGCCGTTCTGGTCGATGACTCCGAGCTCGGGCCGCACGCCCGCGCGCGTTCCCTTGTTGATGGTGATGTAGTTGAAGGGGCGGGCGATGCTGTTGTTGATGACGTGGGCCACGATGAAGTCGAAGTGGCGCACGCCGGAGTCGACCACGAGTGTGTCGGTATAGCCTGCTTCCCTCAGGGCTTCGATTTTCTCGTTCTGCGCGGCGATTTCAGCCTGCAGTTCGGCGTTTCGTCGGTTGAGATCCTCGTTGATGCTCCGAAGGTTGAGATACGAGCTGAGCATGCTTCCGCTTTTGTAGACCGACGACACGGCCCGCCCGGCACTCGTGAGGTAGAGATGCCGGTGGTAGGGGTTAGAGTTGAAGAGCAGGGTGCAGCTTATAATCACGAATATGGCGAAAACAAACCACTTGCTGTTCTTGCGGAAGAAGAGATATAGCTCGTTCATTGAAGCGTATGGCGCCGTCCGGACAGCGCTTTATGCGCCTCCGGGCGGCGAGGTTCGGATGATCCGTGGTCAGCGGATGAGAAATTTGAATTTGTCGACGTTTTTGAGGGCGACACCGGTGCCTTTGGCCACGGCGAGCAGGGGGTCTTCGGCCGTGTGGAACTGGATGCCGATTTTGTCCGTGAGGCGCTTTTCGAGGCCGCGCAGGAGGGCGCCGCCGCCGGCGAGGTAGATGCCGTTGCGGACGATGTCGGCGTAGAGTTCGGGGGGAGTCTGCTCAAGGGCGCTGAGCACGGCGGCTTCGATTTTCGAGATTGTCTTCTCGATGCAGTGGCTCACTTCCTGATAGCTTACGGGCACTTCGAGCGGCAGCGACGTCATGAGGTTGGGGCCGTGGACGATGTAGTCCTCGGGCGGGTTTTCAAGCTCGGTGAGGGCCGAGCCGACGTGCATCTTGATTTGCTCGGCCGTGCGCACCCCCACTTTGAGGTTGTGGGCGCGGCGCATGTGGTTGAGGATGTCTTCGGTGAGGTCGTCGCCGGCAATCTGGATGCTCTTGTTGGAGACGATGCCGCCGAGGGATATGACGGCGATTTCGGTGGTGCCGCCGCCTATGTCGACAATCATGTTTCCTTCGGGGGCTTCGACGTCGAGGCCGATGCCGAGGGCGGCGGCCATGGGTTCGTAGATCATGTAGACGTCGCGGCCGTCGGCATGCTCGGACGAGTCGCGGACGGCGCGGATTTCAACTTCGGTCGAACCCGAGGGGATGCCTACGACCATGCGGAGCGAGGGCGAGAACCAGTTGCTTTTGGCGCTTGCTTTCTTGACGAGTCCGCGGATCATGAGTTCGGCGGCGTTGAAGTCGGCGATGACGCCTTGGCGGAGGGGGCGCACCGTGCGGATGCCGGGGTGGCCCTTGCCTTCCATGAGGTGGGCTTCCTTGCCGACGGCGATGAGCTTTTCGGTGCGCGTGTCAAGAGCCACGATCGAGGGCTCGTTGATGACGATTTTATCATTGTGGATGATAATCGTGTTGGCCGTGCCCAAGTCCATGGCTATTTCTTTCGTAAGGGAGAAGAATCGCATTTGAGATGTGGGATGAGAGGGGTTGCTGTAAGTTAGTGCGGTAGAGGAGAGCGGATTGGTTTAATCAGTGGCGGAAGTGGCGGAAGCCGGTCATGACCATCGTCATGCCGTGTTCCTGACAGTAGGCCACGGAGTCGGTGTCGCGGATGGAGCCGCCGGGCTGAATCACGTTGAGAATGCCGGCTTTGCGGGCTATCTCTACGCAGTCGGCGAAGGGGAAGAAGGCGTCGGAGGCCATTGTCGCGCCGTTGAGGTCGAAGCCGAAGCTGCGGGCCTTGGCGATAGCCTGACGGAGAGCGTCGACGCGCGAGGTCTGTCCGACGCCCGAGCCGAGGAGCTGGCCGTCCTTGGCGAGGACGATGGCGTTGCTCTTGGAGTGCTTTACGATTTTGTTGGCGAAGAGCATGTCGGCGATTACGGCGTCGTCGGGGGCGGGGCCGCTTACGGTCTTGAGGTCGGCGGGAGTCTCGGCCTTGAGGTCGCGGCCCTGAAGGAGCACGCCGTTGAGGCAGGTGCGCACGGCAGTGTCCGTGGCGAGAGGCTGCTTCTGGACGAGGATGATGCGGTTTTTCTTTTGTCGGAGGATTGTCAGGGCGTCGTCGGAATATTCGGGCGCGATGATTACCTCGAAGAAAATCTTGCCGATTTCGGCTGCGGCGTTAGCCTCGATTTTACGGTTGGCCACGATGACGCCGCCGAAGGCGCTCACGGGGTCACCGGCGAGGGCGTCGGTCCACGCGTCGGCGATAGTGGCGCGCGTGGCGAGGCCGCAGGCGTTGTTGTGCTTGAGGATGGCCACGGTGGGGTGCTCGTCGAATTCGGCAATCAGCGCGCAGGCCGAGTCGATGTCGAGGAGGTTGTTGTAGGAGATTTCCTTGCCGTGGAGCTGGTCGAACATATCGTTGAACTGACCGAAGAATGCGGCATTCTGGTGGGGGTTTTCGCCGTAGCGGAGGTGCATGCGTCCGTCGACGGCCATGCGCAGGGCGTCGGCCGCGGGGGCGTCTTCGGGCGAGGAGGCGGCAAACCAGTTGAAGATAGCCGAGTCGTAGGCCGAGCTTACGGCGAAGGCGGCGCGGGCCATGAGGCGGCGCTCGGCGAGGGTAGTGGAGGCGCCGTTGCTTTCAAGGATGCCGGAGAGGAAGGCATACTGGTGGCGCGAGGCGATGATGAGGGTGTCGTTGAAGTTTTTGGCGGCGGCGCGGATGAGCGAGATGCCGCCTATGTCGATTTTCTCGATGATGTCCTCGGGAGTGGCGCCGGGAGTGGCCACGGTGTCTTCGAAGGGGTAGAGATCTACAAGCACGAGGTCAATGGCGGGGATGGCGTATTCCGCGAGCTGGGCGCGGTCGCCTTCGTGGTCGCGGCGGGCGAGGATGCCCCCGAACACTTTGGGGTGGAGCGTCTTGACGCGGCCTCCGAGTATCGAAGGATACCCGGTGAGGTCTTCGACAGCGGTGCAGGGCAGGCCGAGGCCTTCGATGAACGAGCGCGTGCCGCCGGTGCTGATAAGCTCGACGCCGAGGCTGTGAAGTTTGCGGACAATGGGTTCAATGCCGGTCTTGTCGTAGACCGAAATCAATGCTGAGCGGATTTCTTTAGTTGAAGCCATGAGGTCTTTGTGGGGGCTTTTCTACGGTGGGATGGTGAGAAATTATAGTGTACCTATTTTTAGATTGCAAAAGTACAAAAAAAAATCCACGTGCGCGTTATTAATCAACAGTTTTTTTGGTCGCTTCCGTATTTAATGCAAACATTGCCCCAAAGTAGTTGAAAATGGTGTGTCCGATAGAAATTTGCATGTTTTGCCGTCTAAAATTTGTCTGATTGCAAAAAGAAATGTATTTTTGTGGCATTGATAACCGAACCATTGCCGCATGGAAAGATTTTACGCTTTTGTCACCGCCTTTATCGCCGTCGTGATTTCGGTCTCGGCCTCGGAATTTCCCGGTCGTGGGCAGGCGGAGCCGTGTGTGGGGGCCTCCCCGGTCGAGGGCGCTGCGAGCGTGGCCGGTGCCTATACATGGCTGTATGTCAGCATGATTCATTCCGGCGCCGACGCCTCGCGGGCGGTCGATGCGGCTATCGTTGCGACGGATGCGGCGGGGGCGGTCGACGTCGCTTTCGGCGACTTTGTCGTCGAGGGTGTTTTCGATTCGTCGGCCGGAAGCCTGTCGCTGGCGTCGGGCCAGTATCTCGGTTATAACGCCCAAAGCCGCATGGATGTTTTCTTTTACCACGGCGTCCGCGACGGCGGCGTCCCCGATGCGCCGGTGCGCTTCGACGGTTCGCCGGCTGTGTTCGTCCGCGACGGCCACCGTTTTGTTCTCCCTCCTGAGGATGTCATAGCCGTGGGCAATGCGGCTTCGGGCTATCTTATTTTCGGCGAGCGCAATGTGCTTGAGAGGGACGGCGGCGCGGGGCTTGCGCCTCCGGCAGGCTCCGGCGGAGAGGAGACCCCGGACGGCGGGTGGTTCACTCTCGGCGGCGTGCGCGTCGATGCCCCGACGTCTGCGGGTGTCTACATCCGGCGCACAGGTGCTGAGACGACGAAAATATTTGTTAGATAAGCATCAATCCTATAATATCCATCAGTTATGTTAAAAGCAATTACACTTGGACTTATGAGCCTCGGCGCATTGGCTGCCGCCGCTTTTGAGACGCCCGTTGAGCCGCTGGCCGACGCTTCGGCCTTCACGCCGGCTTCGCCGCGTTACCTTCCGTCGCAGAATGCCCCCGAAAAAGCTCCGTCCATCCCCAAGGGAGAATGGACCGTTGTCGGCACGGGCAAATGGTTCGACGACCTCTTTTCCTATTATCAAGTAGTCGCTCCCGGCGACATGTGGGAGGTGACCGTCGAGGAAAGCTCCACGACCCCCGGGTGGTATCGCCTCCTTCCCTATGGCCCCGGCAGCCCCGTGGCCGACTACATGGGCGATGACGACACGGAAAACTACGTGTATATCAACGCCACTAATCCCGATAAGGTCTATATTCCGGACTTCGACGTATTCGGCAGTTACAAGGTGTCGCAGCACGTCGACGAGAACGGTTGGTGGGACGAGACCGAGTACGGCATACTCGACGGCGGCATCATTACCTTCCCCGCCGACTGCTTCTGCCACCGCGTGCCCGAGGCCGGCGGCCCGTGGGTGCGCATCAACAATTCCGGCAAAACCCGCCTTGCCCTCCCCGGCTCGAATCCCGAGGATTATACCTTCAAGCTCGAAAGCCCCTTCTGCGTCGATGACGAAGGCAATGTGCGCCTCGTCTTTACCATAGGCGAAGACATCCCGATGGTGAAATACGTTCTCCTTGAAGGCGAATATTTCGCCGAGGGCAACAATGTGGATCTCATCGTTGCGCAGGGTTCGGACCTCAAGGGCACCGTGCTCCGCGCCACGCCCCGCAAGCGCTGCATGTTCTCGCTTCTCGCCGTTGCTCTCGACCACGGAGGCGACGTCGTGGCCACGGCCGACTGCCATTTTTTCGGGCCGGACAGCGCCGACGGCGACACTTGGGTTCAGGCCGGCGAAGCTTCGTTCACGGAGAGCATTTTTGTGCCGCTCTATACCAATCTCAGCGCCGAGACTCTTATCGTGCCTTACGAGGAGAGTGTGGAGCACCCCGGGCGCATCCGTCTCGTCAACCCCTATTCGGTCCACGGCTTCAATCCCGTCGTAGACCACGGCCACGGCCACTATCTCTACATTGATGCCACGGCCCGGACTGCGGTCTATGTCGAGGCTTCCCCCATCGGCGTCGACTTCGGCGGCGGCGAGAGCGCCGTGTGGTCGTGGGCCGGTCGCTATGTCGAGTACGGCATGGCTTCCGAAGCTTACAACGAGGGCCTCTTCGGCACGCGCTCCGGCAACGTCATCACCATGCCTGATAATACGCTCCTCGTGGGCGAAAAGGGCTATTCCGGCGGCACATTCTCGACCACGGGCCGCGGATTCCGCATCTCGCTGAGTCCCAAATCGTCGGGCATCGAGGCCGTGGGCGTTGACACTTCAGCCCCCGCCCGCTACTATCGTCTCGACGGCACCGAGCTCGCCGGAGAGCCTTCGGCCGCAGGCATCTACATCCGCCGCGCCGCCGGACGCGCTGAAAAAATCATCGTGAGATAAAGGCTCGGGCCGCTATACGCAAAGCGCGGGGCTGTGGCGATTGGTTTCGCCACAGCCCCGTATGTTTTCGGTCGACGGAGTCAGTATCTGTATTTTGTGAGTCGTGCGGCGTTGCGCGGGCCGAGATAGCTTGCGAGGGCGCGGATGCGGTTGTAGCCCACGGTGCGTCGGCTGAAGAGTGTGCGCAGGCGGTATTTGCGCACTCGTTCCCAGCAGTAAGCCGCCGTGGCGTCGTCGCCGTTGGCCTGCGCAAGAAGGAAGATGTTGTAGCTGATGAAAAACATGCGGTCCTCGGCCGCGCGGTATAGCCGTCGGTTGCCTCGAGTGTCCGCCATGATGCGCTCCACCACGGGGAAGCAGTCGCGGCGCTGCGGCCCCCAGACGCGGAGGAATCCGTCGGCATGTGCGCGGAAGAAGTATAGCCTGCGTGCGATGTGTGCCACGCCGCGGCAGTGCGTATATACTGCGTGGCTCATGGCTATGTCTTCGTATCTCAGCCCCTCGGGGAAGCGTATGCCGTTGCGTTCGAAGAGGTCGCGTTCGAAGAGTTTGCCGCAAATCGAGCAGTCGAGCCTGCGGCGGTAGAGATGGAGCTCGGCGGCTTGTTCGGGCAGGAAATAGTGGAGTTTGCACTCGCCGGGGTCGAATGTTTCGAACACTGCCGACGAGCTCGCGCGGATAGGGCTTGAAATGATGTCGGCGCCCGATTTCAGCGCCATGTTCAGCATCAGCTCAAGAGCTTGGGGGTGGAGCTCGTCGTCGGCGTCGACGAAGAGCACGAAATCGCCCGTGGCCGCGTCGAGGCCCGCGTTTCGGGCGGCCGACACGCCTCCGTGGGCTATATGGAGCGTCCGTGCGCGCGGGTCCGAGGCCGTGCAGGCCTCGGCGCGGGCGCCGCTGTCGTCGGGCGAGCCGTCGTCGACCGCTATGAGTTCAAGATTGGTGTGCGATTGTTCGAGGATGCTCGTGAGGCAGCGTCCGAGCCAGCGTCCGGCTTTGTAGACCGGCACGATTACCGTCACTTTCTTGTCCTTTTCGCTGAGCATGGCGTGGTTATTTTACGATGATTATTTCCGACGGTTTTGATTCGTTGTTCACTCTCGACAGCGCCGTCACCACGTAGGCTCCGGGTCCGGGGACGTCGAAGTGCGCTCCCGAGGTGACGCCTGCGATAGCGTCGGCGCGGCTTATGTCGGCCTCGCGGGCCGAGTCGAAGCGGTAGACTACGAAGCGCACGGCGTCGTCGGCCTTGCCTTTCGGGGCCGGGGCGCTCCATCGCAGGGTGCCGCGGTCGTGGTGGAGGTTGCGGACGCCCGAGGGAGCTTTGTGCGACAGCCACGGATACGGCGGCACCAGCGCCGGCGTGCCGTGCAGGGCGGTGTCGGCGAGTCGACGGGCTATGCCGCCGAAGTCGGAGGTCACCGAGTAGGCAGGCCACCAACACAGGCCCTTTGTGCGTTCGCCGGAGGCCATGAGTTCGAGTTTGGGAATGAGTTCGTCGGCATTCATTGTGCGCTCGACGTCCTGCCCGATGTAGAGATGGCAGTTCTCGGGGGTCATGGAGTCCCACCACGGGGTGAGCACGCGGTAGGCGGCCGCCTTGTGGTCGAGAGGCCAGTAGACCTGCGGCATCAGGTAGTCGATCCAGCCCTTTTCGGCCCAGAGGAGCACGTCGGCGTAAAGCGCGTCGTAGTTTTCAAGGCCGTTTGTGGCGCTGCCTTTGGGGTCGCTTGTCTTGTTGCGCCATATGCCGAAGGGGCTTATGCCGAAGCGCACCCACGGTTTGTCGGCGCGGATGGTGTCGTGGACCTCTTCGATGAGCAGGTCGACGTTGCGGCGCCTCCAGTCGTCGCGTTTCAGTCCGTTGCCGTACTTACGGTAGGAGGCGTCGTCGGGAAATTGCGCCTTGCCTGCGGGGTAGGGGTAGAAGTAGTCGTCGAAATGGATTCCGTCGACGTCGTAGCGGCGCACGATGTCGCCCACCACGCCGGCTATGAAGCGGCGGTTTTCGGGGCGTCCGGGATCGAAATAGATTTTGCCGTCGGCGTATTTCACGACGCGCCCCGGTTCGCGCAGGGCGATGTGGCCTTTGGGCAGAACTTCGTTTTTCGACGTGGTCACGCGGTAGGGGTTGAGCCATGCGTGCAGTTCCATGCCGCGGGCATGGGCTTCGTCGATCATAAACTGCAGGGGGTCCCATAGCGGAGCGGGAGCTTTCCCGGCCTTTCCGCTGAGGAATCGGCTCCACGGCTCGAGTGTGCTCGGATAGAAGGCGTCGGCCGAGGGGCGCACCTGAAATATCACGGCGTTTACGCCCGCGGCCTTGAGCTTGTCGAGCTGGTCGCGGAGATATTTTTTGTTGGCGTCGGTCGATTGCCGCGAGTATTGTTCCTGATACACAGTGTGCATCCACGCCCCGCGGAATTCGTGTTTCGGGCCTGCTGCCGAGGCAGTGAGGGCGCTTGCCAAGATGAGGAGGATGATTGAGAAGAGAGAGGTGCGCATTGCGGTGCTAAGGGTTTAGAAAGAGATTGACAAATGAGCGGGCGTATGCCTCGGGGTCGAAGCGCTCTTGGATGTAGGGCCTCGTGCGGGCCGACATCTCGCTGAGGACGCCGGGGTTGCGGCGCAGGGTACGTATCGCTTCGGCGATGGCCTCCGGCGAGTCCGGGGCCACGAGCAGGCCCGTGCGTCCCGGCTCGATGAGGTCGCGGGCGCCGGGGATATCGGTGACGATGCAGGCCACGCCGCAGGCCTGAGCTTCGCGCACTGTCCGCGGCGAGGCGTCGCGTGTGCTTGAGAGGATGTAGAGGTCCGAGCCGGGGAGATAGCGCGTTGCGTCGGGCGTTGTGGCCACGAAGCTTGCGGGCAGGTCGGCGGCAAAGACCATATCGGCCTCGTCGGCGTCGCCCACGACCGTCAGCTTGTAGCCGTCGTCGTCGGCCACGAGCAGCCTGAGCGCGTCGAGGAGTGTGCGCAGGCCCTTGTGTGGGCGCCCTTTCGACACGCCGACGTATATCAGCCTGAAATCGTTGTCGCCGACGCCTTCGGCGCGCAGGGGCGAGGCGAGGGCTCCGTCGACCCATTCGAGGGCAAAGGGCTTGGTGGCCACGGAGAGCTTGCGGCGCGGGATTTTGTGGCCCAGCGCCTCGGCGATGTCGGGCGTCTCGCACACGATGTGGCTCACCCTCGGGTTGAGCAGGGCGAGGTAGTTGGTGGGGTCGCTGCGGCGCACCTTGGCCTGAGTGCCGCGATAGCCGATGTTGCGCACGCGGGTGCCCATCGTGGCCCACAGCATTGTGGCGAGGCCCGATGTGCTCGGGGCGAAGGTGGCGTCAGCTCTCTCGCGGAGGATAATCCGGCGGTAGGCCTTGGCGGCGCGGAAGTCGGCCTTCGAGCGTATTTCCGGCGCTTCGGCCGCTTCGCCCGGGCCTGCGATTACCACGCGCAGAGCGCCTCCCGAAAGCCGTTCGGCTCGCGAAAGCATATCGCGCGTGATAGCGTCAAGTCCGTGGGAGGCTACTACTAATGTCATGCGTTTTCAGTTTTGGGCGGCCATTCGGCGGCTCACACCGTGGCGAGTCCGCAGGCGCGCAGGCGCGTCAGTATATCGACGAGGATTTCGCCGGGTTTTTCAAGCGGCGCCGGGGGTTCGCTGTGGAGCGGAGGCAACGAGGCTTCGATGTCGGCTCCGGCCACCTGCCTGTACAGCTCGTCGATGCCGTCGGCGAGCGGGGCGCCGCCCTCGGAGATGTAGCGTCCGTAGCATGCGGCGAAGAGAGCGAGCGCGTAGCGGGCGCAGACGTCGAGATGGGCCGCGCAACCCGCTTGGGGGCAGGCGTCGGCCATCGAGATGACGAGCATGGCAAGCATGTGGAGTCCGCGCAGATAGAGCCCGTCGAAGCGGCGCGTGTCGGCGCGGGCTATGTCGGCCGAGAGCAGGCCGAAGAGCATCGTCGTGGCCGCCTCGGGGAGCTGGCCGGTGGCCGCGAGGGAGTCGACGTGGATGATTACGGCTGTAAGGAAGTCGGCCACGGGCTGCTCCACGGCTTCGCCGCGGTTGTGGGCGAGCTGCCATTCGCGGTCGTAGCGGGCCACGAGCTCGCCGGTGCGGGCGGCGAGGTCGGCGGGCGAGCCTTGCAAGGCGCGGAGCTCGTCGAGCGCCGCCGTCAGGGCGGCTGACGGGGTGATTGTCGGTTTCATGCCGGAGTCGGTGGGGGCGGAGCCTGAGTTTATTCCACTTTGTGGAGGTTATGGCCCATGCGCACCTTCTTGGTGTGCATGTAGCGGAGGTTGTAGGGGTTGGGGCTTACCTCGATGGGCACGTTCTCGACCACTTCGAGTCCGTAGCCTTCGAGTCCGATGCGTTTTACGGGGTTGTTGGTCATAAGGCGCATCTTGCGGATGCCGAGGAGGTTGAGAATCTGCGCCCCCACGCCGTAGTCGCGGTCGTCGGCGCCGTGGCCGAGGTGGAGGTTGGCTTCGACGGTGTCGAGGCCCTCTTCCTGAAGCTTGTACGCGCGGATTTTATCCATCAGGCCGATGCCGCGGCCTTCCTGACTGAGATATACGACGGCGCCTCGGCCCTCGGCCTCAATCATCTGCAGGGATTTGTGGAGCTGTTCGCCGCAGTCGCAGCGGAGCGAGCCGAAGATGTCGCCCGTGGCGCAAGACGAGTGTACGCGCACGAGCACCGGCTCCTCGCCCGAGATGTCGCCTTTGATGAGGGCTATGTGTTCGAGGCCGTTGCTTTTCTGGCGGAAGGGGATGAGGCGGAAGTGGCCGTAGGCCGTGGGCATGTCGACCTCGACGCCCACTTCGACGAGCGTCTCCGTGGCCAGACGGTAGGCGATGAGGTCGCGAATCGACACGAGCTTCATGCCCCATTCGTCGGCGAGGCGGCGCAGTTCGGGCAGGCGCGCCATCGAGCCGTCGTCGCTCATGATTTCCATGAGCGCCGCCGCGGGCTGGAGGCCAGCGAGGCGGGCGAGGTCCACGGCGGCTTCGGTGTGGCCGCTACGGCGCAGCACGCCTTGGTCCTGAGCGTAGAGCGGGTTGATATGTCCGGGGCGCCCGAAGGTGGCGGCTGTGGACTCGGGGTCGGCGAGTGCGCGGATTGTGGCACAGCGGTCTTCGGCGCTGACGCCCGTGGAGCAACCCTCGAGTTTGTCGACGGTGACGGTGAAGGGCGTGCCCAGCACCGACGTGTTGTCTTCCACCTGATGGTGGAGCTCAAGCTCGCGGCAACGCGATATTGTCAGCGGCGCGCAGAGCACGCCTCGGGCGTTCTTGAGCATGAAGTTCACCTGTTCGGGTGTGATTTTTTCGGCGGCGACGATAATGTCGCCTTCGTTCTCGCGGTCTTCGTCGTCGACCACTATCACCATCTTACCTGCGCGGAAGTCGGCGATGGCTTCTTCTATCGAATCGAGCTTTATCATAAGGCTGGAGATTTGCTGTTGATTTCGGAGTATATTTTAATCAGCGCCCGGGTCGTGGCGGCTATGGCGTTGAGCCGTCGGGCGCGGGGCGCGAAGGGGTATTCGTTGAGGAGGCTGATGACGCGTCGGTCGTCGGTGTTCGAGAGGTAGTCGACCAGCTCGTTGAGCGGCGCGCGCAACGGCGCCGAGGCCGCTCCGGCTCTTAGCGGCCTGAGCAGGCGCGGGCAGGCCGCGAGGCGTCCGAGGGCGTTGTCGGTGAGGGTGGCGAAAGCCTCAAGGCGCCGCAGGGCTTCGGCCGGGTCTACATCGTCCATGTGCACCTCCTTGAGACTGAGGTTGCGGCGGTCTTTAAGCCCGGCGAGCCGGCGGAAGAAGTTGCGGTAGGCGTCGACGTTGAACACCGCCGAGTCGCCCACGGCCTTGTAGGTGAAAAACACGCCCAAGGGGAGCAGCACCGCCGAGCTGAGCCAGATGCCTTCCCACACGGCGATTTTGCCGTCGCGGGCCATCTTGTAGCCCGTGTTGTCGATTATGTAGTAGACGATGAACAGTAGCACCGAAATCACCAGAGGCGTGCCGAGGCCGCCTTTCTTGATGATGGCGCCGAGCGGAGCGCCGATGAAGAAGAATATCAGGCAGGCGAACGAGAGCGTGAATTTCTTCTGCATCTCGATGTCGTGGCGGCGCATGAGCTTTTCCTGCTCGGCGAAGGCAAGGGCGCGGTATTCGTATTCCTGCTTTGTGCGCTTCACCTTGGCTATGGCTTGGTTGATATAGTTTTTGGCCATCGCCGGGGTGGGGGAGCTGAAAATCGAGTCGAGGTCGGCGGGCGTCGGGCCTGCGGCCTTCGTGGTGCTGTCGGCGGCGGCGAGGGCCGACGCCGGGATTATCGTCGGCAGGCCCATTACCTGCGCCGAGCGCAGCTCGCGGCCGTAGATGGCGCCCACGGAGTCGATTTTGCTTCGGATTGAGTCGATTGAGTGGCGCAGCTCGGCCACGTTCTGCCCTATATACTGCGAGCGCATCCCGGCCTCGTCCATGCGGTTGAAGTTCATGTCGAAGGGGAAGTAGATGCGCTTGTCGGCGAAGGCCTCGCGGCGGAAGGGGAGATAGCGCGAGGAGGTCACGCCCATGGAGTTGTCGCGCATGTTCTCGAACATCTCGCCCGAGTGGAGGTGGAGGAAAAGGCGCGTGCGGTCTTCCGTGAAGTTGAAGCGCCCGGAGTCGGCGAGTATCACTCGTGAGTTGTCGATGCCCTTCGAGAGATCATAGATTATCATCCCGTAGAGCATGCCCGTCTCGGGGTCCTTGCTGTCGACGTAGAGGTTCATGTTGGGGATGCGGTCGTAGAACGAGCGCACGGGAATCTCCACCTCGGGGCTTTTCTGCCTCACGGAGAATAGCAGCGTCCACATCTTCGTCTGAGCCACGGGGAGCACGTTGTTCTGAAAGAAAAACGCTCCTCCGGCGATTATACACATCAGTATTATCAGGGGCCTCATGATGCGGAAAAGCGATATTCCGGCGGCCTTCATGGCCGTAAGCTCGAATTTCTCGCCGAGATTGCCGAATACCATCAGCGACGCCAGCAGCACCGCCAGCGGAAGTGCCATCGGCACCATCGTCAGCGCCGCGTAAAAAAAGAGCTCGCCGATGACGCTTATCTCAAGGCCTTTGCCGACGAGGTCGTCGATTGAACGCCACAAAAACTGCATCAGCACGATGAACAGGCATATAAAAAACGTCATCGTCAGCAACGGGAGAAACCGCTGCAACATAAAGCTGTATAGACGTTTGATTCTGAACATGTCTTTGTGGGCATACAAAATAGCACGCAAAGATAGCAAAAAATCGGTGAATAGCCTCCCGCCGAGTCCGAAAATATATGTTAAGACCCTCCGCTTCCGCTCCGCCAGCGGTGGCGGAAGTCTGCCGCGGTTTAATTTATGTTAAGAACGAGCCTTGTAGGTTAAATAATTTGCTTATAACACTGAATTTTTGTTATTTTGCAATTCAAAAATCAATAAAAAGCCGATGCCAAAACTATTGCATTTTTCAGGACCGGACAGGAAGAAAAAATAAGAAAAATCAAAAATAAACAAATCATTTTTCATTAACCAAAAAAACAATTTACACATGAAGAAACAATTACTCGCTCTTGCGGTGGCTGTGGGCGGCGTTTTTGGCGCAAACGCCGAGACGCTCTACACCATGACGTTCGGCGCCGGTTACAATCAGGACGAGACTTCAGGCTACGCCGGCGTGTCTTTTGAAGTCAAGGATGCCGAAGGCAACACATGGCTCACAAACAACTTTAACAACAATAAAAACGGTTGGGACTATGCCAAGTGTATAGCTAAGAATACAACTAATGGCACGGCAACGATAAGCACCCGGTTCGCGGTTGACGGCATTCTTGATGAGATTGTCATTAACGGAAAGCTTGGTGTGGCTTCGACAACCGGCACCATAGAAGTTTATGCGTCGGAAGATGACACTTTTTCCGCGGAAACAAAGGTAGGCGGCATTGATGTCAAGACGTTAACGTCAAAACAAGGTGATGTTGCCATTCCGCTCAGCAACGCTGCCTCCGATATGTATTACAAGGTGAAGTTCACATGTTCCAACAGCACCAAAACAAACGGTGCCGTATGGGTGTACAGTGTGAAATACAACGGGTCCAAGGGTGCTCCGGCCGCTGTTGCCGCTCCCGAGTTCGGCGAACTTACCGAAGGCCAGTGGGGCGCATACAACCTCGCGCTGACCTGCTCGACCGAGGGCGCTGAAATCTACTACACTCTCGACGGCTCCGAGCCTTCCAAGGACGCCATAAAGTACACCTCTCCCATCGAGCTTTACAGCGGCACCACCACCGTGAAGGCTATCGCATACAAGGGCGAGGAAGCTTCAAAGGTAGCTGTAAAGGTTGTTGACGTGCCCTACGTTCTCGACAGCTTCTCGGCTCTCGCAGGTATGGATGAAGAGATGATGGCCGGAGTCGGCGGTGAAATCAAGTTCATTGTCAACGGCAACATGACTTACGTATATCAGAACGGCGCCTACCTCTACCTCACCGACGGCTCGTACTACGTGATGTGCTACGGCTTCGACAAGGGCACATTCAAGCCCGGCGACACCTTCTCGACCCTCAGCGGCACATACTACTACCGCTACGGCCAGCCTCAGGTCAAGGACTACACCATCGGCGAGGCAACTCCCGGCCAGCGCATCATCAAGCCTATGGAAATCGAGGGCGCAGATGAAATCGCTCCTTATATGATCAACCGCTACATGACCATCTCCGGCGTGAGCATCTCCGACGTCAGCGGCAAGGATGCAATCATGACCGACGCCGCCGGCAACAGCGTGGCTCTCCGCGACCAGTTCGGCATCAATGGCTTCGCCAACGGCAAGAACCTCACCGTCACCGGCTTTGTAGGCCTCTATAAGGCTGCCAACGCAGAAGTTGCAACCGTTCAGTTCTGCCCCACCGAAATCGTCAACGAAGCAGGCGAGGAAATTGTTGAAGCTCCCGTATTCTCGCTCGAATCCGGCGAATACACCGAGAACACCGAAATCACCATCACCTCCGCTACCGAAGGCGCCACCATCTTCTACACCATCAACGGCGGCGACATCCTCGAATACAGCGCTCCCATCGTCCTCACCGAGGATATGACCATCGAAGCTTATGCCACCAAGGACGGCATGACCGACAGCGAAGTTGTCGAAGCGACTTACACCGTCAAGCCCGCAGAACCCGTGGACGAGACCAAGGCTACCTTTGATTTCTCCAAGGACGGTTTCGGCAAAATCACCTGCAACCCCGCAATCACCACTTATCCCGACGGTAACGCCACCGATATCAACGACGTGGAAATGACTGTCAACGGCGTATCGCTCACGTTCACAAAGGGTGGCAACAATAACAATGCCCTTTACGCCAGCGACAATACTCTTCGCATTTACACGAGCAACACTCTTACGGTGAGCGTTTCCGACCTCTACACCATCACCAAGATTGCCTTCACCAAGGGCTCGAGCTGGGCGATGACCTTCCCCGAAGGTCAGCAGGGCGAATTCGCCGACGGCATCTGGACGGCTCCCGCCGCCGTAGCCCGCGAAGAGGTGCGCATCAACGACGTGACCTTCTCCGCATCTGCAAAGACTTTCATCAAGGCCATCGACGTTGAATTTGCAAAGGTATCCACCGGCGTTGAGGAAGTGGAAGTGGAAGAATCCGCTGAAGCTGTTTACTACAACCTTCAGGGTGTTCGCGTTGAGAACCCCGCAAGCGGCCTCTACATCCGCGTAGCCGGCAAGACCGCAAGCAAGGTCTACATCCGCTAATCCCCTCGCGTGTCATCGGCCGCTACCCGCCGCCGATGACCGCAAAACAATAACATGGGGCTGCGTCGCAATGATTTGCGATGCCGCCCCATGCTTTTTTTGCGGGGACGCGATTCATCGCGTCCGCGACGACGGGGCATTTTTAATGCGCGACATTGCGGGGATAATGTGCCGGAAGTTAGCGCTTTCGGCACGGACGCGATTAATCGCGTCCCAATGCTATTAACTTAAGGCCTCATAGCGCTTGTCTGTAGTTAGTCAAAGTAACATATTTTCCGCTTGCCTTTATATTTCTGAACACTCGCGCATTGTGCCTGTCGGG
>CAJUCQ010000002.1 GCA_910584905.1 uncultured Muribaculaceae bacterium
AGACGTTTATAATAGTAGATTCAGTAGCCATGGTCGGTAAGTGTTGGTTCTAATTTATAACACATAACCGGCCATGGCCGTTTTTGATAACATTGCCATAAGTTAATAGCATTGAATCACGTCCATACATGCGCCGCCGCGCCATCCCGTGCCATTTTCGGCCGAAGATTACCATCCTACTGCGCCTGTCAGTCGGGCTTGTTTTCGTATGTGATGCGGCCGCAGCCTCGGAATTTTGCGAGGTCTTCGAGCGCGCGGGTGATGTCGCGGCCGATGCCGCTGTGGCGATAAGGCTCGCGGACGTAGACGTTGACGATAACGGCGCAACGGCCCGTGGGGTTGGCTTCCGAGGGGAGTTCCTCGTAGAAACATATTCCGCCGCAACCCACAGCCACGGATGTTTCGCCGTCGTCGGCGGGGAGTTGAGCCTCAAGAGCTATGTGCGAGCCGTCGGCCGAATGGTAGTCGTAATACTTGGCGCATGCCTTGAGTAGGGCCGCATCGGCGGTGATGCCGAAAACTTCTTTCAACACCTCCGCGCGCCAGCGCAACTGCTGTTCAAGACTGCGCACGCGTTCAATTTTCAGTCCTTTCATTTTATTGCCAAGTTTGTAATCGGTGGTTTAGGATCATTGTTTTTCCGAAAGTTCGAGCCAACGCATCTCGGCCTCGTCGAGCTCGTTTTTCAGGGCTTCGAAGCGCGCGCTTCGGCTCACGATGTCATCGCCGCCGCCGGAGTTGAAATACGCCTCCAGCTCGGCTTTCTCGGCCGTGAGGGCCTCGATAGCGGCTGTCAGGGCCTCGAACTCGCGGCGCTCCTTGAAGGTCATTTTTGCTGGGCGCTCGGTCAGGCGCGGCTTTTCGGCGGGCTTCGCGGCGGCCTCGGCGCGTCGGCGCTCGTCGGCGCGGTCGCGTTCGTCGGCCCACGCGCGATACTCCGTGTATGTCCCCGGGAAGTCCTTCACCACGCCTGCGCCTTCCATCACGAAGATGTGGTCCACGATCGAGTCGAGGAAAAAGCGGTCGTGGCTGATTACGATGACGCAACCCTTGAATTCGGCGAGGTATTCCTCAAGGATTCCGAGGGTCATGATGTCGAGGTCGTTGGTAGGCTCGTCGAGGATGAGGAAGTTGGGCCGTCGCATCAGCACCGTGGCCAGATGCAGGCGGCAGCGTTCGCCGCCGCTGAGGGTGTGGATATACTTCTGCTGGTCGGCGGGGCTGAAGAGGAAGCGTTGCAGATATTGCATCGGGGCTATGCGCTCGCCCTCGGCGAGGGAAATATCCTCGGCGATTTCGGTTACGGCGTCGATTACCTTCTTCGTGTTGTCGAAGGCTATGCCGTCCTGACTATAATAGCCGAATCTGACGGTCTCGCCGACGTTCCAGCGACCTTCGTCCTGCGCCACGATGCCCTGAAGCATCTTTATGAATGTGCTCTTGCCCACGCCGTTCGCGCCGATGAGGCCGAGTTTTTCTCCCCGGGCAAAGGTGTAGGAGAAGCCGTCGAGAATCACCTTGTCGCCGAAGCGCTTCGATATGCCCTCGGCTTCGAATATCTTCGAGCCTATATATGAGGCCTTTGCGTCGAGGCTGATGTTTTTTTCGTCGAGGCGCACGCGCGAGCGCTCCTTGAGGTCGTAGAACGAGTCGATGCGGAATTTTGCCTTTCCGGCGCGTGCCTGCGGCTGGCGGCTCATCCATTCCTGCTCGCGGCGGAGGGTGTTTTTCACCCTCGCCAGCTCGGTGGCCATAGCCTCGATGCGCTCGGCGCGGCGGCGCAGGAAGTAGTCGTAGTTGCCGGCGTAGGTATATACGGTTGCGTTGTCGATTTCGACGATGCAGTTGCAGACGCGGTCGAGGAAGTAGCGGTCGTGGGTCACCATCAGGAGCGTGGCCTTCGAGCGTCGGAGATAGCCCTCAAGCCACTCGATTACGGGGATATCAAGGTGGTTTGTCGGCTCGTCAAGGATAATGATGTCGGGGTCCTGCATCACCACTCTTGCAATAGCGAGGCGCTTGCGCTGGCCGCCTGAAAGGCGGTCGACCTGAGCGGTCATTTCGTCGAGTCCGAGGCGCGACAGGAGGCTGCGGAGGCGGTCCTCGTAGTCCCACGCGTCGAGGGCGTCGACTCTCTGCGATGCCTTCGCCTGCTCTTCGGGCGAGCCTGCCTCCATAGCTTCCATGTATGCCCTCACGGCCTCGGCCACGTCGCCGTCGCCTGCGAGGGCGGCCTCGATAACCGTCATCCCCGGGGCGAACACGGGCGTCTGCTCAAGAAAGCCTGCGCGGAGCCCGTCGGCGAAAACCACCGAGCCGGAGTCGGCGTCCTCCCGTCCGGCGAGGATGCCGAGGAAAGTGCTCTTGCCCGTGCCGTTCTTGGCGACGATGCCAATCTTTTGGCCCTCGTCAACTCCGAGCGTCACGTCGGCGAAGAGCACGCGGTCGCCGTAGCTCTTCGTGAGCTTTTCGATGCTTAATACGTTTGCCATACTGTCCGCAAAGATACAAAAATTTTTCGTTTTCGCGCCTCAGACACCGGGAGCGGCATCTGTTGCGCCGTTGTCGAGGATTGCCTGCACGGCGTTGATTTCGAGGAACGTCGCTCCCGTGCCGTTGATAGCGCCGAGGAAGGCAATGCGGTCGGCGGGGTTGAGGAGCCCTTCGTGCACGAAGTCGGCGAGGGCTTCGAGGGGATAGCGCTCGGCGGGGGTGTAGTCCTTGTAGTAGTATGCCTTGATTCCGTATGAGAGGCTCAGGGTGCGCATGGTGCGCTTGCGGTAGCAGATGGCGTAGACGGGGCAAGTGCCTCGGAAGGAGGCGATGAACCGCGACGTGCGCCCGTGGATTGCGTCGGCGATAATGGCTTTGACGCCGATTTCGCGCTCGGCCACAACGGCCTGCCGGGCGAGGAACGACGTGACGTGTGCGTCGGCCAGCGGCGGGATGTGTTCGCCGGTGCTCGTTTCGGTAATCGAGGCCTCGACGTCCTGGGCCACCCGGGCCATCGTGCGCACGGCCTCGACGGGATAGCGCCCGTTGGCGGTCTCGCCCGAGAGCATGAGGCAGTCGGCACGCTGGTAGACGGCGGCTGCGATGTCGCTGATTTCGGCGCGTGTGGGTCGCGGGTTCGTAATCATCGAGTGGAGCATCTGCGTGGCCACGATTACGGGCCTGTGGGCGGCGATGCACTTGCCTATCATCTCATGCTGAATCACGGGGATGCGCTCGGCGGCCACTTCGATGCCGAGGTCGCCGCGGGCCACCATTATGCCGTACGAGGCTTCGAGGATGGCGTCGAAGTTGTCGACGCCCTGCCGGTTTTCGATTTTGGAGATAATCTTCATGTCCGAGCCGAGGCGGTCGAGTTCGTCCTGAACGGCGCTGACGTCGTCGGCGGTGCGCACAAACGAGTGGGCCACGAAGTCGACGCCGAGGCGGGCGGCCACGGCGAGGGTGGCCCGGTCGCGGTCGGTGAGGGCCGGGAGGCGGATGTCGCTGTCGGGGATGTTGACGCTCTTTCGCGAGCCGAGGGCGCCGTCGTTGAGGCATCGTGCGCTGACTGTCCCTTCGGCCTCGTCGACGGCCGTGATGATGAAGTCGAGTTCGCCGTCGTCGATGAGGAAATGCATGCCCGGGTGCACGTCGCGGGCGATGTTGGCGTAGGTCAGACACACGCGCCGGGCCGTGGTGCTCTCGGAGGGGCGGCCTGCAAACTCGGTTTCCATGCCTTCGCGGAAGAAAATCTTGGCTTCGGGGTCGGCGTTGACGGTGGTGCGGATTTCGGGGCCTTTTGTGTCGACCATCACGGCGATGCGGGGCGAGACTGCGCGGCAGTTTTCGACGATGCGCGTCATGCCTTCCTCGCCGAGATGGGCCGAGTTCATGCGCACCACGTTCATTCCCGCCTCGAAGAGCGAGCGGATGAAATCGACGTCGCAGCGGCGGTCGGAGACTGTGGCTATTATCTTTGTACTCTTTTTCAGCATATATCAGTCGTTGGAAATTGTTTTCGGATGTTTAACGTGCGCGTCCCCCCGGCCTTGACGGCGGGAGGGACGCGGAGGGGTGAGGCTCGCTTATTTCGTACGGGCGAGGATGAGGGCCGACACGGGCGTGACGACTACGGTGCCGCCCTTCGACTCGCCGAGGCCGTCGGCGCGGAGCACGCCGTCGCGGGCGATGACGGTCCATTCGCCCTTGGGCACCTTGGCCGCGAAGGGAGTCGTGCCGCCGTTGAAGATGAGCTTTATTTCCTTCCACTCGTCGCCGTTGGCGTTGTTGCGGATGGAGTAGCTGACGATATTGGGGGCGTCGGTTTTGTCGAACACGATATTGCGGGCCACGTCTTCGGCCGTGGTCATGCGGAATGCCGGGTGGGCCTTGCGGAGCTTGATAAGCTCGCGGTAGTAGTCAAACTGGGCGGCGTTGCGGGTCTTGAGCGTCCAGTCGATGGCGTTGACGCTGTCGGGGCTCTTGTAGGAGTTGTGGACGCCTTTTTTGTCGCGGAACACTTCCTCGCCCGCGAACATGAACGGCGTGCCCTGCGACGTGAACACGATGGTCTGCGCCAGCCGCGCGGCTCTCTGACGCTCGGCCTCGGCCGAGCCGGGCATCGACTTGGCGAGCTTGTCGGTGAGGGTGAGGTCGTCGTGGCACGACACGTAGTTGACCACCTGCGTCGGCGCTGCGGCGTAGGGGCGCTTGGAGTTGTTGCCCTTTGCGTAGTCGACCTGCGGGTGGGCCGTTGCGCCGACGATGCCTATTTTCACGGTCTCCTCGTTGCCGGGCTTGCCCGTGGCGAAGCCGCGGTCGGCGGCGTCGCTGTAATGGCCCTTGACGGCGTCGCGGATGTCGTCGGAGAACACGGCGATGCCCGTCATGCGGCCCACGTTGTCTTTGAGCGCGCGGCGCTCGGCGGGCAGGGGCGAATCGCCGGCGGTCCAGCCTTCGCCGTAGACGAATATCGAGGGGTTGATTTTCTTGAGTTCGGCGGCCACGGCGTCCATCGTCTCCATGTCGTGGATGGCCATGAGGTCGAAGCGGAAGCCGTCGATATGATATTCCTTGGCCCAGTACTTCACGGAGTTGATGATGAAGTTGCGCATCTGGGCGCGTTCTGAGGCCGTTTCGTTTCCGCAGCCGGAGGCGTCGCTGTAGGTGCCGTCGGAGCGGTGGCGGTAGTAGTAGCCGGGGGCCGTGAGGGAGAAGTTGGAGTCGTCGCCTCCGGCCGTGTGGTTGTAGACCACGTCCATCACGACGCCTATTCCGGCGTCATGGAGGGCCTTAACCATCGCCTTCATCTCGCGCACGCGGGCCTCGGGGTTGGCGGGGTCGGTGGAGTACGAGCCTTCGGGCGTGTTGTAGTTGTAGGGGTCGTAGCCCCAGTTGTATTCGTTGGCAGGGAGGTTCGCCTCGTCGACGGAGTTATAGTCGTAACTGGGGAGAATATGCACGTGGGTCACGCCCAGCTCCTTGAGGTGATCGATGCCCGTTGCGGCGCCTTGGGGCGTGCGCGTGGCCGGTTCGGTAAGGGCGAGGAACTTGCCCTTGTGGACGATGCCCGACGAGGGGTGGATGCTGAAGTCGCGGTGGTGCATCTCGTAGACCACGGCGTCGGTCATCGCCTTAAGCTCCGGGCCGCGGTCGGCAGCCCAGCCTTGGGGGTCGGTTTTTGCGAAGTCGATTATGGCGGCGCGGCGCCCGTTTGTGCCCGTGGCCTTGGCCCAGACGCCGGGAGTCTCGTCGAGGCGGCGGCCGGAAGCGTCGGTGACGCGGAAGGTGTAGAACTTGCCGTAGAGCGGCGCGGGGGTCTGCGCGCGCCACACGCCTCCGTCGCCGAGGCGCATTTCAAGCGAGTCGACGGGCGGGGTGTTGAGGTCCGTGTCGTAGACGTAGACCGTTGCGGCCTTGGCCTTCGGCGACCAAAGGGCGAAGCGCGTGCCGCGTGCGTCGACCGTCATTTCGAGGTCGTCGCCGCTGTAGGCAGGCCACGAAGCATAATCTGATTCCATATTCTGAGCCATTACCGGGGCGCCGGCCACTGCGGAGAGGGCCAGTGCGCTGATCAATGTTTTCATTTTGAGTGTATGTTTGTATTTGATTTTCGGGTACGTTCCCGCATTCATACAAAAATACGAAAAAAGGCTCGCCCGACCAAGATTTTACAATTTTTTTGCGAAAACCGCGGGGGCGCGAATGCCGCGGTGCCCCCGCGAAAGGTGGCGGACATGCGCCCCGCGAAATGTACGGACGTGATTCAATGCTATTAACTTATGGCAATGTTATCAAAAACGGCCATGGCCGGTTATGTGTTATAAATTAGAACCAACACTTACCGACCATGGCTACTGAATCTACTAT
>CAJUCQ010000003.1 GCA_910584905.1 uncultured Muribaculaceae bacterium
CAATGCTTTGAGTGCTATCGCTGCTTACTGCTTTTTCCCAAAGAAACCGTCGATCTCTTTGGAGTTTGTGACAGATAACCAGCTAACTTTGTTCTGATTGCTTATATCGAACTCACGTGAGTTTAATGAGTTGAAGAGGGGTATAATAAAATGCAGGGACTACATCTTCAACTTCCTTGAAAATCCGGCCATACCATCTGACAACAACGCTTCAGAACGTGGAATCCGAAAACTCAAGGTCAAGCAGAAAATATCCGGATGCTTCCGTTCAGAAACCGGTGCCGACGCCTTTCATGCGCTACATTCTATCGCAGACACAGCATGGAAGAACGGCCAGTCACCTCTGGAGGCTATATTGGCACTCGTCTAAACTGATGAGCTAAATCTTCGTATCCTTTGTTTTCGCTGAATAGTTACCAAATATAAAACACGCCGGATTCCCTAAAGAACCCGGCGTGCCGAATATATATAGTCCTGTTCAGACAAAGAACAAACTCAGCGCCGAATCAGCCGTCATGTCAAGAAGACCGCTGTAAACACAGCTTACAAGACCGAGGAAGATAATACCGGCAACCGTAATCCACAGACCGAGACGCTCCGTGCAAGCCGAACGGAAATTCGGTATCACACACTCCTCCTCGCTGATGAACATTGCCTTCACGACGAGGAGATAATAATACAGCGAAACGATTGTGTTGATAAGAGCGATGAGCACGAGCACATAAATCGCAGTCGAACCCTGATTGAGAGCGCCCGTAAAGATAAAGAACTTCGAGAAGAAACCCGCGAAAGGAGGAATACCGGCCAGCGAGAACATCGCAAGCATCATCGCAAACGACAGGCGCGGATTAGTCTTGTAAAGCCCGCGATAGTCATCCATCGACAAACGCCCCGTGGCATTCTCGATTGCTCCGATAACCCCGAACGCCGCAAGGTTCGAGAAGATGTAAACCAGTATATAATACATCATCGCCGCAACACCCATCGTATTGTATGCGATAACGCCGAGCATGATATAGCCCGCCTGCGAAATTGACGAGAACGCAAGGAAACGCTTCATATTACGCTGACGGATGGCAAATAGATTACCAACCGTAATCGTCAACACAATCAAAGCATAAAGCATCCACTCCCATATCGCACTGTAGACCGTACCGAAAACCTGAGCCATTACAGCCATGAAAGCAAACGCCGTAGCGCCCTTCGAAATCACCGAAAGATACGACGTCACCGACGTCGGCGCGCCCTGATATACATCCGCGGTCCAAAGATGGAACGGCACAAGCGACAGCTTGAACCCGATGCCCGCGATTACGAACGCAACAGCGCACACAAGCATCAGATTCATCTCCGACGCAAGCGCCACATAGATATTGCTGAAATAAAGCGACCCCGCAAGTCCGTAGACAAACGAAAGACCCATCATAAAGATTGCCGACGAAAACACTGCCGTAAGGATATACTTGCCGGCAGCCTCATGGCTCTCCTGATGCTGCTTGTTCAGCGCCGTCATAGCCGCAAGAGGAAGCGAAGCGCTCTCAAGACCGATGATGAACAAAAGGAAGTGACGAGCCGAAATCATCAGATACATCCCGAAAAGAGTCACAAGAAGAAGCTCGTAAAACTCTCCGCGACGCATACGCATATCATCACTGTTGGCCCAGCGGATGCTCTGCAAAAGCACTATCACCACGCCGATGTTGAGAATATTCTTGATAGCCGCAATCACAGGCGATGTCTCATACATCCCCGCGAATGCCGTCGAATCGCCCGACACGCCGAGACACGAAGGACAGAACCCGGCAACCGTCAGCAAAAGCATCAGCACGGTCGAAACCGCCGGCAACGCCTTCTGCGTCCGCCCCGGCATGAACGTATCGTAAAGAAATACCACAAGAAACACGACCAACAGGCCGATTTCCTGCTTCATTATCAAAAACTGTGAGTAATCCATTGCAATACCTATCGTTTAGTTCAGGCCAAGGACAGCGAAAATCGCAGGCTTGAAGGTGAAGTTAATCAGATGATTGAAGAAATTCGGGAAACAGCCGATAGCTGCAACGCTGACAATCAGCGTAACCGTCGACAGACGCTCCCACCACGTGGCATCACTAAGCTCACGGTGATGCTCGTTGTGAACCGGCCCGAAAAGGAGCTTCCCGACAACACGGAGAATATACACTGCCGTTATCACAATCGAGCAGCAAGCCGCGATAGTGAACACACGGTGGAACATATCCGAATGCTGGAACGAACCCACGAAAATTGTCATCTCCGACACAAAGCCGCTAAGACCCGGGAGACCCAGCGAAGCCATACCGGCAATGACATAGCACACCGACAGATAAGGCATAATCTGCATCATACCGCCCATCTCCGTGATGTCGCGAGTATGCGTTCTGCCATAAATCATACCGATAAGTGCAAAGAAAAGAGCCGTCATCAGACCATGCGACAACATCTGCATGATAGCACCCGTCATCGCTGTCTCGTTCAGCATCAGTATCGCAAAGAGAACAAGACCGCAGTGCGACACCGACGAATAAGCATTGATATACTTCAGGTCAGTCTTGACGCACGCGCAGAACGCGCCGTAAACAACCGAAATACCCGTCAGAATCAGGAATATCCACGACAGCTCGTGAGCCGCCTGAGGCATCAGATAGATAGCCACGCGGAAACACCCGTAGCCGCCGAGCTTCATCAGCACACCGGCGTGAAGCATCGACACGGCTGTCGGAGCCGATGCGTGGCCGTCAGGCGACCACGTGTGGAACGGGAACATCGCACCGAGAACACCGAACCCGACAAACGTCATCGGGAAAAGGAACGTCTGCCACGAATGATCTATCGCACCGTTGCGCGCAATCTCAAGGATATTCCACGTCAGCTCGCCGCCCTCGGGCGCCGAATGATAATAAATGCCGATAAGACCAAGCATCAGGAAAGCCGAGCCGCCCATAAGCATCAGCGTCAGCTTCATCGCCGAATAATTCTTGTTCCCGGAACCCCACACACCGATGAGAAGATACATCGGGATAAGAGCAACCTCGTAGAACATGAACATCGTAAACAGGTCAATCGAGATAAAGAACCCGAAAACCCCCACCGACAGGAGTATCAGCCAAAGGAAAAACTCCTTCGCCTGCTTGATTTCCCACGAAGCGAACGACCCCGCGAAAACAATCACCGACGACAACAAAAGCATAGCTATCGAAATGCCGTCGACACCTACTGCAAGATGGATATTAAGCGGAGCGAACCACGTCCAGCTGTCAACAAAGAGCATTGCATCCTCGTTGCCCCCGGCCCGAAGTCCGAGATACTCCATGAGCACCCACACCGACAGACCGATCAACGCAACCGAACCGGTCACTGCTACCGCACGTATCTGCCGGATATTCTGACACACGGCGAGACCCGCAAGCATCACAAGGGGTATCACCACAAAATAAATCAGTATATTAGAAAACATCGTAATAACAATTTAAGGGTTTATTTGCACCGTTTCGCCGGCTTACAGAACACATGCGGCAGTGATGCCCGCGAGAAGCAACGCGCCGATCAGATAATACCACACATACATCTGCACCTGACCCGACTGAAGAGGACGGATAGCCTCCGACGCCTTGCTAGTCACCGTTGCAAACGAATCCATCGTTCCGTCGATGATGTGACGGTCAAACCATGCAAGCGGACGGCAGATTCCGTCAAAAATGATGCGGTGCGTGATGAATATGTAAAGCTCATCCCAGTAGAAACGGTGATGACACCAGTCCCAAAGGCGCGGAAGCGCGGCCTTCATCTTCGCCGGAAGCTCATTTTCCTTCATATACATCCGGCGTGCCACAAGGATAGCCACTACCGCAATCACCACACTCGACCCGGCGATAGCCCAGTCAAGATGGATATCATAAGGCATGCGGTCCCAAGTCACGAAATGACCGAAGGGTATAAACCCGGCCACACAGCTCACGGCGGCAAGGAAAATCAACGGAACACTCATCGTCCACGGCGCATCATGAGGCGCGTGGTGATACTCCGGTTCATTCCACCAGAAAATGAGATAATACATACGGAACATATAGAATGCCGTCAGAGCCGCAACCATCGACATCCACACGCCGATATAAGGGCTCCACGCATAGCAGGCCGCCAGAATCTCATCCTTCGAGAAGAAGCCCGAGAAAGGCGGTATGCCGGCGATGGCAAGACAGCCGATAAGGAACGTCCAGCGCGTCACGGGCATATACTTCCGAAGACCGCCCATCGACGTGTAGTTGTTCGAGTGCACGGCATGGATAAGCGCACCGGCGCCAAGGAACAGAAGAGCCTTGAACATCGCATGCGTAAACAGATGGAACATCGAAGCCATATAACCGAGACCGTGATGCTCAACCTCGCCGTGACCGGCCGACGCAACCCCGAGGGCCACCATCATGAACGCAATCTGCGATATCGTCGAGAACGCAAGGATACGCTTGATGTCAACTTGTGCGCAGGCAACCATCGCCGCATAGAACGCCGTCAGCGCACCTACAACAACGATTATCATCGTAGCCGAACCCTCCATCATATATACGGGGAACATACGCGCCACGAGGAACACACCCGCAACGACCATCGTCGCCGCATGGATCAGAGCCGACACAGGCGTCGGACCCTCCATTGCGTCAGGAAGCCAGATGTGAAGCGGCATCATCGCCGACTTACCCATACCGCCCGTAAAGATCAGCACAAGAGCCCACGTCAGAACCGAAGCACCCATGAAAGTAGCGCCGCCGGTCGATGCGAGAACCCAAGTCGGGTCGGAAGTCATCTTCACAAAATCGAACGTCTGCGTGTAATACGACAGAATCAGAATACCGATCAGAAAACCGAGGTCGGCGAAACGAGTCACGATAAACGCCTTCTTCGAAGCCGACACCGCCGAATGCAGGCGATAATAGAATCCGATCAGAAGATACGACGACGCACCCACAAGCTCCCAGAAGATATACATCTGAAAGATATTCGTGGCAACGACAAGCCCGAGCATCGAGAAGCTGAACAGCGAGAGGAAAGCGTAATAACGCTGGAATCCCTTCTCACCCTCCATATATCCGAGGCTGTAAAGGTGGACCATGAACGAAATCGTCGTAATCACCATCAGCATCATCGCCGAAATGGGATCAAGGAAAAATCCGAGGCTGATCACAAGCTGCGGCGTAAACGCAAGCCACTCGAGATTGAACACTGTCACCTGAAGACGCATCCCCTCGGCGACAAACTCGGGATTGAAAAAATAGCTGAGCGCCGTTATATAGGAAAGCACGAGGGTCGTACCCATACCTGCTATTCCAAGGCCGGCGGCGAGCTTATGGCTCATCTTGCAACCGGCGATGCCGAGTATCAGGAACATCGCCAGCGGGATGGCTAAGATTAGGATTGGTAACGTTATATCCATGTGGCTCAGAATTTCATTTCGTTAAGAGTTCGGACGTCAACTGTCTTGTTCGACCGGAAGATATTGATGATGATAGCGATGGCAAGCGCCGTCTCGGCTGCGGCTATCGCAATGGCGAACAGAGTGAAAAACATTCCCTCCATCGCTTCCGGATACAGATAGCGGTTGAAGACCACAAAATTGATGTCAACGGCATTGAGCATCAGCTCCAGTGAGATCAGCATGGCAATCATATTCTTGCGCGTTATGAAGCCATACACGCCGCAGCAGAACATAATCAGCGCGGGTATGAGATAATAGATAACTGTAAATTCCATGGTCTTTTAACGTTTACGGGCCACAACAACGCCACCGATTATACATGCGAGCAATAGAACGGACACAGCCTCGAAAGGCAGAAGATACTGATTCTCTCCCGTGCCCATAAGTGCGGTCCCGAGATCGCTCATCGTTAGAGACTCCATCGCCGGAAGCGACGCAAAATTGGCGCAGCGGCTCACGAGTGCCCAACCGGCAAGACCGAGCATGCCGAGCGCCCCGACAAAGCCAAGAGCCTTCGACCGCGAAGTCAGGCGCTCCGAATTGTCGCCCGGGCGGCTCGTCAGAAGTATCGAGAACACAAACAGCACCACGATGCCTCCTGCATACACTGCAATCTGAACCGCGCCGAGAAATTCATAGTCAAGCATGAAATACACGACAGCGGCCGCAAAAAGAGTGAACAGCAGGTAGGTGGCGGCGCGAAGGATCTTTCGGGTCGTGACGGCCAGCACCGAGAAGACTATCATCGACAAAGCGACGACAAAATAAAGAATTATACTTCCTACTGATTCCATATGACGGTTTATTTATTTTCTTGTGTTTCGGTGGGAGCGGCTTCACCGGACGCGGCGGCTCCGCCCTCTTTGGCAGCCTTAAGTGCGGCGGCCTTAGCCTTGGCGGCGGCAATCTTGGCCTCGCGCTCGGCCTGAGCCTTCGCAATCTCCTCGGGAGTGGGCGCCGGCTCTTCCTTCTCCGGAAGATAATTAAGTTGCTTCACAAGCTTGTTGCGGGTGAACACTGCCTGCTCGAAATCATTGTCAAACTCGATGGCATTCGTCGGACACGACGACACACACATCTGGCAGAACGTACAGCTCCCCAGATCATAAAAATACTTGTCCAGCTTTTTCTTCTTCGTGCCGGCAAGAGTGTCCACCATCTTCGTCGCAATCGAAATCGTGCCGTTCGGACACGCACGCTCGCAACTTCCGCAGGCGATACACTTGTGATTGCCGTCCTTGTCGTAGATAAAACGAAGCTCCGCCCGGAAACGGTCCGCAATATGATGCGTCGTGCGGTTCTCGGGATAGCACTCCGTGATTTTAGGGGTTATAAATTCCTTGCCCGTCACCTGCATGCCTTTTACAAGGCTGAGAATGCCGGACCCCAAGGACGAAAAATAGTCTTTTACACTACCCATTTTTATATTTACTTTTTCTATTGTTTTCTGTCAAGAAATGTCGCGGACAAGCTGCCCGCCCCTGTCGCCTCCCCGGCCCGAAGCCGGGAATGAAAAAGAGTCACTCATCGCGCACCTGACCCCCGACGATGTCGAGAAGCTCGGTCGTGATGCCCTGCTGACGCAGTTTGTTATACTCAAGCTGAAGCTGCTCGAGAAGTTTGCCCGCATTGTCGTTCGCACTCTGCATCGCCATCACGCGGGCGGCCTGCTCCGACGCGCGATTATGCCCGAACGCCTCTTGCATCTTCGACAGAAGATACATCGGTATCACCGTCCCGAAAACGGTCATCGCATCAGGCTCGAACAAATACGGACGCCCCGACGACTTCGACTCGCCCGCAAGCGACTCCGACGAAACCGGGAGATACTCCTCGCTGACCGCGCGCTGGCGACCCGCCGAAAAATATCGCATGTACACAAGCTCCACGCGGTCCGCCTTGTCAGCGAGAAACTCCGCTTCGAAGCCCTTGCCGAAACGCTTCACCGCCTCACCCTCGGTCTTCGAATCGATTCCCTCGGGAAGACTCACGCTCACGCCCGGATTCTTCGCCGCAAACGCATTCAGTATCTTCGTTATCTTACGGCCTACGGGCACAAGCGTCACGCGCACTCCCGCCCCGTAAGTCTCCCGAAGCTCGGCCATACGACCGAGAACGTACTTGAACACATTCACATTATATGCTCCGCAAAGACCGTCGTCGCTGCCGAACACCACCAGCACAACACGCCCTACCGACGCATGAGCCGTGGCGAGAGGCGAACTCACAGCCGCGTCCGACGTCAGCAGATTACCTATTATCGCCTGCACACAGTCCCTGAAAGGCGTAAGACGCTTCAGGATACCCTCGGCCTTGTGCATCTTGGCCGAAGATATCATCTTCATCGCGCCCGTTATCTTCTCCGAAGACTTTACCGAGCCTATGCGACCTTTTAGTTCTCGTAATGTTGCCATCTGATGGTAAACTCTATACGGGGGATTTTATCATTTTGTGAATCGGCCGGCAACGTCCGTCGCGGCGGCTTTGAGCTTGGCGGCGGCATCGTCCGTAAGAGGACCCTTTGCGATAACGTCGAGCACATCCTCCTGATGCTTGGCATGCAGAAGTTGAAGCAGTTGCTTCTGGAACTCGGCTACCTTATCCATCGGTACATCCGAAAGAAGCCCGTTCACACCGCAATAGATAATCGCAACCTCGTCCTTGACGTCCCAAGGCTGATACTGAGGCTGGATGAGCAGGCGCTCGTTCTTGCGGCCCTTGTCAATGACACGTGCCGTCACAGGGTCAATGTCACCGCCGAACTTCGTAAACGACTCAAGCTCGCGGAACTGTGCCTGATCGATCTTCAGCGTGCCGGCAACCTTCTTCATTGCCTTAATCTGAGCGTTACCGCCCACACGGCTCACCGAGATGCCGACGTTGATGGCCGGACGGACACCGCTGTTGAACAGCGACGTTTCAAGGAATATCTGTCCGTCGGTAATCGAAATTACATTCGTCGGGATATATGCCGACACGTCGCCGGCCTGAGTCTCGATTATGGGAAGCGCCGTAAGCGACCCGCCGCCCTTGACGATGGGCTTGAGAGCCGCAGGCAGGTCGTTCATCTGCGATGCAACCTCCTGATTGTCGATAATCTTGGCCGCACGTTCAAGCAGGCGCGAATGCAGATAGAAAATATCGCCCGGATATGCCTCGCGGCCCGAAGGACGCTTGAGAATAAGCGAAATTTCACGATATGCAACAGCCTGCTTCGACAAATCGTCATAGACTATAAGCGCGTCGCGGCCCGAATCGCGGAAATACTCGCCGATGGCAACACCCGCGAAAGGAGCATAGTAGCGCATGGCGGCCGAGTCGGAAGCCGTGGCGGCAACTACCACCGTGTAGTCGAGCGCACCGTACTTGCGGAGCGTCTCCACCGTGGCGGCAACGCTCGATGCCTTCTGACCGATGGCAACATAAATACAATAAACCGGCTTCTCGGCATCGAATTCCTTGCGCTGGTTGATTATCGTGTCGATAGCGATGGCTGTCTTGCCGATCTGACGGTCGCCGATGATAAGCTCGCGCTGACCGCGACCGATGGGCACCATCGAGTCGATGGCCTTGATACCCGTCTGAAGCGGCTGATTCACCGGCTGACGATAAATCACACCCGGAGCCTTGCGCTCAAGAGGAAGACGCACCGTCTCTCCCGCAATAGGCCCGCGGCCGTCGACCGGCTGACCGAGAATATTGATGACGCGGCCCAGCAAGCCTTCGCCAACGGGGATAGACGCGATTTGGCCTGTGCGGCGCACGGTCATGTTCTCCGTCACCTTATTGACGTTGTCGAGAAGGATGACGCCGACGTTGCTTTCCTCGAGGTTCATGGCGACGCCGGTGACGCCGTTCTCGAACTCCACGAGTTCATTCGCGCTGACGTTGTCGAGCCCGTAGACGTGGGCCACACCGTCGCCGACATCAAGCACGGAGCCCACTTCCTCAAAAGCGACGTGGCTGTTGATGCTCTGGAGCTGCTGCTTTAATACTTCGGAGATCTCGCTGGGATTGATCATTGTGTTAAAAAGCTGTTAGGGGGGGAATTTACTTTAGGAGATTGAGGCGGAGTCGCTCGAGTTCATTCTTCACCGATGCGTCCAGACGCTCGTTATTGATATTGATGACAAATCCGCCGATGAGCGTGGGATCGACCTTCTCGACAAGCTCGATTGTGCCGCCGGCAGGCATCTTGCGCCCGATGACAGCCCGCAGGCGCGCACGCGCCTCCGAACTCAGCGGAGCGGCGCTGTCAACTTCCACACGCACGATGTCATGCGCGCGACGGTAGAGGTCGATATAAGCAACCGTCATTTCGCGCATAAGGTCGATACGCCGGTTGCTCACAAGAAGCTTCACGAAGTCCGTGAACGTGGCCGCATCCTTGTCGTCTGCCTTTACGCCCGCGGCAGTCTCGAGAAGCCGCGCCTTGGCGTCAAAGCCGACGAAGGGATTCGCCACGGCTTTGCCAAGCTCCGGCTCGGCCTCGAAGGCCGAATGCAACGCAACCATCTGACCGTAAAGCGCGGCGGAAACTCCGCGCTCTTCTGCCGTCTCAAGCAGCGCCTTGGCGTAACGGCGGGGGATTAAGCCTTGATCCATATTCGCTTAGCTCAGTTTTTATGTTCGATTTCAGTAAGAAGCGTATCCACGAGCTTTGCCTGCTCCTTAGAGTCGGCCATACGGCCGCGGACAACCTTGTCTGCAATCTGAAGAGCGAAATCGCTCACCTGATTGCGGAACTGCTCTTCTGCCTGCTTCTGCTGCTGGGCAATCTGAACCTTAGCGGCATCCATGACCTTCTGAGCCTCGCTCTGCGCGGCCACACGAGCCTCCTCGATGATTTGTGTCTTCATCTTGTCGGCCTCACGGAGGATTTCAGCCTCGCGGTGACGCGCTTCTTCAATATATGTCTGAGCCTGACGGTTGGCATTGTCAAGCTGCTCCTTCGCGCTCTGCGCGTATTCCACGCCCTTGTCGATAAGGTCGGCGCGGGCGTCGACGGATTTCAGGATGACCGGCCACGCAAACTTCCACAGGACGAGGAAGAGTACGCCGAAGGCCACGAACATCCAGAATATCAAGCCAAAATCAGGCGTGAAAAGTTCCATTCTTTACTGTTGGGGGTTAATTGTAGGGGTAATTCCGGAGAGGAGAGACACGCGTATGACGCCCCGCTTATACGAAGAGTGCAAGTACGCAGACGATTACGGCGAAGAGGGCAACACCTTCAACAAGAGCCGCAATCACAATCATGCTACTGCGGATGTCACCGGCAGCTTCAGGCTGACGGGCGATGGCTTCCATGGCGGCGGCGCCAATCTTACCGATACCGATACCTGCACCAATTGCTGCGATGGCTGCGCCGAGAGCTGCGCCGAATGCCGTAAGAGAAAGTTCTGCTAAAAGACCTAACATAATTTTCGAGTTTTTAAGTTGGGGGTTATTTTGTTTTATTGATTATTCGTTTGTTTTATACAAGAGCATCCTTGATGCGCTCGGCGATTTCCTTGCCTTCGCCCTCGCCCTTCTTATGCTCCTCATGGTGCTCCTCCTGCGCGAGAGATATGAATATCGTCGAAAGCATCGTGAACACATAAGCCTGAATGAAGCTCACAAGCACGTCAATCAAGAGCATGAATATCGAGAACCCTACGGACACAACCGTCGTCGCGCCGCCAGCCGCAGGACTGAATGCCGAGAATATAAATATCAGAAGCGTAAGCACAAGCACAATCATGTGGCCGCCCATGATATTGGCGAACAGACGCACCGTGAGTGCCGCCGGCTTCGTGAACATGCCGAAAATCTCAATCGCCGGCATAATCGGAAGCGGAAACTTGAGCCACAGAGGCACATCGGGCCAGAATATTTCCTTCCAGTAATGCTTGTTGGCGAAGATATTCGTCACAAGGAACGTAAGCACCGAAAGGACAAGCGTCACCGCGATATTGCCCGTAAGATTCGCACCGCCGGGGAAAACCACGATAAGCCCGAGAAGGTTCATCGCAAGGATAAAGAAGAACACCGTCATCAGATAAGGCGCGAACTTGGGGGCCTTCGGACCGAGGATAGCCTTAACAACGCCGTCGTAGATGAACGTCACGCATACCTCTACGCCGCCGAGGCCCTTGCGCGGAGCCTTGAACGGATGTCGGCGCAGAAACGCCGCAAGCCAAAGCATCAGCCCGGCGACAAGAACCACCGATATCCAAAGCGCACATACATTCTTCGTAATCGAAAAATCAAGCGGACGCACTTCCTTGCCGTCGACAATCTCGACAACCTTGCCCTTATGGGGCGAATCCGCCCCGGCAAGCTTGAACTCGACGCCGCCGTCAGTATAAGCCTCGCCACCCGTGATGTGCGACGACGAGAAGCAGTGCAACCCGTCATGAGCATAGACTATCACAGGCAGGGGGATACGATGGTGATGGTCAAAAGGCACTTCCCAGCCATAAGCGTCGCCAAGGTGCTCGAATATGATTTCCTTGGGATCAATCTTGGCGTCGCCGTCGCTGTGTCCGGCAGCTGCGGCCTGCGACGGCGAGAACATCGCCGCAAACGCCATCATGAGAATTATCAGATACTTCATCTTTAGGCCGGTCTTATCAGTATATACAAACAGAAACAACGTTGGAATCGACGTCGACAAGGCCGCCGGAAATCTCCGCGCTGTGCTCCTCGCCGGAGGCCGCGACATAGCGCACGGTCCCGGGCGTGAGAGTCGAAATCAGCGCCGCATGGTTGCGAAGCACCTGAAACTCGCCCAGCGAGCCCGGAAGCGTCACCGAGGTGACCTCTCCGTCGAAAATCACGGCTTCCGCCGATATCAGTTTTAACGTCATTACGATTGTCTGCTGAATTGTTCTTATTTCTTTTCAATCCGCCTGAGCGGCGCGAGGTCAGGCTTTATTTCACCTCGGCGAGAAGCTTCTTGCCCTTCTCAATGGCCTCGTCGATTGTGCCCACGTTCAGGAAGGCCTGCTCGGGGTATTCGTCCATATCGCCGTTAAGAATCATCTTGAAGCCGCGGATAGTCTCGCTGAGAGGCACCATCACGCCCGGAAGACCCGTAAACTGCTCGGCTACATGGAAGGGCTGCGAAAGGAAGCGCTGGGCGCGGCGCGCACGCGACACCACAAGCTTGTCCGCATCCGAAAGCTCGTCGACACCGAGAATGGCGATGATGTCCTGAAGCTCGTTATATTTCTGCAGAAGCTGCTTCACAGCCTGAGCCGTGTTGTAGTGGTCCTCGCCGATGATGTTCGGGTCAAGGATTCGGGATGTGGACTCCAGCGGGTCAACAGCCGGGTAGATACCAAGCTCGGCAATCTTACGCGACAACACGGTCGTCGCATCAAGGAAGCTGAAGGTCGTGGCCGGAGCCGGGTCCGTAAGGTCATCCGCAGGAACGTAGATGGCCTGTACCGAAGTAATCGAACCGTTCTTCGTCGAGGTGATGCGCTCCTGAAGAGCACCCATCTCGGAAGCAAGAGTCGGCTGATAGCCCACGGCCGAAGGCATACGCCCGAGAAGAGCCGAAACCTCCGAACCGGCCTGCGTGAAACGGAAAATATTGTCGATAAAGAGAAGCACGTCCTTGCCGCCGGCGCCTTGGTCGCGGAACTGTTCGGCAACCGTAAGGCCCGAGAGGGCAACACGGAGACGCGCGCCCGGGGGCTCGTTCATCTGACCGAACACGAGCGTGGTCTGCGACTCCTTGAGTTTGTCGACGTCAACGTCGTGCAGATTCCATTCTCCCTTTTCCATGCCTTCCTGAAACTTCTCGCCGTATTTCATTACGCCGCTCTCAATCATCTCGCGCAGAAGGTCATTGCCCTCGCGGGTACGCTCGCCCACACCGGTGAACACCGAGAAGCCGTCGTGGCCCTTTGCGATATTGTTGATAAGCTCCATGATAAGCACGGTCTTGCCCACACCGGCACCGCCAAAGAGACCGATTTTGCCGCCCTTGCTGTAAGGTTCAAGGAGGTCGATTACCTTAATACCGGTGGAGAGAATCTCCGTGCCGATCGTAAGGTCCTCAAACTCCGGAGCCGGCTGATGTATCGAACGCAGATTGTCGCGGTTAAGAGCCGGAAGCTTGTCGATGGCGTCGCCGATGACATTGAGCAGACGACCCTTCACCTGCTCGCCCGTAGGCACCGAGATGGGGCGTTCGAGATTGTCAACGCAGAGGCCGCGGCGAAGGCCGTCGGTGCTCTCCATGGCAACACAGCGCACGGTGTTCTCGCCGATATGCTGCTCTACTTCCAGTATCAGCTGGGTGCCGTCTTCACGGTCAATCTTCAGTGCCGTATAAATCGGGGGCACCGTGGTGCCGTCTCCTTCAAAAATGACGTCGACTACAGGGCCGATTACTTGGGCTATTTTGCCGAATTTCTCGCTCATTACTGCTGAGGGGGGTTATCGTAGGGAAAAGGGATGATTATTCTTTCTTATTTCCGGCCGGTATCAGAAATGCCAACCGAAGGTTATAACAAGCACCATAAGCACGAGGTTCACAAGGCTGATGGGCATGAGATACTTCCATTCAAGGGTAAGCATCTGGTCGATGCGCAGACGCGGGAAGGTCCACTTGAACCAGATGATGATGAAGCTGAGGAAGATGGCCTTGCCGACAAACCACACTACGGAGGGAATGAAGTCCATAACATGATTGAAAGCCTCCCATCCGGGGATGTGGAGCGGCATCCAGCCGCCGAGGAAAAGGAGCGATGCAACACCCGAGACAATGAACAGGTTGAGATACTCGGCAAGATAGAAGAAGCCGAAGTGCATGCCCGAATACTCGGTGTGATAACCGGCCGTAAGCTCCGACTCGGCCTCCGGGAGGTCGAACGGGCCGCGGTTAGTCTCCGCAGTGCCTGCAATCATATAGATGATGAAGGCAATCAACGCCGGAAGATGACCCTTGAAGATAAACCAAAGGTCGCTCTGCTCCTGAACGATGCCGGTCACGCTCATCGTGCCCGAGAGGCATACCATCGTGATTACGGTCAGTCCGATAGAGATTTCATAGCTCACCATCTGAGCGCCCGAACGGAGCGAACCGATAAGGGTGAACTTGTTGTTCGACGACCAACCGGCAAGAAGGATACCCAGAACGCCGATACTCGACACAGCGATAAGGAAGAAGATGCCGATATTGAAGTCAATCACCTGCAGGCCGTTGCCCCACGGAAGCACCGCAAAGGCGAGCATCGAGGCGATAATCACGAGATAAGGCGCGAGGGCGAACAGGAAGCGGTCGACGTGGTCGAGGCGGATAAGCTCCTTGATGAGCATCTTGAACATATCCGCGAAGCTCTGGAGGAGACCCCACGGGCCTACGCGGTTCGGGCCGAGTCGACACTGGAATGCGGCGCACAGCTTGCGCTCGTAGTAGATATAGAAGAGGGCCAGCAAGGCATATACCAGCAGGAGTCCCACTCCGACGAACAGACATTCCACCGTCACGGCCGCCCACTCCGGAAGGAACGACAGCAGCGTAGTGTGAATCCAGTTGGTGATGAAAGATAAATCTTGCATGATGCGTATGTTGTGATTCTTTTATTCGTGATAATGTTGGCTCGGCCCGGATCAGCGGTCCATATCGGGCACAATGTAGTCAAGCGAACCGCCGATGGTGATAAGGTCGGCAATCTTCTGGCCCTGCGTCATGTGGTCCACGGCGGCCGCGAGAGGCAGACACGGGGGCACAAGCTTCAGGCGATAAGGCTTCGTCGAGCCGTCGCTCTCGAGATATACGCCGAAGACGCCGCGGCAACCTTCGACCATCTCGAACCACGACCCCACGGGGAGTTTCAGCACCTTGGGCACCTTCACGCAGTATTCGCCTTCAGGGATGTTGTCGACAAGCTGGGCAAGAATCTTGGCCGATTCTTCGATTTCGCGGAGACGCACCTTGAAACGCGCCATCGAATCGCCTTCAGTGGCTGTCACCTGCTCGAAGTCAAGCTCGGAGTAGATGCTGTAAGGGTGGGTCTTGCGGACGTCGCAGGCCCAGTCGGAAGCGCGCCCCGAGGGGCCGGTCACGCCGTAGGCCACGGCATCCTCGCGCGAGATATATCCGACACCTTCCATGCGGTTTTTGGCGATGACGTTGCCGGTGAATATCTTGTTGTATTCCTTGATGTTCTTGGGAAGAATCTCGAGGAGAGCCTTGACGTCGGCCTGAAAATCAGGGGCGATGTCCTGCATCACGCCGCCGATGCACCCGTAGTTGAAGCTCATGCGGGCGCCGCAGGTCTTATCCATGATGTCGAGAATCTGCTCGCGCACACGCAGGGTGTAGAAAAGCATCGTCGTCGCACCGAGGTCCATGCAGAATGTGCCCATAAAGAGGCAGTGCGAGGCGATACGCGCCAACTCGTCCATCATCACGCGGATAACTTTGGCTCGACGGGAAATCTCGATACCGGCGGCACGCTCGATGACGTTGCAAAGGCAGTGGTGATACTGATGGCCCGAGAAGTAGTCAAGACGGTCCATGAAGTGGAGCGTCTGCGGGTAGTTGAGCGTTTCGCAAAGTTTTTCGACGCCGCGATGGATATAGCCCATGTAGACGTCGATTTTTTTGATTGTCTCGCCGTCGACGGCCGTGCGGAAACGGAGCACGCCGTGCGTGGCGGGGTGCTGCGGACCGATATTCACCACGAAGTCTTCTTTGCGGAAGATTTCGACGGTCTTCTTCTCGATTTTGCCGTCGGGGGTTTCGACGTATGTGTCGGTGGTGTCGCTCTGACGCTCGCTTTCGATGGAGACGGGGTTGAGCTCGGGGTTCATGTCGTAATCCTTGCGCAGAGGGAAGCCTTTCCAGTCAATGCTCAGGAAGAGGCGACGCATATCGGGGTTGCCGATAAACACAATGCCGTAGAAGTCATACACTTCGCGCTCATAGATTCCGGCCACGTGCCAGATGTCGGACACGGAATGCAGCATGGGGTTCTCGCGGTCGGTGGTGCGGACCGTCACGGAGCACATAGCGTGGTTGGCGGTCGACTCCAGATAATAGATGCAACCGAGCGAGTCGGTCCAGTCCATGCCGACGATGGTCACAAGATAATCCATCGCGAAGTCGGGGTCGTTGCGCAGGGCGGCTGCAAGCTCGTGCCAGCCGGCGTCGTCGATGCTGATTGCGGGAATATCGCCGTCAGCGACGGTGGCCTGAGGGAA
Source organism: uncultured Muribaculaceae bacterium (assembly GCA_910584905.1). Taxonomy (GTDB): domain Bacteria; phylum Bacteroidota; class Bacteroidia; order Bacteroidales; family Muribaculaceae; genus CAG-873. Next base: position 16,694 of record CAJUCQ010000003.1, read on the forward strand.
AAGCTTGGCTATCTTTTCGGTGATAGTTGCCATATTATGTTATGATAGGATAGTAGAAGTTTGTGGAAGGAGTTGGATGATTTGATATTGGCGGGAGACCTCAGTCCTTTACTCCCTCTACGGGATGCTCGGCAAGAAATTTCTCCTGCTTCTCCTTGCGGTTGACTCCGCCGAAGAACTTTTCGACCTTGATTTTACGCGAGAGCTGCATGATGCCGTAAATCATAGCCTCGGGGCGGGGAGGACAACCGGGAACAAAGACGTCGACCGGAACGATATCCTCGATACCCTTGGCCACGTGATAGCTGTTGCGGAAGGGGCCGCCGGAAATGGCGCAACCGCCGCATGCGATGACATACTTGGGCTCGGCGAGCTGGTCGTAAAGACGGCGGAACACGGGCACCATGCGGTTGACGATTGTGCCGGCCACCATCATGAAGTCGGCCTGACGGGGCGACGAACGAGCCACTTCCCAGCCGAAGCGAGCCATGTCGAAGCGGGCGGCGCCGAGCGACACGAATTCGATGCCGCAGCAACTCGTTGCAAACGTGAGAGGCCAAATCGAGTTGGAGCGACCCCAGTTGATGAGCTTATCGAAGGCGCCGACAACGACGTTGGTGCCGTTTTCCTGAAGCTCTTTTACGAGCGATTCGATATACTCGTTATCCTTGAATGCCTCGTAGGGCATGCTTTTTGTTGTTACTTCCATTCAAGCGCTCCTTTCCGCCAAGCATAAACAAGGCCCAGCACCAAGATACCAAAAAATACCGCGATACTCAGGAGACCGTCGGTGCCGAGCTCGCGCATGCGGACGGCCCACGGGAAGAGGAACACGGTTTCAACATCGAACATTAAGAACAGAATGGCAAAAAGGTAATAGCCTACCTTAAACTGCGACATGCTTTCGCCTCGTGTGGGGATACCGCATTCGTAGGCTTCGCCTTTCTGGGGGTTGAAAGACCGCGGCGAAAGCAATCCGGCAAGCCACAGGGCCAGCGCCACGAGAGCTACACCTGTCAGAAGCGCCGTGAGCGCGAGCAGGCCATTGTTCGTGATTCCAAATATGCCTAATAACATTGTGGTTTATTTGTGGTTTTGAATTTTTATTCTGTTCAAAGTCATCCGCGCTCAACGCAACGCACTGAGGTGCAAAGCGTTGACTTTATGCGGACAGCAAATCCGGGCGACAGCTTACCCAAACGTGCCACAAAGTTAGCGATTTTTGGCGGTTTTGCCAAAAATTGTTTATAACTTTTCGCATTTCACGTTTTTTCAGAAATGAACTTTTCGGGTTTCGCGGCTGCAAAAAAAATCCCGCCTGCAAAAAATTTGCGGGCGGGACAGTCGGGGGCATACGGCGCTGACGATGCCGTCGCCGGAATCAGTACTTCATATCGGCCTTTACATGATAGGGAGCCGGCCCGAGCGTGCATACGAAATTGAGGTCAAGACCACGGTTGAAATCGTAGGTGCCGACGAGGTCGGTGATGGGATAGTTGGGATATGGGGTGCTGCCGATTGTGGGCGTGAGCGAAGCGATGCTGAACGAAGCCACGCCTTCGGGGGTCATGGTGAAGGGGATTTTCGACATTGTTATGTTCTGCGCGGGCATGCCCTGAATGAACTGTGCGCCTGCGAACTGAATTTCGAGCATCATCGTCTTGGTGTCGAATGCGAGGCCGATGACGGCGTCTTCCTTTTCGAATACGGAGCCGTCGGGTGCGGTCGTTTGGATTGTTCCGGATGCAATCTGTCCTTCACGGGCCGAGAAAACGCGGTAGCGGTCGTCGATTGAGTAGCTGACGGTGAATCCGGGCACGTATGCGCCGCCGTAGTAGCGGTCGAGGAGACGGAGCACTAAATCACGGAACACGGGGAGCGAGCCGAAGCCGGTGATGTCGACCGTCGGGCGCGCGCTGCTGACCACGAGCCATGCCTTATCGGCCTTTGCGGGGACTTCCGGGAGCGAAATGGACGGATAACGCTGGCCGTCGGGGATATTCAGCCCGGTGATGCTTATGTCGGCGTAGCTCTGCGACACGTTGAGGAGCATCGTGTAGTTTACGCCCTGAATGAACGAGCCGGCGCCCGACTGAGTGTCATGGACAAGCGCAAAGCAGTTGGTGATGGGATACTGGATGGTGGTGTCGCTGTCGCCTCCATTGTTGTTGCACGACGAGAGGGTCATACAAGCGGCGAGGGCGACAATTGCGGAGCCTAAGATTTTCTTCATGATTGAGTAGTGATTTGTTTGCATGCTGAATGAGATGCAAAATTATACATTTTTCATGACACTTTTCTATTGCAGATTATTAAGATTACTAAAAATGGGGTGAAAAATGTTGTAATTTCATATATTCACTCTCAGTGTGATGCCGAGTTCGCGCGGACGTCCGTGCTGTACAAAGCCGCGTCCCATGCTCATGAAATAGAAAACGTCATAGTCGGTTGCCGTAAGATTCCGCGCCCACAGTCGGAGGTTCCACCGTTCGGCCGAAAGGCTCAGCGAGGCGGCGGCAAGAGCATAGAAGGGCTGCGAGAGGGTGTTCGCTTCGTTCCAGTAGATGCGTCCGGCACCCCGCACGGATGCGTCAACGCCGGGAGTGATTCCCTTGAATGCAAGCGCCGGGATGCGCCAGCTCGCTTCGGCGAAGAGGGTGTGGGTCGGGGCGTAGGGGACGTGTTTGCCGCGATAATCGGCGCGACCGTCGTTGTAGGCCCGGAACGTGGCGTCGGTGAATCCGTACGAGCCGCGCAGGCGCAGGTCGTGAGTGATGTCCCACGCGGCTGTGAGTTCAAGGCCCATAGAGCGGGTGCGCCCGGCGTTGGTCATCACGCGTCCGGTGACGGTGCCGGGGGGGAACACCGTAAGCTGCTGGTTGCGGCAGTCGATGAAGAAGGCCGTAAGTTCGGCCTGCAGGCTACCGCCGGGAGTAGCGGCGCGGATTCCGGCCTCGTAGTTGAGGCTTGTCTCCGGCGCATAGCTCACGATTTGGTCGAGGGTGTAGAGCTGTGTCATGCCCATTACCTCCATTATGCGTTGCTGGAGCACGTCGCTGAACATCTGCGTGTTGTAGCCTCCGGCCTTGTAGGCTCTCGACACTGAGGCATATACCTCGTGGGCCGGGGCGAAGGCGAATCCCGCGGAAATCTTGGGGAGAAGTTCGAGATAGTTTTTCGACAGGCGGTCGCCGTCGTCAATCTTTATGGGGGTATGGCTGTAGAGTTCGCGAGTGCCGTCGGGGAGCATATGCCATGTGGTATATCCGGCATTGCAACGGCTGTTGTAGCTCAGGGTCGTATGCTCGAAGTCAAGGCGGAGGCCCGCTTCAAGCGTCCATTTTCCCAGACGCAATGCGCTTTCGTGGTATAGGGCGGCGCCTGCGGCTCCGAGGTCGAATTCGCTTCCGAGGGTGAAGCGACGGGTGTCCCACTCAACGGGGTATTCCGGGTTGGCATTGTTGCGGTTCTGTTCTATCAGATTGGCGATTCCGGCGTCCTTGAAGGTCACGGGCGCGTTCATGCGCGTGGTGCGATAGAAGGTGAATACGCCTCCGAGCCAGCTGTATTTTCCCCGGGAGCCGCGCGTGAAGAGGTCTTCAGTGAAGGCCCATTCGCGGCTGTCCTGCGTGAGGGTGAACACTTCTTCGGGCGAGAAGTCCTGATCGAGGTCGACGCGTGAGTCCATATATTGGACGGAGGTGTTTGAGGTCACGACCACACGTTTACCGGCCCATGCAACGGTGAGTCCGTCGGCGAATGAAGTGCGTCGGTAAGCGCACGTATCGTTGTATGCTATGACCCGCGTATCCACCGGGGCGTAGGCATAGCCGTTCTGGTCGGTGAAGCCGAACACGGCCGTATTGGTCAGCGCAAGCGCCTGATTCGGGCGCCATACCGTCTTCCATCTTGCCGAGGCCTGATTTTCGGCGCCGACCTTTTCTCCGTTGTGCCGATTGGTAAAAAAACCGTCGGTCCGACCCCACGCGGCGTTAGCGCTCATGGCAAGCGACGACGAAACGCGGGCGTAATAGCCTGCGGCAATACGGGCCGAGTTTGCCGATGCGTACTCAGCCGACGCTCTGAAGCCTTGATAGCGCAGAGGCGAGAGGGTGTAGACGTTGATTTGTCCGCCCATTGTGTTGCGACCGTTAAGCACGGCCCTCGCGCCGCGGAGCACTTCGATGCGCTCAATGTCGCTGAAGGCAAAGTCGTAGGCGTCCTTGTTCATATACGGGATATTGTCGACACTCAGCCCCACGACGGGCTGGTCGATACGCGCTCCGAGGCCGCGCGAATAGATCGACGAAGTCATCCGCGACCCATAGTCGGGCATGTATATATTGGGTGCTATCTCCCCCACCCCCTTTATGGCGTCGATGCCGAGGCGGCGAATTTCGGCGCCTGAGATGCGCGTCACGGGCTCGGCGACCGCGGTTGCGGCGGGGTCATTTTTTACGCCTACGACTTCAAGTCCGCGGAGCTTATGAGCCGGGCGGACGCTGTCGGACGCCGCTGTTGCCGCCACCGATATTGCAGGCAACGCACAAAGCAACGAATAAACAAAATATCTTTTCACGCATGCAAAGTTACGAAAAAAGCACTGTACATCCGGCATGCCCGATTCAAAAGTTTGCACACTGTAAACAAGTATTTTCCCTCCTCACGGAAGACGCCACGCGCAAGCCGTCAGCTCTTGACTTTATTCCAGAAGTCGATGAAGCGGGCGGCGACGGTCGGGGCGGCATGGTGTTTTTCGACGAAGGCCCGGGCGGCGACTCTCATGTCGGCGGTGCGCTCAGGCTCGCGGAGGAGTCTTTCGAGCTCGCTCAGGAATGCTTCCGGGGCCTGCGGCGAGGGATTGATAATGGGCAAGGGGGCGGATTCGCCTATGAAACGCATGTATTCGGGTTCGCACCCGGTGACGGCAAGTGCGCCCGAGGCCATTGCGAGAAGAGCGCTTGTGGCCGGCGTATAGCTGTAGAGCTGATCGACGATGAGGTCGGTGCGGCCGAGGAAACGCAGGAAGTCGGCATAGGGCATGTTGGGAGGTGTCAGCAAGCTCACCTCGCGGCTGTGGTCCGCGGCAAAGGCTCTTACGAGGGGAAAGAGGATGTCGGCGCCCTTTTCCTGCTCGCGTCCGCGGTGGGCGGCGAGATAGATTTTAAACGTGTCGGCGGCGGAGCGACCGGGGGCGGCTGGAATGGCGCTCAAGTCGATGGGGAGGCCCCCGTAGGCGAGCGGTAGGTCGGGGCGGGCGGCGCGGACGACTTCGTGGTATTCGTAGAGGGCCGAGACGACTCCGTCGACACGGTCGTAGACGTAGTCGGTGTAGGATGCAAGTTCGCGGGAGGTCCACGCGTCGAAGCGCGCCTCGGGTGTGCGGCTCCACGCCGACAGTTCCGGACCTGCGTGCCATTCGGAATAGCGCAGCGGGGGATTCGGGCCGGTGAGGACGCGGACGTAGGTTGAATCGGTGCCGAGGGCGGTGAGGAACACCGAGCCGTTGGCGGCTGCAAGGCGGTCGAAAAGGGGGCGGAGGCGGCTTGGGCGCAGCTCGACAAATGACGGGGAGACGAGCTGGACGACGTCGTAGCCCCGGAGGTCGCGGGCGAGCATACTCCGAAGTTTCAGCCAGTAGATGGCCCCGGCGAGCTTTCCGGCGCGGGGACGCGAGATGTCGATGTCGCGTCCGGTGCGCATCCATGCGCCGCCGTCGGAGGCGAGAGTCACGTCATGACCGAGGGCGGCGAGGCCTGCCGAGAGGGCGCGATGGTAGTTGCTGGCATCGCCCAAGAGAAGTATTTTCATAGGTCTCTGCGATGTTTTATGGAATACAGGTAGCCGCCGACGAGCGCGCCGAGCGCCTTTATGAAAGGCATTTCGGCCCTACAAGCTTCGAGAGGAAGACGCACAAGAGCCGGGAGCGAACCGCGGGTAATGCGCATCACGGCGCCTTTGGCTTTGAGGAGAGCGGGATTGAGGGCTTCGCGCTCGGATGTTGTCGCGTGGTCGTGGACGCCGATACGTATGCCGCTGAATACCCCTCGTAGTCCGGCCCGGATGAGCGAATGCACAAAGAGGTTTTCTTCGCCTGCGGCAAGCACGGGAGCGCCTATGCCTGCAAGGAGCGAGAATCGCGCCCCTACCCACTCGACGGATGCGCGCCGGAGTGCTATTTCGAAGGATATGGGCCAGTAGAAAGGCCACGGGCGGCTGAGGTCGTGGCCGGGCGGGGGGAGACGCCTTGAGCCGGGAACGGCGAGGTCGGCGCAGACGGTGAGGAAATCGAGAGCGGGGTCGTCGACGAAGGCGGCGATGATGGCGGCGAGGCCGTCGGCGTCGAGGTCAAGGTCATCGTCCATGATGAGGAGAAAGGGGGCGGAGGCGGCGGCGAGGCAGTGGTTGCGGTTGCGCGAAAGTCCGCGGTCGCGGAAAAAGAGCACGATGGTGTCGCCTCGCGCGTGGAGTGCTTCGGCCTCGGGGAGAAGGTCGTCGCAGTCGGGGTTCTGACAGCATACGAGATAGCGCACGCCGGGAACCTGCGGCCAGTTTCGGCTCAGGATGCGCCGCAAGCCGGCGACACCGTAGGCGGCGACGAGCACTTCGAGTTCAGGTATCATAGAAGAGTTTCAATACAAGGTGAGTGCCGCGGATTCCGGCGCGTGTGGTCGCATACAGGAAGCGGAGCGCGATGCGGCGCGAAAACGCGTGCGTGCGAGCGAGAAGGGCGGCCATAGCGCGGGCTGCCTCTTCCGAGCCTTCACGGGCGGCGCATCCGTAGGTGTGTGCGCGCTTGATGTCGACGAAGAAGGCTCGTTGCGGCCCGAGGGTTGCGCTCATGGCTTTGAGCGCAGGCTCCATACGGCTGATTTGCGACGAGTACGACGTGCCGGATATGCTCTGGGCCGTGAATCTGACGCGCACGTCGGGGTCGCGGGCGGCGATTTTCTTAATCTTCGGCTTGCATGCGAGGAGGCGCATGCCCAGCTCGATATCGTCCCACAGGCCAATTTCGGGATTCCAGCCCCCGGCCCTGCGGAAAAGGGCCGTGCGGGCGCAGTAGCGGAGCGTGGCGAATCCGCCGCGCATGATATTGTCCCAATGATATGAGCCGTCGGGGAATATGCGGCGTCCGCCACCAGGGCCTTCGGCCTGAAGGTCCCAGCCGATTATGTCGGCATCAAAGCGGTTTATGGCATCAAGCACCGCGGCGATGTGGCCGGGGCGCATGAGGTCGTCGGAGTCGAAGAAGAGGGTCCACGGCGTGTCGACGGCGTCGAGGCCGCACTGCCGTGCCGCGGCCGCTCCCGGGCGGGATTCCGCGAGCAGACGCGAGGGTATGTCGGGGTTGCGCTCAGCCCACTCGCGGACGACGGCGGGAGAGCGGTCGGTCGAGGCATTGTCGACGACTATCAGCTCAAAGCCGCGCGTGGTCTGAGCCGTCAGGGAGGCAAGCATATCCGCAAGGAGCGCCGCGCGGTTGAACACCGGCACCACCACCGTCAATAAAGCCTTTTTCGTCTCTTTCATAGCAGAAAACGTAATGGTTTAAGAATCCTTGCGCCTCCCCGGAGACCGCAACTGTAAAATGCGTACGCCGCGCGCATGAAGGCCCTGTGGCGCACCGACGGGGTGCGGCCCGCGAGGGCGTTCATAAGGGCGCGGCCTGCGCCGGGGCTCTCGTACTCGGCATAGCCGTACATGATTGCGCGCCTGACGTCGCAATACACAGCCTTTTCGGCGGGCATGACGGGGCGCACGGCCTCAAGAGATGCTTCGATACGCGGGAGCATGGCCCGATAGCTTTCGCCGGTGACGGACACGGCCGTGTGGCGCACAAGCACCGTCGGGCGTCCGTCGAGCACCCGCACCCGAGGCCTGCGCGCAAGGATACGCGCGCCAAGCTCCAGATCTTCCCATATCGCGAGCCCTTCGTTCCAGCCTCCGGCCGCTCTGAAAAGGGCGGTGCGGGCGCAGTAGCGCTGCGTGGAGAATGTGCCTGCAAACATGAGATCCCACCAACGGCTCCGGGGGCGGTCGGCGAACTCATGCCTGCGGCCTGCATCCGGGCCTCGACTCATAGCCGAAGGCCATCCGATGACTTCGGTCCCGGGCATGCGGCGTATGGCCGCGATGACACGGCGCAGATGATCGGGGTGCATGAGATCGTCGGAGTCGAAAAAGAGCGTCCAAGGCGTGTCCACGGCAGCAAGGCCGCAGTTGCGGGCGGCTGCACAGCCGGGCCGCGGCTCGTCGAGCACGACAAGGGGGATGTCGAGATGACGGCGCCCCCAGTCCTCGGCGACGGCGCGGGAGCGGTCGGTCGAGGAGTTGTCGACGACAATGAGACGAAATCCGCGCGCCGTCTGCGCGGCCACCGAGGCCAGACACTCGGCAAGAAGCCGCTCCCGATTGTGAACCGGGATGACAACCGTGAGGTCAGCGCTATCGTTCATCATACGGCAAAGATACTAAATTAATTCGAAATAATTTATCCCGCTATGTTGTGCGCTCGCAAAAAAAGCATTAATTTTGTGACTGAAGTCAACACCGATTGAGCCGCTCAACCTCCGGGTCGGGACGCCCGTCGGCGAGACTAAAAATATGGATAGCGTTTACTTGACGCTCTTTCTTGACAATCAGAAATCCGGTAAATTTCAATCTCAGTCAGGATAGCAGCAACGGTAGATGCCTTGACGGATATGTATATTCGGGCGAATCCCCGCGCGTGCGCGTGTCGGGAGGCGTCGCACATTCGGCATATTCAGCGTGAGGCTTCTGCGTTGCTCGTTCTACTGAGATGGGCAATACCGGAGCCTCTGATTATAGAACGGGCAACATGTACAGACTCCTCACGTTTTCCATTTAAAATCCTTTGACAGACCACGGGAGTCGGTTGCAAACCCACCGTTGAATATGCCATTCCGCACACATCCTGCATCAGCGCCAAAATGGACGGCCGACGAAATAACGAATCTCATACACTCAATCCGCGCCTCGGCCGCATCGCTCGTGCGTCGGCTCCACGAGAGCGGCGACAGCCGCGTGGCCGCCGATGCAATGTTGCGTTCGACGATGATGGTGTGTCCGCCGGTCTATCTCTATATCGCCTGCGGCTACGGCGACTTCGACTCGCTGCAGCTGTCGAAACCCGACCTCGCCTCGTATATGATTTTCCTGTCGTCGCCGGCTGAGCTTTGCCGCGAGATTCTTGACAGTCAAGGCTCTTTCGGGCTTCTGCTCGGGATGCTGGGGCGCGCCGAGAGCGCAATGCTCGCCGATATGTGCGGAGAAATCATCGACCTCGAAAGCTCAGGCAAGGCATAGCCGCCACGCGCAGGCGTCCGATATGCATTGAACAACCTGCAAATCAGCGCAGGCGCAGGCGTCCGAGAAGCATTGAACAGTCTGCGAATCAGCGCAGGCGCAGGCATCCGAGAAGCATTGAACAGTCTATGAATCAGCGCATTGTACGGACGTAATTAATCGCGTCCGCGCCTCAAAACGCTAACACCTCGAGGTGTAATGCACTGACAGTTAGTGCATTCGCGGCGGACGTGATTAATCACTAATCTTTACCCACAAATAAACAACTATAATTTGATTGCTATTGTTATATTTACCCGACCTAAATGGGACTAATATGGCAACACAAAGCATCTTTGGCGATAAAAGACTTGATAAGGAATTTAATCGGCTCGTAACCGACATCTCATCATCAGGCAGCTCAGTGATAAACAGGGCCTGTGAAGAACCGGGCCACAAAAAGGCGGCGTACAGGTTCATAAACAACGAAAATGTTACGGTTGAGCGCATAGTACAAAATCTTGCCTGTCAATGCGTAAGCAATATACAATGTATGAATGTGACCGATGTTCTTGTAGCGCAGGACACAATGGAAACAGTTCGGGAGAATGTACTTGGCCGTCTTAAAAAATCCGGGAAACCGGTTCTGGAATGTGCAAGGACCAACAAAGGCATGAGGTCGCACTCGGCAATTGTGATGAATGAGGCTGACGGAGTTCCGCTTGGTTTCGGCTATCTGAAGATATGGGGGAGAACACCCAAGCATCAGTCCGAAATTAACGAAGAGGACTTCAGAACAGACCGTAAAAGACAGCCTTCCTACTATACCGTGGATTCGGAGACCGGCAAGACCCGTTATAAATTATTACTGTCCGCTAAACATTTTTTGAGCGGATGAAAAATTAGGGCTGGCACCTATTGCAGGAGTCAGCCCTAAATGGTTACTTTGCTTTTGCGACAAAACATAGATAACCATGG
>CAJUCQ010000004.1 GCA_910584905.1 uncultured Muribaculaceae bacterium
CCATTGCGATATACGCTCTGACCGATTTTATTTCGGTTCAGCTCGTTTTTAAGGATGTCTGACACATAACTCACAAAATCAATACCTTTGTCCTCGCGTGTTGTCGGGTGGTCGTCAAGGAGAGCCCTCATCATCTCTACTGTCAAACGGTCGGGATGCTTCTCACACCAAGCCGCTATCTTGGAGTCAAACTCACTGACGCTTTTTGTAAGCCGGCTGTTGATATTGCGATAGTCAGGTCCGTAGCTTGCCCTGACACCGCCACGTCCCTTGTTCTCGTTAGGATTCCAGTCCTTTTCTTTGACAGAGATCCCGGTAGAGCGTCTGACTGCCACTGATTTGACAGCATATTCAATCTGGACCACCAGAGGGCGGTCATTCTTGGTTTGTCTGGTCTTGTACAACCGGAAATGTCCGGTCGGGAATGGTCTTGCTGCTTTACCCATGTTGTATGTTCCGTTTCTTTTATTTTAAGCGAATTTACAACAGTTATACGACAGTTTATCCCGATTGTTTATATTCTTTTTTTGTCGGTGCGCTAATTTTACGCCAGTTTATTATGCTCTAAAAGGGGGTAAAATGCAAGAAAAAAGAGTTGGACTGTCGCTTGGTGCGAAGCTCAACTCTTTGGTATTCTTTGTGTTAATCCTTTTGTGTAGGCTTAATACTCGTCCTCGTTGAACAGAAAATCGTCTTTGGTGGGATAGTCGGGCCAGATGTCTTCGATGGACTCGTAGGTCTCGCCTTCGTCTTCGATTTCCTGAAGGTTTTCGATTACTTCCATCGGCGCGCCTGAACGCATGGCGTAGTCGATGAGTTCTTCTTTGGTGGCAGGCCAGGGTGCGTCTTCTATTTTCGAGGCCAGTTCAAGTGTCCAATACATAGTGCTTTTGTGTATGTGTGGGGTTTATGTTTCTGAAAAGTGTGCAAAAATAGCGATTTTATTTGTACTAACAACTTTTCTCCCAAAAAATTTCACGGCCAGAAGGGGAAATATTGTTAATTGCGCGTGCGAGCACGAAGAGATAATCGCTTAGGCGGTTGACGAAGCGGACCACGCCTTGGTCGAGTCCGGGCGAACCGCCCTCCTTGGCGGGCGTGTGGGCGAGGGTGATGATACGGCGTTCGGCGCGGCGGGCCACGGTGCGTGCAATCTGGGCTTGTGCGCTGAGGGGCGTGCCTCCGGGGAGGATAAAGCGGTTGTGGCGGGGGATGGTGGCGTCGAGGGCGTCGATGGCCGCTTCGAGGGCCTCGACTTTCGAAGGGTCGGGAGGCGCCGGTTGCCATGTGCTTTCGGGCTCGGTGGCGAGGATGGTGCCGAGGTCAAAGAGTGTGTTCTGCACCATCGTCAAGGTGTCGGATGCGCCTTCCGGGAGGGATTCGGGGCTGGCGGCAAGCAGCCCGAGCCATGAATTGAGTTCGTCGACTGTGCCGTAGGCTTCGAGGCGCGGGGAATCTTTTGCCACGCGCGTGCCGCCGACGAGAGATGTCGTGCCGCCGTCGCCGCCGCGGGTGTAAATGTTGCTTTTCATATGTGTGAGGAGATATTTGGGGTTTTATGTTTTGTTGCCTGACGGTAGAGTTCGCCCGCCCACATCACAGCCGATGTACCGCCGATGATTATGAGCCAGTCGGCGGGAGTGAGCCGCGTGACGCTGAAGAGCGGGCCGCCTATGCTGACGATGAGTATTTGTCCGATAAGGATTATTGCCGAGATGAGGAGATAGCCGCGACACTGACGGAAGTGGAAGGCGCTGCGGTTGCTCCCGAAGGCCTTGGCGTTGAACATATTCCAGTACTGGAGGAAGACGAATACCGAGAAGAAGATGGAAATCTGCACCGCTGTCAGCTCGTGGTCGGCAACGGCGGGTAGTCGCCCGAGTTGTGTCATCGACGTGAGGTCGGTGTGCTGGAGATAGTATAGGAAGGCTATCAGCCCTGCGGCGAAAATCGCTCCTACGCCCGCGATGTGGCGCCACATCGCTTTGGTGATTATGAAGGCCTTGCGGGGACGCGGCTTGTCGAGCATGACGGCCTCCGACGGCGGCAGCGACGCGAGGGCGATGGCGGCGAAGGTGTCCATGATGAGGTTCACCCACAGCATCTGCGTCACCGTGAGCGGCGACTGAGTGCCCATGAATGCTCCGAACAGCACGATTACCGAAGCCACCACGTTCACCGTCATTTGGAAGAGGATGAAGCGTTGGATATTCCTGTACAGCGAGCGCCCCCACATCACGGCCCGGCCTATCGACGCGAAGGAGTTGTCGATGATGGTTATATCGGAAGCTTCTTTAGCCACGGAGGTGCCGTCGCCCATCGAGAGGCCGACTTGTGCGGCCTTGAGGGCCGGTGCGTCGTTGGTGCCGTCGCCGGTGACGGCCACGACTTCGCCGAGTTTCTGCAGCGATTCGACGAGGCGTTTTTTATCCATCGGGCGCGCTCGGGCGATGATTTTGAGACTGCGCACCCGTCGGAGGATCTCATCGTCGGTGAGGGCGGCGAAATCCGCGCCTGTGATTATGTTGTCATCGCCGTCGCGGCTATCGTCCCAAAGGCCCGTCTGACGGCCTATTTCCTTGGCGGTCCCGGTGGTGTCGCCGGTGACGATTTTTACGTCGATTCCGGCCTTGATTACCTCGCGCACAGCATCCGGGACGTCTTCTCTGACGGGGTCCGAAATCGCCGCGAATCCTAAAAAAGTCAGACCCGAAGGGCTGTCGCCGCCTGCGCCTAAGGCTTCGTCAATATCTCCGGGATCGAGTCGGCGGAAGGCGAAGCCGAGGGTGCGCATCGCCTGATTCTGGTATTTGAGCAGCGCGGCGTCAATGGCGTCTTTTGTCACCCCGCAGGTGTCCGAGCACATCCCGAACACTATTTCAGGCGCGCCTTTGACGTAGAGCATCGTTTCGCCCGAAGCCGAGCGCACGGCTGTGGCCATATATTTGCGCTCGGTCGAAAACGGCACCTCTTTGATTGCCTGTGCACCCTCGCGCAGGGCGGCATAGTCGGCCCCGCGGTCGTGAAGCCATAGCAGGAGGGCGCCTTCGGTGGGGTTGCCAAGCACTTTGGGGCGTGCGCCGGCGACCGATGTGTCGAGTTGCGCGGTCGAATTGGCCGCAATGCTTTCGTAGAGGACAAGCTCCGACGCGTCGCCGAAGAAGTGCGCGTCGCTGACCTGCATGCGGTTCTGCGTCAGGGTGCCCGTCTTGTCGGTACATATCACTGTTGTAGAGCCCATGGTCTCGCAGGCATGAAGCTTGCGCACGAGGTTGTTGCTTTTGAGCATACGGCGCATAGAGTATGCCAGCGACAGCGTGACAGCCATCGGAAGCCCTTCCGGGATGGATACGACCATCAGCGTCACGGCAATCATCACGGTCTGAAGGAAGTAGGTCGTGAAGGCGAGCCAGTCGACGGGCGATGCTCCGGCTGATGAGAAATATACGATTATACGTCCCGCTATTATAAGGGCCGCGCAGGCGTAGGCCACGCGGGTGATAAGCGCCGCGAGGCGGTCGAGTTGTTCGTTGAGAGGCGTTTTTACGGAGCTGTCAATCTGAGCCGCTACAAACACTTTGCCGTTCTCCGTCGCATCGCCTACGGCCGCCACGCGCATCACGCCGTGGCCCTCCATGACGTTAGTTCCGCGCATGACGTGGTTTGACGGGAAGGTTGCCTCGGGGTCGAATTCTGCCGGGTCGGTGGTCTTGTGCGCCACGGGTTCGCCCGTAAGCGACGATTCGTCGACACTCAGGGCCACGGCCTCGAGAAGTTCGCCGTCAGCCGGAATTTCATTGCCCGTGTTCAGAATTACGATGTCGCCGCAGACGACGTCCTTTTTGGCAACTTCAGTGACCATGCCGCCGTTGCGCACTACCTGCACGGCTTCATCATCGTTAACCTTATTCAGAAGCTCAAACTCGCGGTCGGCTTTCCGCTCGAAGAAAAAAGCCAGACCCGTGGCCAGTAACACGGCGAGGAAAATGCCGGCAGGCTCAAAAAACACTTGTGCGCCTTCTCCCGCACCATAATACTCATAACAGGAAATGCCTATCGACAGCAGTCCGGCCACAAGAAGGATGATGATTAGAGGATCGCGGAATTTATCAAGGAATAGCTTCCACTCCGGAGCCTTGGCCGGAGGCGTGATGGTGTTTGAGCCGTGGTGCGCACGGCTTTCGGCGACTTCGCTGTCGCTCAGACCTTCGTATCGGTGGTGTTGACTTGTCATTACTGCTCGGTTGGTTGAGTGGCCGCAAATGCGCCGTGGCCCTCTCGCAGGCCGCACTCGGGCGTTGCGGGTTTGCAAAAGTACAAAAAACGCTCTTAAAAAGCAAACATCACCGCCCCCACAACGGTTCACCGCTTTTTTGCCCGTTTTATTTTCGCGATTCCCCGATAATCCTTAATTTTGCAAATCAGAATGACTCAATCCGCACCGCTCGATATTCAACACCCGTCGTTGTGGCGTCTGCTACTGCATCTGGATGCCGCCGAACTTACAGCCGCGTTAATGAACACGGCAGAGGATGCGTCGCTCCATCTCCTGCGCATTCCTTTGCCCGACGGGCCATCCCTTGCCGCTCTCGAAGAAGCCGTATATGCCAATCCGCTACTGCTGTCCGATTTCCGCAAGGTCGACATCGTCGTGCGTTCGCCCCATTTCATCCTTGCCCCCGGCATTATGGACGACGCGGATTGCGATCGCCTCGCCTCAACCTTTGTCCCCGACGCCACTGCGCTGTCGCGCCCGTTTGCCGACCGCTTTTCGACCGCTGTCGACGACATCGTCAACGTATGGGCCGTGGCCGACGGAGCGGCCGCAAACTTCCTTGCGCGGAGCTTCAACGCCCCCGCGTTCCACCACCATCTCAGCCCGCTTGTCAAATACTTCGGGCGTAGCAGCTCGCTCGGCAACTCCGCCAAGCTATATATCAACCTCCACACCACACCCGACGACGGTCTGTCGCGCGGACAGGCCGACATAATCGCCTTCGGTCACGGCGGACGTCTCGTCATGGCCAACACCATACGCTTCGAGAGCATCGACGACGCCGGCTACTATATCCTGTCAGCCGCCAAAACTTCAGGGTTGAATCTCTCCTCCGATGAAATTATCCTCGGCGGCGACACAACCCTCCGGGCCGCAGTCATACTGCGACTCTGCAACTTTGCCTCATACGTCATGCCGGCAATATTCCCCGCTGCCGCCCTGCAGGCCGGACCCGCCGCCATGACAATGCCTTTCCCTTTAGCACTAATCCCTCTATGCGAATAATCAGCGGAAAATACGGACGCCGCCGCTTCAGCGTCCCTACAAATATCACGGCGAGACCCACAACCGACTTCGCCCGCGAAAACCTCTTCAATGTCCTCGAAAATATTCTCGATTTCGAGGGTATAAGCGCCCTTGACTTGTTCGCCGGGACGGGGGCTATATCATTCGAACTCCTTTCGAGAGGATGCGCCTCCGTCACCGCCGTCGAAAAAGCTCCGACACAACAGCGCTTTATCCTCACGGTAGCCGCCGAACTCGCCGACGAAAACCTCACTCTCATTCGCGGCGACGTCCTCCGCTACATCGCTGCCGCTCCCCGCTCGTTCGACCTCATATTCGCCGACCCGCCATACGACATGCCCGGTTTCGAGGAGATTCCGTCGAAAATCCTTTCATCATCCCTCGTGAGACCCGGCACCGTGGTCGTGGTCGAACACTCCCGCCGCCACACCTTCGCCTCCCTCCCCGGATTCCGCGAGCAACGCACCTACGGCTCCGTCAACTTCAGCATATTCGAAGTAGAGTAGGAGGCCATCCGCGTCTGAAAAGGTGGTGCGCCGAAAAATTGCAAAAAAAATGTCTCATCAGTTGGGCATAATAAAAAAAATACCTACCTTTGCAGACGCAAAACCAAAAAATGCGGCAGTAGCTCAGTTGGTAGAGCATCAGCTTCCCAAGCTGAGGGTCGCGAGTTCGAGCCTCGTTTGCCGCTCAATCGGTCGGCGCTTTTCTTCAAAAGGAAAAGCGCCGCTTTTTTTATCTCGGCGGTTTACGCACGAGGCTTCGATTCTTTTGTTAGGAGAGGTTAATGCCGTGTTAAAGAGTCGGAAACGCTCAGGAATACGACTGAAAACAGCTACATTTGCATCGGTCATCACTTCTATGAACCATCCGCTTATGCTTCTCTCCTCGACGCCGGCGCGCTGTCGCATGTCCGGCGCGGCAATGAATCCGCATCGTCCTCTGTTGTTGTCCGTAATGCTTGCCGCCTCAGTGCTTGTGTCGGCCCGGCCCGGGCGCGCTCCCGTTGTCGCCGACTCTCTTTCCCGAATGCCCCTGCCTGCCGCGTCAGTGTTCGACTGCCGCGGGCGTCTCCTCGGTATGTCAGCCTCAGATGGATCCATCCCTCCGGCGGCGCCGGCCGACTATCCTCTTGTCGTCAGATATATGGGTTTCGACGAACGCACGGTCCGTGATTCATATGCCGACACCGTGTTTATGACCCCGGCTGTCGTCGAGCTTCCGGATTTCGTCGTCGAGTCGCGAAACACAAAGGTAATGCATCTGCTGGCCTACGTCCGCGAGTATTCAACCCTTTCAACCTTCACCGACACCGTGGCGCTTTTCCGCGAAAAGATGGTCGACTATATGTTGCCATCCGCACGAGGAAAGCGGTTCAAGGGATGGACCACACCGCGCATACTATCGTCAAAATCATATTACCGCTTCACCGATGCGGCGGGGCGCGACAGCGTTAGCGACCGTTGCGGCCATCATTTTTCGTGGACCGACTGGATTGGCATTGCCCCGGCGGCTCCGATTCCGCCTCGTCTTGCCAAAGCGGACGCCGGTGCCGACACCGTACAAGGCCGATATACTATATCCGAAATCTGGGTCCGCAATGCCGACAGGCTTACGCTCGACGTCAATGTTCTGGCCGACACGGTCTGCCGCAGATGGGTGCCGAATATCGCTCTCTTTTTCAGACGCGGCATCGACTTCGAAAGATTGCGTATGCGCGCCAACTATGCCGCTGTCGGCGAGGATTCGGTGGGACCGGCAAATATGACGGGCTATTCGTTCAATATCGAGTCAAACGGGCGCGGGCGCGGAATGTTTATGTTCAACCGCGTCGACGAGCCATTCAGTGTCAGCACTTATGCCGAAGTATATATCGTCGACAGGGAGTATATTTCGGTAGCCGAGGCCCGTAAGTGGGAGCGCAATCAGCCTCATGCCGGAGAAATAGGAATATACGTACCCCCGGAAGCTCCGCATCTGCAGCCCGACGTACTTCGGCTGATTGCCCGTGTCGACTCGCTCGACCACGACCGCGTGAGGCTCGATTTCGTCCCCGACCGCCGTCTGGCCGGTTGCGACCGCCCCGTGCCCGGAGTCGGCGAGCGCATCCTTCAGCGCATAAAGGGCATGTTTGGAATATCTGATGCCGTGGCCCGCAGGAAGTGGAACAACTCTTGGCGTGAATTCCGCCGCAACCACCGAAAGAAATAAGTTCGAGGAAACCGTACGGCAAAAAAACACTCCCGGCCGGGACGTCATGTCCGGTCGGGAGTGAGTATGCGCTATGATGCGTGACGGAGATTAGTTCTCGGGGTCAAGGATAATCTCGCGGTAGTTGTTCTGAGCGAGTACCTGAGCCATGAAGCTCTGCACGTCTTCGACGGTGATGCCGTTGAGCACCTCGACTTCGTTGATGAACGTGTCAACGCCGTTGTTGAGTTCGCCAACCATTGCGTCGGCCCATTCGTCGTTCTTTTCGAGGGCTTCGGCCGAGTTCTTGACCATGTATTCCTTGATGGCGGCAAGCTCTTCGGCGGATACAGTGGCAGTCATGGCGTTGACGATTTCCTTGATGGCCTTGAGGGCTTCATCCTTCATTTCGGGCTTCATCGGGAAGGGAATTTGGAACATCACGTTTTCACCCATCATGCGGCTCATGCGGCCCATGCAGCCGATGGAGTAGGTGGCGCCCATCTCTTCGCGCACCTTGTTGAGAAGACGCTTGGAGAGAATCTGAGCGGCGATGGAGGTCATTGCGGCGTTTTTGGCCGTGTAGGGCATCTTGGCAAAGATGCCGATGAACACCCAGCTTTGCGGAGTTTCCATCTTCGTGGTGCGGACGTTGGTGTCAGAGCCGAGGACGGGTTCGAAATCGGCGTTCGTCGTCACGCTCTTTGTGGCCGTTGCGGCATTGGCCGGGATCGTAGCGATGTACTGTTCCATCAGCGGAATGAACGTGGCGAGGTCGATGTTGCCCGTGAAGATGAAGGTGTAGTCGGCGGCATTGGCGAGAGCGTCCTTGACAATCTTGTTAGATGTTTCGGCATCGGCTTTCTCGATGATGGCCGAGGTGATGGCCTGTTCGGACGGAGCCTTGAAGAGTGTTTCGGTGAGATATTTCGAGAAGATGAACTCGGGGGTGGATTCCCGGCCGGCGATCAGGCCCTTGAAGGCGTTCTGCGCGGCGCCGAAATCTTCAGCGCGGAAGTTCATGCCCGTGAATGTGGCATAGATGAGCTCCATCAGCGTGGGAAGGTCCTTGACTGTCGATGTGCCTTCGAGGTCGCGGTTGTAGGCCGAGAGTGAGAAGTCAAGCCCGGCCTGCTTGCCCTGCGTGTACTTCTGAAGGTCCGTGAGGCTGTAGTCGTTGAGGGCCTTGGCGCGGCTCATGGCGTAGGGCAGGAAGATAATCGACGGAGCGGCTGCGGCGTCGATGTCCGACGTGCCGCCCTTGGCCGTGGCGCGGAAGATAATCTCATTGTTTTTGAAGTTCGTGGGCTTCACAATCACCTTAACTCCGTTGGAGAGCGTGTACTCTGTGGCGCCCCAACGGCTGATTTCCGTGGTCGAGGCGATGCTGCCTGCGGCGGGGAGCGATGCAATCAGGGGGTCGGTGCGCATCTCGTCCTTGTAGGCTTCGAGGTTCTCGGCCTCGACGCCGGAGATGGCTTCGGCGGCCTGAGCTTCGGTGGGTTCGATGAACACGCCGTTGTCGGGCACCATTGCAAGGAACACGCGGTTTTCAGGCGTAATCAGGTTGGGGAGAAGATTGTTTATGGCTTCCACGGGAATCATCTGAGCGAGAGCGTCGTAAATCTGCTTCTCGACTTCGATGCCGGGTGCGGGCGTGCCTTCGGTGAACACCTTGGCGTATTCGCGGCAGTACGACGTGTTGTCGCGGTCCATGCGGCTTTCGTACATCTTCTCAATCTGCGAGAGAAGCTCGGCCTTGGCGCGCTCGTATTCGCCTACGGTGAAGCCGTGGCGGGCGGCGCGGAGAAGTTCGCGGTAAGCTTCCTTGAAGCCGGGGATGACGTCGTTGCCCTTGGCCACTACTTCGAGGCCGAGCGCGCTCTTCGTGGGCGAGAACAGGAAGTCGCCGAGGCTTACGCGGGCCTGAGCGAAGTCGGTGTCCGGGGCCTTGGCCAGCTCGCTGAGACGGCTGTTGAGCATGCGGCTCACCATGTCGAGGACGTAATCAATCTGATAGTAGTACTGCGTGCCGCGGATTTCGCGGGGAATGAAGGGCTCGGATTTGAACATGATTTCGGCCACGCCGGCGTTCATTTCCTTATCCTTGCCGATGGCGTAGATAGTACCGGGGGTGTCCTCGACAGTGTAGTAGATACGCTCGGCGGCGTTGGCGGGCATCTTGATGGGCGAGAAAATTTCCTTGATTTTCTTCTCGATGTAGTCAGGATCGATGTCGCCGACTACGATGATGGCCTGATTGTCCGGGCGATACCATTTGTGGTAGTAGTCAACGAGGGCCTGAGCCGGGAAGTTGTCGACGACTTCCATCGTGCCGATGGGGAGGCGTTCGCCGTAGCGGTTGCCGGCGTAGATTTTGGGAGCGAGCTGCTCGATGATGCGCATCGAACCCACGTTCGAACGGCGCCATTCTTCGTGGATAACGCCGCGCTCGGCGTCGATTTCCGCCGGGTCGAGGGTGAGGTCGCAGCTCCAGTCGTGGAGAATCATAAGGCACGAGTCCTGAACGCTCTTGCGCGCCACGGGCACCTGCGAGATGTTGTAGACTGTCTCGTCGAAGCTGGTGTAGGCGTTGAGGTTGTAGCCGAATTTCACACCGACGCTTTCAAGCCAGTCGATAATCATTTTTCCGGGGAAGTTGGTCGTGCCGTTGAAGCACATGTGCTCAAGGAAGTGGGCGAGACCGCGCTGGTTGTCTTCCTCAAGGACCGAGCCTACCTTCTGGGCGATGAAGAAGTCAGCCTGACCCTTGGGCATCTCGTTGTGGCGGATGAAGTAGGTCAGTCCGTTGTCGAGTTTGCCTGCACGAACCAGCGTGTCAAGAGGCATCGGGGGCACTTGCGGCATCCCCGCCTGCTGGGCTGTTACGGTCATTGCGCCGCTGATCAACAGCGCGGCGGCCGCGAAAACCCGGAGAATCATTTTTCTCATGATGTGATTGTTTGATTTATATAAGTGTGTGATGTATATATCTTGTCAATACGGCGAAAATCCAACGCCGTCAGTATATTCAATTTGACGCAAAGATACTGAAAAAGATTACATTTTTGTCGTTAATAAATGTTATCAAACTGACTGATAATTGCTTTTTTTGCTATTTTTGCATGCACAACCCATCATTATCACTCTTTGAAATGAAAAAAATCTTAATCCCTCTGGCCGTCGCAGGGCTTGTAATGGCCGGAAACTCATGTCAGAAAAAAGATGAAATGACTCCCAATCCGTTCCTTAAGGCCTACGAGACGCCTTACGAGATTCCCCCCTTCGATTCAATCGCTTATGACCACTATCTCCCCGCTTTGCGCGCGGGAATAGAGCAGCAGCGTGCCGAAATCGACTCTATCGTGGCGAATCCCGCCGAACCTGATTTCGAAAATACTATCCTCGCGCTCGACAACTCCGGCGAAATTCTTTCGAAGGTGGCCTACGTATTTTTCGCCCTCGACGAGAGCAATTCCTCCGACGAGATGGTGAAGATTGCCGAGGAATTCTATCCTCTCTATCAGGAAGCTTCCGACGCACTCACCATGAACGACGCCCTCTTCGAGCGCGTCAAGGCCGTGTATGACAAGCGCGAAGGTCTCGACACCGATCAGCGCCGTCTCACCGAGGACTACTACAAGCGCTTCACCCGCAACGGAGCGCTCCTTTCCGCCGACGATAAAGAAGCGCTCAAGGCTCTCAATGCCGAGCTTTCGGGCCTCTATCTGACTTTCAACAAAAACCTCCTCAGCGCCACGAACGCCTTCGCCATCACCGTCACCGACTCGGCGCGTCTTGCCGGACTCCCCGCTTCGTCAGTGGCTCAGGCCGCCGAAGCAGCCAAGGAAAAAGGCCTTCCCGAAGGCAATTGGGTGTTCACCCTCCACGCCCCCAGCCGTCTGCCCCTTCTCCAGTATGCCGCCGACCGCGACCTGCGCCGCGAGATGTACGAGGGATACACGTCGCTGGCTTCCTCGGGCGAGTACAACAACCTGCCCGTCATCAACAAAATCCTTCAGGCCCGCGCCAAGAAAGCAAAACTCCTCGGCTTCGAGAACTACGGCGCGTATATGACCGACAACGTCATGGCAAAGACCGTCGCTAACGCCGAAAACCTCCTGATGCAAATCTGGCGTCCCGCCGTCGAGCGCGTCCATGAGGAAGTGGCTGAAATGCAGGCCCTTGCCGACGAAAACGGTGACTCACTGACGATAGCTCCCTACGACTACTATTATTATGCCGAAAAGGTGCGTCAGAAAAAATACGACCTCGACGAATCCGTCGTGCGCGAGTATTTTGCTCTCGATTCAGTCCGCAACGGCATCTTCTCGATGGCGGAACAGCTCTACGGCGTAAAATTCACCGAGATGCCCGACGCCCCCAAATACTACGACGAAGTTACGGTCTACGACGTAACCGACGCCGCTACGGGCGAACACGTCGCCGTGTTCATGACCGACTATTTCCCCCGCGCCTCGAAGCGTCAGGGAGCTTGGATGAGCGAGTTCAAAGGCTCGTGGATGAACCCCGACTCGACGTATTCGCGCCCCGTAATCTACAATATCGGCAACTTCTCGCGCCCGACGGCCGACGCTCCCGCTCTACTCACCCTCGACGAGGTTGAAACGATGTTCCACGAATTCGGCCACGGTCTCCACGGCATGCTCTCCCGCGCCCGCTACAAGGGGCAGGCAGGCACCAACGTCGACCGCGACTTTGTCGAACTTCCTTCGCAGATTCATGAGCATTGGGCGCTCGAACCCGAACTCCTCGCGCGCTATGCCCGCCACTACAAGACCGGCGAACCCATCCCCGCCGACCTCGTCAAGAAGCTTCAGCAGGCTTCGACCCACAACATGGGATTCACCACCGCCGAACTCGCCGGCGCGGCTCTCCTCGACCTGCAGTACGGCAAACTCAACCCCGAAGGCGATATCGACGTGGCTGCGTTCGAAAAAAGCGTGGCCGAAGAGCTGGGTATGCCCCTCGAACTTACGTTCCGCTACCGCTCGCCTTACTTCAAGCATATCTTCGGTTCTGACGGATATGCTTCCGGCTACTACACATACCTCTGGGCCGAAGTGCTCGACACCGACGGCTTCGAACTCTTCAAGGAAAAGGGAATCTTCGACCCCGAAACAGCTCGTAAATTCAAGGAAAATATCCTCGAAAAGGGCGGCTCCGAAGACCCCATGACCCTTTATGTCAACTTCCGCGGCCACGAGCCCGGAGTCGACGCTCTCCTGCGCCACCGCGGTCTCAAGCCTGCAACTCCGCAGGTTAAAGTCAAGACCCCCGGCGGAAAATAAACTCCCGCAACGCGATATGAAAGAAGAGGGTGCCGGAACAGCTCCGGCACCCTCGCTTTGTAAAATGTTGACTTTGTAAAATGTTGAATTTGCTAATCGTCGCTCGCTTCATCTTCAAGGGGAGCGTTTGTGCGTAAAAACTCTTCGTAGAACATCAGGCCCGTCGACGGGTTGTCGACCAGCTCCTTGCGGTGAGCTTTGGCGTCGGGGCTCTTGTGGTAATATTCGTCCCATGCTTCTTTCAGCTCGGGATATTTTTTCTTAAGATACAGGACCAGCATCATATCATTGAACTTGCCGTTGAGTTTTACGATAAAAGCCGCTCTTGCCCCTTTGAATTTCAGCCCTACGGCCGGCACGAGATACGACACACTGTTGCGGCCGCCTGAGTTCTCGAACACATCCCATCGCAGCACCGAGCCGCTTTCCCGGCGGTCAAGCTCCCACGCGAAGCCTCGCACGCAATTCATCGGCTTGAACATCCTCGGGGCGTTTATCTCAGTCGACACGCACACGGCCCCTTCGGGATAGCCCTCCGTGGGTTCGAGAAAGCGGTATTCCTTGACCTCGGGAGCGCTGAAGCGCTGTGTCTCACCCCCTTTGGGTTCTTCCCCCACATTGATATACTGCCTTATGGAGCCCGTTTTGGAAAATAGATTCTTAAGGCCGGTCTTGAGGTCGCTGCGGATATAACCTTCAATGGTGTCGCCGCTTGCCGTCACTACCTGAACGTGCTTTTCGTCGGCATTGTCATCGGCGGCCGCAAAATGGCTCGATGCGGCAGCCACGAGCAGAATAAAAAGAGGTTTCGGATTCATAGTGCTTTATTTTTGAGGGTTATACAGTCGCAGGCTTCTAAGGATTTTGTCGCGTCGTCCGACGGCGGATTCAATATATTGCGCCAGCTCGGGGTCATCGGCGACGAGAGCGGCCAGACGGCGGCGGAATTTCTTGTCGGCTTTCTGATTCGGTTTACCGAATTCGTGGACTATGCCGTCCTTGATTACGAACATACGGCTCTTGCCCACCATCCACAGTCCGCCGTTGCCAGAGAGACGATAGCCCTTCGGCGCAATGCAATATACGGCGATACGCGGCGTGCTTTCGGCCACAAAACTCCAGCCTTGCCCCGGAATGAAGCGGAATGTGTGCGGATGCTCGGGTGAGCTGACTGCCCACAGCACCAGCGAGTCGACCTCCGAGGGATTGATGCGTCGGCTGATTTCGTTCCGTTTGGTATAAGCCTTGTTGATTATTTCCGGCTTTTTGTTTTTCTTGGGCACAGAGATGCGCATGCTGTCGCATGCCGTGATGATTTCTCCTGACGTCATATACACGCGGCCGCAGACGCCCGAGCGGAGTCGGGCGGCGCTGTCGGCGACAAAAGTCAATGCAAAAAGCAACACGACCGTGCATGCTGTAATCCTTGGCGATGGCAATAGTGTGCGGAAGAGTCTTTTCATGGCTGAAATATGGATTTCTGTCGACAAAGATATGAAAAGAAATCCGCAAATGGTGTGACAAATGTCACAATCCCCCTTGTCAAGACAAACGGATGCGATGGAGCTGGCGGCGCGACACCCCGAGATATGACGCTATTTCATTTGCCGGAAGCGAGCGGAACAGGGTCGGACAGCGGGCCATAAGTTCGAGATAACGTTCGGACGGGCTTTTTACGAGCATATCAAGGTAGCGGCGGTAAGCTTCCTGAAGGAGCACGGGCGAGGCAGAGGCTGTGAAGTCGGGGCCTAAGTGGAGGCGGACTTCATCTATGGGCATTTGCAGCACTTCTGAGTCGCATCCGGCGACGATGGACGTAAGCGACGCGCTGTTGTCAAGAAACGAGCGCACATAGTCCGTCACGACATCGCCCTCAAACGAAAATCCGCTGACGATTTCATTGCCTTTGGCGTTGACCGTCGTGTATTTGAAATATCCTGACGTCACAACGCCGATATAGCGGCAACGTTCGCCTTCAGCCACGAGTTTTTCGCCTTTGGCATAAGAAGCTTTAGAGCCGTGCGCAGCCACATAGTCGTGCAGCGCCGATAAATCTATCTTGGTCAGAAAGTCGTTCAGTCGAGCCATACGATGCCTTTTGGTTTTGCATCACAAAAATAATCAAAATATTTCATGGAAGGTCTTGAAAAAATGATTATATTTGCAAAGTAATCGGAATTCAAGACCGAAATTCAACTATTTTTGTGTCGGATAATGTCCGTGCCGTGTTTTGCCTGTAACCAATTAATAATAACCAATCAAAATTCAATCATCACCGAATCATGATTAAAAAAATCAACCGAATGCTTTCGGCGCTTATGGTGTTGTCGGCCCTTATGGCTGTCCACGCCGATGCCGTCGGGCAGCGATGTATCTATTTTGGCGGTCCTGACAACTGGGAGCCGCCGACTGTGGACAACAGCGAGCTTTACGAAAACAGCAAACTGTTAGAGACTTCGCCCGGAAGCGACGTTTACGTCGGACGGCTGACGTCGCTCTCGAGAAACAATTATTTTCATTTCTGCCTCTTTGGCGAGCTGAACGACATATCCGACGACCCCTATTTTAATCCGTGGCAAAACAAGCGTATAGGTCCGAAGGTCGAAGCTCTTTCGGAGGAAGGTGCCGAATACCTCGAGCCAAAGGGCAATTCCGGGGTATATGAAGGCTCTCTTGTGTTTTACGACGTTGTGCCGCCCAATCTCGACAGCCCGTCGTGGCGTCTCTCCCACGCTTTTGATGAAGCATACACCGTTGTCGCCGACCTCGGCAAGGGGAAAATCACAATAATGCCGGAGCATCCGGTCTACATCGTTGTCGGGGATGCAGATGCGCCGACCCTCGACAATATCAGCGAATATCGCCCCGTCGATTCGTTCGTGCAATACGTGCCGGAAGGCGATTTTTCGTTCCGTCTTTACGACATGCGTGAATCCCGCTGGCTGAATCCTGTCGGTGACGGTTCTTATGATGCCGGAGCCTTTGTGGCTGTCGACTATGTGGTTTCAGCCGAAAAGGGCAAGCCTTTCGTTTTGAAGAACTCGCAGGGCGGCGTCGTGTCGATGGATTATGTGCCTGAGGAGAACTTTATCGTTGCCCGCACTGCTCCCGACCGTGTCACGCCTCAGATATTTTCGACTACTGACCTTTGCATCATGGGCGACTACACCACACCCGTATGGGATTTCGACGCCGCGGACCTCGTGTCGTATTCGTTCCAAGAGCCTGTGAGCCGTTTCGATATCGAGTTGCCGGTCGGAGTCTCCAACTGGAAATTAGTTGCCGGATACAATTGGTGGGCGAACCCCAATTTCGGCCCTGAAGCAGTGGTCCGGGAAGCGGATGGCTCGTTTACGGCCTATCTGAAGCGGGAGGGTCCAAACTTCGTCATGACCGAAGTCCTCGACCGGCCTGTCAGCGCCGTTGTTGATTTCGCGACCATGACCGTGACCTTCCCGGCAGGTACTCCGATAGAGACATTCGGAACAAGGATTTCGAACGACGGCTCTTACCCTGATGACATCGATGAGATGTTCGTGCTCAAGCGCCATGCAGATATCATTCCGTGGGCCGGTGCTTCCGCCGCCGTGATGGAACGCGTGGGGCATCTCTACCGCCAGCCCGACGGCTCATATAAGGGCACGGTCACACTTGACGACAGCTTCGTTATCCAGACTTCACGCACCGCGCAAGGCCTTGCCCCGGAGGTGCTTGCTCCATCGGCGTCAGCCGACCGCACGCTTGTCATCAATGAAGGCCGGGGCTGCAGTTCAGCCGTAGCCGCGCTGTCAGACAACTGCGGCTACTGGAAGGTGCCGTTTTACTTAGTCGGACTTGTTGCCGAAATCACGGTGATTCCTCAGGACGGCGCGCAGGCTGCCCGGCTTGAAATCAATATCCCCGACCGTACAGTCCCCGACGCCGATTGTATATGGCTCGTCGGTTCGCCTCAGGGCTGGGATATCCAAAAATCGACCGTCACGCTTCTTCCGACGACTGTCGGCGGATATTACGGCTCGGTAGAAATCCCTGCCGATGGCACAGACCCCGCATTCCGCTTCTACACCAAACTGGGCGATTGGGATGAGAATTCAATCGGATGTATGGTCGACGACATGATCGGAACCTGTATTGATTTCTCTGAAAACGATGTATTCTCCGGCAGCTGCTTTTACGGCAAAGGTGTGTGGACTATCGCCGGATGGACCGGGGGCACTCTCTATATGTACGTAAATCCCGCCAAGTCGACGGTGCGTTTCTCGCCCTATCCGATGGACTACACCGTCGACGAGAACGCAGGCCCGAGGCGGCGTGTATTCGCATACAACTCTTCCCGCGTTCTCCTGAGAGAACTTCAGTCCCGCCCGGACGGAACATTCAGCAGCAACTTATACATCCCTGAAAAAGGTGTTGAGACCTTCTATCTCTTCAGCGAATATCAGTCGGTCAGCCCCGATGATCCTCTATGGGGCACTGTCGGGGCGCTCAATCCCGCCACAGACGAGTATATGGGCGCCGACATGTTCGGTGTTGCCGAAGCGGCGCTCGTTGCCGATGCCGCTCAGGCCCGGCCGTTCTCCATCGATGCCGCAAGCTTCGGTTCTGACGGAAACGCCGCTCTCGTGGTCGACCTCAAGGCCGGAAAAGTTTATGCCGAACTTAACACCGCAGGCTACTATCTCACAGGCAATATCGCCGACGGCCGTCAGCTGACGCTTGAAAACCGCGCCGAATGGTCCGACCTCTATGTCGGAGCCGGAAAGGCCGTCAACATTCCGGCCGGAAAATTCGACTTCATCTTACGTTCCGGCATTGCGCGGCAACAATATGACAATCCTGCTCAGACCGTTGATTTCGGCGAGGACGGCGTCTTTGTTGCCACAGACCCCATGTTCGGCTTTATCGACAGCCGCGTCAGCTGTGCCGACTGGGCCGGAGGCTATGTGATGATTACCCCCGGTGTCCTCTGCGATTTGTCTCGAACCGATGGCGTCACGGCCGTCATCGACGACAGCCGTTTTGAGTCGAAGCTTTCGCGACGCCCCGGCGACGCCCCTGTCTACTCGGGCAAGGTCGCTTTTGCCCGCGGCGACAACTCTCCGAGGCTCTTCTTTGTCATCAATCGTCAGGAAGGACAAGGTGCGCCTTACGGGCGAGAGTGCCTGATTGCCTCTCCGGCATTCTCCACCATGAACGGTGCCTTTAATCTCGATAAAGCAGTGCTCGTCACCTCGGGCGGAGAGTGTGAGGCGGCCCTCCGCGCAGGCGGTATTTCGTTCTCGTTGCCTTATGTATTCGACTCGGGAGAGCTGGATATTGACATAAACCTCGCCGATATGACCATGACGCTTGCCGTTGACGCCTCCAACGAGCGTCCGGCCTACGAGGCTGTCGCCGGCGGAGACTCGGCTCTCGACGGAGTGCTCGCTACTCCTGTCGACGCCACGGGCAATGCCGTATCGGCTGTTGCAAACATCGGCGAAAGCACCGAGTTCAACTTCACAAAGACCGACGGCGCTGTCATTGCTCCCGCTCCCGGCGAGGAGGCGATTGTTTTCGGACCCGACGGCTTGTGGACAGGCCGCATCAGTGTAAGCGGCGAACCTGCCGCATCTCGTCGTGCCGCACGCCGCGCCGCCGCCGAGGCTTCGAAATGGAAGCTCTCTATCCCGGAAGGCATGAATTCCGACATTCATATCCTTATTGATGAAAGTGCGGCCACAATCACAGCCTTCTCTTCCGCTCACAACACCGACACGTATTTTATCGTCACTGAAAGAGCCCCCGAAATCAGCAATCTCGCCATGTTCGACGGGAAAACTCTGACCCGGAATGCATCCGGAATTTTCACCGGCGAGTTCTCCGTCGAACCGGGTGAGGCTCCCTACGTCTCGTTCTACGCTTCGCTTGTCGGCAACGGTGCCATGATTTACGGCCTCTCGTTGCCCAATGGAGCTTCGGCATCAACCCGCAGCTTCGACTTCTCTTCTGCCGAAAATCTGACTGTGCCTGCTTTCGGAAAAGAATATATGTCCGTGCCTATGGCATGGCAGGTTTCGGGTGCGGACGGTGTCGTGAGTGTGGCGTTCGACCCGATTGCCTGCGAGCTGACTATGAATGTCCCCATGAGCGGCATTGATGACGTGAGCGTCGACGGCGCCTCACTTGTCATAGTCCCCGGCGCCGGCTTCTTGCGTGTGAGCGCGTCGTCTCAAACGCGTCTCGACGTGTATTCCATCACCGGAATGCGTGTGCGCAGTGTCGACCTTGAGCCCGGAACCACGGAAATTGAGCTTCCCGCAGGTTTCTATATCGCCGGAGGCCGCAAATTCTTTGTTCGCTGAACCGCGGTGGTCTGACGTCCGCTCGTATCGGATATATTATGTGAGCGGAGGGTGTTTCTTCGGAGGCATCCTCCGCTCTTCTTATAAAGAACCTGTTTTCGCAGATTGTTGTTCTTTTTTATTGGTATTTAACGTGAGTTCGATATAAGCAATCAGAACAAAGTTAGCTGGTTATCTGTCACAAACTCCAAAGAGATCGACGGTTTCTTTGGGAAAAAGCAGTAAGCAGCGATAGCACTCAAAG
>CAJUCQ010000005.1 GCA_910584905.1 uncultured Muribaculaceae bacterium
ACGTTCATAGTCTAATGTTTTTATAATGAACGCTTTGGCGATTCATTTGTATCTGAAATATTAATATATTAACTTAATTTTCAATCACTTCGGTAGTTTTTACCGAACCATTGTTATAAATAAGATAAATTTAAAAATTTTCCACATAGGAAAGTCGGTCGTATTGCTTAGGTTTAAGGTCATCGTTGAAACGCGAGTACAAAGATACGTTGTTTTATCCACAATTCCGAACACTCGGGAATGTTTTTTGCACGGTAAGGAGGCACGAATGTACATTTGTCGGTTATATCTTGCAATTTTGAGCGGGATTCCATACCTTTGCAATCGACAACCATCCTCAATTAATGAATCACACATTATGAAAAAAACACCTCTCATCCTTTCGGCATTGTTTTTTGCCGGTTCTCAGGGGGCCTTTGCCCAAGATATATTTGACAATCCCGACAACAGAGCTTACCTCGGCGTGCGCCTCGGGCTTGACATTTCGTGTCCGGCCGACGTCAAAAGCGGCCCTGTATCGTTTGACCTGTATAATCCCGGGGCTGGGTTCGAAGCCGGCGCCGTCTACAATATCCCCGTGTGGAAAAATCTCTATTTCGAGCCGGGACTCATGCTATACTATTCGACGATGAAGACCGATGTGACGATTATTTCCCCGGAGCTTAGCCCGGTATCGGCCACGAGCTCCGCGCGCCGTTTCGGCTTCAGAGTGCCGTTGCGCGCCGGCTATCGCTTTGATTTCGAGCCTGTGTCGGTGTCGGTATTTACCGGTCCGAGGCTGACGCTTCCGCTCGTGGGGCGCATGCACACCTCGGTGAAGACGGGCTATGAGACGGCAAGCAAGAGCGAGAACCTTTACGGAGACGGGAGCGAGCTGAAACGCGTCGACCTCGGCTGGCAATTCGGCGCAGGGGTAAGCTTCGGACAGTGGATGTTCGAGATTTCCGGCACCGTGGGCATGCTCGACATGTACAAGGGCACGCCGTCGATGCACGAAAGCGGCGTGGACCTTACCGTAGGCTATAACTTCTGAGCCTCATAATCCCGCATACGAAAAAAGCAACGGACAGCCTCCGCGAAAAATTATCCGGAGGCTGTCCGCTGTGTATTGACTGACATCCGGGGCTATTCGCCCCAGCGCGCCTTTTGGCGGGCGCTCATCGTGTCTTCGGCCTGATTCTGCGCCGGAGTCCAGAAGCGCTTGCCGATGATTTCGTCGGGCAAGAACTGCTGGCGCACGAAGTGGCCGGGATAATCGTGGGCATACTTGTATTCGCGGCCATAGTCGAGCTTTTTCATCAGCGACGTGGGCGCATTGCGGAGATGGAGCGGCACCGGGAGGTCGCCGCCTGAGCGGACCTCGGCGAGGGCGGCATCAATGGCAAGATAGGCCGAATTGCTCTTGGGGCATGTGGCGAGATATATGGCGCACTCTGAAAGGGGGATGCGACCTTCGGGCATGCCTATCTTCCGCACGATTTCGTAGCAACTGTCGGCCACCATCATTGCGTAGGGCTGAGCGAGGCCTATATCTTCGGCGGCGACGATGGCGAGGCGGCGCGCGATGAACTCCGGGTCTTCGCCTCCGGCAATCATCCGCGCAAGCCAGTAGACGGCCGCGTCGGGGTCGCTTCCGCGAATGCTCTTGATGAAGGCGGAGATTATGTCGTAGTGCATCTCGCCATTTTTATCGTAGGCCTGCGGGTTCTCCTGAAGGCGGTCGGTGACAACGCGGTCGTTTATTACAATATCCTCGCCATAAGCTGCCGACTGCTCAAGGAGGTCGATGATATTCAGAAGTTTCCGAGCATCGCCTCCGGCATAGCGGAATAACGCGGCCGTCTGCTCCACTCGCACCTTTCGTGTGCGCAGAATCTCGTCGTTGGCCACGGCGTGGTCAAGGAGCTTCTTCAGCTCAGGCTCGCCGAGTGGCTTGAGCACATATACCTGAGCGCGAGAGAGCAATGGCCTGATAACCTCGAAGGAGGGGTTTTCGGTTGTTGCGCCGATGAGCGTGACAGTACCGTTCTCCACGGCACCGAGGAGGCTGTCCTGCTGCGACTTGCTGAAGCGGTGTATTTCGTCGATAAAAAGAATCGGTCGTGCGCCCTGCGAGAACATGTCGGAGCTTGACACGCGACAGCGGTCGATGACCTCGCGGACTTCCTTTACCCCCGAGGTCACGGCCGAGAGGGTGTAGAAGGGAGCCTTCGTCGTGTTGGCAATTATTCTTGCCAGCGTCGTCTTTCCCACTCCGGGCGGCCCCCATAGAATGAACGAAGAGATTTTTCCCGAGTCGATCATTCGACGCAGGATACTGCCGTCGCCGACGAGATGGCTCTGGCCTATGTAATCGTCAAGTGTGCGCGGACGCATTCGTTCCGCCAAAGGCTGGAGTGACATTGCGTGTGTTTTTAAGATAGTCCGTAATGGATTGACAACGCGGGCGGCCTACGAAATATATCGGAGACCGCCCGGCATTTGAGGGTTTGAGACGGAGTCAGATATTACTGAGCACCGCCGGCGAGGAGTTCGTTGATTGCCTGAAGGTTTTCAGTTGCCTGCGCGTGCTTGTCCTTGTCGGGGGCAACGGCGCTGTAATATACCATCTGGAACGAGTATGCTTCCTTGTAGTTGTTGAGAGCAGAGCTTCCGGCCTGTTTGTTTGCGGGGTCTGCGTCGAGGAGTTCAAGCATCTTGTCGTAGTTAGCGATGGCGTCGGCGTCGGGGCGGTTGCCGTTCTTTGCCACGTAGAGGCGAGCCTTGCGCTGATAGAGGGCGGGCTGAGGCTGCGCGCGTTCGAGCACCTTGTTGATGTATTCCAGACCGCGTTCGCCGGCTTGCTGACGCTCGGCGTCGTCCGAAGACGTTGCGGCGATGTTGAGGTAGCGTGCGCTCATGCCGTAGAGGTCCTGCACCGAGGGATTTTCCTGACTCTGGAGATAAGCGTCGTATGCTTCGGCGGCCTTGCGGAAGTCTTTGTTCTTCGTATATACGTCGCTGAGGTCTTTGAGGAGGTTTTTGTTGTCGGGGTCGTTCTTGACGGCGAGTTCATACTGGTGGACGGCGAGAGAGTCCATCTTGAGAGCGGAGAGAGCCTCAGCGTACTTTACGTAGTCGTTGGTCGTGAAGTAACCGTTGGGGTTGTTGTCGAAGAAGCTGCGGGCGTTACGGGCGGCATCTTCATAGCGACCGAGGGCGGTTTCGTTGAGGAAACGCATGCGCTGCATCAGGAAGTTCGAGGGGTTTACGGCGAGGATTTCGTTTGCGATGCCGAGCGAGGGTTCGTAGTTTTCGCCCCAGTAAAGAAGGACGGCGTAGCGGGCCTTGTCTTCGGGGAAGTGGTTGGGGTTCTGGATGTACTTGCCGTACTGTTCGGCGGCCTTCTTCCAGTACTTGCCTTCGTAATATTTTTCGGCGAGCTCACGCTGTGCGAGCGCTGAATTGGGCTGGAGCTTCAGGAGGTCTTCGAGGCGCTGGATAGCGAGCTGGGGATTGACGTAGAAATAGGAGTTGGCGAATTTTACAAAGCCTTCGGTGTTGTTGCCGTCGGCATTGATGGCCTGCTCGTATTCCATTGCGGCGTCGCCATAGTCCTTGCGGTCGTAGGCCATGTCGCCGCGGAGCATGAAAATCGCGGGCTCGGTGTTTTTGGAATCTTTAGCAGCCTTCAGGAGGTCTTTGTCGATTTCCTTGGCGTATTTAACGGGGTCGGCGTTGTAGTAAGCGCGGGCAATAGCGACGGCCACTTCAGCACCTTTGTTTTTTTCTTTCTTGGCGAGATTGCGTGCGGTCTTGAAATTGTCTTCAGCCTGCGACACGGCACCGTTGAGGAGGTCTACGGCGCCGAGGCCCACGTAGTTGAACGCCTGATCGGGATTTGTGCTGACACCCTGCTTGAAGTAGTTTACGGCCTTGGCCTTGTCGCCCTGAGCGAGGTAGCTTTGGCCGAGGTAGTAGTTGGCGAGAGCTTTGTCGGTGGAGGAATCGTTGAGGGTGCGTTCGAGGATGGTGCGGGCGTTGTCATACTGCCCAGCCTTGTAGTACTCGATACCGTCCTTGTAGCCTTGGCTCTGAGCGCCGGCCATGAGCGAGCCCGCGAGGAGCATCGACATTAAGAATTTGATTTTCATTGCTTGTAAATCGGTATGTTGTGATATTTAATTCAGCTGTATTTTTATATTAACGCCTTCCGCGGGCTTTTATTGCCCGTGGAAGGGTGAGAGGGGGGCTGCGGGAAGGTGCTACGGCTCATTGGTCTGCGCCGACCTGCACTACCTGAATACGCATCCGCGCCGGCAGGATTCCGGTTTTCATGATTATTTTCTGACCGATGTCGCCGGTGACGAAGCTGTAGAATCCGCCGCCGGGGCTTGACGAGTGGGCCGTGGTAATCATGTAAATCTGACGGAAGAGGGGGTATGTGCCGTCGAATATATTCTGCTGGTAGGGCTTGTAGGCGGTGACTTCGTCGTTGCGGCGGAGCTTGAGCACTTTTACTTTCTGCGTGAGGGTGGCGCCTTGGACAGGTTCGTCGGAAAGGACGCTCACGGCGAGGGAGTCGCGGTCCATGTCGGCCGAGCTCATGTCGGAGGTAATCCAGCTTACGCCGAGGACGCCAATGGCGTTTTTATTTTTCTCTACGGCCTCGAATACGGCGGGCACCGAACCGGCGGCATATACATTGGGGCCGAGGGGTGCGCCGTTGAGAAGCGAGTCGCGCATATAGGTTGCGAGACTCGAGCCGGTGCGGTCGAGCACGACGCTGATTTCGCCGAGGTCGTTGGGCTGGACGTCGTTCCATTGCGTGGTGCGTCCGCCGACGATGTCGGCGAGTTCGCCGAGAGTGAGCATCTCGACGGGATTGGCATTGTTGACGATGAAGGCGACGGCGTCGACGGCAATTTTGGCCGAACGCGCGGTGCGCTTCTTGCTCTTGAGGAACGAGCGCTCTTCGGGGGTGATGTCGCGGCTCACGACGATTGTCTTCGTGTTCAGGCTGAGCAGGGAGTCGAAGGCGACGGCCTGCGTCGTGTACTCCGGGAGGATATGGGCCTCTGGGTACTGGTATTCGAAGACGTCGATTTCCTGCGCGAGGATGTTGCGGAACGAGTCGTCGCAGACGAGGGTGGCTGTTCCCGTCGTCGCGGACTTTTCTTTCTTTTCGTATTTCATGCACGAAGTGGCGCCCGCGAGGAGCGCCGCTACGGCAAGTGCTGATGTGAGTGAGTTGAGTCGCATTCCGAGGGGAAGGTAAAGAGGGGGAGAAGAATGAGATTAATAGGGAGAGTCGACGCCTTTGATTTGTCGCCACGCGCGGTATATGCCGTAGATTATGAGCATCACGCCGACAACGTAGCGCGTCCAAGCCCAGTCGCCACCCCAGTTGAAGTAGTTGATGAGGAGGAGCACGCCCATGCCTACGTAAACGATAATCATAATGATGCCGAACACCGCGCGCATCACCGTATTCGGATTGATGCCCTTGCCGGGCTTGTTGTTCTGTTGATAGCTTGTCATAGCGTCTGATGAATTAACGGGGGGTTGAAATGTCTTATATCAAAATAACATTCCAAGCGTGTATTTGTTCGGCTTCATGGCTTTAGGGTGCTAAATTAGCAAATCACGGCGGAAATGCAAAAATTAGACTGCTAAATTAATTTAATTCGATTTGTCATCGCACGCGCAGGGAGCCTTCGGGGCGTCTGAACCCGCGGAGGAAGGCCTCGGCGGTCATGGTGCGCTTGCCCGAGGGCTGGAGTTCGAGAATCTCGAGGGCTTCGAGGTCGGAGCCGGTGCCGATGAGCAGGCGCGAATCGGCGATGATGTCGACCTCGCCGGGGGCAAGAGCTCTTGCGTCCTTGGCCGGGCGCGCTTTTATGAGTTTCAGCGTCGTAAGCGGAGGCGTGTCCTCGGGAGCGTCTCCGGCGACGAGTTCGGTCCACGCGGCGGGATAGGGGGCAAGTCCGCGCACGAAATTATGGAGTTCGGCAGCCGATGCGTTCCAGTCGACGCGGCATGTTTCCTTGAATATTTTCGGGGCGGCGCACGGTTCGCATCCTTCCATCATCTCGTCCTGCGGCATCGGGCGCAAATCGCCGGCCATGATGCGGGCCACGGTGTCGGCGGTGAGTTCCGCTCCGAGCGCCATAAGGCGGTCATGGACGCTCCCGGCATTTTCGTCGGGACCGATGCTGATTTTTTCTTGGCTGATTACATCGCCCGTGTCAATTTCGTGTTTGAGGAAGAAGGTGGTCACACCCGTTTCGGTGTCGCCGTTCATCACTGCGCGGTTGATCGGGGCGGCGCCTCGGTAGCGCGGCAAGAGGGAAGCGTGAAGGTTGAATGTGCCCAGCGGGGGCATTGTCCACACCACTTCCGGGAGCATACGGAAGGCAATCACGATAAAGAGGTCGGCTCCAATGCGGCGTAGAGCCTCGACGAATTCTTCGTCCTTGAGCTTGACGGGCTGCAGCAGCGGGAGGCCGTGGTCGAGGGCGTAGGTTTTTACGGCGGAGTGGAGCATCTTGTGGCCGCGTCCGGCGGGTTTGTCGGGCATTGTGACGACGGCGGCGATGTCGGCTCCTTCGCACACAAGGCGGTCAAGGCTCGCAACGGCAAATTCAGGGGTGCCGAAAAAAACAATCTTAGGCTTCTTCTGTGTCATTGGTCTTGAGTGTGGATTCTTCGAGATATTTCCATAGCGCGTCACCGGAGGGTACGGGAGCCGTCACGTCGATATGCTTTTTACTTACGGGATGGACAAACACCACCCTGCGCGCATGCAATGAGATGCTTCCGTCGGGGTTGCTTCTCTTGGCGCCGTATTTGAGGTCGCCTTTGACGGGGCATCCTATCGAGCTGAGCTGGACGCGTATCTGGTGTTTGCGGCCTGTCATGAGATTCACTTCAAGGAGATTATAGCGGTCGGAAGCGGCAATCAGGCGGTAGGCGAGGCGCGCTTCTTTTGCTCCGGCTTTGGGACGGGCGGAGGCGTAGCTGCGGTTTGTCTTTTCTACGGTGGTGATATAGCTTGTGATGGTGTCTTCCTCTTTGGGCGGCCTTGCGGCGGTGACGGCCCAATACGTTTTGTGGACATCGCCGTTGCGAAACATTTCGTTCAGGCGGCTGAGCGCCTTTGAAGTCTTTGCGAAGACGACGACTCCGGAGACGGGGCGGTCGAGCCTGTGTACAAGGCCCATGAATACGTTTCCTGGCTTTGCGTCGCGTTCCTTTATGAATTTTTTGAGAGTCTCGACCAAGGGTTCGTCGCCGGTCTTGTCACCTTGGACAATTTCGCCGGAGGCCTTGTTGACGATGATTATATGGTTGTCTTCGTAGAGTATCTCCATAAACTTGCCTAACTAATTGATTTGTAAGTAATAGGAGTGTTTTTGCGATTGCGTCCGACAATAATTAGACAATTTAGGGTGTTTTGTGCCTCA
>CAJUCQ010000006.1 GCA_910584905.1 uncultured Muribaculaceae bacterium
ATAATCCCCGACAGGCACAATGCGCGAGTGTTCAGAAATATAAAGGCAAGCGGAAAATATGTTACTTTGACTAACTACAGACAAGCGCTATGAGGCCTTAAGTTAATAGCATTGGGACGTGATTAATCACGTCCGCGCTACAAAATTGTAATTTTCGGGTGAAAGATGGGTGTAATACCCTGATAGTTACCGCCATTCGTCGCGGACGTGATTAATCACGTCCGTACATTCCGCGGGCCGCCCCTGCATTCCGCGGGGCGCCTCCGCCGCGAATGCGGCTGGCAATCCCCTGATTTGCAGAATTTGGCCCTACATTGCGGCCGATTGCGCTTTGCGGGTAAATTGTGCCTGCAAAAAAAATCCACCGTCGATTCCGACGGTGGATTTTTTTACTTCTTGTTTTTATCTCGCTGAAAAAGGGCTTACTTGCAACCTGCGGCAACCATTTCCTTGAAAGTGTTGCAGGGCTTGAAAGCGGGGATTTTGTGAGCGGGGATGATGATGGTGGTCTTCTGCGAGATGTTGCGTGCGGGCTTTTCGGCGCGTTCCTTAACGATGAAGCTGCCAAAACCGCGAACGTAAACATTTTCACCGGAGGCGAGGCTCTCCTTTACGACATCCATGAAGTTTTCAACTACGGCGAGTACGTTGGCCTTGTCAACGCCGGTGCGCTTTGCGATTTCGGAAGCTATTTCTGCTTTAGTCATTGTTCTTATAGTTTTATGGTTGGGGTTAATCCGGGTGCAAATTTAAGTATAAATTCGCAAATACACACATTTTTTTCAAAAAAAAGCGCGCTTTGCGGTGGCTAAAAGGCTGTAAAAGGCTAAGAAATGGCCAAAATGGCCGCTTCGAAGCGGTCGTTGGGGAGGATTGAGCGCTTTTTGGCGCGGGTTTTGTAGGTGCTCACGGTGTTGGTGGAGTAGTCCAAAAGGCGAGCTATGCTTTCGATGTCGCTGACGCCGAGTCGGATGAGGGCGAAGATGCGCATCTCGGGGGTGAGTTCGCCCTCCGGCGGCAGGGCTTCGCCCTCGGGGAAGAGCGCCGCATACTTGGCCGGGAAGCCCGGGAAGAGCTTGAGGAATATGGCGTCGAATTCGCGGAGTGCGCGGGCGCGCTCAGCCCGCAGGTCGGCGTCGTTGAGCGAGCGGTCGAGGTCGTCGTACATCCGCGCCTTGAGCTTGCGGTGGACCATCTTGTGGATGTCCTCGATTTTGTGCATGGCGTGGGTGTTGACGCGGAAACCGTAGCCGATATATTCCTCTTTGATGCGGTTGGACTCGTTGAGTTTTTCGACGGCGGCTTCCAGCTCCTTTTTGCGGCGGCGCACGGCGTGGTTGGCCTTGCGGGCGTAGACGATGGCCCAGACAAGCCCGGCTGAGAGCACGAGCATAAGCGCCAGAAGCCGCGCGAGCACGGTGCGGTCGCTTTCGACGCTGTTGTAGCGCACGGCCTCGATGAGCGGCAGGATGTTGGAGATTTCGGCCTTGCGGTGAGGGGCGTTGAAGAAGTTGGCGTCGTCGAGCGCCACGTTGATGTAGGTGAAGGCCCGGGAATGGTCGCCGTGTTCGATCATGTATTTGGCCAGCTCGCGTATGGCCGTGGTCTCGCGCTTGCCGGAGCGGATGTCGAGAATGGCCGAGAGGGCCTTGTAGTAGACGAAGCCCTCGTCGTCGTGGTTGTCGCGGTAGTTGTCGGCGAGCATCGAGCTTATCATGGCCTGCTCGCCGGGAGAGATGTCGCTCTCGCGGAGGATGCCGGAAAACATGGCTATGCGTTCGCTGTAGGTGAGGTCGGCGAGGGTGGTGTATATCCCGGCATAGCGGCCCTCGTATGAGGCGGGGTCCATGATGGTGAGCACGCTGTCGGAGTAGGCGCGCGAGCGCGCGGCGTTGGCGTCGGTGAAGGTGCCGTCGACGAAGCAACTGATGTCGGAGAAGAGGCGTATGCAAAGGAAGTAGAATTCGCCCCGGCGGCGGTCGGAGGCGCGCGAGAGGTCGGTCTGACGCACGACGTCGACTGCCGCCGTGAAGTTGCCGGCGGCGATGTAGGAAAAAAGCTCGTCGGAGCGTGCGCGGACGATGGCGTCGGCGTCGGCCATGCGCAGGGCCATGTCGAGCTCGCGCCGCGCATAGGCTTGGGCCGAGTCGCTCTGGAAGGCCTTGTAGCCCGTGAAGAGCTCGTGGTAGCGGTCGGCCCGGCGGCTGTAGTCGTCGGAGGGGATGGCGGCGGTGAGTTTCTTGAGGGAGTCGATGCGCCATGCCTGATGGGCATACCACGTGTCGCGCCGCTCGACGATGTGGTCGAGTTCGCGGATTATGGAGTCGGTGTTCAGCGCCCCGGACACTCCCGAGGCTCCGAGGAGAGCAAGAAAGGCTGTGACGAGAAAGTTTTTCATGATATGCCTGCTAAGTTAGGCATTTTTTTCAAATCGCGAACTTGATTTTTGAAAAAAAACAGGGTGGCTCGCCTGCGGATGCTGATTTTTGTTGGAAAACGGCGATGTACACCCCCGGCGCGAAAGGCCCGGCGACGGCCGGGGCGCCGTCAAAAGGGCGCGCGAGGACTTCGCGGCCGTCGGCGGCGAAAATGCGTAGGATGCCCGCTCCGGCGCCTGCGGCGCTGAAGCGCACGCTCCCGTCGGCGGCGACTTTGGCCGTGAGCCCGTCGGCTTCGGAGGAGGGGACGGATGGCGCGGCGGAGGTGCGGTCTTCGAAGTCGAAACTTGCCGGAATGTCCGACATGACAGGCTCTACCACGCCCGTGGCGCTCAGGCCCGAATAGGAGCCGTTGCCGCGAACGCCGGGGGCGATGTAGAAGGCATATTCGTAGTTGTCGACGCCGTGGACCTCGATGTCCTCAAGGGTGAGACCCAGCACGGGCTGGCCCGACGAGGCCGACACGCGCACGCCCTGATAGCGCGAGTCGTGGATGGAGATGCGGCGCGCTGTGATGTTGCGCAGGGCATAGCGCGGCCCGGCCGCGAACCACAGCGACGGGTTGGCGTTGCCCCAGAAGTCGCCCTGCGTGCCGGTGGCGCCCCCGCGGCATCCGGCTCGGCGGATGCTTATGTCCTCGAGGAGTATCTCGCCGTCGGCGGCGAATCCCGGGCCGTCGAAGTCGCAGTTGACTCTCACGCCGGCCTCCATGGCGTCGGCCACGGCGATATGGCGCGCTATGTGGCCGCGTCCGCCGAAAATGCCCAGCGACGAGGCCCGCCAGTTGTTTTCGGCGCTGCAGTATTCAAAGACCACGCCCTCGGCCATGTTGCCCGAGCTCCATGTGGCCATGTCGTCGTCGCCGTTGTTGCGGAACGAACAGCGGGCCACGCGGGCGCGGCGCGTCCCCGACGATAGATTGATGCCGTCGGCGTAATTGTTGCGGAAGCGACAGTCGGTAACAACGAGGTCTTCCGAGCTGCGGCCGCCGTAGTCGGCAATCCAAGCCCCGCACTCGAAGTGGTCGGCGCGGACGTCGCGGATTGTGCTCCCTCGGCCCCATGAGCCCATGATGGCCTTCCCGACCTGATACGCCGGGTTGTTGTCGAAATAGCGCTTGTTGTTGACGGTGTTGAGGCTCAGGCCCTCGAGGGTGCAGGCGTCGGCGTCGCACTCGATGCCGCGCCGCCCGTAGGTGTTGCGGTTGTCGGACGATGCGGTGAAATACAGCGTCGTGTGCCACATGCCTGCGCCGACAATTCGCGTGCCCGGAGCCGAGATGTAGATGCGTCCGGCCACGTCGTGGCGGCCTGCGGGGACGTAGATGGTTTTGCCCGGGTTGTTGCGGACGAAGGCGCTGAGGTCGCCCGAGGAGGCGGTGTATTCAACCTTGTTGTCGCCGGGGATGTCGCTAAAGGCCAGCGGTGCAGGAGCTTTCTCAAGCTCGATGAAGTC
This sequence comes from uncultured Muribaculaceae bacterium, assembly GCA_910584905.1. GTDB lineage: Bacteria > Bacteroidota > Bacteroidia > Bacteroidales > Muribaculaceae > CAG-873. The sequence goes on from CAJUCQ010000006.1 coordinate 3,894, forward strand.
GATGGTGAGAGGCGCGTCGGCGATGTCGTCGGCAACGACGAGACTGAGCGTGCGGCCCGCGGCCACGGTCGACGGCAGGAGCACATTGACCTCGTCGAAGCGCATGCGGGCGAATTTCGACGAGGCGTCGGGCGTGTTGTCGGGATATTTCGTGGCGTTATTGTCTTTATACGTATATTGCCAAGCCCAGTAGCTGTCGAGGACGATGCGGGTGAGGCAGACGTCGCCGTCCATGACGTCGACACTGCGGCGCATGCCCGTACCGTCGGGACTGTCAGGGAGGGAGAAGCGCACGCACATGGCGTCGGCATCGGCGTCGAGTGTCCAGCTGACGTAGCTCCCGCGGTCGGCCAGCGTCAGGGCGCGGCCCCCGGAGGCTTCGGAGGCGAGGTCGCGCTGGTCGTAGGGCGAGCTTGAGATGAATGCGCCGTCGGTGGTGCAATGACCCGGTTCGGCCTCATAGCGCAGATAGGGGCGCTCGGTGTAGCCGCGGTCGAGGGCGTCGTCGGGGTTGGTCACAGCCTGCGCGGCAGAGGTCGCCGGAAGGGCAAGCGCAGGGAATAGGAGCAGAAATGTGCGTGCTGTTTTTTTCATGGCCGTATGCGGGGGAGATTGTTTGCAAAACATGCAAATTTAATATTTGCACCTCGGACGGCAAGCATTTATTCCCGAAATATAATGGGTGTAAAACTTGTTTGGGTTGAATATCAACATATTGCTGTGTCGTGGTGGCGTCCGAAATATAGCCCGAATCAGCCGCCCGAAGGCGATATACCCCTCTTCAGGGCCGAAAGAACGGGATTATATCGCACCGCGTTTTTCGAAAGGTAATTTGTTGTTAATAAGGATGGTATTGAAAAATGCACGGAATTTTGCCTAAGTTTTGACAATAATCCTTGCCGAAGGCTTGCGGCGGCCTTAATTTTGCCGGTGAAGATTTCGCTGACACGAAAATTCCAACATTGTTCTAATTCCATAAAGAACAAGTACCATGAGAAAAACTACTCTTCTTGCAGCTCTCGCGCTCGCATCCGCCGGCCTGACGGCCTCGGCCCAGACCTCCGACTACAAGGTGGCATTCAACAACCCGCTGGACGAAGACGGCTTCATGATCGTAAAGTACGACCTTGAGAAGGACGCATTTGCCGCATCGAACGACTGGGAAATCGACGAGACCTTCGTCTTCGCCATCGACGTCACTGGCACACCGCTCGAAACGGCCCTCTCGACGGCCTCGCGCAATCCCGCCGTCCTCGGACGCGGCGTGGCTTATGACCTCTATACGACCAACCTCGTGCCCGAAGGCGAGCAGGGCAGCAGCATCGACGGCCGCCTCATGCACATCAAGGGCAACATCTACGGCATGACGCTCAATTTCTTCCAGCAGTCGGTGTCGCGCTACAAGGACGCCGGCCTCGTGCCTAACGCCGACTTCACCGACTATGCCTGCCTCGCCGACGGTCAGGTGGTGGAATTCGACGGCAATATCTTCGGCTTCGGCTGGGCCGCCGATAACCCCGGCGCCGAATGGTGGGACGCCGTGGCCGCTCCCATTCAGGGCCAGAGCCGCTTCCGCTGCGCTCCCTACACGGGCACAAAGACCTCTCCCGAATATACGTTCGGCGACATCGTCGACGTAGCCGAATGCCCCTTCGAGGGCCTCGACGCCGGTGCATACCATTCGATGTGCGACAACTGGGGCGGATATGCACGCCCCACAGCCGCCGACTATGAAGCCGCCACGGCAGCAGCCGGAATCGACGGCGTGCTTGCTACCGATGCCACTGTCGTGTCGACCGAATACTACGACCTGACGGGCCGCCGCCTGAGCGCTCCGGCCGAGAAGGCTGTGACCATCTGCCGCGACCTCCTTTCCGACGGCCGCACGAGCGTGAAAAAGATTGTTCGCTGAAAATAAGGTTTGAAATTGCCTGCAGGCCGACGGGGGCCTCCCGTCGCCTTCAGGCAATTTTTGTTTCACACATCTTCCCCTCCCTCCATCGCGTTATACCATGAAAAAACCAATCCGCATGCTTCTGGCCGGGTGTGCCATGAGCCTCGCCCCTGCCGTCTGCGGCCAAAGCGCCGCTCAGGGCACTCTCACAACCGTCACAGGCACCGTCGTCGACGAAACGGGCGAACCCCTCGCCGGGGCAGTTGTCCGCGTGGCCGGTCCCGGGATGACAACTACCGTCACTACGGACGTCGACGGCCGATACACAATCAGCGTGCCTGCGGGCAAGTCGCTGACAGTGTCGTACATAGGCTTCGAACCCTCGACACGGAGCGTCAAGGGCGACGTGTCGGCCTTCAACTTCTCGCTCGCTCCCGATGCGTCGAAGGCGCTCGACGAGCTGGTGGTGGTAGGCTACGGCACTCAGAAAAAGAGCGAAATCACAGGCTCGATAGCCTCAGTCAAAGGCGATAAAATCAAAGACTTCTCCGTCAATTCCGTGGCCGACGCCCTTGCCGGCATGGCCGCAGGTGTGGCCGTGACGAAATCGACGGGATCGCCGGGCGAGGCCCCGGATATCATCATCCGAGGCGCGGCCTCGGTCAACGGCATGGCGCCGCTTTATATCGTCGACGGCGTGAAGCAGTCGACCGGATTTGATTTCAACATGCGCGATATCGAGAGCATCGAGGTGCTTAAGGATGCAGGTCAATGCTATTAACTTAAGGCCTCATAGCGCTTGTCTGTAGTTAGTCAAAGTAACATATTTTCCGCTTGCCTTTATATTTCTGAACACTCGCGCATTGTGCCTGTCGGGGATTATCGGACAGGTATTCCGGCCAATCTGTCTTAACATTTCCGGCCATTCATCCTTAAGATTGTTTAAAACCAGAGATTTCCAGAACTTAATCGCCACGATTCCCAATGTATCGTTACGATTGATTCCAAGCCGATGCACCGGACTCTTCTTGCGTGGCAGGCGCTTTTCGGCGGCGGCCTTGGCAATAAGGGTCACGATGTTGTAATTTATTAGTTTGGAATAAAAGTCCTGATATATTATTGGGACTCTTGAAGACGAGAAGATTTCAATCTCAAGATTGTTCTTAAGGAAGTTGATGGTCGTTTCATCGGTCCAGCGCAGCCTGTAAACGTCTTTTACCGGAATGCCGGCGGGGGCTGTCTCAGAGCCGGGGAGAGTATCATCCATTGTCGTGCGGTCGTCAACAAGGGAAGTCATAACCACGACATCGTGTGCGCACCTGATAAGGCGGACCGTATAATCATTTGCGGCGTTTCCGTACATATGTTTCAGCTTCTTCCGGGTTGTCGACCCGGATGTGAGTGTGACAATCTGTTCCATGAGACCGGATTGGATAAACCTGTCCACATCCTTGTTGAAACCGGCCTTGACCCTGATGATGAAGTCAATATGCAATGTCATAAGCGGTTCAATAAGGGTATATGCACAGTACTTCCTGTCAAAAATTACCACAGGCGACAGCTCGCTGACGACTTTGGGCAATTTTTTCATCTGTCTTATCGCAAGCTTTATCTCATCATCACCGTAACAATCCATGTCGGCGCCGACCACTATGTCGTTCACAACGTCTTTGACAACCACCCCTCTGGCCAAAGGCTGCTCGCTACGTCCCGTTTTTCTTCCATCCAAAAAATATTTCCTCATCTTCTGTGTGTTCGGCATGGAATAGGTCGAACCATCGCAGGCAAGTAACACATGTCCGTTCCAACGTTCCGGTGCAAGCCCGGTGCTATAAATATCGGAGACCAGCATCCGTTGGTATTCTTCGACGTATTCCTTTGGGATGAGGGAGCGCCTTTTGGCAAAGGCGGCGGCTGATGCTATTGAAGAGCCGATGCCCTCAAGGTAGGCCATCTCGTCGATGAAAAGGCTGTGGGCCTTGGGATACAGTATCAGCCCCAAAAGAACCGGGAGTGAAAAAATTCTATCCTTGGTAAAGGAGCTGTCGTTGAAGTCGATAACATTGTCATTGCAAAATTTTTTAAGATTTTCACGTGTAGCGAATTTAACAAATGTATCTGTTAAGACGTTTATAATAGTAGATTCAGTAGCCATGGTCGGTAAGTGTTGGTTCTAATTTATAACACATAACCGGCCATGGCCGTTTTTGATAACATTGCCATAAGTTAATAGCATTGGGCAGGGACTTGAAGCGGCGAGGGCAAGAGGTCGTAAGGGAGGCAGACCAAAGTCTGATGAAAGCAAAGTATCTACCGCTCTGAAGATGTACGACTCAAAGCTGCACTCGATAGATGAGATAACCAAGGCAACCGGAATCAGCCGGGCAACCCTTTACAGAGCCATCGACAAACGCAAGAAAACAACTTGATTCAGCTTGCTATCCAACAACGAATCCGGCAACAGAAATCGCCATGACCCCAGCAAGGGGATATTAGGCTTCCACCTTGCCGCCTGATGCGGCAAGTCGACTGCCATTGCACATTATCCCTACCTTCTTATTCCTCTGCTTTTCCTCGGCTGTTCCTGAGTCTGTCCGGTGTCCGGCTTTTGTGTCTGCTGCTTCCTTTTCTCTTCCTCCTGACGCTGCTTTATTCCAAGTGCAGCCTTCACCTTTGCCCAGATATCCCGGAAGAAATCGGAGATGCGCTTACCGCACATGGAGATGAACGAGTCTTCCCCATGTCCTTCAATCCTCACGGAGATATTATCGGCATATTCCTCCGGAATCCTCTTTCCTGTCGCCGGATCCATAAACGGATATTTCTTCCATGTCAAAGTCTGACCCGAAAGAATGGCATCCTGATAATCCGGATCTTTAATCTCAATCGACACAAGCTCCCTTATCAACCGGGCTTCGAGAGGATGTCTACGCTCAAGTGCGGTCTGTGAGACGGACACGGTCTCCTTCAACTGTTGCAGTTCCCGTTCCCCCTTCTCTCTTCCTGCTTTCTCATGCCGTGTGGCAGCGGCCTCTCTCTCCAGTGCGGTGGCGTTGCCGGACACGAGCAACTTCAGCTCCGCATTCTCCTTTGCAAGCCTCTCCACCTCTTTCTTGGCAAGGAAACTTATCGAGGCGTTGTTTA
>CAJUCQ010000007.1 GCA_910584905.1 uncultured Muribaculaceae bacterium
TGGCGATTCATTTGTATCTGAAATATTAATATATTAACTTAATTTTCAATCACTTCGGTAGTTTTTACCGAACCATTGTTAAATATTTACCCCTTAAACAACAATCCCGATGAAGAAATTCTACTTCCTCATGACGGCACTCTCCATGTCCGTCGCAGCCAATGCGGCCGATTGGTATCTCGTTGGCGCCAACTACGGCTGGACCGACGCTGCCGCCAACAAATTCGAGGCAACCGCCGACGCAAACGTATTCACCAAGACCGTCGACAACCTCAGCGGCACAATCAAAATCAAAGAAGCCGAAGTGTGGAACACCTCCTTCAGCTCCAACGGCGACAAGCTTAAAGAAGGCGTAAGCTACTCGGCATCCAAGGACGGCGGCGACATCACCGTTGACGGCTCCATCGCCAACGCCACCATCACCATCAACGTGGCCGACTACACCATCCTCGTGACCGGCAAAGCCTCCGAAAACGAATACTCCGAAGTTTACCTCATAGGCGACTTCGGCGACGGCTGGAGCGAATCCCTCACAAGCTACCCCCTCACCTCCACCAACGGCACCACTTTCACCGGCACCTACGACCTCACGGCCGAAACCACCTACTTCAAGATGAAAGCCGGCTCGCTCGTTTACGGCACCGGCAACGTTGACATCGCCGTAGAGCTTGGCGAATCCTACACCGCCAGCCAGTTCGGCAACGCCTTCTCAATCGGTGCAGGCGAATACACCTTCACCTTCGAACTCGCCAAGAACGCCGACACCGGCGTCCTCACCGTTACTGGCAAGGGCGACACCCCCAATCCTCCCGTAATCGACACCAACCCCTTCCAGCTCCACGGCCAGATCACCGGCGTTGCAACTTGGGAAACCATAGACCTCACCAAGAACGCCGAAGGCAACTGGGAATACACCGGCACGTTCGTCCCCGGCGAATTCGGACTCAAAGAAGTTGACGGCAGCGCATATGGCAAATGGATCGGCGGCAACGCAAACATCACCGAAGCCGACAAAGCCTACTCCTTCACCGCAGGCGAAAACTCCACCAGCACCCTCGAAGGCACATACACCTTCGTCTACAACCCCACCGCATCGACCGTGACCTTCATCCCCTATCAGGGCGAAATCGAAATCGTCAAGGGCTACGCCCTCCGCGGCACCATCGTAAGCGGCGAATGGGAAAACTATGCCCTCACCGAAAACAACGGCGTATGGGAAACAACCCTCACCGTAATCCCCGGCGAATTCGGCATCCAGTACACCGAAAACGGATCGCAGAAGGGCTGGTTCTCCGCTCCCTCCGCCGCTGAAGCCGTTGTGGCCGAAGCAGGCACCTACACCGCAGCCGGCATCGGCGGCACCAACTGGGAAAGCTCCCTCGAAGGCCAGTACACCTTCAAGTTCAACCCCGAAACCGAAAAGCTCGAAGTTGTAAAAGTAGCCACCGGCATCGACACCATCATCGCCGAAGACGCCGAAGCCGTTTACTACAACCTTCAGGGCGTTCGCGTTACAAACCCCGAAAACGGCCTCTACATCCGCGTAGCCGGAAAGACCGCTTCGAAGGTTTACATCCGCTAATTCCGATAAACAAATCATAAAAAATCCGCGGCCCCGCTTCGGGCTGCGGATTTTTTTGCTTTATTGCAGGAAAATTCGTAAATTTGCGCCGATAAAAACCGGCCCTCGCCGGAAAGCATATCCGAAACACTAACATCCGACATAAAAAGTTGTTACAACTATGAAAATTGAAAAAATCATTGGTCGTGAGGTGCTCGACTCTCGCGGCAACCCCACTGTTGAAGTAGACGTAATCCTCGAATCCGGCGCCAAAGGCCGCGCTTCCGTTCCCTCGGGCGCTTCCACGGGCGTTAACGAAGCCCTTGAGCTCCGCGACGGCGACAAAGCCCGCTACATGGGCAAAGGCGTCCTCAAAGCCGTAGCCAACGTCAACGGCCCCATCGCTCAGGCCCTCGTAGGCATGAGCGCCCTCGACCAGATTGCTATCGACGAGACCATGCTCGCCCTCGACGGCACCGACACCAAGAGCAACCTCGGCGCAAACGCAATCCTCGGCGTTTCCCTCGCCGTTGCAAAGGCTGCCGCCGACTACCTCGACCTTCCCCTCTACAAGTACATCGGCGGATGCAACACCTACGTGCTCCCCGTGCCGATGATGAACATCATCAACGGCGGCGCTCACTCCGACGCCCCCATCTGCTTCCAGGAATTCATGATTCGCCCCATCGGCGCAAGCTCCTTCCGCGAAGGCATCCGCATGGGCACCGAAGTATTCCACAACCTCAAGAGCGTCCTCAAGGCCCGCGGCCTCAGCACCGCCGTTGGCGACGAAGGCGGCTTCGCTCCCACCCTCGACGGCACTGAAGACGCCCTCAACGTTATCATCCAAGCTATCGAAAAGGCAGGCTACGTGCCCGGCCGCGACGTGACCATCGGTCTCGACTGCGCTTCCTCCGAATTCTTCCACGACGGCGTTTACGACTACACGTGGAAGCAGGGCGCAAACGCTCCCAAGCTCACCAGCGCACAGCAGGCCGAATTCCTCAAGGAACTCGTTGAAAAATATCCCATCGACTCCATCGAAGACGGCATGGCCGAAGGCGACTGGGAAGGCTGGAAGATTCTCACCGACCTCATCGGCAAAAACTGCCAGCTCGTCGGCGACGACCTCTTCGTTACCAACGTCAAGTACCTCGAAAAGGGCATCGAACTCGGCTGCGCCAACTCGATTCTCGTTAAGGTGAACCAGATCGGCTCCCTCACCGAAACCCTCCGCGCCGTCGAACTCGCTCAGCGCAACGGCTACACCGCCGTTATCTCCCACCGCTCCGGCGAAACCGAAGACGCAACCATCGCCGACATCGCCGTGGCTACCAACGCCGGACAGATCAAGACCGGTTCCGCAAGCCGCTCCGACCGTATGGCCAAGTACAACCAGCTCCTCCGCATCGAAGAAGAGCTCGGTGCCGCCGCCGCTTACGGCTACGGCAAGAAGAGCAAGCGCGCCGAATAATCCCGGTCCGCAGCTCCCTGACCGCACAAAAAAAACGCCATCCCTCAAGGGTGGCGTTTTTTTTGCTACCTTTGCAAAAAAATTCTTACATGCCATATCTCCGACATGCGCTCCGCATACTCATCCTATGGGCGGCCCTTGCGGCCCTGTTTACGGCCGGCATATGCCTGTCGCAGACCCTCGGCGAAAACAAACGCGTGCTCGACAACGCCGTAGCATCTCTCAAAATCATAGACTCCGAAGGCCAGTATCCCGCCCGCACCGTTCTGAAAGCAGTATTCGAGAACTTCACCGACGCACTCATGATATCCGCCGCCACGGCGCCCCCGAATGACGGCGAGACACTTGTCGAAACAGCTTTCGCCGCCCGCTGCTCATTCGGCGAGTATGGCGAGCGCCCGCTGACCGTGGCGCAGAAAGCCCTCGCATCGATAGCCGATGACGACTACAGCGGCTACGCACCATACGGACGCTACTGGCACGGCTATCTCCTTACCCTCCGCCCGGCGCTTTACTTCACCGATATAAAGGGGATGAGAGCCGTCAACGCCGCGGTCCTTTGCGCGCTGGTGCTCGCCGCCCTCGGCGCCACATGGCGCCGGGTCGGCCTCGGGCCTACGCTGTGCCTGTCGGCCGCGCTGGCCGTCGTATGGACATGGTACGTGCCGGACTCGCTGATGTACTGCACCTGCTTTTTCATCGCCCTCGGCTTTTACACATGGCTCATGGCCGCACCTCCGCGGTGGCTTTCCGCCGATAGATGCGCCCTTATTTTCTTTACCATAGGCGCGCTGACATCATACTTCGACCTCCTGAGCACCCCGCTCATCACCTTCGGCCTTCCCGTCACGGCGCCCCTGCTCAGACGCAAGCGCATGCCCGACTACCGTTTTCTCATCGGATGCCTCGCCCTCTGGTGCGCCGGATACGCCGGGCTATGGGCCACAAAATGGCTGCTGACAGCCCTGTTCACCCCCCTTGAGCTGATGGAATCCACGCTGGCGCAGATTCGCTTACGCACCACCCCCGTGATTATGGCTACCGACGGACTTATTCCGCCAAAAGCTCTATGGATGGTAAAACGCGCAGCCGCGCTCGCGGCCCTGACGGTCATAGCGGCTCTTATCGCATATTGCCGCGGACGGCAGGCGCAAATGGTGCGCTACAGCTCCTTTGCCGTTCTGGCATCCCTCCCCGTATTATGGGCCCTTGCCCTTCAGGACCACAGCTTCATCCACGTGTGGTTTGTCTGGCGCATCGGCTTGGTGAGCGTCCTCGGATGCCTGCTCTTCATTTTCTACACATTCAAGACAAGCCACCACCCGTCCTGACACCCGCTGAACACATCAAGAGGCTGTGTCAAATTGAATTATGACACAGCCTCCGTATTGTGCAGATACGCCGCTCTTATGCAAAAGTATTGATAGCCATATCGGTAATCCATATCCACAGCGGGCAGAACCCGATGAAGAGAATCACCGACAGCGTCAGCGACGACGTGCCCGTGGCCACGTAAGTGTTGTACTCGTCGGCAATGATGATACCCGAGAATGCCGGCGGGAGAGCGCAGGCCACGATGAGCATCTTGAGATTGAGAGGATCCATGTGGGCAAGAAGACCGATCACGAGCACCACGGCCGGCATAACTATCATCTTCATGATAGAGCCGAGCACGGCCTGCCAGTTAATCGTAATCTTGATGGCGGCAAGGGTGATGCCGGCCGAGAACACGGCCATAGACGCATTGGCCTTGGCGATGAGGTCGAACGACGGGCTCGCCCATGCAGGCCAGTGCAACCCGCAGACCACGAGCACCACGGCGAGGATAGGAGCCCACGCCACAGGCTGCGCCAAAGCGTGGAGCACAGGCTTCCATGCGCTTTCCTTAGAGCCGGTGCCCGGATGCTGCTTCTCAAGAGAGGCATTCATCAGCGACAAACCCACGGGGATGCCGATGGCGTTGACGACGATGCCGACGATAGCCACAACGAGAGCCACCGATGGCGACGTCCCGAAGATAGGCTCCAGCACGGCGAAGCCGAGGAAGCCGATTGTGGGCGAGCCGCTGATAAGAGCCGACACGGCGGCGTCGGCGCCCGTGTTTTTCTTGAACATCCTGAACACGAAGTAGACAAGCATGAAACATGCCATGATGCCTACGGTCGACACGATGGTCAGCTTGATGTCCTTTACAAGGTCCTCGCGGGAGGCCTGCACTATCGACACGAATAGTGCGGCCGGAAGAGCATAATCGAGCACCACTTTGTTGAACTTCTTGGCGTCATCACCGGTGAATATGCCTTTCTTGCCGGAGATATAGCCCGCGAGCATCACCACGAGTATCGGGACGATGGCGTATAGTAAAACGTGGGACAAATCCATAACTTTGAATTTTTAATGTTGATAATCCGAAAACTCAATTCCCCCCCTGCGGCGCGCCGCAGGGGGGATGGGGGTCAGACGGTGTAGTCAATCAGCGGAGCCGGATTGAGATAGCCGATGTGACCCGACTCCTTGCCGGAGTCGGCGGCAAGCTGCACGTTGATAAGCGCAGGCTTGCGCGAAGCGATGGATGCCTTCAGCGCCGTGACCAGCTCGTCGGGCGTGGTCACGTAGTAGGCCGCCGCTCCGAAAGCCTCGCCCAACTTGTCGTAGCGGGCATTGATGTCGAGCGTCGTAGGCGCCACTCCTTCCGGGTTGCCGGGGTCCACGCCTATACCGTTGTAGATACCGCCGTTGTTGAAAATCACCACCGTGCAAGGCAGCTTGTAGCGGCAGATGGTCGAGAAGTCCATGCCCGAGAAACCGAAGGCCGAATCGCCCTCGATAGCCACGACGCTCTTGCCCGTGGCCACGGCTGCACCGATGGTCGAGCCCATACCCATGCCCATGATGGCCCACGTGGCGCAGTCCACGCGGTGGCGCGGAAGCGACATGTCGATGGTGTCGCGCGTATCGTCGAGCGTGTTTGCGCCCTCGTTGACGAGAATCACGTCGGGATTGGCCTCAAGCACGGGCTTGATGGCGTTGAGCGCGGTCCAGTGGGTCATGGGCGACGTCTGCGCCGCAGCCGCGAGGCGAGCCGCAAACTTGGCATTCTTCTCCTTGGCCTCGGCCTGAAGGGAGGCGAGCCATGCGGGGTCGGCGGCCATGTCGCGCCCCTTCAGACCGGCGAGGAGCGCATCGAGCGAGAGACCGAGGTCGCCCACGACGGGTGCGGCCACAGGCACATTGCGGTCGATTTCCTCAGGCTCGACATCGAGCTGCACAAACTTCACGCCGGGATTCCACTTGCCACGGCCGAACGACAGCATCCAGTTGATGCGCGCGCCGACGACGATGACCACGTCGGCCTCCTTCATTATCGTCGAGCGGCACGACAGGGCGCTCAGCGGCCCCGCATCAGGCATAAGCCCCTTGGCCATGCTCATGGCCAGATACGGAATCTTGTAAGTCTCGACAAGGGTCTTGATTTTATCGTCGACCTGCGCGTAGGCCGCGCCCTTGCCGAGAAGGATGGCCGGGCGCTTGGCCGAAGCGATAAGCCCTGCGGCGCGTTCGACGGCCTCGGCGTTGGGCGCGCAGGCCGCCACGGGATCGACAGGCGTATAGAAGAGCTTCTCGGCCTCGTCGGCATCCATGATTTCCGCCAGCGCCGGAGTGGTCATGTCGATATACACGCCGCCCGGACGGCCGCTGACGGCGGCGCGGTAGGCGCGGGCTACGGCCACGGGGATGTCCTTGGCGTGGCTGCAGCGGAAGGCCGCCTTCACGAGGGGCTTCGCCGTGTTGAACTGGTCGAGCTGTTCGTAAGTGCCCATGTCCATATCGACCATCGTCGGGTCGGAGGCGCCCGAAATCTGAATCATCGGGTAGCAGTTGACCGTGGCGTTCGCCGTGGCCGTCAGGCCGTTGAGGAAGCCCAGCGACGACACTGTCAGGAGTACGCCGGGGCGCTTCGTCAGGAAGCCGTGGGTCGCGGCGGCCATGCCCGCCTGCTGTTCGAAGCGGAAGCCGTAGTAGTTCATACCTATTTTCTGCATCGCGTATGCCACCTCGGTGACAGGGATGCCGACGAGTCCGTAGACATCGTCAAGGCCCAGATTGTGAAGACTCCGGGCGAGGATATACATGCCGGTGACCTGTTGCGGAAACTTGGGTGCGGCATTTGAGGGTGTGGTTGCAGCCATAATTCTTTGAGGAGAGTAAGAGGTTAAAAATCAAGCCCGAGGTTTTCAAGGTCATCGGGGCCTCAAAGACCTTGGGCTAATATTGCGTACTTGCGCCGCGCGCCTTTACTTGGCCGGTGCGGCGGGTTTGGGCAGGGGTGCGGTGGTGCCGTTCTTCTTGAAGGCCTCCTGCTGTTCGGGCGTATAGCCGAGGGAGGTGAGCACCTCCTCGGTGTTGCCGCCGAGGGTCGGGCACGGGCCGTAAGTCGGCGTATAATTGCTCAGCGTGAAGGGACAGCCGACGGTCACAAACGTGCCGATAGCGCCGCCTTGGTCGATACGCACGAGCGTATTGCCGTCGTAGAGGCTTTCGTCGCTCATCATTTCCTTGGTCGAGAGCACGGGGCCGACGGGCACACCCGCGGCGCTGAGGATGCTCGTGACCTCGAATTTGGTCTTGTCGGCGCACCACTGTCCGATGCGGGCTATGATTTCGGTCTTGTGGCGGTCGCGGGCGTCGGCGGTGTTGAAGTCGGGGTTGGTAAGCCAGTCTTCGAAGCCGAAGGCCTTGCAGGCCAGCTCGAAGTCCTTGGCGCCGCGCTGAAGGATGACGTAGACGTAGTTGTTGGCGTCGATTTCCGAGTCAAGGCCGCCGGCAGGCTTGCACTTGTAGGTCCAGCCCAGAACGCCGGAACCTTCCGTGTTGCCCGAACGGGGCACGCAGTCGCCGAACTTGCCGTCGGGATACTGCGGGAACTGCGTCAGATAACCGATGCGGTCGAGCGTCAGCTGGTCGCGCGTCTTGATACGGCAAAGGTTCAGGCAGGCGTTGTGCATCGACTGATAGACGTAGACGCCCTCGCCCGTGCGGTTGCGTTGCTGCAGGGCCGCGAGCAGGCCGATGAGCAGGTGCATGCCCGTATTGGAGTCGCCGAGGGCGGCGCCGCTCTGCGTCGGGATGTTATAGTCGCCCTCGTACCAGCCCGTTGTCGAGGCGGCGGCGGCGGTGACCTGCGCTATAGGCTCGTAGGCCTTGAGGTTGGCATACTTCGACGCGGCGGGGAAGCCCTTGATGGTGCCGTAGATACACTTGGGGTTGAGCGCATGGACGGCCTCCCATGAGAAGCCCAGCTTGTCCATGGCGCCGGGGTGGAGGTTCTCGACGAAAATATCGCACTCCTGAATAAGCTTCGTCAGGATTGCCTTGCCGTCGGGGGTCTTGGCGTCGAGGGCAAGTGATTTCTTGTCGGAATTCAGCTGTAGGAAGTAATACGACGGCTCGTTGGGGTCGAACTGAAGTTCCTTACGGGTGGCGTCGCCGACGCCCGGACGTTCGATTTTCACGACATCGGCGCCCAGCCATGCGAGCATCTGGGTGCACGAGGGGCCCGACTGCACTTCGGTGAAGTCGACCACCTTGATACCTTGGAGAGGTGCGTAATTCATAATAGCGGTTTTTGGAGAGATTATATGTCAGTTATGTGCTTATGTAATTGTTGACAGATGAAGACCCGACCTGTCGGCCGGATTCAGTGTTCAAACGCCCCGCAGGCCCAAAAGGTTTTTATTGCCCGGCTTTTTTTGCCGTTCGGAGAGAATTTATTACTTTTGCTTTCTATGAAGAATGACAGCCGTGAATACATCTTCGAGATGCCCATGAAAGTGCGCGACTACGAAGTCGACTCCGAAGGCATCGTCAACAACGCCGTGTATCTCCACTATCTGGAGCATACGCGCCATGAGTTCTGCGAATGGGCGGGCCTCAGCTTCCGGCAGATGCACGCCTGCGGCATCGACCCCGTGCTGGCGAAAGTCACTGTCGAATACCGCACGCCCCTCGGCCTCGGACAGCACTTCGTAAGCCGCCTCGCCCTCGACCGCCGCGGCCCGCTGTTCGTGTTCTATCAAGACCTCTTCACCGTCGACGGCGCCCCCGTGGTGCGCGCCGTTGTCGAGGTGGCCTGCCTCGAAAACGGGCGCCTCACCCGAGGTCTGCCGCTCGTCGAAGCCTTCAGCAAATACCTCCCCGAAAAATGAACTGCGCCGACGAAAAGCTTATGCGACGGCTGGCGTTCGCATCATACCGCAACGTCACCCTCGGCACCGCCCGCGAGCTGCAGGCCCGCGGAGCAGGGCCGGACGCATTCTTTTCCGACTCCGCCACATCGCTGGCCGCGCGCACCGGTCTCAAACCCGAATACTTCGACGACCGCACCCGCGCCGAAGCCATACGCAAAGCCGCCGCCGAAATGGAATTCATCGCCGCCGGAAACATCCGAGCCATATTCTGCGACGACCCCCTCTACCCCGAGCGCCTCCGCCTCGCCGACGACGCCCCGGCCATGCTGTACGTCCTCGGCGACTGCTCCCTCAACCCGCGATACTCGGTGGCAATCGTCGGCACTCGCCACGCCACGGCATACGGCGCCGCATTCACCGCCGAGCTCGTCCGCGACCTCGCCCGCGCACTCCCCGAGGGCCTGATGATTGTCAGCGGACTCGCCTACGGAATCGACATCGCCGCCCACTCCGCCGCCCTTGCCCAAGGCCTCCCCACCGGCGCCGTCCTCGCCCACGGGCTAAACACCATATACCCCGCCGACCACCGCGCCAAAGCCATGCAGATGGTGCGCAACGGCGGATTCCTCGCCACCGAATACACCTCCCGCGACCGCACCCACAGAGGCAACTTCCTCGCCCGCAACCGCATCGTCGCCGCCTTGGCCGACGCCGTCGTTGTCGTCGAAAGCGATCTCCGCGGAGGAGCAATGGCCACAGCGCGCCTCGCCTCCGCATACAGCCGCGAAGTGTTCGCCCTCCCCGGACGCGTCTCCGACGCATACTCCCGCGGATGCAACGCCCTCATAGCCGCGCAGACCGCACGCATCGTCCGCTCCGCCGCCGACATCCTCGACGTCCTCGGTTGGCAGGCCGCCGACGCGCCCCCCGCACAACTCGCATTCTCATTCGACATCGACCCCGAAAAAACACGGATTCTGCGGGCGCTCCGCGAAGCGCCCGACGCCGGCGTGAACGAGCTGTGCACAAGCCTAGCCATCCCCTACGCCCGCATCAGCGCCATTCTCTTCGAGCTGGAGATGGACGACCTCGTCGCCGCAATCCCCGGCGGACGATTCGCCCTTACGGCCGACGCAAACGATTTCATCGACAAAAACGTTTAAACCACTGACATCTCTCCCCCCCCCCGACAATCTCTCATCCACTCAACCCTCACTCTCAACCACCCATGAAAAAGATTATCCCCGAATCAGAGCTTATCATCAACCCCGACGGCTCGGTTTTCCACCTCCACCTCACCCCCGAACAACTCACCGACCGCATTATCCTCGTCGGCGACCCCGCGCGAGTTAACATGGTGGCCGAATTTTTCGACACCCGCATATTCGAAGTCTCATCCCGCGAATTCCACACCATCGGAGGCACATATAAAGGCAAACCCATCATGTGTCTGAGCCACGGCATCGGACCCGACAACATCGACATCGTTATCAACGAACTCGACGCCCTCGCCAACATCGACTTCAAAACCCGCGAAGTCCGCGACCAAAAACGCGTCCTCACGCTCGTGAGAATAGGCACTTCAGGCGCTCTCCAGCCCGAACTCTCGCTCGGCACTCCCGTAATCGCCGAAAAATCCATAGGCTTCGACGGAGTCCTCAACTACTACGCCGGGCGCAACGACGTAGCCGACCTCGACTTCGAAAAAGACTTCTGCGAACACACCGGCTGGAACCCCCTATGGGCAAAACCATACGTGGTCGACGCCGACCCCGAACTCGTCGAACGCATCGGCGCCGACGACATGGTGCGCGGAAACACAATCTCCGCCGTCGGCTTCTACGGCCCCCAGGGTCGCGAACTCCGCCTACCCCTCGCAAACCCCGACCTCAACCGCCGAATCGAAGAATTCCGCCACAACGGGCGCAAAGTCACAAACTACGAAATGGAATCCGCGCCCTTGCAGGGCCTCGGCAAACTCATGGGCCACAAAGCCATGACCGTATGCTCCATCATCGCCAACCGCTTCAACACCGAAGCCAACCCCAACTACAAAGACGGCATCCGCTCGCTCATAGCCACCGTCCTCGAACGCATCTGACCGGCCCGGGAGGATTCCCCCCGAAAAAAGAGCGGCCCCGCGCGGGGCCGCTCTTTGCGCGACTCGCAGACATCTGATGTCGAAAAGATTCTGATTTCTAAAACGAATTTCGTATCTTTGCACCCGAAAACCGAAACTACCATCCCCCATACTCTTATCCAACACCCAATCACACCACAGTTTATGAAACCCACCCTCTTCGTTCTTGCAGCAGGCATGGGCAGCCGCTACGGAGGCCTCAAGCAGCTCGACGGCCTCGGCCCTCAGGGACAGACCATCATGGACTACTCCATCTTCGACGCCCTCCGCGCCGGATTCGGAAAAATCGTTTTCGTTATCCGCAAGGACTTCGAACAGCAGTTCCGCGAAAAAATCCTCGCTAAATACGAAGGCCACGTGCCCGTCGAACTCGTATTCCAAGGCATTGACAGACTCCCCGAAGGATACACCTGCCCCGAAGACCGCACCAAGCCGTGGGGTACAAACCACGCCGTCCTCATGGGCCGCGAAGCAATCAGCGAACCCTTCGCCGTTATCAACGCCGACGACTACTACGGTCCCGACGCATTCGCCGTAATGGCCGCGTTCCTCAGCAAACTCGACCCCGCAAAAGACAAAGGCAAATACTCGATGGTAGGTTTCCGCGTCGGCAACACCATGACTGAAAACGGCTCCGTCAGCCGCGGCGTATGCTCAACCAAAAACGGCCTCCTCACCGACGTCGTCGAGCGCACGGCAATCGCCTACGACAAAGACCACAACATCACATTCACCGACGAAAACGGCGCGCTCTGCACCCTCGACCCCAACACTCCCGTGAGCATGAATCTCTGGGGATTCACGCCCGACTACTTCGAATACAGCGAACGCGAATTCCGCAAATTCCTCGACGAAAAAATCAACGTCCCCAAGAGCGAATTCTACATCCCCACGTGCATCGACACCCTCATCAAAAACGGCGAAGCAACTGTTGAAGTCCTCGACACGACATCCAAATGGTTCGGCGTCACATACCCCGAAGACCGTCAGGACGTAGTCGACAAACTCGCCGCTCAGCACGCCGCCGGACTCTACCCCGACGGCAAACTCTTCGACTAAACACATCATCCCTACAAACCACACGCGGGTCAGGGGACGGCCGCTACCGAGGCTACGCCCCTGACCCATCGATACCCCACCACGCCATCCCGATTCCCCAATGCAGTTCACCGTCGATAAAACCCTAAGCGACTCCGGCGCCCGCGCCGGCACAATTCAGACCGACCACGGCACCATCCTCACTCCCATATTCATGCCCGTCGGCACCGTCGGCTCCGTAAAAGGCGTTCACACCCACGAATTGCGCCAAGACGTAAAAGCTCAGATTATCCTCGGAAACACATACCACATCTACCTCCGCCCCGGAATGGAAATAATCGAACAGGCCGGCGGACTCCACCGCTTCAACGGCTGGGACCGCCCCATCCTCACCGACTCCGGAGGCTTTCAGGTATTCTCCCTCAGCTCAAACCGCAAACTCACCGAAGAAGGCGCCCACTTCCGCAGTCACATCGACGGCTCCCGCCACCTCTTCACGCCAGAAAAAGTGGTCGACATACAGCGCACCATCGGCTCCGACATAATGATGGCCCTTGACGAATGCCCCCCCGGCACAAGCGACTTCGCATACGCCCGCAAAAGCCTCGACCTCACAAAACGCTGGCTCGAACGCGGATGGAACCGCTACAAGACCACCGAACCCAAATACGGCCACTACCAAAGCTTCTTCCCCATCGTGCAGGGTTGCACCTACCCCGAACTCCGCCGCGAAAGCGCTCGATTCGTCACCGACCTCGGCGCTGACGGAAACGCCATCGGCGGACTCGCCGTCGGCGAACCCGCCGAAAAAATGTACGAGATGATCGAAGTCGTCAACGACATCCTCCCCGCCGACCGCCCCCGCTACCTCATGGGCGTAGGCACCCCCGCCAACATCCTCGAAGCAATCGACCGCGGTGTCGACATGATGGACTGCGTGATGCCCACCCGCAACGGCCGAAACGGCATGCTCTTCACCCCCGACGGAACCATGAACATGCGAAACGCCAAATGGGCCAACGACTTCTCGCCCCTCCAGCCCGACGGCCCCGCCCTCGTCGACCGCGTCTACTCAAAAGCATACGTCCGCCATCTCTTTGCCGCCGACGAACTCCTCGGCCTCCAGATTGCGTCAATCCACAACCTCGCCTTCTACCTCTGGCTCGTCGGCGAAGCCCGCCGCCACATCCTCGACGGCACATTCAAGGCGTGGAAAGAAGAAATGGTCGTGCGCACAATGCGCCGCCTCTGACCCCCGCATCCCCAACCCACACACTTCAGGCCTTCCCGGAAATTGAAAATACTCGACAAATACATAATCCGCAACTTCCTCGGCACGTATATCTTCGCGATACTCCTGCTGCTGGCCATTGTCGTCATGTTCGACGTCAATGAAAAACTCGACTCCTTCCTCAAAGCCCCGCTCAAAGAAACCATCGTCGACTATTTCGTCAACTTCCTGCCCTACTTCGCCAACCAGTTCTCGCCGCTCTTCACCTTCATCGCCGTCATCTTCTTCACGTCAAAACTCGCCGGAAACAGCGAATTCATAGCCATGTTCTCCACCGGCATGAGCTTCAGACGCCTCCTGCGGCCCTACATGCTCGCCGCCGCCGTAATCGCCGCCGCCACATTCCTCCTCAGCGCATACGTCATCCCCCCCGCCAACGCCAAACGCATCGAATACACAAATAAATACGTCCGCAACAAAAGCGTCGAATACGGCACCAACATCATGCTCATGGTAGCCCCCGGCCAAATCGCATACATCTCCCGCTACGACGCCGCCTCAAAAACCGGCTACCGCTTCTCGCTCGAACGCTTCGACGACCAAAAACGCCTCCGCTCGCGCCTCACATCCCAGTCGATCAAATGGGACACCCTGTACTCATGGCAGGTCGTCGACTACGTGATCCGCGACTTCAACGACACCCGCGAGGAAATCCGAAAAGGACGCCGCCTCGATACCATAATCCCCTTCGAGCCCCGCGACTTTCTCATCGCCTCCAACGACCACGAGAAAATGACCTCGCCCGAGCTCTCCGAATACATCGCCCGTCAGAAACAGCGCGGCGTCGCCAACATCCAAAACTTCGAAGTGGAGCGCGAGCGCCGCTACGCCATGACCGCCGCCGCCTTCATCCTCACCGTCATCGGGATGACCCTCTCGGTGCGCAAAGTCAAAAACGGCATGGGCCTCAACATCGGCATAGGGCTTGTCCTGAGTTTCAGCTACATCCTTTTCATGACCATAACCCAGACCTTCGCCATATCAGGCCTCACGAGCGCGTTCGTGGCCATGTGGATTCCCAACTTCATTTATATAATCATAGCCATAATCCTCTACCGCCGGACCTCAGTCGCCTGATTTGAGCCGCCGCGAGGCCTTGTCGGCAAGATAGCGGCGGGCTATTCGCGCCCATGCCGCCCCCGAGGCCGTCGCCTCGTTCTCAAGAATACTCAGCAACTGCCAGAAACATATCAGCGCCGCCGTCAGCTTCAGCAAGTCGACGGGGAGCATCTCCGTGCCTTCAAGAATCACCCCCTGCACCAGCGACGCCGCAAGAAGCCCTACGTTGACGCGAGTCACCGCGGCCACCACGCGGCCGAGGGCAGCCGACGAGAACTTTGCCCGGCGAGGCCGGCGCCCGCTGCGACGCCGTAGACGCCGGCGGAGATTCCACGCCGTCCAGCCGTCGACCAGAACAAGAAACACACACACGCCCGCATAGGGAAACACCGGAGCGTACAAGGCCCAAAGCCAACCTCCGAGGGCCGACAGGGCAGTTTTAATCTGTGGAGCTATCGTAAACATAACGCTACAAATTTACACCCGCAAAGCCCCCCGACGCACCTCTTAAGGGCCGCCATGAGCATTTAACACATTTTTTATCCTTATCTTTTTGCATAAAAAATTTGCGGTTTAGTAAAATATTGCTAATTTTGCGCCCAAAGGCACCCCCAAAGTGCTCCACAAACACTCTCCATAGCCAAACAAAATTATTAAACAAACCATCAATATCACTTTTTATGAAAAAACTTTACGCATTAGCAGCAGCGGGCGCTCTCGCCATCGGAGGCTTGGCATACGCCGCTGTGGGTGACGTCGTGTTTCAGAGCAGTCTGAGCGTCTCTCCCGCCACCGAACAAGGCGACGGCAGCGCTTGGACCAGCGTCAACGGCGGCCACTCTTCGACCTTCGTCAAATTCGGCTCCGCCGGGCACGGAAGCGACCAACAGCTCCGCATCTGGCAAAACGTCGACGGTATCCAACAAAACGACTGGCTCGTGTCGCCCAAACTTGCGCTTGAAGCCGGAAAAACCTACGAGGTGAGTTGCTGGTTTAAATTCCACGCCGGCACCTCCACCGCAGCCCACGTGGCCCTCCACCACACGACGGTCTACCCCACCGTCAGCGGCATGGACTCCAACATCGCCCCGGAGAGCGCCCTCGCGCAGTATAACGATGTCAACGGCGACTCCAAAAGCGCCGACGACAGCCAATATCTCACATCCTACACTCTCCTCTCCGGCAAATTCGTTGCCGCCGAAGGCGACAACTACGTGGCCTTCCACGTAGGCGGCGACTACAAGGGCGGCATCTACGTGTCGGACTTCAGCATCGTCGAAGCCGAAGCCGACACTCGTCCCGTCGACCCCGTTGACCCCACCGATCCCGAAGAGCCCGAAGGTCCGCACGAATGCAAGGGCCTCACCCTCCCCTACGCCTCGACCATCGCCACCTCGTCGTCGGCCTACGACCCGGCATGGACCGTCAAAAACATCAATGAGGACAACCGCGAATGGACTCCGGCCACCGACGGCGGATTCGCCGACGGCCTGAGCATGAAGATTACATATCCTGCCTCCGGCGGCACTCCTCACAACGACTACCTCATCTCCCCGGCCATGCACATGGAGGAGGGCAAGGAATACGTCGTGATTTACAGCTATGCCACCCGCGGCGCCGACGAACTCCTCAGCGTCTTCCTCTGCCAAAGCAACGACCCGGACGAAATACAGAAGTCCGCTCCCTTTGCCACACACAACAACGTCGACACCGATCAGAAGGCGACGCCCGTAAGCCAAGTGTTCACCCCCGAGACCACCGGTGACTACCACCTTTCGTTCTGGGCAAACTCCCCGGTGGACAAATGGTATATTTGGGTAGGCGACGTCAAGGTGATGGAAAACGTCTTCGCTCCCGCGGCTGTCAGCGCCCTCACCGCCACCCCGGCCGAGAACCCCACGCTCGAAGTGGCTCTCACATGGGCACTTCCCACCACGGACGCCTTCGGCAATGAAATCGGCGAGGACAAGGTTCTCGAAAAAATCGAAATCTACCGCGACGAGGACGAACGCCCCATCGCCACCTTCACCGAAGCCGTCACGAGCTTCACCGACAGCGAGGAATACGGCCTCACCTCGGGCAAGCACACCTACAGCGTGGTTGTGACCTACAACGGCGCCGCATCTCCGGCCGCCAAGGTCGGCCCGACAAGCTACGTCGGCCCCTACGCCCCCCTGCCCCTGCCCGCCGACATGACAGTCACCTCCGACATGCTCGGCGCATGGACCGCCGCCTACGGCGAAAACCACGCCGCCACGGCCAACTCGTGGGAACCCTACACCTCGTCACGCCCCGACCGCTGGCGCTACTCGGCCAAGAGCGACAGCCCCGACGACGCATGGCTCTTCTCGCCGATGTTCATCGTGCCTGAAGCCGGCTACTACACCCTCGACATGACAGCCAAACTCGGCTCGACCTACGCTCAGGTATTCGTTGAGACCTACCTCGCCGGAAGTCAGGCCATCGATGCCGAAATGACATCCGTCAAGCTCGACTGGAACAAATTCAAGACCTCCACAAGCACGCAACAGGCCACATTCTACGCCGCCGCTCCCGGCAACTACTGCATCGCCACGCGCGTGAACATTCCCTCCGCCGACTACGGCGCAATGATCCACGAACTCCACAGCATCAAGATCGACCGCGGTCAGATGATTCCAGAGACCGTCACCGACCTCAAGGCCACTGCCGCCGCTGACGAAAGCCTCAGCATCACCGTAAGCTGGACCAACCCCACCCAATCCTCGGCCGGCACCGAACTCGCCGCAGGCAGCTGGTACACGGAAGTCTACCGTCAGAACGGCAGCGACTTCGACCTCATCGCCACCCTCACCGAAGGCGAAAGCAGCTACGTCGACACCGCCCTCCCCGCCTCCGGCGCCTACACATACAGCGTGCAGACCCTCGCCACCGGCACCAACGCACACCTTGAAAACCAGCCCACCGTCACCTCCTCATGGGCCGGCCCGCGCGAACTGCCAATGCCTTACAGCGCATTCCTCAACCGCACCGACGAGCCCACCCGCTACATCTGGGAAGGCGTCGACGGCAACGACGACGGCCTGACATGGGGCTTCGGATACAGCGACCGCATGGTTTGCCCCCAGCCCGCCACCGACCTTTCCGAAGAGGAAATGCCCGGCTACTACCAATATAACGACTATCTTCTCTCGCCCATATTCGACCTCAAGCCCGGCTACTACGAGCTTACGTTCCAGATGTACGGCCGCACGTCGAGCCACGGCTCCTACAACTACGACATCGCCATGAACGTGGGCCTCACGCCCGCCGGCGGTTTCATCCCCGGACGCTCCGAAATCATCGGCAAGACTCAGGTCGTAAACAACGCCAGCTCTTACAACAACCGCACCGTCAGCCTCAAGGTCGAGACCGCAGGCAAATACCAGATTGTATTCGCCGCCGACGAAATCAACTATAAGATTTACAGCAACTCGACCGAGCTTGGCCTCGGCAAGGTAGACTTCGCCTACAAGCCAGTGCTTCCCGGCACAGCCTCCGAACTCAGCGTCGAGCCCGGCGCCGACGGCGCCCTCACGGCCATCCTCCGCTGGAAGAACCCCTCGGTGTCGAGCATCGAAGGCATCGCCCCCGAACTCACCAAGGCTATCATCACCCGCGACGGCCAAGAAGTGGCCACCATCAATGAAGACCTCGTCGCCGGTGAGATGTCGGAATGGGAAGACGAGGCCGTGCCCGCCTCCGGCATCCACGTCTACACCGTCACCATGTTCACCGCCGAAGGCGCCCACACCGCCGCTGCTCCCGAAGTCAAGAGCCCGTGGATAGGCAAGGGCCTCGAAGCTCCCTACGCCGTAGAGCCCGGCCAGTTCGTCGACCACGCTTGGGAACAACACTGCCCGAACATGACCACCACCTCGTGGGGCAACAGCAACTGCTTCGACCTCACCACCAGCAACGGCGCCCGCTACGACAAGGGCAGCAACGACGTCGACGGCTACCTCATGACGCCGAAATTCGAAATCGTCCACACCCAAGGCTACAAGCTCACCGTAGAAGCATGGAAGACCTCCATGACCGCCGACGAAAAGGCAAACGGCTACCCCGTTGAAATCCTCGCCGGCTCGGAAGGCACACCCGACACATGGACAAAGATCGGCATCATCGCCGTGAAGAACTCGACATCGACTGTCACCCCCGACGTGTTCTACGTAATCGGCGACGAGAACTTCAGCGCCGCACCCGCCGCACAGGCCGAAGGAGAAGACGAGGAAGAAGTCGAGACTCCCGCCGCCGGCTCGACCCCCGAGACCGCCGTTGCCATCCCCGCAGGCACTCAGCGTCTGGCCTTCCACATCAACAGCAACTACGACAACGGCCTCTTCATGTTCCACGCCTTCAAGCTTGACAAGGAAGGCGAAGTCACCGGCATCGCCGCCGTCGAAGCCGCCGCAGGCATCATCCTCGACGGAAGCGCCCTCCGCTTCGAAGGCGTCGCCACGGACATCCGCATCCACGACCTCTCCGGCAAGCTCGTAAGCTACACCGAAGAAGCTGAAGGCAGCATCAGCCTTGAGAAGCTCGCCAAGGGCATCTATATCGTACGTCTCACCATCGGCGGTAGCCCCGCGGCTCTCAAACTCGTCCTCTAAACCCACACCGACTTCCCGGGCTGAAAGCCCGCGGCCCGAAAGGCAGGCCGCTTCTCTGCTCACAAAAGCAGGGTGGCGGTCTGCCGCCGCCGGGTTTCCCGCCCTAATCTTTCACCTAATACCTCACAAATTGATGAAAAAAACATTTCTGACATCGTTACTGTTGCTCGGTGCCGCTGTGTTCAGCGCTACCGGCACTGCTGAGGCAGCACCGCGGAATCTGACACGCAGTCTTCCGCATGCACGCGCCGCACGCGTCATCGCCCCCGCCGAGGCGGGCGAACACGCCGTAACGGCCAAGGCTGAAAAGCTCACAGCCCCGACAATGAGCAAATCCGTGCGCCCGGCTTGGGGCGGCGGCCTCCACGAGGCCCTTCAGCTCCCGCAGGCCAAAGCACCCGTGATGCGAGTGCTCGGCGACGGCACCACCATCTACGGCTCGCTGATTTACAGCGACGCATGGCTCGGCGGCGGCGCCGCCTACGGCCTCTACACCTTCCCCGCCTCCGCCACCCCCACGGCCAAACTCGTCGAAGACTTCGGTAGCTACGAAGCCAACGGCGGCGGCGCCTACCACGACGGCAAATACTACTTCAACTCATACGTCTACACCGATGAGATGGGCTATACATTCAGCACATTCTTCACCTACGACCTCGCCACGGGCCAAAGCACGAAGGTGACGAACTCGTTCATGACATCGGGCTTCGACCAGACGCAAATCACCCACGACATGACCGTCGACCCCACGACGGGCACAATCTACGCCATCAGCTACATCAAGGTGACAATCGACCCGGAAGGCATGCTCGAACGCTACCGCCCGGCCATCTCCGTCATCGACCCGACGATGGGCTGGTGTACTCCCGTGGCCGAGACTCCGGGCTTCATCGCCATCGCCGCAAACCGCGCGGGCGAGCTTTACGGCGTCACCAAAGGCGCGGAATCGACCCTCTACCGCATCAACAAGAACACGGGCGACTGCACGCCCGTCGGGCGCACGGGTCTGAATCCCGAATTCGTGCAGAGCGCGGCTTTCGACCCCGTGACCGACAAGCTCTACTGGGCCGAGACCGAAATCAACGGCACCTCGGGCCTCTATGAAGTGGACGTCCACACGGGCGCGGCCTCAAAAATCGCCGCCTTCCCCAACAACGAGGAGTTCACGGGCATTTTCATCCCCGAGCCCGCCGTGGCCGAGGGCGCCCCGGCCATCGCCACCGACCTCAAGGCCGCCTTCGAGAACGACGCTCTCAGCGGCAGCATCGGCTTCACCGCCCCCACCCTTACGCAGGACGGCGCCAAGCTCTCGGGCACACTCATCGCCGAGGTGAGCCTCGACGGCGAGGACTTCGCCACGCTTGACGTGACCCCCGGGCAGAAAGTGACCCTCCCGGTCAATGCCCTCACCGAAGGCATCCATAACTTCGGCGTCTACTTCAGCAACGCCGCCGG
The DNA here is from genome assembly GCA_910584905.1 of uncultured Muribaculaceae bacterium. Taxonomy (GTDB): domain Bacteria; phylum Bacteroidota; class Bacteroidia; order Bacteroidales; family Muribaculaceae; genus CAG-873. The sequence goes on from CAJUCQ010000007.1 coordinate 20,838, forward strand.
CGAAGGCTCGCGCGTTGCCGTGAGCTTCCACGCCGGCATGGACGCTCCCGCCGCCGTCGGTGATCTCACCCTCACGGCCGACGCCGACGGGCGCCCGCACCTGAGCTGGACCGCCCCCGCAGGCGGCCGTAACGACGGCTATATCGACCCGACTCAAATCACCTACACCATCGTGCGCATGCCCGAAGGGCTGACCGTAGCCTCCGGCATCACGGCCACGACCTTCACCGACCGCTCGGAATTCGAGGCTCAGAACGTGGCCTACATCGTGACGCCCTATATCGGCAGCCGCGAGGGCGTAAGCGCCTCCACGGCCGAAGAACTTTTCGGCTCGGGCTCGGAACTTCCCGTGACCTTCGACTTCGCCACCAAAGAAGCCTTCAACCTCGCCACGGTAATCGACGCCAACGACGACCGCGACGACCAGTACCACTGGGGCGCATGGTATTACGGCCCTGAATTCTCCTCCGCAGGCGTCACCGACGGCTGCGCCGTCTACGGCTTCTCGCCCGAAGGCCCGGCCGACGACTGGGTGATCATGCCTCCGTTCACGGCCGAAGCCGGCCGCAGCTACCGCGTGACGTTCGACGTGCGCGTGTCGTCCGACACGGAGACGCTCGCCGTCACCGCCGGCACAGACAAGACCGTGGCCGCCCAAACCATCACGGCCATGCCGGCCCGCGGCTTCACCAACAAGAACTTCGAGACCGTCAGCTGCGAATTCACGGCCACGGCCTCCGGCAACTGCTTCACCGGCTTCCACTGCACCTCCAAGCGCAAGGCCGGCTATCTCTACATCGACAACGTGACCATCGACGAAGTTCCGCTCACGGGCGCACCCGCCGCCATCGGCAACTTCAGCGTCACCCCCGGCGAGAAGGGCGTCCTCACGGCCACGCTCAGCCTCACCGCCCCGAGTCTCACGGCCGAAGGCGCCGCCCTCAAGGCCCTCGACCGCATCGACATCTTCCGCGGCAATGACCGCACCGCCATCCACAGCTTCACCAGCCCCGGCGTCGGCGCAAGCCTGAACTGGACCGACACCGAAGCCGCGCAGGGCGTGAACACCTATCGCGCCGTGGCCGTCAACAGCATCGGACAGGGCGAAAAGGCCGTTGCCTCGGCCTACGTGGGCTTTGACATCCCCGAAGCCGTGACCGACGCCGTCCTCGTCGAAGAAGGCGGCGCCCCCGTGGTAAAATGGACCGCGCCCACCCGCGGCGTCAACGGCGGCTACATCGACCCGTCGGCCCTGACCTATGTGATCCGCCGCAACGACGGCTCTCTCATGACGAACAAGGCCACGGGCACGTCGTTCACCGACATGAGCCTCAACCCGATGGAGAAGCAGTATTTCATCTACTACCAGATCCAGCCCGTTAGCAGCGCCGGTGTCGGCGACTACGCCCTCACCAACCACATCATCTACGGCGAGCCCTACGAAGGTCCCTTCCGCGAAAGCTTCGCCGACGCGGCCACGTCGACCGACCCGTGGGTTATGTACAAGGTCAAAGGCCGCGACCAACTTTGGACGCTCATGTCGCAGGGCCAGAGCCCGGTGTGCCTTCCTGTCGACAATGACGGCGGCATCGCCGTGTTCCAGACCACGATGGGCCGCATCGGCGATGCCGGACGCCTCGTATCGCCCAAGCTCTCGCTCGCCGGCTTCGACATCCCCGTGCTTACGTTCTACGTCTACAACAAACCCTCTCAGGACGCCCAATACGGCGCCGAACCCTTCCAAGACCGCCTCATCCCCGAGCTTCAGCTTCCCGACGGCAGCTTCGTAGCCATCGACGAGCCCATCTACGTCGACGACCGGACGATGACCGAAGGCTGGTGGGGCTATCAGATTGACCTCTCGGCCTATAAGATCTACGACTACGTTCAGCTCTCGTTCCACGGCATCGCCGACTACGAAAACGACATCTGCCTCGACGGCATCTCGCTGACCAACGAGTTTGAGTACGACCTCGGGATGTATGCCTTCAGCGCCCCCGCCACTGTAAAGGCCGGTCGCGACATCCGCTTCAAAATCACTGTGGCCAACAACGGCATGAACCCCGCCGAAGGCTTCCGCATCAACATCTTCCGCAACGGCGAGGACTACACGCACATCACGTCGTCGAAGCCCGTGCCGCCGCAGAGCTACGCATCGTACACGCTCAACCTCCCCACCACGGCCGAAGACGAGGGCAAGACCTACAGCTATCAGGCCGTAATCGCATGGGATAAAGACAAGGTCTCGGCCAACAACGCCTCGCAGGCGGTGACGACCAAAGTCGTGAGCCCGGATATCCCCGAAGTGCGCGACTTCACGTCGTCGACCACCTCCGAAGGCTCCATCCTCCTCAACTGGGACGGCCTCGACGCCCTTCGCGTCCACGACGACTTCGAGAGCCACGCCGCCTTCGCCATCGAAGACATCGGCGACTACACCCTCGTCGACGGCGACGGCTGCCTGACCTTCACTTTCCAGCAGCTGTTCTACGAAAACGCAGGCGAGCCGATGGCATTCATGGCCTTCAATCCGTGGATTCTCGGCGTGTCGCAGATTCTTCCCGAGTGGGCGGCCCGCTCCGGCCAGCAGGTTCTCGCGGCCTTCGGCGCCGCCGATGCCACGGGCGCCGGCACCGACGCCGACGACTGGCTGATTTCGCCCGAAGTGCACGGCGGCAGCACCGTCGACTTCTGGGCCAAGACGGCCAACTATGAGTTCGGCCTCGAGAAGTTCGAGGTTCTGTACTCGACCACGAATCAAGACCCGGCCTCGTTCCGCCGCCTGAGCGACGGCGTCATCGAAGCTCCGGCCGAGTGGACCCACTACGAGTTCACTCTCCCCGAAGACGCCAAGTACTTCGCCATCCACTACCTGAGCTTCGACGGCTTTGTCTTCTACATCGACGACCTCAACTTCAAGGCACGCATCTCGACCGAAGGTTTCGAGCTCGCCGGCTACCGCCTCTACCGCAACAATGCGGCCATCGCCGACCTGCCCGCCACGGCCAAGAGCTACGCCGATGCCACGAAGCTCCCCGACGGGTTGCACACCTACGGCCTGACGGCTCTCTACACCAACGGGCGCGAGAGCGCTCCGGCCGAGCTGGCCGTGCAGGTGGGCCTGTCGGGCGCTGACGCCGCGACTATTGACGCCGTGCGCGTCTACACCGAGGGGCAGACCATCGTAGTCGAGTCGCCCGAAGGCTCGCGCGTCAGCGTGGCCTCCGCCTCGGGTATCGTGCTCGCCTCCGAGGGCGCCACTGACGCCACTCTCCGCGTGGGCGTCAACGCCCCCGGCGTGTATATCGTCACCGTAAACAACCGCAACTATAAGGTTCGTATATGAACATAAACATCAAAGCAATCTCCGCCGCCGTCCTCGCCGCCGCCGCTCTCTCGGGAGTAGCGGCCGTGGGGCCGACGGCCCTCAAAGCCCCGGCCCCGGCCCCGGCTTTCCCCGAGCCTGTCACGACCGTCCGCGGCGTGATGGTATATAACGACGCTTGGGGCGGAAAGACCGACGAAGCCGGCATCTACACCGTCGAAGTGCGCGAAGGCGGGGCCGTTCGTTGCGAGCACCGCTCCGAGGCTATGGCCTCGACAGCGGCCGCGATAATCAAGGACGGCACGATGTATGCCGTCGAAGCCGACATCACGGGCTACTTCTACCGCCAGTATAACGCCACGACGTGGGCCTCGACGGGCTCGCGCGAGGAAATCGACATGGTGAACGTGCCCTCCGACCTCACCTACGACTCCCGCAGCGGCAAGGCCTACGGCGGCTTTTGGGACGAGGACTACGGCGGCTTCTCGCGCTTCGCCTCCTTCGGCCTCACCGACGCCGAAGCCACCGACATCCCGAACGAGCGCCGCGACGAACGCGACTTCATAGCCCTCGCCGCCGCTCCCGACGGAACTATCTATGCTCTCCACGGCACCTACAACTACCTCAAGCGCATCGACTCGCGCACGGGAGCCGAGACCAAAATCGGCCTCACGGGCATCGACTGCGAAGTGAACCTCACCAACCGCATCCTCAGCTCGATGACCTACGACACGGCCAACGACCGCCTTATCGCCGTCGTTGCCAACAACACGGGCACCCGCTCCGAGCCCAAGCACGAGTCGGCGCTGTATGTCATCGACCCGAGGACCACCGTTCAGGACGGCAACCGCACGCTGGCCAAGGTGACAAAGGTGATGGACATGCCCGGCAACGCCTCCTTCGCGGGCCTGCACGTGGTCGAAACGGCCACAGCGCCCGAGGCACCGTCGGCGGCGCAGAATGTGCGCGTGGCCTTCGACACGCCTACGGCTCTCACAGGCAAGGTGCTCTTCCGCGCGCCGACGCTCAGCGCCGGCGGCACGGCCCTGAGCGGCAGCCTGCTCGCGCAGGTGAGCGTCAACGGCACGGTTGTGGCCACTCTCGGCGGCATAGCCCCCGGCAGCGAGGCCTCGACCGAAGCCCTGAGCTTCCCCGAAGGGCCGTCGACGGTGAAGGTGGTGATGGCCACCGCCGAAGTCCGCGGCGCCTCGGCCGAAGCTGAAATCTATGCCGGCGAGGATATCCCCGAAGCCGTGAGCAACGTGCTCCTCGAAATCACCCCCGACGGCCGCGGCCTCCTCACATGGGACGCTCCCGTCAAGGGCGAGAACGGCGGCAACCTCGACCCCTCGACGCTGAGATACACCGTGCGCCGCACGCACGACGGCGCCGCAGTGGCCGTGAACATCACCGAGACGACTTTCACCGACAACAACGTCGACACCGGACGCCGCGCCGTGAGCTATACGGTGACGGCCTCGAACAACGCCGGCAGCTCCGCCGCGGTCGAATCCAACAAGTGCCTCTCGACGGGGGCGCTCGCCGTGCCCTACACGGAGGCGTTCAACTCGCAGGACGACTTCGACCTCTGGACGCTCGTCAACACCAACCCGGCGTCGACATGGGCATGGAATCAGAAAGACAAGTATGCCTACTACTCCTACGCCGCCGACAAGACAGCCGCCGACAACTGGCTCATCTCTCCGGCAATACGCCTCGAAAGCGGCAAGGTCTACAAGGTGAGCTACAGCTGGAGGGTCAACAACAAGAACTACGCCGAAAGCTTCGCCGTGCACTGCGGCCCGGGGGCCACTCCGGCGGCTATGGGCGCGGCTCTTGCCGAACACACGAACGAGACGAACACGGCCTTCCGGACGGCGTCCGCCGTGGTGCGCCCCGAAAGCGACGGCTCATACTTTATAGGCATCCACGCCGTCAGCGAGCCGTATAAATACATGCTCTACGTCGACGACATCACCATCGAGGAAATCGACAACCGCGTGCCCGCCGCCGTGGGCGACCTGACGGTGACTCCCGGCGCTGAAGGCGCGCTCTCGGCCACGGTAAGCTTCACGGCGCCGACACTCAGCACCGAGGGCAGCACCCTCGACGCCCTCACCGAGGCGCGGCTCTACCGCCGCGGCACCGACGAGCCCGTGAAGGTGTTCGCCCCCGTGGCTCCCGGCGAGCGCCTCAGCTACGAGGATACGGGCATCAGCGCCTCCGGCATGACGGGCTACAGCGTCGTGACCGCCAACCTCGCGGGCGAAAGCGTGGAGGCCACGGCCGAAGCCTACATCGGCGTGGACGCGCCGGGCGCTCCCGCCGACGTGCACATCAGCGAGCTGAACCGCCATCCCCACCTCGAATGGACGGCCCCGACGAAGGGCGCCAACGGCGGATGGTTCGACGCCTCGGCCCTGACCTACCGCATCGTCCGCAGCGACGGCAAAACCGTGGCCGAAGCCGCCACGGGCACAAGCTTCACCGACGAAAGCTACACGGCGCCGTCGAACTCGCAGGACGCATACTGGTATCTCATCACGCCCTACACGGGCACGCTCAAGGGCCTTTTCGCCCAAAGCGAAATCATGCTCTACGGCACGGCCTACAAGACTCCCGCGACGGAGACCTTCGCCGCCGCCGACATGGTGTACTATCCGTGGATTGCGCAAAGCAGCACGGCCGTCAACTACTCGTGGACTCTCGACAACATGGGCTATAACCCGCAGGCGCCCGACCAGAACGGCGACCGCGGCCTCGCCACCTTCCACAGCGTGGGCGAACCCGCAGGGTCGAAGGCCTACTTCTATTCGCCCAAATTCTCGCTCGACGGGCTTGAGAACCCGACGCTGAGCTTCTGGATGTATCACACGCCGACACCGGGCGCGGAGACGATGGAGGTGCTCGCGGCCGCAGGGTCGGACGTGTTTGAAAGCACGGGCACTGTCATCAGCCGTCAGGCCTCCGAGGCCGGATGGGTGCGCCACAGCATCCCGCTGGGCGCCTATGCGGGCAAGGAATGGATCCGCGTGGCATTCTGCGGCACGGGCGACGCCGTCGAGGACGTGTATATCGACAACGTCAGCATCACCTCGCGCGGCCGCTTCGACGTGGCTGTGTCGGCGCTCCGCGTTCCGGCCCGCATCGCCGCGGGCGTGGCGGTCAAGGCCTCGGTCGTAATCACCAACACGGGCACTGACGCCCTCGCCGAAACGGTCCTCGCCGTCAAGGATGCCTCCGGGAAGGCCCTCGCCGAAACGACAGTCAAAGACCTCGCCCCGGACACCGAGCGCATCGTCGAACTAACGCTCCCGCCCTTCGCCACGGGCACGGCCTTCCTCACGGCCACAGCCACGGTCGAGGGCGACGCCACTCCGGCCGACAACAGCACGGAGACCACAATCAAGGTGGTTGCGCCCGTGCTCCAGAGTGTCAGCGGGCTTGAAGGCCGCATCGCCGACGGCACGGTGGTCCTCGACTGGAACGAACCCGCGGCCCGCGGCGCCGTCACCGACGACTTCGAGAGCTACAAGGACTTTGCAATCGACGGCGTGGGCGAATGGACCATGTGGGACGGCGACTATGACGTGACCTACATGATCAACACCTCCTACGGCTCCTACCCCAACGCCACGGACCGCAAGGCATTCCAAGTGATCAACGCCAACACGCTCGGCATCAACATCTGGCCTCAGGGCACGCCTTTCAGCGGCAACAAGATGATGGCGGCGCTGGCATGCAATCTTTACGTCAACAACGACTGGCTTATCTCGCCCGAGCTTAACGGCAAGGAGCAGTGGATAAGCTTCCGCGCACGCTCGTTCACGCTTCAAAGCCTTCCGGCCGAGCGTATGCGCGTGTTCTACAGCACGACCGACAACGACCCGGCTAATTTCACCGAGCTGACCTCGAACTATGTCGAGCTGCCCGACGAATGGGTCGAATATCGCTATCATCTCCCCGAGGGGGCGCGTCATTTCGCCATCAACTGCGTGAGCGACGGCGCGTTCGCCATGTTCGTTGACGACGCCGTGTTCAACGACCTGACCGTCCCGGCATGGACCCTTACGGGCTATGAAATCTACCGCGACGGCGTGAAAATAGGCACGTCGACAACGCCCGCCTTCACCGACGCATCGCCCTCCGGGCATAAGGCCTCGTACACGGTGATGCCCGTCTTCGCCGAGGGCAACGGCGCCCGGAGCGCGGCTTGGGAATGCGACTTCTCGGGCATCGACAGCATCAGCTCCGAGGCCGATATGACGCCTGTGAATGTCTACAACATGCAGGGTATGCTTCTGCGCCGCGGCGTTCCGGCCTGCGAAGCCACCCGCGGACTCGCCCCGGGGACCTATCTCCTCGGCAACCGCAAGGTTCAGGTGAAGTAAGCCTCCGCCCCATAACACAGCAACGCCGCCGCGAACTCATCGCGGCGGCGTTTTTTTATATCCGGCAGACTGAGCGGCTCAGCTCACGGCGGGGTGACGGGTGATTTTGTCGAAGGCCTTGCGGCGGACGTAGAAATAGGCCGCCACGACGGACACTCCGGTGATGACCCACGTGATGGGGTAGACGGCCATGAGGGCTTCGAATCCGCCTCCGAGGAGCGGGAGCGCCCACACCCAGAGGAGGCGGAACACGCAGGTGCCGAGAATGGTCACGACGGTGGGCGTCATCGAATAGCCGAGGGCGCGCATGGCCCCGCCGCTGATTTCGTAGCTTGAGGCGATGAACTGAAAGAGGAGCACCGTCGTAAGGCGAGAATATGCAAAGGGGACGACGGCCTCGTCGGCGGTGAAGATGCCGATGAAAAAGCCTTTCTGCCACACGACGATTACGTTCATTACGCCGCAGGCGAGCACGGCAAGGGCCATGTTGAGGCGGTAGATGCGCCGGCATCTGTCGATTTGGCCCGCGGCATAGTTCTGGGAGGTGAAGGCCACGGTGGACTGCACGAAGGCCACGACGAGATAGTAGCAGTAGAGCTCGTAGTTGAGGGCCGCGGCGGAGCCTGCGCTGGCGGCCGAGCCGAAGCTGTTGATGGCCGAGAGGATGAACACGTTGGAGAGCGAGAACACGAGGCCCTGCAGCCCTGCGGGAAGGCCTATGCGCACGATGTTGGCGAGCTCGCGGCGGTAGAGGCGCATCCGGCGCGGCTCCAAGCGGATAGCGCCCTTCTCTCTCATGAGCAGGACCACAATCAGGACGGCGTTGACGGCCATGCCTATGGCTGTGGCTATGGCCACGCCTGCGACGGCCATGTCGAAACATGCCACGAAAAGGAGGTCGAGCCCGGCGTTGACGACCCCTCCGGCCATGAGGATGAAGAATGGACGCGACGTGTCGCCCACGCTGCGGAGGACGGCGGCGCCAAAGTTGTAAATCACCATGAAGGGGAGGCCGAGGAAGATGATGCCGAGGTAGGTTGTCGCGCCGTCGAGGACGTCGTCGGGCGTGCCGAGGAGTTCGAGAAGCGGACGCGAGAAAATCGAGCCGAGGACGGCCATCGCAATGCCGCAGAGGAGCGACAGCACGCCCGTGGTGGCGACGGCGCGGCGCACGCCCTCGTCGTCGCGGCGGCCGATATACGAGGCCACGATGACGTTGATGCCGACGCCGAGACCGAGAAAAAGAGTGACGATGAGGTTGACCACGGGTCCGTTCGACCCCACGGCCGCAAGGGCGCTCGACGGGCAGAAACGGCCGACGATAAGGGTATCGGCTGAGTTGAACGACTGCTGTACGATGCCCGTGGCAATCAGGGGCAGCGCAAAACGCAACGTCGGCCCCAAAAGGGGGCCGCGGAGCATATCGATTGAATTGTTGCCTTTCATAATCAGGACCACAAAGTTACCTCATATAAAAATTACTACAAAAATTTTAACTAACTTTGCACACCGAAACACAAATCCATCCCGCACACATCCACAGTAGACATATGCGCATAGACATCATCACGGTGCTCCCCGAAATGCTCGAAAGCCCGCTCAACTGCTCAATCGTTCAGCGGGCCAAGAACAAGGGCCTCTGCGAAATCGAAGTACACAACCTCCGCGACTACACCACCAACCGCTACCGCAAGGTCGACGACTATCCCTTCGGGGGCGACGCGGGCATGGTCATCCAGATAGAGCCTGTCGACCGCTGCATCTCATCGCTGAAGGAACAGCGCCGCTACGACGAGGTGATTTTCACCGCCCCCGACGGCGAGGTCTTCAACCAGAAGATGGCCAACTCGATGTCGATGCTCGAAAACATCATCATCCTTTGCGGCCACTACAAGGGCATCGACTATCGCATCCGCGAGCATCTCATCACGAAGGAAATCTCTATCGGCGACTACGTGCTCACGGGCGGCGAGATGCCCGCGGCCATCATCACCGACGCCCTCGTGCGGCTTCTGCCCGGGGCCATCGGCGACGAGCAAAGCGCCCTCACGGATTCGTTTCAGGACAATCTGCTTGAGCCTCCGATTTATACGCGCCCGGCGGAATACAAGGGCTGGCGCGTGCCCGACATCCTGCTGAGCGGCCACGAAGCCAAAATCGACGCGTGGCGCCACGAGCAGGCCGTCGAGCGGACGCGCCGCCTGCGCCCCGACCTCCTCGGCTGAGGCCGGGGGAGGCGCCCCCGCGGCATTTTAAGGATTATCAACGCCCTACTTTCAATTAAAATTCGTATCTTTGCGGAATAATTTGCACATACTATACACTTACGCACAGATATGAATCCTCTTGAACTTAGCGAACAGGAACAAATCCGCCGCAACAGTCTACAGACATTAAGAGATATGGGCATCGAGCCCTACCCCGCTGCCGAATTTACCGTCACGGGCCACAGCACGGAAATCCGTGAAAACTTCGCCGACGACGCTCCGCGCCGCGAGGTGGCCGTCGCCGGCCGCATCATGAGCCGACGCATCATGGGCAAGGCCTCGTTCATCGAACTTCAGGATGCCGACGGCCGCATACAGGTGTATATCTCCCGCGACGAAATATGCCCCGGCGAGAACAAGGATCTCTACAACATCGTGTTCAAAAAGCTCATGGACATCGGCGACTTCATCGGTGTCCGCGGCTTCGTCTTCCGCACGCAGACGGGCGAGATTTCGGTCCACGCGTCCGAGCTTGTGCTTCTGAGCAAGAGCCTGCGCCCGCTTCCGGTGGTGAAGATGAAAGACGGCGTGGCCTACGACACGTTCGACGACCCCGAGCTGCGCTATCGCCGCCGCTACGTGGACCTCGTGGTCAATGAAGGCGTCAAGGATATTTTCATCAAGCGCACGAAGGTCTACACGTCGATGCGCGAATACTTCAACGCCGCCGGCTATATCGAAGTGGAGACGCCGATTCTCCAGTCAATCCCCGGCGGTGCGTCGGCTCGCCCGTTCATCACCCACCACAACGCCCTCGACATCCCCCTCTACCTCCGCATCGCCGACGAGCTTTATCTCAAGCGCCTCATCGTGGGCGGCTTCGACGGCGTGTATGAATTCTCCAAGAACTTCCGCAACGAGGGCATGGACCGCACGCACAACCCCGAGTTCACGTGCATGGAGATATACGTGGCCTACAAGGACTACAACTGGATGATGAGCTTCACGGAAAAGATGCTCGAAAAAATCTGCCTCGACGTCAACGGCACCACTGAAGTAAAGGTGGGCGAGAACGTCATCTCGTTCAAGGCTCCGTTTCCGCGCGTGACTATGGCTCAGGCCATTCTCGACCACACCGGCCGCGACATCACCGGCCTCGACGAGGACGCCCTCCGCAAGCTCGCCCGCGAGCTGGGCGTGGAAGTGGACGACAGCATGGGCAAAGGCAAAATCATCGACGAGATTTTCGGCGAGAAGTGCGAGGGCAAATATATCCAGCCGACCTTCATCACCGACTATCCCATCGAGATGTCGCCGCTGACCAAGCGCCACCGCGACAACAAGGAGCTCACCGAGCGCTTCGAGCTGATGGTGAACGGCAAAGAGCTCTGCAACGCCTACTCCGAGCTGAACGACCCCATCGACCAGTACGAGCGCTTTGTCGAGCAGATGCGCCTCGGCGAAAAGGGCGATGACGAAGCCATGATTATCGACGCCGACTTCATCCGCGCCCTCGAATACGGCATGCCCCCCACATCGGGCATGGGCATCGGCATGGACCGCCTCGTCATGCTTATGACCGGGCAGGAATCGATTCAGGAAGTGCTCTTCTTCCCGCAGATGCGCCCCGAAAAGAAAGAGCGCCGCGACGCCGCCGAGGCCTACACGGCCATAGGCGTGCCCGCCGAATGGGTCGGCGCCGTGCAGAAGGCCGGCCTTCTCACCGTCGAAGCCCTCGGCGGCGCCGCCGCCGGAAAGCTCCATCAGGAACTCTGCGGCCTCAACAAGAAGCACAAACTGGGCCTTCAGGCTCCGAAAATCGAAGACGTCACGGCTTGGATTGAAGCCGCGGCAGCCACTGCCAAGGAATAAGGCCTGTCATGCCGGAGGCCTTTGCCTCCGGCATTCACCCTCAAAACTCACAATCATGGAAACACCATTTCCGGGACGAATAGCCGTCATGGGAGGCGGAAGCTGGGCCACGGCGCTGGCCAAACTGCTGCTCAACAACTGCGAGAGCATCACATGGTATATGCGCCGCGACGACCGCATCGAGGACTTCAAGCGTCTGGGACGCAACCCGGCATATCTCACGGACGTAAACTTCGACATCAGCCGCATCAACTTCACCAGCGACATCAACGAAGCCTGCGACACGTGCGACACGCTCCTGCTGGTGATGCCCTCGCCATATTTCAAAGACCATATCCGCAAACTCACCACGGACATCTCCCGCAAAGCCGTGGTATCAGCCGTCAAAGGCATCGTCCCCGACGAGAACGAACTCGTCACGGACTACATGGCCAAGCACTACGGCGTCGACCCGATGCGTCTGCTGGTTGTGTCGGGCCCTTGCCACGCCGAAGAAGTGGCGCTCGACCGCCCGTCGTATCTCACCATAGGCTGTCAGGATATAGCCCGCGCTGAAGAATTCGGAAAAAAACTCACCGGCAAGAACTGCCACGCCATCATATCCAGCGATGTCGACGGCATCGAATACGGCGCCGTGCTCAAAAACGTCTACGCCATCGCCGCGGGCATAATCCACGGCATGAAGATGGGCGACAACTTCTCGGCAATGCTGATTTCCAACGCCATCCGCGAAATGGAGCGTTTCGTCGACGCCGCAAACCCTCGTCCGCGACAGATTTGCGACAGCGTCTACCTCGGCGACCTCCTCGTGACGGCCTACTCGCGCTTCTCGCGCAACCACAACTTCGGCTCGATGATTGGCAAAGGCTACTCCGTGAAAGCCGCACGCATGGAAATGGAGCAGACCGCCGAGGGATACTACGGCGCAAAGTGCATCACCGAAATCAACGACGAGCGCTACGGCGTCGACATGCCCATCCTTACGGCCGTCTACAACATCCTCTACCATAACGCCCGCGCAGCCAAGGCCGTAAAAGACATGGCCGCAAACTTCAGCTGATGAACTCCGACAACAAAGAAAAGCTCCTCGGCAAGACCCTCGAAGGCCTGCGGGATGTGTGCGCCTCCGTCGGGCTGCGACCATTTGCCGCCAAGCAGATGGCCCGCTGGCTCTATGAAAAGCGCGTCGCCGACATTGACGCCATGACCGACCTCCCGAAAGAGGCCCGCGCAAGGCTCAAGGCCGAATACCGCATCGGGCGCGAGGCCCCCGTGGCCGAAAGCCGCAGCGCCGACGGCACGGCCAAATACCTCTTCCCCGGTGTCGGAGGCCGCGACGTCGAAGCCGTGATGATTCCCGATCGCGAGCGGGCCACAATCTGCGTGAGCTCGCAGGCCGGGTGCAAGATGAACTGCCGCTTCTGCATGACGGGCCGCCAAGGCTACCACGGCAACCTCGACGCCGGAGCAATCATCAATCAGGTGCTGTCCATCCCCGAGAGCGACGCTTTGACCAACATCGTGTTCATGGGCATGGGCGAACCCACGGACAACCTCGACGCCGTCCTTGACGCCATCGAGATTCTCACCTCGCCGTGGGGCTTGGCATGGAGTCCCAAGCGCATCACCGTGTCGTCAATCGGCAACATCCCGGGCCTGCGGAGACTTCTCGACGAGACAAAGGTCCACATAGCCATAAGCGTCCACACACCCTTCTCCGACGAACGCCGCGGCATCATGCCCGTCGAGCGCGCATGGCCCGTAGCCAAAGTCGTCGACCTCCTCCGCGACTACGACTTCGCCCACCAGCGACGCCTGTCGATGGAATACATCATCTGGCGCGGAATCAACGACGATATGCGCCATGCCGACGCCCTCGCCCGCCTTCTCAAAGGCACCGACGCTCGCGTGAACCTCATCCGCTTCCACCGCATCCCCGACTTCGAGGGCGCCCCGGCCGACGCCCCCGTCATGGAAGCCTTCCGCGACCGCCTTAACGAGCGCGGCGTCACGGCCACGATACGCGCCTCGCGCGGCGAGGACATCGAAGCCGCATGCGGCATGCTCGCAGGCGAAAAACGAAACGAAAATCAGGGCTGAGCCGCTCGCCGCCGAGTTGCCGCGCCCCCAACACACCCAACACAAGCATCTCTCAGTCATGAGCAACAAAATACGAGTGGGCATCACCCACGGCGACCCCAACGGCATCGGCTACGAAGTTATCCTCAAAGCCCTTGACGACCCGCGCATCCCCGACCTGTGCACGCCGATAATCTACGGCTCGGGGAAAATCGCCAACTTCTACCGCAAGACCTTCGAAGGCAGCGGACTGGGCGGCGCGCTCCAGCGCGCGGACTCAGCCGCCGACGCCCGCGACGGCGTCTGCAACATCGTCAACGTCGTCCCCGAAGACACGCGCATCGAACCCGGCACCCCCTCCGAAGAAGCCGGAGCCGCCGCCTTCGCCGCCCTTGAGGCGGCTGTGGCCGACCTCCGCGAAGGCAATATCGACGTGCTGGTGACGGCCCCCATCGACAAGCATTCAATCCAAAGCCCCACATTCACCTTCCCCGGCCACACGGAATATCTCGAAGCATCCCTCGGCCACGAAGAAGAGGGCGAAAGCGCCCGCGCACTCATGGTGATGGCCACAGCCGACGGCCTGCGCGTGGCTCTCGCCACGGCCCACAAGCCCATCTCCGCCCTCGCCGAGGCCCTCACCAAAGACCTCATCCGCGAAAAACTCGAAGCCTTCAACCGCTCGCTCCGCCGCGACTTCGGCATCCACGCTCCGCGCATCGCCGTCCTCGCCCTCAACCCCCACGCCGGCGAGCAGGGCCTCCTCGGCAGCGAAGAAAAAGACATCATCGAGCCGGCCATCGCCGAAGCCCGCGAGAACAAAATCCTCGCCTTCGGGCCATACGCCGCCGACGGCTTCTTCGGTGCCGGACACCACAAGAAATTCGACGGCGTCCTCGCCATGTACCACGACCAAGGCCTCGCGCCCTTCAAGACTCTTGCCATGGATGCAGGCGTAAACGTCACGGCAGGGCTGCCCTACGTGCGCACCTCGCCCGACCACGGCACCGGCTACGACATCGCAGGGAAAGGCATGGCCTCCGAAGAATCGATGCGAAACGCCATCTACATGGCCCTCGACATCTACCGCAACCGCCGCCGCGACAGCGAAGCATTCCGCAACCCCCTCCGCCGCCAGTATCACAACAAGGGCAAGGACAGCGAAGGCATCGACCTGAGCAAAGACAGCTGACCCTCAGCCACGCCGAAGCCTTATATCCGAATACTCACCCCCATCCCGCCACAATGCACTACGCCATAATAGCCGCAGGAGAAGGCTCGCGCCTCGTTCAGGAGGGCGTGGCCCTGCCCAAACCGCTCGTCGACCTCGACGGCCGCCCCATGATACGCCGCCTCGCAGACATCTTCGCCTCCTGCGGCGCTGAAAGCCTGTCGATAATCGTCAACGAGCAGATGAGCGCCGTGCGCGAATATCTCGAAGCGCTCGCGCCCACGCTGCCTATGCCCCTGCACCTCGTCGTCAAAACCACACCCGACTCGATGCACAGCTTCTACGAAGTTTCGCGCGTGTTTCCCGCCGGGAGCAAATTCATCCTCACGACAGTCGACACCATCTTCCGCGAGGCCGACTTCGCCCGCTACGCCGCCGCCTTCGAAGCCGACGACAGCGCCGACGGCTACATGGCCGTCACCGATTTCATCGACGACGAAAAGCCGCTGTATATCGACGTCGACCCGGCCGACATGCGCATAACCGCCTTCCGCGACGCCCCCTCCGCCGCCGACCGCTATATCTCCGGCGGCATCTACGGCCTCACCTGCGGCGCGCCCCTGCGCGTGCTCGAAGAGTGCATGGCCGCCGGCGTCAGCCGCATGCGCAACTATCAGCGCGCCCTCGTGGACGCCGGACTCAACCTGCGCGCATGGCCCTTCAGCAAAATCATCGACGTCGACCATGCCGCCGACATCGACACCGCCAAAGCATTCATCGCAAACACCTGACCCCTAAATGGCCGCAAACATCGTCTTTTCCAACAGCGCCCTCGACCGACAGGCCGACGCCGCACGCCGCCGCTTCGGCATCGTGGGCAACGCTCCGGCTCTCCTTGCCGCCGTCGAACGCGCCGTGCGCGTGGCCCCAATCGACCTCTCGGTCCTCGTCACGGGCGAAAGCGGCACGGGCAAAGAGTTTTTCCCGCAGATAATCCACACCAACAGCCCGCGCAAACACGCCAAATACATAGCCGTCAACTGCGGCGCCATCCCCGAAGGCACCATCGACTCCGAGCTTTTCGGCCACGAAAAAGGCGCCTTCACCGGTGCCGTCGACTCGCGCCGGGGCTACTTCGAAGAAGCCGACGGAGGCACGATTTTCCTCGACGAAGTGGCCGAGCTGCCCCTGACGACGCAGGCGCGCCTTCTGCGCGTGCTCGAAACGGGCGAATACCTCCGCGTGGGCTCGTCGACGGTGAAACGCACCAACATCCGCATCGTCGCCGCAACGAACGTCAACCTCCTGCGCGCCGTCGCCGAAGGACGCTTCCGCGAAGACCTCTTCTACCGCCTCTCGACCGTGCAGATCCACATCCCGCCGCTGCGCGAGCGCGGCGGCGACATCCGCCTTCTGGCCAAGAAATTCGCCGCCGATTTCGCCGAACGCTACACCGTCCCCGAAATCAACTTCTCCGCCGGAGCACTTGAGGCCATGAGCCGCTACGGCTGGCCCGGCAACGTGCGCCAGCTCAAAAACGTCGTCGAGCAGGCCGCCCTCTTCGAGGCCGGCAAGGACGTCAGCGAAGAAAGCTTCCAAAGCTACCTCCCCGCCGACGCCCCGGACAGTTTCATGCCCGTGGCCGCAAACGCCGCAGGGGCCTACGACCGCGAGCGCGAAGCGCTCCTCAACATGATTTTCAGGCTCCAGAAACGCATCGACGAGCTTCAGGCCCGCGTCGAGCGCATCGACCCCGCCGCCGACGCCCCGCGCGCAAGCCTCGTGCGCGAAGACGACCCGGCCATGCGCCTGCTCACGCGCACATCCACGGCCCGCCCCTCCGAAATCGACCCCGAGGCCCACTACGTGGAAGACGCCACGGCCACGCCCGTCGAGCTCTCCGCCCCGATACCCGTGTCGCTCAACGAAAACGAACGCGAGATAATCCGCGAGGCGCTGCTGCGCAACGACGGCCGCCGCAAAGCCACCGCCGACGAACTCGGCATCTCCGAACGCACCCTATACCGCAAAATACGTGAATATGGACTGGAATAAGCGCCTGAGACATGCCCTGACAGCCACAGCCGTAATCATTGCGGCTCTTCTGCCCGCGGCCTGTAAAATCAACTACACCCTCAACGGCTCGGCAATCGACTACCGCGTCTACCGCACCATATCCGTCAGCGACTTCCCCATACGCGCCGCGCTCGTCTACCCGCCCCTGCAGCAGACCTTCGAAAACGAGCTCCTCAACTATATCTCGCGAAACACACGCCTGCAGACCGTCGACGGCTCGTCCGACCTCCGCATCGAAGGCGAAATCACAGGCTACAACCTCTCGCCTCAGGCCGTCACCGAGGACGCATACGCCTCGCAGACCCGCCTCACAATCACCGTGCGCGTGAAATACATCGACGACAAAGACCCCAACAAGAACGTCGACCAAAGCTTCAGCGCCTACCGCGACTTCCCGGCCACGGAAATGCTCACCGACGTGCAAGACCAGCTGTGTCAGGAAATCGCCGAAGAACTCGTCGAACTCATATTCAACGCCACCCTCGGCAACTGGTAAGCCCCCCCGACATGGACACACACGCCCTGACCTCGCTCATCGAACGCCTTGCCCGCCACCCCGGACAAGCAATCGACCCTGCCGAACGCGCCCTCCTCGAAGAATCCGCAAGGCTCTACCCCTACCTCGCGCCGGCGCTGACGGAGCTTGCCCTGCGCACACCCGCCGACAGCCCCGAGGCCGAAAACCTGCGCCTCGCCGCCGCCATCCGCGGAGCCGGACACCCCGAGTTCGACAACGCCGTCGAGAACGGCGAATGGGCCGGATTCTATCCCCCCGAGCAGCCCGCGCCCCAACCCGACACCGAAGAAGCCATCGACACATTCCTGTCGACCTTCGGCCACACATCCCCCGAAGAAGAAGCCCTGCTCAACAGGCTCATCTTCAACCCCGTGCCCGACTATGCCGAGATGCTTGCCCGCGAAGAGCAGGAAAACCTCCCCGAAAAGCCCGGCGACGAACCCGACGACTCGCCCGAAGCCCGCATCAACGCATTCATCCTCGAAAAGCACCCCGCCGCCCGCGAAGCCGAAGCCGAGCCGGATGAAACTCCCGCGCCGCCCGCCGACACACCCCTTGCCCCGCCCGAACCCCACGACGACTCCCTCCTCAGCGAAAGCCTCGCCAAAATATACATCCGCCAAGGACGCTACGAACGCGCCTACGAAATTATATCGGGCCTAAATTTGAAATTTCCAAAAAAAAGTGTTTACTTTGCAGACCAATTGCGCTTTTTACAAAAATTGATTATAAACCAGCGCGCGAAAGCACGCAACTAATTCCCCACTCCGCGGGCATCCAAGCGGCCCGCACCCCTCCATTAAATAAGCAGATATGCATACTGTCGTAATCATCCTCACCGTAATTGTTGCCGTCCTTCTTATCGGCATCGTGCTTATTCAGAAATCCAAAGGCGGCGGTCTTTCGTCGCAGTTCGGCGGTGCAGGCGCCGTTATGGGCGTGCGCCAGACCAACAGCTTCCTCGAAAAAGCCACATGGACTCTCATCGGCCTCCTCGTTGTGCTGTCTATTCTCTCCGCCTTCACCATGCCCAAGACCAACGCCGGCGCCCAGATCCGCACCAGCGTGGCCACCGAAGCTCCCGCCGCCGAGCTCCCCGCAGGCCAGTTCGAGACTCCCGCTCCCGCCGCCGAGCCTGTAGCCGAGCCCGCCGCCGCCACCGAGGCTCCCGCCGAGACCCCGGCCGAAACTCCCGCCGAATAAGCGCGTCCCGGCACGCAAGGCAAAAAAATCATATTGCGTCATATCCCGAAGGCCCCGTCCGTCGGGATATGATTCAGTGTATATATCCACGCGGTCTCCCACGGGAAGCCACCCGCCGCGAGGCCGCCGACAACCCCCACACCCATCACTCACAAGGATGAACCGCAAGGATTTTGAAATAATGGCTCCCGTCGGGAGCTACGAGTCTCTGGCTGCGGCCATATCGGCAGGCACGGACGCCGTCTACTTCGGGGTCGAAGGCCTCAACATGCGCTCGAAATCAAGCGCCAACTTCACCCTCGACGACCTCCGCAACATAGCCCGCATCTGCGGCGAAGCCGGCGTCAAAACCTACCTGACCGTCAACACCATCGTCTACGACGCCGACCTCCCCGCCGTGCGCGCCATCATCGACGCCGCCGCCGAAGCCGGCCTCACGGCCATCATCGCCACGGACATCGCCGCCATCGCATACGCGCGCTCGCGAGGCGTCGAAGTGCACATCTCGACCCAGTGCAACATCTCCAACATCGAAGCCGTGCGCTTCTACGCGGCCTACGCCGACGTTGTCGTCCTCGCCCGCGAGCTCTCGCTCGATCAGGTGAAGGCCATCCACGACGCCATCGTCGCCGAGGACATCCGCGGACCCAAGGGCGAGCTCGTCAAAATCGAGATGTTCTGCCACGGCGCTTTGTGTATGGCCGTCTCCGGCAAATGCTACCTCAGCCTCCACGAGATGAATTCCAGCGCCAACCGCGGCGCCTGCACGCAGATATGCCGCCGGGGCTACACCGTCACCGACCGCGAGACCGGCGACAGCCTCGACATCGAAAACAAATACATCATGTCGCCCAAAGACCTCAAGACCATCCACTTCCTCAACAAGATGGTCGACGCGGGCGTCAGCGTATTCAAAATCGAAGGACGCGCCCGCGGCCCGGAATACGTCCTCACCGTCGTGCAGGCCTACTCCGAGGCCCTGCAGGCAATCTGCGACGGCTCCTACTCCGAAGACCTTATCGCCGGATGGGACGCCCGCCTGCAAAAAATCTTCAACCGCGGCTTCTGGGACGGCTACTACCTCGGACAGCGCCTCGGCGAATGGTCGTCGAAATACGGCTCCTCGGCAACGCGGGTCAAGCAATACATCGCCAAAGGCGTGAAATGGTTCTCGAAACTCGGCGTCGGCGAATTTTTCATGGAAGCGGGCGAACTCCGCGTAGGCGACGAGGCCATAGTCACAGGCCCCACCACGGGCGCCCTAATCATCAAGGTCGACGACATCCGCGTGGGAGGCAAATCAGTCGAAAAAGCCGTCAAAGGCGATGCTTTCTCCATTGCCGTGCCCGCGAAAATACGCCCCGCCGACCGCCTCTACCGCTGGCAGCCGACAGGAGTCGAAAAATAAATCAAGCTTTTTTTGATTCCGTAAAAACAATTTCACACGCCCTGCGGTTTGGCTTTATAAGGATTAATCTTTATATTTGCACTCCCACTGCACCCACTCTCCAATCCACATCCTACCCTGAACCTTAAAAATGAAAATCCGAAAACTCTTAGCCCTCGTTGCGGCATTGTTTGCCGGAATGACAGCCGCCGAAGCCGAGGCTCCGGCCGGCTACTACTCCTCCCTCACCGGCAAAAAAGACGGCGAACTCAAGACCGCCATCTACAACCGCATCCACAACTTCACGAAAGTAAGCTCCTATCAGGACCTCCCGAAATACTTCCGGATTACGGACGTCTACCCCGATTCGCGCCGCTGGTGGGACATGTATTCCGACATCCCCCTCTACGCACCGTCGTTCTCGGGCCTTAACCGCGAGCACTCCTTCCCCAAAAGCTGGTGGGGCGGCTCGACCACCGTGGGCGCATACGTCGACCTCAACCACCTCTACCCCTCGGAGATGAAGGCCAACACGGCCAAGAGCAACTACCCCCTCGGCACTGTCGACACGGGCAGCTCCATCAAATTCCAGAACGGCATGGTCAAGGTGGGCTATCCCGTCAACGGTCAGGGCGGCGGCGCGGCCTTCGTATTCGAGCCGGACAATGAATACAAGGGCGACTTCGCCCGCACATACTTCTACATGGCCACGTGCTATCAGGACCTGACGTGGAAATACACCTTCATGGTTGCCCAGAACCTCTACCCGACGCTTACGCCGTGGGCCATCGAACTCCTCCTCAAATGGCACCGCGAAGACCCCGTGAGCCAAAAGGAACGCGACCGCAACGACGCCGTCTACGGCATTCAGAACAACCGCAACCCCTTCATCGACTGCCCCATCCTTGCCGAATACCTCTGGGGCACGCACAAAGGCCAGTACTATGACGGTAGCACCGGCGGCGACACGCCCGTGAATCCTCCGACGGGCACGCCCGACCTCGTGGCCCCCACCCGCGGCATGACCCTCGACATGGGGCAGGTGGCCGAAGGACGCGACGCCGTCACCAAGCTCTACATCAAAGGCGACAACCTCCGCGGCAAACTCGCCCTCACGATTTACTCCGGCGACAAGGCCATGTTCTCCATCCCCTCGGCCACGCTCGACGGCTCTCTCGCCAACGCCGACGAAGGCTACTGGCTCAACGTCACCTACAAACCCACCGCCCTCGGCCTGCACGAATCGAAGTTTGTCATCAGCGACGGCGGCATCACAGGCTCGGTGTCGGTGACTCTCCGCGGCGAATGTCTCGCCGTGCCCACGCTCACGGCCTGCACGGCCCTGCCGCCGTCGTCGGTCGAAAGCGACCGCTATCTCGCCGAATGGTCAACACCCGAAGGCGAAGTCATCGACTACTGGGTGGTGACGCGCACGCAATATCTCAACGGCGGCGGGGTTGTCACCGAAGAAATCCCGGCCGAAGGCTCGCCCCTTGAAATCACCGGCTTCGACGAAAGCTCGCGCGAGACCTACTCGGTGCAGTCAGTGCGCCTCGGCTACCGCTCGCCCACTTCGAACGTAATCACCGTCGACCACTCGGGCATCCACGACGTCAACGCCGAGCGCCCGCTTGAAGTGCAGGGCTTCGACGGCTTCCTGCGAATAATCTGCTCCGAACCCCAGAGCGCATGCGAAATCTACGACCCCTCGGGCCGTCAGGTGATGATTATCGACGAAGTCGACCACAACACCGACATCTATCTCTCGCCGGGCATCTACCTCGTGCGCACGGCTCAGCACCGCACGCCGGTCAAAGTGGCCGTAAAATAACCCGCGCCGCCCGCAAACAGCCATGAACCTCACGCCGCTCGCCCTTCCGTATTTCGCGCTCCGCCGCCGGGCCATCCGCCGCCGCGGCTCCGACCGCGAAGCAATCCGGGCCACCCAGCTCAAGGAGCTGAAGAGCCTCATGCGGAAGGCGAGCGCCACGGAGGTCGGACGCCGCCACGGCTTCAAGGCCCTCCTCGGCGAGCCGGACGTCTACGCCGCCTTCCGCGCGGCCCTGCCGACGACGGAGTATGAAGACGTCCGCGACGACATCATGCGCATGGTCCGCGGCGAAAGCGACGTCCTTTGGCCGGGGCGCACGCTGCGTTTCGCCCAGTCGTCGGGCACATCGGGAGGCAAGAGCAAATACATCCCCGTCACGGCCGAGGGCCTGCGCCGCAACCACTACGGCGGCGCCTCCGACGCCGTGGCCTTCTACCTCGGGATGAACCCGCGGAGCCGCCTTTTCGGCGGCAAAGCCATGATTCTCGGAGGCAGCTTCGCCAACGAGATCGACGGCCTCCCGCCCGACGTCCGCGTGGGCGACCTCTCGGCCACGCTCATCGACGAAATCAACCCCATCGCCAATCTGTTCCGCATCCCCGACAAAAGCACGGCCCTGATGGCCGACTGGGAGACGAAGCTCCCGGCGCTCGTCGAGGCCTCGGTCCGGGCCGACGTCACCAACATCTCGGGCGTGCCCTCGTGGTTCATGACCGTCATCGAGCGCGTAATCGAACGCGCGGGCGCCCGCACCATCCACGACGTGTGGCCCGGCCTCGAAGTGTTTTTCCACGGCGGAATCTCCTTCGAGCCATACCGCGCCCAATACGAGCGCCTGACCGACCCGTCGATGATGCACTACGTCGAAAACTACAACGCCTCCGAAGGCTTCTTCGCCGCGCAGGACACCCCCGACCCGCGGGCCGGGATGCTCCTCCTTCTCGACCGCGGCATCTTCTTCGAGTTCCGGCCTCTCGGCGGCGGCGAGCCGCTGGCGGCATGGGAGGTGAGCCGGGGCCGGACCTACGAATTGCTCATCACCACATGCAACGGCCTCTGGCGCTACTCGCCGGGCGACACCGTGCGCATCGAGAGCGAGGCGCCCCTGCGAATCAGCGTGGCCGGACGCACCAAGTCGTTTATCAACGCGTTCGGCGAGGAACTGATGGTCCACAACGCCGAGACCGCCATGGCCGCGGCCTGCGCGGCGCTGGGATGCGAGGCCTCCGACTACACGGCGGCCCCGGTCTACGCCCTCGCCGACGGCACGCGCGGACGCCATCAGTGGCTCATCGAGTGGAAGCGCGAGCCGCAGTCGGCCGAGGAGTTCGCACGCATCCTTGACGCCGAACTCCGGCGCGTGAACTCCGACTACGACGCTAAACGCCGGGGCGACATCTTCCTCGGCCTCCCCCTCGTGACGACGGCCCGCGCCGGGCTTTTCGACCAATGGCTGGCCTCGACGGGCAAGCTCGGAGGGCAGCGCAAGGTGCCGCGCCTGAACAACTCCCGCGACCTCATCGACCGCCTCCTGCAAATGAATCAACAGCAATCCACCATAAAGTCATGAAAAAACACATTCTCGCCGCCGTGGCGGCGCTCGCGCTGGGGACATCGGCGCTCTTCGCCGGCGAAGCCCCGAAATATATCTTCTACTACATCGGCGACGGCATGGGCATGGGCCCCGTAAGCGCCGCCGAAAGCTATTGGCGCGACATCCGCGGCGAGAAAAGCCCGCTGACGATGATGCAAATGCCTGTCGTCGGGTGGACGCGCACCTACTCCGCCTCAAGCCCCGTGACAGACTCGGCGGCGGCAGGCACGGCGCTTTCCACGGGCTTCAAGACCCGCAACGGCATGCTGGGCCAAGACGCCGACAGCACGGACGTCGTGTCCATAGCCCGCATCTTCAAAGACCGCGGCATGGGCGTCGGCGTGATTACGTCGGTAGCCGCCGACGACGCAACGCCGGGCGCATTCTACGCCCATGTGCCCTACCGCAAGATGTTCTACGACATCGACTGCGCCCTTGCCTCAAGCGGCTACGACTTCGTCGGCGGCGCAGGCATTCAGGGCACAAAAGACAAGGACGGCACGCCGACGGACGTGCTTGCGCGCCTCGACGACGCCGGGGTGCAAATTCTCCGCGGCCCCGCCGAGCTCGACAAGGCCGGCGACGGCCGCGTACTGCTCCTCAACACCGAGGGCCGTCCGGCATGGAACATCGGCTACACCATCGACTCTATCGGCGCGGCAACGCTCAATCTGCCTCAGATGACACGCGCGTGCCTCACCCACCTCGAACGCCGCTCGCCCAAAGGCTTCTTCATGATGGTCGAAGGCGGCAACATCGACCACGCCCTCCACGGCAACGACGGCGGCGCCGCCATCAAAGAAGTAATCAACTTCGACGAAGCCATCGCCGTGGCCTTCGACTTCTACAAGGCTCATCCCGACGAAACGCTCATCGTCGTCACCGCCGACCACGACACGGGCGGCCTCTCCGTGGGCAACCGCAGCCTCCACTACGACGCCCGGCTCGGACTCTTCGACCACCAGCGCGTGTCGAAGGAAGCCTTCAGCGACTACTGCAAGTCGCTCATGGACAAGAGCGATTCGTACACATGGGCCGACATGAAGGCCTACCTTCAGGCCAAGCTCGGCTTCTTCGGGCCGGTGGCCGTCAGCGCAGAACAAGAGGAGACGCTCCGCAAGCTTTTCGACGAGACCTTCCGCCTGCGCCACAGCTCCGACCAGAAGACTCTCTACGCAAGCTTCAACGCCTTCGCCGTCGAGGTGTTCAGAATCCTGAACGATGCCGCCGGCATAGGCTTCACCACCACGAGCCACACGGGCAACCCCGTGCCCGTATTCGCCGTCGGCGTCGGCGCCGACGCCTTCAAAGGCTTCAACGACAATTCCGAAATCCCCGCCCGCATACTCAAAATCGCAAGCGAGGACTAAGCTCTCATCCCCTCTCCCGACAATATCCCACCGACCCCAATGGACACGCATCATCATCATCCCGAAAACGACGAGCAATATCTCGGCCTCAGTGTCAACAGCGGCGTAGACCGGCCGCCGAGCGTCAACCCCTACCTCTCGCGCCGCCCGCGACGCAAACCCGTGCCCACACCCGGCGAACTCGTCGAAGGCATCCTCAAGGGCGACATCACATCGCTCAGCCGCGCCGTCACCCTCGTCGAAAGCTTGGCTCCCGACCATTACGCCATAGCTCAGGAAGTGATTGAAAAATGCCTTCCCCACAGCGGCAACTCGCGGCGCATAGGCATCACGGGCGTGCCCGGAGCCGGAAAAAGCACGTCGATCGACGTATTCGGGCTTGAAGTCCTGCGCCGCACCGGCGGCAAACTCGCCGTTCTGGCCATCGACCCCTCCAGCGAACGCACCAAAGGGAGCATCCTCGGCGACAAGACGCGCATGGAGAAACTCAGCACCCACCCCGGCGCCTTCATCCGCCCCAGCCCCTCGGCCGGAAGCCTCGGCGGCGTGGCCCGCAAGACGCGCGAGACAATCGTGCTTTGCGAGGCCGCAGGCTACAACAACATTTTTGTCGAGACCGTAGGCGTAGGGCAAAGCGAGACTGCCGTGCACTCGATGGTCGACTTCTTTCTGCTCATCCAGCTCGCAGGCACGGGCGACGAACTTCAGGGCATCAAGCGAGGCATCATGGAGATGGCCGACGGCATCATCATCAACAAAGCCGACGGCGATAACATCGGCCCCGCGCAGCTGGCGCAGGCACAGTTCAGGAGCGCCCTCCACCTCTTCCCGCCGACAGCCTCGGGATGGCAGCCCGAAGTGCTCACTTATTCGGGCTACTACGAACTCGGCATCACCGAGGTGTGGGATATGATCGACCGCTACTTCGCCTTCGTAAAAGCCAACGGCTACTTCGAGCGCAAGCGTCAGGAACAGTCGCGCTGGTGGATGTACGAGACCATCGACGAACAGCTCCGCAAACATTTCTACGAAAACCCCGACGTCGAGGCGCTCCTCGCCCGCAACGAGGACGACGTGCTGGCCAACCGCCGCTCAAGTTTCGCCGCCGCGTCGGAAGTACTCAATTTCTATTTCAAGAAGCGCTGAGGCGCCTCCGTCCCTTCACTCATCCTCTCCTTCAACAGTCATGGCAAAAAAAATCCTTGCAATCCTGCTCGCCCTCATCGTCCTGCCTGCCGCTCTCTCGGCGGCGAAACCCGAGCTTGAGTTCAGCTCGAAAACATTCGACTTCGGCACCGTCCGCGAAAGCTCGCAGCCCGTGGAAACGGAGTTCACGATGACCAATATCGGAAACGAGCCCGTGGCAATCCTGTCGGCCTCGACAAGCTGCGGATGCTCCAAGGCCGAATATCCCCAAAAACCCGTGGCACCGGGCAAAACGGCAAAAATCAAAGTAAAATTCAACCCCGCTAGCCAGCACGGCGAAATAAACCGCGAGGTAAAGCTGCGCATCAAAAGCGCCGGAGGCAAAAGCCTGCGCGTTCCGCTTAAAATCACGGGCGTCGTAGTGCCCTGAACGCAAACACGCGGATACTAAGATGGAGGCGCCTCACGGAGCCTCCATCTTAGATAATAAACCAATCATTATCACATTTCTTGCAATGGAAAAAGTAATTTCTTGCTTTTGTACATATCAAACAAGGGCGGAAATGGAAAAGTTCGCCGACCGTCGCCGAAAAAGCGAATTTAACACGGTTTAACACCGCTGTGCATGGCAATTACACACATCCGTGCTTAACTTTGCAACAACAAAACGAATAATCACACACACAACATACTCTCCTTAAAACTATGGCAAAAAAAGAAGACAGCAAAAAAGCCGCCGCCAACCCCGAAGAAGCCGCCCGCGCGGCGCGGCTCGACGCCCTCGCGCAGGCGATGGGACGAATCGAAAAGGCCTACGGCCGCGGCGCAGTGATGAAAATGGGCGACGAAGTGATTGAAAACGTCGAGGTAATCCCCACGGGGTCCATCGCGCTCAACCACGCCTTGGGCGTCGGAGGCTATCCCCGAGGCCGCATCATCGAAATCTACGGGCCCGAATCGTCGGGCAAGACCACCCTTGCCATCCATGCCATCGCCGAAGCCCAGAAGCGCGGAGGTATCGCCGCCATCATCGACGCCGAACACGCCTTCGACCGCTTCTACGCCCAAGGACTCGGCGTCGACGTCAACAACCTGCTCATTTCCCAGCCCGACAACGGCGAGCAGGCCCTTGAAATCGCCGAACAGCTCATCCGCTCGTCGGCAATCGACATCCTCGTGGTCGACTCCGTGGCGGCTCTCACGCCCAAAAACGAAATCGAAGGCGAGATGGGCGACCGCAACATGGGCCTTCAGGCGCGACTCATGTCGCAGGCAATGCGCAAACTCACCGGCGCCATCGCCCGCACCAACACCACCTGCATATTCATCAACCAGCTCCGCGAGAAAATAGGGCAGATGTTCGGCCCGGCGGAGACAACCACCGGCGGCAACGCCCTCAAATTCTACGCCTCGGTGCGCATCGACATCCGAAGCCGCACGGCCATCAAGGACGGCGAAGACATCCTCGGCAAGCGCGCATTCGTCAAAGTGGTAAAAAACAAGGTAGCCCCTCCATTCAAGCGCGCCGAATTCGACCTCATGTTCGGCGAAGGCATCTCGCGCGCAGGCGAAATCCTTGACCTCGGCGTCGAGCACGGCGTCATCAAAAAGAGCGGCTCTTGGTTCAGCTACGAAAGCTCCAAGCTCGCTCAAGGCCGCGACGCCGCCAAAAAGGTGATTCAGGACAACCCCGAACTTGCCGACGAACTCGAACAAAAAATCATGGAAGCGCTTAAAGACGCCGACAAATCGCCCGCGGCCCGCGCACGCCGCGCACAAACCGAGAGCTCCGCACCCGCCGCTACAGCTCCGGCCGAAAGCAATGACACCGCTGGCGACCTCTTCGACGACGAGCTCCCTGACGATTTCTCCATCGAGGAGGATCTTTAACCGCTTACCCCCGACACACGCCGCGGCGCGGAGAAGCCATCACATCATGGCCATCTCCGCGCCGCGACTTATTTCAACACCCGCAAAAACAAGCACCCCCGCCACCGGCCGCTCTACCACTATCCGTCGTTATCCGCTATCATCTGACGTTCAGCGAAAAAGGGTGTCGCACGTAGCTCTACAGGCTCTTGAGGGAGGGGTGAGGGATGTTGGCGACGCGTGTTAACGCACGTTAAATTCGCGGAAAAGTTTGCATATACCGAAAAAAGGACGTAACTTTGCATCGCTTTTCAGAAATATCGGGGTGTAGCTCAGTTGGTTAGAGTACGCGTCTGGGGGGCGTGAGGTCGCTAGTTCGAGTCTAGTCACCCCGACAAAATCAAAAGCAAACCGCTGTAACTTTTAAAGCTACGGCGGTTTTTTCATATATTGCGGGGCGGAGTTTCGCCGGGACTCAGACCGGTGTAAGCCGCTTTAACATTCATTTTCAAGGTTTTCTTCCTCGTTCCGTATTATCTGCGTAACTTTGCGGCGAACTATACAGGCCATCCGCGCGTTATATTTTTTTAGTTCATCACATAATGCTCCACAGCCCCTGACCGCGGCCTTCTATCAACCATTCTTACGATATGAACAAAAAACAACTTGCAAGTTCCGGCATCGCCACTATCCGCCATAACCCGCGTCGCACAGCCCTCGCCGTCGCCATCCTCCTCGCTCTTGCCGCCGGAGGCGTCATCCTTTGGCATGTGCTCAAGCCCAAACCCGTGCCGCCCGTTCCGCCGGCCGTGGGTATCGAGACGGTGAAGACCGGCAATGTGAATATCTACGGCGAATACGTGGGCCGCATCCGCGCCCAGCAGTTTGTCGAAGTCCGCGCCCGCGTCGAAGGCTATCTCCAGAAGATGTTTTTTGAAGAAGGCACGCCGGTGAAAAAGGGCCAGACCCTCTTCATCATCGACCCCACTCTCTACAAGGCCCGCGCCGAACGCGCCCGCGCCCAACTCAACAAGGCCCGCATGAACGCTCAGAAAGCCGAGCGCGACTACGAACGCATCAAGCCCCTCTACGAGCAGAACGCGGCCTCGCAGCTCGACTACGACAACGCGCGCACGGCCTACGAGACGGCCGCGGCGGAGGTGCACGTGGCGCAGGCCGACCTCACTCAGGCGCAGCTGACGCTGGGCTACACGACGGTGACGGCCCCGGCCGACGGCGTCATCTCCCAGCGCAACGCCGACCTC
The DNA here is from genome assembly GCA_910584905.1 of uncultured Muribaculaceae bacterium. Classification (GTDB taxonomy): domain Bacteria; phylum Bacteroidota; class Bacteroidia; order Bacteroidales; family Muribaculaceae; genus CAG-873. The sequence goes on from CAJUCQ010000007.1 coordinate 50,141, forward strand.
GGCACACTCGTCGGGCCCGGCGCCACATCGCTTTTAGCTACCATCGTGCGAAGCGACACGGTATTTGTCGACTTCTCGATGACCGCCCTCGACTACCTCCGAAGCAAGGAACGCAACGTCAGCTTCGGCCAGCGCGACGAATCGCGCGCATGGGAGCCCACCGTGACCGTGACCCTCGCCAACGGTAAAATCTACCCCCACAAGGGCCTCGTCGACTTCGCCTCGCCGCAGGTCGACCCCAACACGGGCACATTCTCCGTCCGCGCCGCCATGCCCAACCCCGACCACACGCTTCTCCCCGGCGAATTCACCCGCGTAAAACTCCTCATGGACGTCCGCGGCAACGCCATCACCGTGCCCGCCAAGGCCGTAGTCATCGAAAAGGGCGGCGCATACATCTTTGTGATGCGCCCCGACAGCGTGGTTGAAAAGCGATTTGTCGAAACAGGCCCCGAAGTCGGCGGCAACAACATCATCATCGAGCGCGGCATCGCCCGCGGCGAGCACATCGTCACCGAAGGCTACCACAAGCTCCGCCACGGCATGAAAGTGGCCCCTACCGAAGAAACAAGCGCCCTGACAGATTCAATCCGATGAAAAAGAACTTCTTCCTCGACCACCCGGTATTCTCGATCGTAATCTCGATTGTGATTACCATCGTCGGCGGCATCGGTCTGACGATGCTGCCGGTCGACCAGTACCCCGACATCGTTCCGCCGGTGGTGAGCGTGTCGGCCTCATATCCGGGCGCCGACGCCATGACCGTCACGCAGGCCGTGGCCACGCCCATCGAGCAATCGCTCAACGGCACCCCCGGCATGATCTACATGACCTCGTCCAGCTCCAACTCCGGCGGCTTCAACGCCCGCATCACCTTCGACATCGGCGTCGACCCCGAGCTGGCCGCCGTCGACATCCAGAACCGCGTCAAAATCGCCGAGGCGCGCCTCCCGGCCGAAGTCGTGCAGAACGGCATCTCCGTCGAGAAGATGACCGCCGCAAAGCTCATGACCATAGCCCTGCAAAGCTCCGACCCCAAGTTCGACGAAATATATCTCAGCAACTTCGCCACGCTCAACGTGCTCGACCTCGTGCGCCGCGTCCCGGGCGTAGGCTCCGTGTCGAACGTCGGCTCGCGCTACTACGCCATGCTCATCCACGTGGCCCCGGACAAACTCGCCGACATGGGCCTCACCGTGAGCGACATCCAGAGCGCGCTCAAGGACCAGAACCGCGAGTCGGCCGCCGGCGTGCTCGGGCAGGCCCCGATGGACGGCATCGACCTCACGGTGCCTATCATCGCCCGCGGGCGCCTCTCTTCGGTGAGCGAGTTCGAGGACATCGTCCTGCGCGCCAACAAGGACGGCTCGCTCCTGCGACTCAAAGACGTGGCCGACGTGCGCCTCGAAGCCCAAAGCTATTCCACCGAGAGCGGAATCAACGGCGGCAACGCCGCAATCATGGAAATATCCATGCTCCCGGGCGCCAACGCCCTTGACGTGGCCAAAGAAGTCAAGAAGCTGCTCGCCGAAATCGAGACCACACTCCCCGAAGGGCTGTCATTCGCCATTCCCTTCGACATGACGACGTATATCTCCGAGTCGATCCACCACGTGTACCGCACCTTCTTCGAAGCCCTCCTGCTGGTTATCCTCGTCGTGTTCCTCTCGCTCCAGAACTGGCGCGCCACGCTCATCCCCGTCATCGCCGTGCCCATCTCGCTCATCGGCACCTTCGGCGCCATGCTCATCTTCGGCTTCTCGCTCAACATGCTCACCCTCCTCGGCCTCATCCTCGCCATCGGCATCGTCGTCGACGACGCCATCGTCGTGGTCGAGAACGTCGACCGCATCATGAACTCACGGCGCATCTCAGCCAAAGAAGCCACGCGCGAGGCCATGAGCGGCCTCAGCTCGGCGCTCATTGCCATGAGCCTCGTGCTTTGCGCCGTGTTCGTCCCCGTGAGCTTCCTCCCGGGCATCACGGGCCAGCTCTACCGCCAGTTCACCGTCACCATCGCCGTGTCAGTGATTATATCCACGGTCGTGGCCCTGACGCTTTCGCCGGTGATGTGCGCCGCCCTGCTCAAGCCCGAAGAAAAAGGCAAGCGCAAGCCCAAATTCTTCCACCTCATCAACTACTGGCTGCGCCGCGGCAACGGTTTCTACTGCCGCATGGCCGGACGCTCCTTCGCCCGCCCGAAGCGCATGCTCGCGGCTTTCGGCCTTGTCCTCGTGGCAATATACGTCTGCAACAGCATCATGCCGCGCTCGTTCATGTCGGCCGAAGACCAAGGCTACTTCACCGTCGAGCTCGAGCTCCCCGAAGGCTCCACCATCGAGCGCACGCGCGCCGTCACCGAGCGCGCCCTCACATTCCTTGAGAACGACCCCGACGTCGAGTACGTCCTCAACGTCACGGGCTCGTCGCCGCGAATGGGCACCAATCAGGCCCACACCCTCCTCACCGTCATCCTCAAACCGTGGGAAGAGCGCTCCAACGGCTCCCTCGCCGCCCTCCGCGAACGCCTCAAAAAGGAATTCTCCAAATACCCCGAAAGCAACGTCTACTTCTTCTCCCCGGCCATCATCCCCGGCCTCGGCACCTCCGGCGGCTTCGAGATGGTAGTCGAAGCCCGCGCCGACGCCTCCTACGAAAACCTCCGCGCCGCTGTCGACACCATCATGGCCCACGCCGCCGCCATGCCGCAGTTCGAGGGGCTGTCATCGTCGATGCAGGCCGACATCCCACAGCTCTTCTTCGACGTCGACCGCGACCGCGCAAAACTTCAGGGAATACCCGTGAGCGACATCTTCTCGACCATGAAAGCGTTCACAGGCTCGGTCTACGTCAACGACTTCAACATGTTCAACCGCATCTACCGCGTCTACATCCAAGCCTCACCCGAGTTCCGCGCCCGCCGCGAAAACCTCGGCCTCTTCTTCGTCCGCGGCGCCGACAAGGCGATGGTGCCCGTGACATCGCTCGGCACCACCCACTACACCACCGGACCCGGCACTATCGGACGCTTCAACATGTTCAACGCCGTCACAATCTCCGGCGAAGCCGCCCACGGCTACTCCACCGGCGACGCCATGATTGCCCTTCAGGAAATCGCCGACCGCTACCTCCCCGACAACATCGGCATCGAATGGAGCGGTCTATCATACCAGCAGAAGCATCAGGACGGCAACACGGGCCTCGTCCTCGGCCTCGCCCTCGTATTCGTCTTTCTCTTCCTCGCCGCCCTCTACGAGAGCTGGACCGTGCCCCTCGCCGTGGTGCTCTCGCTCCCGGTAGCCCTCCTCGGCGCATACCTCGGCATCGCCGTCACGGGCCTCGAAAACAACGTCTACTTCCAAATCGGACTCGTCATGCTCGTGGGCCTCGTGGCCAAGAACGCCATCCTTATCGTCGAATTCGCCAAAGAAGCCGACGACGCCGGCATGTCGCCGAAGGAAGCCGCCCTCACTGCAGCCCGCCTGCGCTTCCGACCCATCGTCATGACCTCGCTCGCCTTCATGCTCGGCCTCCTGCCCCTGCTCGTGGCCACAGGCCCGGGCGCCGCCGCACGCCGCGACATCGGCACCGGCGTATTCTTCGGCATGCTCGTAGCCATCACCGTCGGCATCGTCTTCGTGCCCTTCTTCTACGTCATGGTACGCAGCGTCGTGCGCCGCGGAGGCAACTTCCGCCTCTTCCGCCGCCGCAAAGCCCGCGGAGCCGCCGCCGCGGCAGTCGCCGTCGCAATTGCCCTGAGCGCTTCGTCGTGCTCCGGCGTAAAGCGCTGCCAAGCCCCCGACCTCCACATCCCCGACAAAATCGCCGGAACCGTCGAGACCGACTCCGCAACCGTCGCCGACCTCGAATGGTGGCAGATATACTCCGACCCCTCACTCATCTCCATCATCAACGAAACCCTCGAGCACAACAGCGACCTCCTCGCCGCCGGCGACCGAATCCGACGCATGAAAGCCCTCTACGGGCTCTCCGAAGCCAACTTCCTGCCCACAATCTCGGCGCAGGCATACGTCGACCACGAAACCACCGACACCCGCGGCAACGGCGTCAAAAAAGACCCCGAAGCCGCCGTGAAGGCTACCGTCGCTTGGGAAGTCGACCTTTGGGGCGGACTCTCATGGAACAAAAAACGCTCCGCCGCCGAATTCATGGCATCCGTCGAAAACGAACGCGCCATGCGCATGACACTCATTGCCGAAGCCGCCACCGCATACTTCACCCTCGTGGCCCTCGACAACGAACTCGCTATCGTGCGCCGCACCCTCACCACTCGCGCCGAAAGCCTCCGCATCGCCAAACTGCGCTTCGAAGGCGGACTCACCTCCGAAATCGTCTACCGACAGGCGCAGGTCGAATACCAGACCACAGCCGCCCTCGTCCCCAACCTCGAACAGCGCATCGACGCCGCCCGCAACGCCATCACCCTCCTCATGGGGCGCTTCCCGCAAGATGAAATCGCCCGCGGACGCCTCGTCATGGACCACACATATCCCGGCGACCTGCCCCGCTCGCTGCCGTCAACCCTGCTCGCTCGCCGCCCCGACCTCCGCGCCGCCGAGCAAAACCTCAAAAGCGCACTCGCCGGCGTAGGCGTGGCCTACGCCGACCGCTTCCCCAAACTCCGCCTCGCATTCACCGGCGGATTCGAAGACGACGGCTTCGTGCGATTCTTCTCATCGCCGTGGACCTACGCCGTCGGCTCTATCGCCGGAACAATCCTCGACTTCGGGCGCAACAAGCGCCGCTACGAAGCCGCTATCGCCCAATACGACGAGGCAAAGCACGCCTACGAGAAATGCGTCCTCAACGCATTCCGCGAAGTCAGCGACGCCGCTTCGGCCTTCCGCGGACGCCGCGAGACAACCACCCTCCGTCGCGACCTCCGCGAAGCCGCCCGACGCTACGTCGAACTCGCTTACATCCAGTATCGCGCCGGGTCTATCGGATATATCGACGTCCTCGACGCCCAGCGCCGATACTTCGACGCCGAAACCGGCCTCTCCAACGCCGTCCGCGACGAATACCTCGCCCTCATCAACCTCTACAAAGCCCTCGGCGGAGGCTGGACCGCCCTCCCCCACACCGAATAGTCCCGATTGTTAACTGCGCCGACCGTTTTAACTTAATTGCGTTAACGCAAGCCCGCCCGCAAACCTTCCGACCCCGAGGCTTGTTCTCTATTTACGACACACGGACTGCCCCGAGGCTACCCCGAAAGGGCATTTCGGCCACAAATTTAACAATTTTAATAAAAAAATTTCCATAATCCAATAAAATAGTGTAACTTTGTCCCCTGAATAGACGCAAGTATCAACTTATTTATTTTTATGAAGAAAGTTCTCCTTTCGGCCGTAGCAGCACTGGGTGCTCTCGCCGTATCCGCACAGGCTGTAGAGCAGCCCGGATTCTTTGACAACTGGTCAATCGGCCTCGACGGTGGTGTTACCACCCCCATGAACCACCACGCTTTCTGGGGTTCGATGCGCGGCGTCGCCGGCCTCCACATCCAGAAACAGGTTACTCCCGCTTTCGCCCTCGGCGTTGAATCCGCCTTCGGCGTAAACACCTCCTCTTGGAAAGGCCGCGTGCACTCCACCACCGCATTTGACAACTCCTACGTAGGCGTATATGGCGCCGTCGACCTCTTCAACCTCTTCGGCGGCTACAACTGCTCGACTCGTCCCTTCACTATCGAAGCCGTTGCAGGCGCAGGCTGGGGCCACGACTTCATCAACCGCAACGAACACGAAGGCCAGCGCGAAGATTGGAACTACTTCGCTACCAAAGTAGGCCTCAACTTCAACTTCAACGTGTCGAAGGCTCTCACCATCTCCATCAAGCCCAGCATCAACTGGAACATGACCGATGGCAACAACTTCTACAACACCGGCGAATGGTCGCAGACCTCCTGCGCTTACGACATCAACAACGCCACATTCAACATCATGGCCGGCGTAAGCTACAACTTCGGCCCCGGCTTCAACTGCGTGAAGCCCTACAATCAGGCTGAAATCGACGCCCTCAACGGCCAGATCAACGACCTCCGCGGTCAGCTCGACGCTTGCGTCGCCACCGCAGGCGCTTGGCAGGCCAAGGCCGGCGAACTCGCCGCCGAACTCGAGGCTTGCAAGAACAAAAAGCCCGATGTGCAGGTAGTCAAGGAAGTTGCCAACCAGTACAACTCCGTGCGCTTCGTATTCTTCCGCATCGGCTCGCACGCAATCACCGCCGACCAGATGCCCAACGTCACCATGATCGCCGACTACATGAAGAGCCACCCCAACAGCAAGGTCGTTATCAAGGGCTACGCCTCCAAGGACGGCAACTACGACTTCAACGTCAAGCTCGCCGCAGCCCGCGCCGAAGCTGTCAAGAACGCTCTCGTCAGCAAGTACAAAATCAACGCTTCCCGCATCTCCGCCGAAGGCGAAGGCATCGGCAACATGTTCGATGAAGAATCGTGGAACCGCGTAAGCATCTGCACCCTCGAACAGGGCAAGTAATCCTGCTGCGACTCATCATCTGACTGATACAAAATACTCACGGCCTCAGCGCCGTCAGCAATTACAGAACTAACACACATCAACCGGCCTCCCGCCTCGCCCGACCGGGCACAGGCGGGAGGATTTTTCTAAAACCATACACATGAACACACTCCTTCTTACCATCATCGGCTATACGGCATCCGTGTGCATGGTCCTCGGATATCTCCCGCAGGCTATAGCCACAATCCGCACCCGAAGCACCGACGGCATCGCACTCCCCACATTCTGCATGCTCGGACTCGGCTCCATCTTCTTCGTAATTCAGGGCATAATGCTCGAAAACTGGCCCCTTGTAATCACCAACGTCATCACAACAATCTGCTCGGTGATTATATTCGGCATCAAAATCAACAACGACCGCCGCAAAAAACGCTGACCCGCACGGCGAGCCGCAAACACACAAAAAAAAACCCCGGGGGAGAACCGCCGCGGCCTCGCGCCGCCCGCCGTCCCCCCCCCCGGGTTTTTCAATTCAGGCCCTGCCGTCAGCGCTCGTAGAGCATGGCCGAAGCCACCTCCCGCGCGCGCTCCTCGCCTGCCGTCGCCGCAACGATGGCGAGCGCGAAAGCATACGTGGCCCCCGGGCCTCGGCCCGTGATTACACGCTCCGTCACAACAACCGCACGCTCCGTCTCGGCCACGGCCCCGCCGTCGACCATATCGCGCTCCATGCCCGGATAGCACGTAGCCGGAAGGCCGCGGACAACACCCGCAGGCCCGAGCACCAGCGACGGCGACGCACATATCGCCGCAATACGCCCGTGATGGACCCTCAGAAGGTCGTTCAGCGGGGCGAACTCGTGGAGATTCACAGCCCCCGGCATTCCGCCCGGAAGAATCAGCCAGTCTGACCCGCCGAAATCAGCCTCCTTGAACGTAAGGTCCGCGCGCACCTCGACGCCGTGAGCGCCGCGCACGGTCCGCTCAGTCGTTATCGACACTGTTGCAACGTCAATGCCCGCGCGGCGTAAAATATCAACACTCCCGAGAGCCTCGATTTCCTCGAAACCGTCGGCAAGAAACAAAAATGATTTTGCCATAGTCCTTTTATTGTTTTAAGTCAGTTATACTTCCGATAAAACACGCGGCGGATACACTTCGTTCTGAAAAAATTTTGTAATTTTGGGCGTCCAACAACAAAATTGCCCGAACTATGCACAAATCCGCGGCGCGAATCGCTTTTACGACGCTAATATCAGCATTATTTTTGTCAATTGCAAGTTGCAGCGGCAATAAATATCACCAATACTACGGAACGGTCTGGGGCACGATGTTTCATATCATATACTCCGCCCCCCAAAACCTCGACGACTCGATTATGGCCGAAATGGCCCGCGTCGACCAAGCCCTGTCCATTTTCAACCCCATCTCCGAAATCTCCGCCATAAACACCGGAAAATGCTTCCGCGCCGGGCCATACGTCACCGACGTTTTCGAAATCTCCCGCCAAGTCAGCGCCCTCTCCGACGGCGCCTTCGACCCCACCGTCCGCCCCCTCGTCGACCTTTGGGGCTTCGGCCCCGGAGCCCCGCCCTCCGACACCATCACCCCGCCCGCCCCCGAAGCCCTCGACTCGGCCCTCGCCCTCGTCGGAATACAAGACTGCCACATAGCCCCCGACGGAGCAATCGCAAAAAAACACCCCCTCACCCGATTCGACTTCTCGGCCGTCGCAAAAGGCTACGGCGTCGACCGCGTGGCTGAAGTCCTGCGCCGCAACGGCGCCCGCAACTTCATGGTCGAAATCGGCGGCGAAGTAAGCCTGCAGGGACTCAACCCCCGCGGACTCCCGTGGCACATCCGCATCGAAGCTCCCGCCGAAAGCCCCGACATCAGCCGCTCCCTCGCCGTAAGAGCCTTCGGCCCGGAACCCACCGCAATAGCAAGCTCCGGAAACTACCGCAACTTCCGCACCGACTCCCTCGGCCACCGCTACGGCCACACAATATCCCCCCGCACCGGACGCCCCGCTCAAAGCGACGTCCGCGCATCGACGGTAATCACCCGCGGCGACTGCGCCCGAGCCGACGCCCTCGCAACCGCCGCCATGGCAATGCCTTCCGCCCTCGCCGAGCGGATGCTCCGCCAGGCCGGAGTCAACGCTATCCTGCTCGTCGCCGACGCCGACTCGCTCAAAATGATAGAAATCACCCCCTCCTACGACAATTAACACCCCCTAAACAACTGCTTTTTGCAAAAAAATACGTAACTTTGCAAAAGTAACCAATGTATATTTTATTTCAACAATCATGAAAGCCTGCTTTATGGGGCTCGGGTATATTGGCCTCCCCACTGCTATAATCGCCGCACGCAACGGTAATGTTGACGTAGTCGGCGTTGACATCAACCCGTCAGTCGTTGAAAAAACAAATGCCGGTGAACTCCACATCATCGAACCCGGCCTCGGCGACTATCTTAAAGAAGTAATCGAATCCGGAAAACTCCACGCCGCATGCCGCCCCGAAACCGCCGACGCATACTTCATGGTTGTCCCCACCCCATTCAAAGGCAACCACGAACCCGACATATCATACGTCGAAGCCGCAACACGCGCCGTTATCCCCTTCCTTAAAGAAGGCGACCTCTACGTCATCGAATCAACCTCTCCCGTAGGCACCACCGAAAAAATGACCGAAGTCATCTTCACCGAGCGCCCCGAGCTGAAAGGCAAGATTTTCATCGCCTACTGCCCCGAGAGAGTGCTCCCCGGAAACGTAATCTTCGAACTCGTCAACAACGACCGCGTCATCGGCGGCATCGACGAAGCTTCAACGGCCAAAGCGCAGGAATTCTACGCTCGATTCGTCAAAGGCACGCTCCACCCCACAAACGCGCGCACGGCCGAAATGTGCAAGCTCACCGAAAACTCCTCGCGCGACGTCCAGATTGCATTCGCCAACGAGCTCTCGCTAATCTGCGACCGCGCCGGCATCAACGTTTGGGAGCTTATCGCCCTCGCAAACCGCCATCCTCGCGTCAACATCCTCCAGCCCGGATGCGGCGTCGGCGGACACTGCATCGCCGTCGACCCCTACTTCATCACCTCGGCATACCCCAACGAAGCTCGCCTCATCGCCGACGCACGCTCCATCAACAACCACAAAGCCGACTGGTGCGCCGAAAAAGTCGTCAACGCCATGCTCCGCTTCGAAATCGAAAAAGGACGCAAACCCGTCGTTGCAATGATGGGCGTAGCCTTCAAACCCGATATCGACGACCTCCGCGAAAGCCCCGCGAAATACATCATCACCAAAGTGATGCAAAGCTGCAACAACGCCGACATCCTCGTCGTCGAACCCAACGTCAAAGAACACCGCGTATTCAAGCTCACACCCTACCTCGAAGCATACGACAAAGCCGACATCGTCGTATTCCTCACCGCCCACACTCCATTCAAGAGCCTGCCCATGCGCGACGACAAGACCATTCTCGACTTCTGCGGCATCTTCAAAAAATGAGCACCCCCTCCGACATAGACGCCGGCAAAGGCCGCACATTCCCGGAGCGCGTCGACATACGCGGCGCCAAGGTCTACCCCTTCCGAAGCGCCGACGAGCTGATCGACTTCGCCGACCTTAACAAAGGGATACTCGTGGCCGTCAACGCCCACAAGCTCCTCGACGCAAACGAAGTCACCCTCCCGATCATCAACAACAACATAGCCTACTGCGACGGCGCCGGCGCCGTCGCAGCGGCCAAAATCAAAGGAGCTCCCGACGCCGTAAAACTCGCCGGGTGCGAGCTTTGGCTCAAAATCATCGAGCGCTTCCACAAATCCAAGACATTCTACATCATCGGAGCTAAACCCGCCGTCCACGACGCCACCGTCGAGCGCCTCCGCCGCGACTTCCCCGGAATACGCATCCTCGGCCACCGCGACGGATACATAAAATCACCCGGCGAGCGACAAGCACTCATCGACGACGTCGCCGACAAAAAACCCGACATCGTTTTCGTCGCAATGGGCTCCCCCACGCAGGAAATACTCATGAGCGAGATGCTCGAACGCCACCGCGCAATATATCAGGGCCTCGGAGGATCATTCGACGTTTACACCGGCAACGTCCCCAGGGCTCCGAAATGGATGGCCGACAACAAACTCGAATTCGCATACCGACTGTTTAAACAGCCACGACGAATCAAACACGACATCGACTACATCCGGTTCGTATGGTGGTATATAACTAAAAACTTCTGATGAAAACCGTAATGCTCATCTTCGGGACCCGACCCGAAGCTATCAAGATGGCCCCCCTCGTCAAAGCGCTCCAAGAGCGCCCCGAAGAGTTCAAAACCGTCGTGGCCGTGACAGGTCAACACCGACAGATGCTCGACCAGGTGCTGAACCTCTTCGAAATCACCCCCGACTTCGACCTGAACATCATGAAGCAGGGCCAAGACCTCACCGACGTAACTTGCCGAATCCTCACAGGCATGCGCGACGTCCTTAAAGAAAACCGCCCCGACATCGTCCTCGTACACGGCGACACATCCACATCAACCGCCGCCGCTCTCAGCGCCTTCTACGAACAAATCCCCGTAGGACACGTCGAAGCCGGACTCCGCACCGGCGACATCTACTCCCCGTGGCCCGAGGAAATGAACCGACGCATCACCGGGCGCATCGCAACCCTCCACTTCGCACCCACCACAAAGAGCCGCGACAACCTCCGCGCCGAAAACGTTGCCGACGACGACATAACCGTCACCGGAAACACCGTTATCGACGCCCTCCACACCGTCGTCGACAAAATCGACTCCGACCCCGCTCTCGCCGAATCCCTCGACGAACTAATGCGCAACGCCGGATACGACCCCGCACGTCTCCGCGACGGCTCAGGCCGCCGACTCGTGCTCATGACCGGACACCGCCGCGAAAACTTCGGCGACGGATTCCGCAACATCACCCTCGCAATCAAAGACCTCGCCGAGCGCTACCCCCTCGTCGACTTCGTCTACCCCATGCACCTCAACCCCAACGTGCGGCGTCCCATCGCAGAAACATTCGGCGGCACAATCCACCCCAACGTATTCTTCATCGAACCCCTCGACTACCTCCCCTTCGTATACATGATGAAACAAAGCTACCTCATCATCACCGACAGCGGAGGCATTCAGGAAGAAGCGCCCTCGCTCGGGAAACCCGTCCTCGTCATGCGCGAAGTCACCGAGCGCCCCGAAGCACTCGAAGCCGGAACCATCCGACTCGTTGGAACCGACCGAAACAAAATCGTTGCCGAAGCCGCCCGCTTCATCGACGACGCCGAATACTACGCCGCCAACCGCCGACTCGCAAACCCCTACGGCGACGGCAAAGCATGCAGCCGAATCATCGACTTCATAGCCCGAAAACTCTAAACCTCCATCAATATCAACTCCCCGCGGGGGCCAAGCCTTAGGCATGGCCCCCGCGAATATTTTCCCACCATCCCATTCACAATCAATCATTTGCAAAATGCAGTAGCCGCAAGCGCCCTCAAACGCAGTAAGCGCGCCCGCCCCCAAACGAAGTACGGACGTGATTCAATGCTATTAACTTATGGCAATGTTATCAAAAACGGCCATGGCCGGTTATGTGTTATAAATTAGAACCAACACTTACCGACCATGGCTACTGAATCTACTATTATAA
>CAJUCQ010000008.1 GCA_910584905.1 uncultured Muribaculaceae bacterium
AATTATAACATTTACAAGTATTTACCGCTATGATTACCGAGGACAAAATTACTGAAATTTTCTGTCTTGCCGATGATTTCTGCAAGTATTTTTCTTCTGAACTCAAAAAGCATCAACTCTGTGATGGCAAGAAGCATCGCAATAAGCCGGGACGGCTTTCCGATGCCGAGGTCATCACCATCCTGATTCTCTTTCACAGCAAGGGATTCAGATGCCTCAAGCATTTCTACACCCAATATGTCTGCAAGCACCTTATCCACCTGTTCCCCAACACAGTGTCATATAATAGATTTGTTGAGTTACAGAAATCCGTACTACTGCCTCTGACCGTATTCATCAAAGAAGTGTTGCTTGGGAATTGTACCGGCATTGCGTATGTTGATTCAACTCCGTTGAGAGTCTGCAAGCACCAGCGCATACTTATCCACAAGACTTTCAAAGGCATAGCCCAGCGGGGCAAGTGCTCGATGGGATGGTTCTTCGGCTTTAAGCTGCACCTGATCATCAATGACAAAGGTGAGATTCTGAACTTTATGTTCACACCGGGCAACGTCGATGACCGCGAGCCACTGTATTCAGAGTCATTTATTGAAAACGTCAAGGGCAAACTCTGTGGTGATAAAGGATATATCGGCAAACAACTGTTTGAGTTCCTGTTCTTGAACGGAATCCAGCTCGTTACCAAGGTTAAAAACAACATGAAGAACTCGCTGATGTCCGTTGCTGACAAAATTATGCTTCGCAAAAGAGCCCTTGTTGAATCTGTTAACGACGAACTTAAAAATATCGCCCAGATAGAACACTCAAGACATCGGTCTTTCACAAATTTCATCACCAATGCTTTGAGTGCTATCGCTGCTTACTGCTTTTTCCCAAAGAAACCGTCGATCTCTTTGGAGTTTGTGACAGATAACCAGCTAACTTTGTTCTGATTGCTTATATCGAACTCACGTTAAGATAAACCTCCCCATAACCAAAATAATCAAGAAGACCGCCCGGATTGCCGAAACGGCAACCCGGGCGGTCTGTATGTCTGAGAAATTGCAGCTTATTACTGCATGCCGCTGACAAGGGCGTCTTTTTCGATTTTGGAAACGAGTCCCTGAAGGACCTTGCCCGGGCCGAGTTCGACGAACTCGGTGGCACCGTCGGCAACCATGTTGCGGACGGTCTGCGTCCAGCGCACTGGGGCCGTGAGCTGAGCCACGAGGAGGGCTTTGATTTCGGCGGGGTCGGTGTGGGGAAGGGCGTCGACGTTCTGATAAACGGGGCATACGGGCTTGTGGAACTCGGTGTGCTCGATAGCTTCGGCGAGTTCGGCGCGCGCGGGCTCCATGCAGGGGCTGTGGAAACCACCGCCTACGGGGAGCTTGAGGGCACGCTTCGCACCGGCTTCCTTAAGGAGTTCGCAGGCGCGGTCTATGGCCTCGATTTCGCCGGAGATGACGAGCTGTCCGGGGCAGTTGTAGTTTGCGCAAACGATAATGCCGGGGACGGATGCGCAGATTTCCTCAACCTTTTCGTCGGGGAGCGCTATGATGGCGGCCATAGTCGAGGGATTTGTCTCGCAAGCTTTCTGCATGGCGTTAGCGCGGGCAGCGACGAGGCGGAGACCGTCGTCAAAGCTGAGGGCGCCTGCGGCCACGAGGGCAGAGAATTCGCCGAGAGAGTGTCCGGCCACCATGTCGGGCTTGAAATCGGCGCCGAGGCTCTTGGCGAGGAGGACGGAGTGAATAAAGATGGCAGGCTGCGTCACGGCAGTCTTCTTGAGGTCTTCGGGAGTGCCTTCGAACATGAGGTCGGTGATGCGGAAACCGAGGATTTCGTTGGCTTTTTCAAACAGCTCGCGGGCTTCGGGATTGTTATCGTAGAGGTCCTTGCCCATACCTACGAACTGAGCACCCTGACCGGGAAAAACGTAAGCTTTCATTGATTGGAATATTTAAAATGTTAAAACCGGGCACAAAGTTACGGATTTTTGCGGAATTATGCTTAACTTTACGGAGAATTAAAGAAAAATTTCTCCAATCGACTACACATAATATGATTTTCACAAGTTTACCCCTGTTTTTCGGCATCAACGGCTCAGAGTGGCTGATAATTCTGATAATCGTTCTGCTTCTCTTCGGCGGGAAAAAGATTCCGGAGCTGATGCGCGGTCTCGGCAAGGGGGTCAAATCATTCAAGGACGGCGTCGAGGATGCGAAGCGCGAGCTTAACAGTCCCTCGGTCTCCAAAGACAAGGATGAAGACAAGAAGGCCTGACGACGTCATATATGAGTGTATAGAATGCGATGAAACTTCTGCTGAAAATCGTCATTGCCATAGCGGCGGGCATCGGGGCCGGTTTTGTGCTTCCCGATTGGCTGACGCGGCTGTTTATTACGTTCAACGGCATTTTCAGTGAATTTTTAGGTTTTCTCATTCCGCTGCTCATCGTGGGATTTGTGGCTCCGGCCATCTCTGAAATAGGGCGTAAGGCCGGAACGATGCTTGGGGCTACCGTGGCGATAGCCTACGGGATGACCTTCGGGGCCGGGATGCTTTCGTTCGCCACGGCTGAGGCGGTGTTTCCGCATCTTCTCGGGGGCGTGCGTCTTGCCGAGGCTTCGCTCGCGGCGGAGGCTTCGCCGGCGCTCAGTCCGTATTTTACGCTTGAAATCGAGCCTCTCACGAGTGTGATGACGGCTTTGGTCCTCGCCTTCGTCCTCGGCTTCGGAGGGGCGATGCTTCCGGGAGCGACAACTCTCCGGGGAGCGCTCGGCGACTTCAGAGCGGTTATCCGGCTTGTCATCGAGCGCGCCATAATCCCGCTGTTGCCGGTGTATATTTTTGGCATATTCCTTTCGATGGCCATTGCAGGGATTGTGGGGCCTATATTGCTTACATTCGCCAAAATCATAGCCGTGATATTCGTGCTTCATGTCGGTGTGCTCGTGGTGCAGTACGGCATCGCGTCGCTGTTCTCGGGCAAAAATCCGTTCAGGAGCCTGTGGACAATGATGCCTGCGTATTTCACGGCCCTCGGGACGCAGTCGTCGGCGGCGACGATTCCGGTGACGCTTGCGCGCACGGAGGCCATGGGGGTGTCGAAACCCGTGGCCGGCTTTGTCGTGCCGCTTTGCGCCACAATCCACATGTCGGGGTCGACGCTCAAGATTGTGGCGTGTGCGATAGCGCTTATGACCGTCAAGGGCATGCCTGTCGAGGCTGGAGCTTTCGCGGGATTCATAGCCATGCTCGGCATCACCATTGTGGCCGCGCCTGGGGTTCCGGGCGGGGCTATCATGGCTTCGCTGGGCCTGCTCAGCTCCATGCTGGGCTTTTCGGAGAGCGACAACGCGCTGATGATAGCGCTCTATATAGCGATGGACAGTTTCGGGACGGCCTGCAATATCACGGGCGACGGCGCCATCGCGCAGATCACCGACCGCCTCTTTCGGCAAAAAACAGCGCCGGAGACCGCTGTCGACCCACAACTGACCGACAACTAACTAACGACTAACAATACTACTTAAACCTGAACACATGACTGCATTCACACCCGCAGACCTCGAACAGCTCAAAGAGCGCGGCATCAGCGCCGAGACTGTAGACGCACAGCTCGAGCGCTTCCGCACGGGCTTTCCATATCTCAAAATCGACTCGCCGTCGTCGACGGACAACGGCATACTCGTCGTTGACGACGAACTCGCCGAAGACGCCGAAGAACGCTGGAAGGAATTTCTCGGCGCAGGGGGCGACGTGCTCAAGTTTGTGCCGGCGTCGGGGGCAGCCTCGCGCATGTTCAAGGCTATGTTTGCCTTTGTCAACGGCGCCGATGACGAGCCTGCTCCCGGCAGCGCCGCCGCCGAGATAATCCGCAAGCTTGAGCGCCTTGCCTTCCGCAAAGAGCTTGACGCGGCCTGCGTGAGGCTCTACGGCGCGGACAGCGCCGCCCTCCGCGAGGCCAAGCGCTATAAAGATATAATCGGCGCCCTCGTCCGTCCCGAAGGCCTCAACTACGGCGGCCTGCCGAAGGCTGTTCTGACCTTCCACGCCTACCCCGACGGGACCACCCGTACGGCTCTCGAAGAGCAGCTTGCCGAGGGAGCGCAGTATGCCGCAGGCCGCGGCGGGAAAGTAAGGCTCCACTTCACGGTTTCGGCCGAACACGACGAACTGTTCCGCCGCAAGCTTGCGGAGACAGTCCCGGCGATGGAGGCTCGCTTCGGAGTCAAGTACGACATCACGCTTTCGCAGCAGAAGCCGTCGACGGACACTATCGCCGTGACGCCCGACAACGAATTGTTCCGCGACTCCAAGGGCAAGCTTGTGTTCCGTCCCGGCGGCCACGGCGCTCTTATCGAAAACCTCTCGGACATAGACGCAACGGTGGTCTTCATCAAGAATATCGACAACGTCGTATCCGACTCCCACCGCGGCGACACGGTGAAATACAAGCGTCTCCTCGGGGGCATGCTCCTGCTCGTGCACGACGAAATCGAAGAACACCTGAAGGCTCTCAACGAAGTGTATGACGAGGCCGAAGACCTTGAAGAAGCCGTGCTCGACGCCACGGACTTTGTCGAGGACACACTCTGCATGCGGAGCGAGCGCCTGTCGATGGACCGCCCGCTTCAGGAGCGCTGGACGGAGCTTAACCGCATCCTGCGCCGTCCGCTCCGCGTGTGCGGCATGGTGCGCAACGAGGGCGAGCCGGGCGGCGGCCCTTACAACGCCTACTCCGGCGACGGCACAAGCGTGGCACCTCAGATTCTCGAATCCACACAAATCGACCTGAGCAAGAGCGAAAACGCCGAAATGATGAAGCATGCGACGCACTTCAACCCCGTAGATCTCGTGTGCTACCTCAAAGACACCGACGGCCGCAGCTTCGACCTCCGAAAGCACGTCGACGAAGCCACGGGCTTTATCTCCGAAAAGAGCCTCGGCGGCCGCGAGCTTCGTGCGCTCGAACTTCCGGGCCTGTGGAACGGCGCCATGAGCGACTGGAGCACCGTCTTCGTCGAAGTGCCCGCAACGACATTCAACCCTGTAAAAACAGTAAACGACCTGCTGCGCCAGGCGCATCAGCAATAACCTCCCGACATCCCCACCCCTCATTTATGAGACAAGGAAAAATCATCGTAATAGCCGCGCCCTCGGGCTGCGGAAAATCCACCATCATCCAAGCGCTGCTCAAAGAGGGCGACCTTGACCTTGCGTTCGCCGTATCGGCAACCACGCGGCCGCCCCGCCCGGGCGAGACCGAAGGCGTGAGCTACTACTTCATGAGCACCGAGGACTTCCGCGAGGCCATCGCCGACGGAGCCTTCATCGAGTACGAAGAAGTGTATCCGGGGCGCTTCTACGGCACGCCGCGGTCGGAAATCGAGCGCGTCACCGGCGAAGGCCACAACATCGTGCTCGATATCGACGTCAACGGCGCGCGCGGCGTCAAAGAGCTTTACGGCCCTCGGGCGCTCACCATCTTCATCGAGCCGCCGAGCATCGACGAGCTGCGCCGTCGGCTCGAATCGCGCGGCACCGAGAGCGCCGAGGTAATCGACGAGCGGGTGGACCGCGCGGCCTACGAGCTCTCGCAGGCCGGCCACTTCGACGCGCGCATCGTCAACGACGAACTCGAGACAGCCATCCGGCAGACCCACGCCCTCATCGACGGCTTCACGAGCCTCTGAGCAGCGCGGGAAAAAGCACCGCAAGCACTAACACCAAGCCAAGCGACAATGACAGTAGGAATCCTCGGGGGCTCGTTCAACCCCGTCCACGCGGGCCACATGATGCTGGCCTCGTATCTGGCCCAGTGGGACTACGTCGACGAAGTGTGGCTCACGCTCTCGCCGCGCAATCCGCTTAAGGACGCGACCGGGCTGTTGCCCGACACGAAGCGACTGGCCATGCTCACGCTCGCAAGCCGCAACGCCCGCGGCATCGACATCTGCGACCTCGAGCTGTCGATGCCCAAGCCGTCGTACACCATCAACACCCTCCGCGCCCTCCGCGAGCGCTACCCCGACAAGGATTTCCGCCTCATCATCGGGAGCGACAACTGGCAGACCTTCACGCAATGGCGTGAATGGGAGGCTATCCTGAACGAATTCGGGGTGATCGTGTATCCGCGGCCGGGCTATCCGGTGGAGAAGCGCTACGTCGACGGCATGGAGCTTGTGGAAGCGCCTCAGGTGCATATTTCGAGTACGTTCGTGCGCAACGCCATCGCCCGCGGCAAAGACATGAGCTATTTCCTTCCACAAGGGGTGAACAAATACATCCTCGACAACAAACTCTACACCAATGCATGAACCCGACAGCCGCCTGACCCGCGGCGCCATAGCCCTCGTGGCGCTGTGCCACGAATACTGCCTCACCATCGACAGCGCCGGCGAATGCTCCGACGCCGCCGATTTCACGCGACGCCTTCTGGGACTCCTCCCCCGCATCTACATCACGGCCTTCGACCTGCCTTACGCCCCCGAAGAGGCCGAGGACATCAGCGGGATTCTCGACGAGGAGCAGTACGCCGGCGTATGCTCGTCGGTGGCTCGCATCTACGGCGAACACGACACTTATCTCGACGCCCTGCATGAGGACATGAAATACTCCGAGACGCCCGTGGCCGCAAGTCTGAGCGAACAGCTCGCCGACCTCTATCAGGCGTTCTACGACTTTACGGGCACCGTCAAGGAGCTACCGGCCGACTCAATCGACGGAACCGTGGCCGACATGTGCGTGCGCTTCCGCGACTACTGGAGCGCCACGCTCTGCACCGCTCTCCGCGTGCTCAACCACCTCTATCAGGAGGGCATCCTGACCGAAGAACAAGACTGACCAAACTCTCCGACACACGATGACACCCGAAATCCACGACCTCTGCAAATTCCTTGATGCTTCGCCCGTCAATTTCCATGCCGTAGCCGAGCTTGAGCGCCGTCTGCGCGCCGCCGGGTTTGAAGCCCTTGACATGGCCGACCGCTGGGCGCTCCGCCCCGGCGACCGCCGCTATGTGACCAAAAACGGCTCGGCACTCTTCGCCTTCGTCGTCGGGCGGAAGCCCGCGGCCGACGAGGGCTTCCACATCATCGCGGCCCACAGCGATTCGCCCTGCTTCCGCGTTAAGCCTAACGCCGAGATTCTCTGCGACGGCGGCATTGTCAAGCTCAACACCGAAGTTTACGGCGGCCCGATACTCTACACGTGGTTCGACCGCCCGCTCTCGCTTGCGGGACGCGTGATGCTCCGCGGCACCGCCCCCCTGCGGCCCGAGACGCGCCTTGTACGCTTCGAGATGCCCTTGCTTACCATCCCGCATCTTGCCATCCACTTCAACCGCGGCGTCAACGAAGGGAATCCGCTGTCGAAGCAAAAGGACATGCTCCCCGTGCTCGGGGCAATCGGCCCGGGCGAAAGCCATCAGGGACTTCTGCGCCGGATGGTAGCCTCGAAGCTCGGCATTAAGGACGAAAACGACATTCTGGACTACGACCTGAGCCTCTACGACACGACTCCGGCCTGCACGACGGGAATGAACGGCGAGTTCGTCACGTCGGGGCGCCTCGACGACCTCTCGATGGTGCACGCCGCCCTCACCGCCCTGCTGGCGACAGCGGAAACGCCCTCCGGGGCCACGCGCGTGATGGCCATATTCGACAACGAAGAGACCGGCTCGGGGACGAAGCAGGGCGCCGGGTCGCCGATGCTCGCCCACATCCTGCGCCGCATCGCCGCCGCTCAGGGCTGCGACGAAGAGGATTACCTCCGCGGAGTGGCACGCTCGTTCATGATTTCGGCCGACAACGCCCACGGCGTTCACCCCAATTACGCCGAAAAGCAAGACCCGACGAACCACCCGTATCTCGGCGGCGGGCCGTGCATAAAGATAAACGCCAACTGCAAGTATATGACCGACGCCGATTCGGCGGCAGTATTCCGAGCGCTGTGCGAGCGCGCCGGGGCGGCGTGTCAGGATTTTGTGAACCATTCCGACGTTGCCGGAGGCTCCACCCTCGGCAATATCCTGACGTCGCAGATACCGCTCCGAGGCGTCGACATGGGTGCGCCGGTATGGGCGATGCACTCGGCGCGCGAGACGGCGTCATGCAGCGACCACATAGCCACGACGCGTGTTTTCAAAGAATTTTTCAGCCTCTAAGTATTGCATCGGACGCAAAAAAGTATTATATTTGCAAAAATCTTTTAAAAACAACCAATCAATTATGAACGTAGATTTTAAAACCGCGGTGAAGATGTTCTTCGCCAACTACTCCAACTTCAAAGGCCGCTCGACCCGTGCCGAATACTGGTGGGTAGCGCTCTTCTTAATGATTGTCAGCTTTGTAATAAGCTTTGTGTGCTCCATCCTCGGCTTCGGCGAAACGGGCACACAAGTTGTAAGCGGGCTCTGGAGCCTTGCCGTTCTTGTGCCCAACCTCGCCCTGACATGGCGTCGTCTTCATGACGTAGACAAGGCCGGCGGCTGGATTTTCATCTGCCTCATCCCTGTCATCGGCATCATCTGGCTCATCGTCCTTCTTGCCACTCCGAGCAAGCCCGACAACCGTTTCGGCCTCAACCCCTACGGCGACGAACAGGCTGCCTGATAAGATAGCATAGAAAGTCAAATACGCGGCCCTGCATCCGATGAACTCAGGCTTCATCCGAATGCAGGGCCTTGCACATCCCCCCGCTCCGAAACAAACCCTATGACCACAAGACTCATCATAGCGGCACTGATTGCCGCGATTTTTCTGCCGTCGTGCTCGCACCCGTCGTCAGAGAGCGCCATATCCGCAGGCGGCGACACACTGACGGTGCATTCGTCGCTACTGACCATGATTGACTACCCGCAGGGCGGGACGACGCTCGTGGAGATACGCAATCCGTGGGATTCGACGGGTGTGCTGTCGCGCATGGCTCTCGTGCCGCGCGATTCGTCAGTGCCCGAATGGCTTCCGGCGGATTATGCCGTGGTGCGCACGCCCGTGCGGCGCATGGCGGTATTCTCCGGCGTGCACACGTCGGCTCTTGTCGAGCTTGGCGGGACGGATGCGCTTGCGGCAGTGGCCGACGGCGGATTTTTCGCCCCTGACGACACGGTGAGCGCACTCCTCCGCGAAGGTCGCGTGGCCGACGTCGGGGCGGCGGCGAGTCCGTCGGTGGAAAAGCTGACAGCCTCGCGGGTCGAGGCCGTGCTGCTCTCGCCGATGCAGGGGCAGAAGTTGCCGCAACTGCCACGGGGCACATGCGCTGTCGAAATGGCCGACTATCTTGAGACCACGCCCATAGGGCGGGCCGAGTGGATTCTTCTCATCGGTAAGCTCCTCGGAAAATACGACGAGGCGGCGCAGATATTCAAGGGGGTTGTCGACGAATACAACGCCCTGCAGTTCAAGGCGGCGCTGTGCTCGACGCTTCCACTGGTGATTACGGAGACGGAGTACGCCGGGACATGGTACGTGCCTGCAGGCGAGAGCTATATGAGCCGCATGATTTCGGACGCCGGAGCGAGAACGCCGTGGACGGGAACGCCCGGGACGGGGTCGCTGAGCCTCGACATGGCGCGTGTGCTCGCCGACGGCATTGACGCAGATTTCTGGCTGATACGCACCTACGGGAGCGAACCGACACTCGCCGGGCTTAAAGCGGCCAATCCGCTCAACGCCAAATTCAAGGCCTTCCGCGAGGGCGGCGTCTACGGCTGCGACTCGTCGGTGCGCCCGATATTCAACGATGTGGCCTTTCATCCGGAGCGGGTGCTGGCCGATATGGTTGCGATTTTTCATCCGTCGCTGATGCCCGGCTACGAGCCGCGATATTACCGCAAGGCCGAGTGAGGCACGCGAGGGATTCATCACCTTTAAACCGATTGAGCATGCGTTCAGGCATCATTCTATTCATTCTCGCCCTTGCCACGGCGGCTCTTTTCCCGGCGGGCATGTTGCTGGGGAGCGTTGACCTCCCGGCGGAGGTCGTATTCGGAGCGCTTACAGGGCGCGGCGACATCGACGAGGTGGCCCGCATCATCGTGGTCGAGACGCGCCTTCCGGCCGTGGTGACGTCGTGCGTCGCCGGGCTTGCGCTCGCCGTCGCCGGGCTGTTGATGCAGACGGCGTTCGCCAACCCTCTTGCAGGCCCATCGATTATGGGCATAAGCACCGGGGCGAGCCTCGGCGTGGCCGTGGTGCTGATGGCCTTCCCGGCGATGCTGGGGTTCTGGGGGCGTCTGGCCACAATAGGGAGCGCGTTTGCCGGAGCCATGTGTGTGATGGGCGTCCTGACGCTGTTTTCGTCGCTGGTGAAGAGTTCGACGGTGTTGCTTATCGTCGGGATTCTCACGGGCTACCTTGCGTCTTCGGCCATCAGTCTTCTCAACTTTTTTTCCACAGCCGAGAGTGTCCACTCATACGTGCTGTGGGGACTCGGCAGCTTTTCAGGTGTTAGCCTCGGGGAGTTGCCTCTTTTCTGCATTCTCGCCATAGTGCCTGCGGCGCTGACGAGCTTCTACGCCAAGCCGCTCGATGCGCTTCTCCTCGGCGAGCGATATGCGTCGAACGTGGGGGTGAACGTCGAACTTACGCGCACGATGCTGCTTGTCATTTCGGGCATGCTTACGGCCACGGTTACGGCGTGGTGCGGCCCCGTCGGGTTTATCGGCCTTGCCGTGCCGCATATAGCGCGCATGCTCCCCGCGAGCAAAACCCACGGCTTTCTCCTCCCCGCCACGGCGCTCTGCGGCGCCGCCACCGGGCTGCTGTGCCAGATAATATCGACGGCTCCGGCCCTGAGCCGCGGAGTCATCCCCGTCAACGCCATCACGCCGCTAATCGGCGTACCGGTGATTATCTACGTGCTTCTACGCCGAAAAAACCTCTCTTACTCATGAGCAATCTTTCGACGCATAATCTTTCAGCGGGCTACGATGCGGCCCACCCCGTGCTGGAGCATCTCGACATGACTCTCGAGGGAGGACATATCGCCGTGCTCATCGGGCCTAACGGGTCGGGCAAATCGACGCTCCTGCGGACATTGAGCGGCGCACTCTCGCCGCTCGGCGGCGAAATCAGCATCGCGGGCCGGAAAATCGACGGCATATCACGCAGGGAACTTGCGCGGCTTATGGCAATAGTCACCACGGACGCCACCTTGGCCGGAGGCCTCACCGTCGGCGAGACCGTGGCTATCGGCCGCCATCCGTACACGGGCGTGTTCGGGCGTCAGTCCAAGTCCGACCGCGCTATCGTGGCGGCGGCGATGGAGGCTGCCGGAATTGCGCACAAGGCGCGCGTGCGCCTCGCGGAGCTGAGCGACGGCGAACGCCAAAAGGTGATGATAGCGCGGGCTGTGGCCCAGCAGACGCCGCTCTTGCTGATGGACGAACCGACGAGTTTTCTCGACGTCGGCGCCCGCATCGACACGATGGCGCTGTTGCGTCGGCTCGTCGACGATGCGCCCGGACGGACGATGAGCGTGTTGCTGAGCACGCACGACATCGGGCCGGCCTATGCCGTGGCCGATGACATCTGGGCCGTTGACCCGGCCAAACACACCATCCTCACGGGGCCGAAGGCCACGATTGCTTCGTCCGGGATACTCGACCGCCCCTTCGCCGGCCGAGGCATAAAATTCGACGCCGACAAAGGCGACTACTTTGCATTATAAAATCGGAAAAGACACATGGAATACCTTGAATTTTTCAGACAGCGCGCCACTCTTCGCTCTTTCAGCTCCACACGGCATATAAGCGACGAGCAGCTCAACCAACTTCTTGCGGCGGCCTCGCACGCCCCCACAACCGGCAACATGCAACTCTACAGCGTGGTGGTGACGCGCAGCGCCGAGGGCAAAAAGCGCCTTGCCCCCTGCCATTTCAACCAAGCCTCGGTCGAGGGATGCGACGCACTGCTGACCTTCTGCGCCGACTTCCGACGCTTTGAGGCGTGGTGCGAGGCCCGAGGCGCCCGCCCGGGCTATGACAACTTCCATTCGTTTGTCACAGCGCTTATCGACACGACTATTTTCGCCCAGCAGTTTGTGACTTTGGCCGAGCTTAACGGCATCGGCTCGTGCTATCTCGGCACGGCCACTTATTCGGCCGAAAGCATCGCGGAAATCCTCGAACTTCCGAAACGCATTGTGCCTGTAATAACGCTTGCCGCAGGCTACCCCGCCGATGAGTTCCCCAAGCCCTCGGACCGACTTCCTATCGAGGGAATAATCCATCACGAGCGCTACTCCGACTACACCCGCGACGACATCGACCGCATCTATGCCGCAAAGGAGAGCCTGCCGGAAAATGCGGGATTCGTGGCCGAGAACCAGACGCCAAGCCTCGCGCATATCTTCACTGACATCCGCTATCCGCGCTCGCTCAACGAGGAAATATCCCGCACGTTCGGCGATTTTATAAAGAAACAGGGCTATTGATTCCATGACCGGCCACATGCCGATATCCGCAGATAAACATCGCAGGCGGGTATCGGCACTCTTTTATTAACACTGCTTAACATTAGGGGGGGGTAAATAAAAATTTATTTATAACTTTGCGGTGCGAAACCCTCAATATTCAACAATTCTATCATCTGAATAAAAAATCGACAACATGATTCGCTCTATATTTTTCATGGCACTGATGCTGCTTGGGATTACGGCCGCGAACGCGCGAAGCATTCAAGGCGCAGTGCTGTCGTCGAAAGATTCGACAGCCGTGGCCGGCGCAGTGTGCCGCGTGCTTTCGGGCGACAAAGCCATCGCCGGCACAACAGCGGACGCATCGGGCCGCTTCATGCTTGATGTCACATCGAAGAACCCTCTTGAGCTTGAAGTGGGGATGACCGGTTTTTCGACCACAAGGATAATTATCGAAGCCGGAAACAAGTCCTTGAATACCGGGGTGATTTATCTTGACGAGGGCATAAGCCTCAACGAAGTGACCGTAAGGGCCAATCAGCTCTCCGTGGTTAAAGGCCGCACTATCGTCTATCCCTCGGCCTCCGAGGTGAGGGCGTCGTCAACGGCCATAAGCCTTTTTCAGAAATTGCCTCTCGCCGGAATGGAAGCCAATCCGATTACGCGCACACTGACAGTCGACGGCGGAAGCCCCGTGATACTCATCAACGGCGTGCCGTCGACAACCGACGACCTCAACAGCCTGCAGCCAAAGGATATTGAGCGCATAGAGTTCTCACGCTTCACTCCGGCGCGATACGCCGACAAGGGCGCGACAGGCTTTATCGACATCACGCTCAAGAAACGCACCGACGGCGGACGCATCTTCGCATGGGGTCGCAGCGCCGTGACCACGGCCTTTGTCGACGCTAATATCCGGGCATCATACCATCAGGGGGCGTCGCAATTCACGCTGACTTACTCGCCTTCGTGGCGCAACTATCAGGACGTCTATGACAACACCACGGAAAGCTACATCGGCAACGACTTCAGGGTCGACCTCGAGACACACGACAGGAATCCGTTCAACTACCATTACCATAAAACTCAGCTCAAATACGACTTCAGCCCGAGCGACAAGACACTGTTTTCAGCGACGATATCGGCCACACCGAACTTCAACAACTCGCGCCTTATCGCCCGGACCGTCGACTCGGAAGCCGGCACATACGACAACTATAACCGCACGACGAGCAAGGACTTCTCGCCTTCGCTCGACCTGTATGTGCGCCATGACTTCAACGGACGCAATTCGCTTGAGGCTCAGGTCGTAGGGACACTCAGCTCCAACGACTACCGACGCGACAACAACTATTGGTTCAGCGACGGCAACGAGCAGGCCTATATCATGAATGTCGACAGCCGCCGGCGTTCGCTGATTTCGGAGGTCAACTATACCCACACGTTCGGCGAACGCACACAGTTGAGCGGAGGATTTCAGAACACGGTGTCGCACAGCACCAATACCTACCTATCGACCGACTATCGGCCGAAGCTGACGGAAAACAACAATTATGCCTATGTCCGGCTGGGCCAAAGCATCGGCTCCAAAGTATATCTGACACTGGCGACGGGGCTGAAATTATTCTGGATAAACAACGACTTGAACAAACGCAATTTTATACGCAATCTTTCGAGTGCACAAGTGTCGTGGAATATCAACAACAGCTGGAGCCTGCAGGGGTCATTCCGATATTCGCCCTCAATCCCGTCGCTCACAGCTCTTACGGATTACCCTCAGCAGACCACTCCGTATCTGGTTTCGAACGGCAATCCGGAGCTGAGAGTAGAGGAGAATTTTGTTTACAGCCTCGGCGCCAACTACTCTTATCGCAAATTCCAAGCCTCCTTTCAATCCGCCTACTCCGATTCGCCCAACAGCATAATCGACGACATCACTTACTCCGGCGCGGGATTATTCCTGTCGCAATCCGTCAACTCAAAGTACAGACGTGTGTTTCAGAACGATTTATCCTTACGCATTAATGATATTCACGGATTCGGCGCCGGCCTCTATATGAGCCTTACGCATTATCAGACGGCAGGCGAAGGCTGGGCCCACAAGCTGACGTCGTTCGACGGAAGCATATCACTATGGTGGAACAAAGGCCCGTACACGATTTCGTACTGGCGGAAGCTCCCGGGCAAGTATCTCTACGGCCACACGGTGCGCAAAGACGAAAACGGCGATGCCTTGCAGTTTGAATGGCAACCCGACAAACACTGGACCGTAGGAGCAAGCTGGATGTATATGTTCGACACAAAAGGCACGCGCTATCCCTCGTGGGGCTACTCGACGGTCAACCCCTCATTCCGCGAGCGATATATCAAACACAACGGCAATATGGTGGTGCTGTCGGTAAGCTATTCGGCTGATTTCGGGTCGATATTCCGCACATCGCGCCGCCAACTCAACAACTCGGACAACGGCTCCTCTCTTCTGAAATTATAACAACGCCCGGCAACACGAGCAAGGACGACCGCCTCACCCGTGCACCACGATTGAAATGATAGCCGTGCAAAAGAAGACGTTTTCTTTTCACCAGCCCACATATATAGTTTGGTTTGGTTCGGGCATATATATAGCCCGAACCAAACCAATCCGACCTCCGGTATCCACGACGCTTCCAAATCTCATAACGCGAGTTCGGGATAAGAACTTAATGATTTTCAACCAATCAAAAGACATAGAGTATTGGGCGGCCTTTCAAGGTCGCCTGATTTATTTTATTACTGTCCGCTAAACCATAAAACGTCGAGTCCAACTTCTTGAATGGCAGAAGTTGGGCATACTTCATGTATAAGATAAGCCCCCTCAGCAGTTTTCAGTATTGTCGGGCGACGAT
>CAJUCQ010000009.1 GCA_910584905.1 uncultured Muribaculaceae bacterium
ACAGATTGGCCGGAATACCTGTCCGATAATCCCCGACAGGCACAATGCGCGAGTGTTCAGAAATATAAAGGCAAGCGGAAAATATGTTACTTTGACTAACTACAGACAAGCGCTATGACGCCTTAAGTTAATAGCATTGAATCGCGTCCGTACTTGCCGTTGATTTACAACCAATTCCTCCCCAAATCGAGGCCCAATCATCAAGCGCACCCGCGCATGCCGTTGATTTGCGGTGATTGATTATAAATGGGATGGGGCTGTGGGGTCAGTCGGTTGTGGTGCAGAATTCGCCTGAGAGGATTGTTACGGCTGGTCCGGTCATGAGGATGTGGCCTGTGGCGGGGTCGCGGTCGATGTCGAGGTGTCCGCCGATGAGGTTTACGGAGACGGGCCATTGTGCTCGCCCGGTGATAACGGCGGCGTGTGCGGCGGCGCATGCTCCGGTGCCGCACGCCATTGTTTCGCCGGCGCCGCGTTCCCAAGCTCGCATGGAGAGGGAGTGGTGGGAGTGGACTTTGACGAATTCGATGTTTGCGTTGTCGGGCCAGATGGTGTGTGTTTCGAGGGCGGGTCCGAGTGTGGCTATGGTTGAGTTGTCGAAGTTGTCGACGAATACAACGCCGTGGGGGTTTCCGGTTGAAACGGCGGTGAGGGCTACGGTCTTTCCGGCGGCTGTGACAGGCTGTTCGATCATTTCGTCGGCGTCGAAGGTGACGGGTATTTTTCGTGTGTCGGTGACGGGCAGGCCCATGTCGACGGTTACGGTTTCGGTGAGTCCGTCGATTCCGGGGTGTATTTCGACGGTGCGTATTCCGCTGAGGGTTTCGATGGCGAGAGTGGGTTTGTTGACGATACGGTTGTCGAAGATGTATTTGGCGACGCATCGTATGCCGTTTCCGCACATGCGTGCTTCGGAGCCGTCGGCGTTGAATATGCGCATGCGGCAGTCGGCGCCGGGCGTAGCGGGCGGGAGGATTGCGATGATGCCGTCGGTGCCAACGCCGGTGTGTCGGCGGCTCATTTCGACGGCGAGTTCGGCGAGGTGGGGGACGTTGCGGTTGAAGCAGTCGACGTAGACGAAGTTGTTTCCGAGGCCGTGCATTTTGGCGAAGGGGACGGTGGGTGCGTCGTCGGCGGGGAGGGGGGTGCCGTTTGCGAGGGAGTCGACGGCGTCGCGCAGGCGGTTGAGGCCGAGGGCGAGGACAGAACGGGGGACTCCGATGTTCATGCGCATGAATCCTTCGCCTTGAGCGCCGAAGGTGGAGCCTTCGCTGAGGGCGAGGCGGGCACGTTCGACGAGTAGTTTGATGAGGTCTTGGCGGGATAGCCGGAGGGCTGAGAAGTCGAGCCATACGGCGAAGGATGCTTGCGGGCGGTGGAATTTGACGAGTGGAATTTCGCGGGCGATGAAGTCGGCGGCGAAGTCGACGTTACGGCGGAGGTATTCGAGGGCTTGGTCGAGCCATTCTTCGCCGTGGGTGTATGCGGCTTCGGTGGCGACCATCGCTGCAATCGGGGGGGCGTTGAATTCGTTGGCGTCGAGCCATTGGAAGAAGGGTCGGCGTAGTTTTTCGGATGTTATTGCGGTCCAAGCGCTGACGATTCCGGGGATGTTGAAGGTCTTTGAGGGTGCGCCGAGGGTGACGGTGATTTCGGCGGCTTCGGGCGAGACTGTTGCCGTGGGGATGTGTCGGGTGCCGTCGAGCATCATGTCGCCGTAGATTTCGTCGGAGATGAGTATTATTCCGGCTTTGCGGCATATTCCGGCGAGTCGGGCGAGGGTGGGGGCGTCCCATTGGAGTCCGATCGGGTTGTGGGGGTTGCATACGAGCATCATGGCGGGGCGTTCGTCGCTGATTGTGCGTTCGAGGCCGTCGAAGTCCATGCGGTATGAGCCGTCGGGGGTGGGGACGAGGGGGTTGGTGACGACGCGGCGTCCGTTTCCTTCGATTACGGAGCGGAAGGAGTGGTAGACGGGCGGCTGGATTATGATTGCGTCGCCGGGGCGGGTGAAGAAGTTGATGCAGAGTCCGAGGCCTTTTTTGAGTCCGGGGAGGAATGTGAGGTTTTCGGGCGGGAGGGACCATCCGTGGCGCCGTTCGAGCCAGCGGGTGATGCTTTCCCAGAAGTGCGCCGGGGGCATGGTGTAGCCGAGGACGGCGTGGTTGAGGCGTTCGCGGAGAGCGTCGATGATTGCGGGGCATGCTTCGAAGTCCATGTCGGCAATCCAGAAGGGGAGGAGGTCGTGGCGCCCGAATTTCTCGTCCATTTCGTCGAATTTTGTGGCGCAGGTGTGGTGGCGGTCAACTACGCAGTCGAAGTCATAGGTTATTTTGTCCATGAGGGCTTGGCTTTGCGGGGAGGATGTTATATATTTTGCAAAGGTAGATAAAAATTATAACATTCGAGGGCTTGGCGGAGGTGTGTGCGGCATGTTTAAATAAATTTAAATATGGATGCAAAACGGGGTTTTTCGAAAAATATGTTTAAAAACATAAAACGGCATTTGCAATTGAAATCGGGGCTGAAAAACGGCGCTACAAAGCTTGTAGGACAGATTCTTATGGCAGGCGAGGGCGTTTATGGGCGTGTTTCACTTATGTTAAAAATGCTTACGGATAGTGCATGGATTAAAAACTTTCTTTAAATTAGCGCAAAATTAACAGGCATAAATCCTGACAATCCACCATAGAAACGACTAAAGAGTTAAACAATTGGAGTTTATAATCAAAAGCGACTCCATCCACGAAATTCAACTGAAAAAAATCCCTAAACAATATCAACCCTGAAGCCAAAGCGGCAGAAGCGTCCCCTACAGGCGGCCAAACGCGGAGGCCTTAAATTAATCAACAATTTTACTTTATGAGAAAGCATCTATTTGTGACTCTGCTGTTGCTGAGCGGGATGCCTTTGTGCGGCGTGAACGTTGCCATGGCCAATCCCGAGCCACAATCGCAAAGTCAGGCGGCCGTAGTCATCCGCGGTACCGTCCTTGATGAAAACAATGAGCCCGTAATCGGCGCAAGTGTTGTTCAAAAGGGCACCAAGAATGCAGCCGCTACCGACGTCGACGGACACTTCTCAATCAAGGTAGCCGCCGGCACCCCGCTTGTAATCAGCTATGTTGGCTATAAAACTGTCACAGAGGCCGCAGCGGCAGACATGATGGTTTACATGCAGCCGACGACTGAAATGCTCAACGAACTCGTGGCCATCGGTTACGGTTCGCAAAAGCGTGCCAACCTCACGGGTGCGGTTTCGACCGTAGACGTTTCGCGCACGATGGAGTCGCGTCCGGTCACCGACGTGACCAAAGCCCTTCAGGGAGCTGTTCCGGGTCTGTCGATTACGACGTCGACGGGTGAAATCGGCGATGATGCCACGATGCGCGTGCGCGGTCTTGGCACGCTGTCGAACGACCAGTCGTCGGCACCTCTTATCGTTGTAGACGGTGTGGTTGTCGATGACCTCGCGTTCCTCAACGGCGACGATATCGCAGAAATTTCGGTTCTTAAGGACGCCGCTTCGGCTTCGATTTACGGTACGCGCGCCGCATTCGGTGTGATTCTCGTGACGACGAAGAACCCCGACAAGGCCGACCGCATTTCGGTGTCTTACTCGAACAACTTCGGCTGGTCGCAGGCAACGGTACTTCCCGAGTTCATGACCACGGCCAACGATATCCGCACGGCTCTTCAGAGCGACTACCGTCAGGGCGGCAAATCGACCGAAATCTTCGGTATGTACTATGACAAGGTTCTTCCCTATGCCGAGGCATGGGAGCGTCAGAACGGCGGAGTCAAGTCCGGCTACCGCGAGCTGATGCCCTTCCAGAGCTGGGACAATGTGGGCGACTATGCCATCCTCGAAGACGGCTCGATGGTTCGCTACACGGACTGGGACGTGACCGGTATCCTCTATAACACGGCAGCACCCTCGCAGAAGCACAACGTGAGCCTCGAAGGCCGTAGCGGCCGCGCCGCCTACCGCCTTTCGTTCGGCTACGACGAGAGACAGGGTCTGATGAACTACAACCCCGAGACGATGAAGCGCTACATGGCCAACGCCAACGTGACAATCGACATCACGAAGTGGCTCAAGGCCGGCACCCGCATCAACTTCTCTCAGCGCAACTACCACCAGCCCAACACACAGCGTAATTCCTACCAGTATATATGGCGCTGGCCGGGCTTCTTCAACACCTATGGCTGGTCGCGCGACGAAGAGGGCAACCCGATGGATTGGCGAAATGAAATCTCCATCCGCAAGTATGCCGGCAACGACAACACGACCTCGACGCAGACCCGTCTTCAGGCTTTCCTCGAAGCTCAGATTATCAAGGGCCTGACCGTCAACGCCGACTTCACCTATCAGCTGCGCCGCTGGGACAACGAGCTTGACCGCACGCCCTACACGGTGTATAACAACTGGACTTCGGCTCCGTTCTCGACATGGACATCGTTCACGCAGGCCAACACCTATGCTTATCAGAGCACGCGCCGCATCAACATGTGGACGACCAACGTCTTCGCTACCTATGCCAAGAGCTTCAATGACGTTCACAACCTGAAGGTGATGCTCGGTTTCACGGCCGAGAAGGAAGACTACAACTACTTCCTCGCCCAGCGCATGGGTCTTCTTGACTACAACCTCCCTGTAATCAATATGGCCAACGGCGACATGTACGTTTATCAGAACGGCTCCGCTAAGAACCACATGAATGCCGGCCACCGCGCCACGGCAGGCTGGTTCGGCCGTGTCAACTACGACTACAAGGGCATCTACCTCTTGGAATTCAACGGCCGCTATGACGGTTCGAGCCGCTTCCCGGCCGCTGACCAGTGGGCATTCTTCCCCTCGGGTTCTATCGGTTACCGCTTCTCTGAAGAAGGCTACTTCAAGCCCCTCAAGAGCTGGTGGTCGAACGGTAAGCTCCGCGCCTCTTACGGTGAAGTGGGTAACGAAGCCGTCGGCAACAACATGTTCCTTGCAACGGTAGAATCCGGCACGAGCAACTGGCTCAACGCATCGGGCCAGTATCTCAACAACCTCGGCCTTCCGAAGCTCGTGAGCCGCACCCTTTCGTGGGAGCGTATCTGCACGACTGACGTAGGTGTGGACCTCGGCTTCTTCAACAACTCACTCAACGTAGGCTTCGACTGGTATCAGCGCGACACGAAGGACATGCTTGCCCGCGGAATGGATCTTCCCTCCGTGCTCGGCACGACCGCTCCTTACACCAACGCCGGCGCTCTCCGCACCCGCGGTTGGGAAATCTCGGCCAGCTGGAACCACAGCTTTGGCGATGCTGACATCTACATCAGCGCCAACCTCTCCGACGCAACGACGAAGGTTACGCGCTGGAACGGTGTAGACGTAATTTACAGCTTCAACACGGGTTCGTTCTACGAAGGCGGCACCTACGGTGACATTTGGGGCTTCGAGACCGACCGCTTCTTCGAAGAGTCCGACTTCACGGGCAAGGATGCCGACGGCAACTGGATTTATGCTCCCGGCATCGCCGACCAGAGCGCACTTCAGACGGGCACCTTCCGTTACGGCCCCGGCGACATCAAGTTTGCTGACCTCAACGGCGACGGCGTGATCAACAACGGTGATCCCAACATGGTCGACGAAAACGGTGAACGCATCCCCGTCGGCACGCTCCGCAACCACGGTGACCTCAAGGTAATCGGCAACCAGATGCCGCGCTACGAATACTCGTTCCGCATCGGCGGCGCCTACAAGGGCTTTGACCTCGACCTCTTCTTCCAGGGCGTGGGCAAGCGCAAGATGTGGTCGACTTCGTCGTTCGTGATTCCTCAGGGTCAGAGCTCGATCGGTAACTTCGAGAACCAGTCGGACTACAACACCTACGAATTTACCTACAACCCCGAAACTCAGATGCAGGAAATCACGGGCTACAACATCGACCAGAACAACTGGTATCCGGGCATGTATGCCGGCGGTTCAGCCAGCGGTAACATCTCGAACATCGGCTACGGCTCGCTCAACTTCTACCCGCAGACGAAGTATCTCATGAACATGGCATACCTCCGCCTGAAGAGCGTGACCCTCGGCTACACGCTGCCGATCGACCTCACCCGCAAGGCTTACATCCAGAAGGCCCGCATCTACTTCACGGCAGAAAACCCCTGCCTCCTCTACAACGGCGCACGCCGCTATCCTCTTGATCCGGAAATCACGGGCTATCCCTCTGGTTCGACCTTCAACAGCAGCCAGAGCCTGGCAATGACGGGCCGCGCCGCTCCGATGATGCGCACCTACTCCTTCGGTATCCAAGTTTCCTTCTAACACCTGAAAGAAAAGCAATATGAAAAAAATTATATTAGGACTCGCCGCGTTTGCCGCCCTCGGCATGGCATCGTGCGACGATTTCCTCAATGACAACCGCTACCCCATGGACGAGCAGGTGGCAAATCCGGCGTTCTGGTCGAATCCGATGAACGTGCAGGCCGAGCTTAACGGCTTCTATAACATCTTCTCCGGCTATGGCAACGGCTCGGGTCTCGGCTGGTTCTACGCCAAGAGCCTCAGCGACGACCAGAGCTTCACCGACGGCTTCCAAGACTGGGAGTACACGGCTGTGCCCGCATCATCGGCATACTGGAACGACTCCTACACCTATATCCGCCGAGCCAACCTGCTCATCGAGGGTGTGACGTCGGGCACCATCACCGGCACGGAAGAGTCCGACTACATAGCACAGGCTCGTCTGATGCGCGGCTACAATTACTATCTCCTCGTCCGCTATTACGGCGATGTGCCCCTGATCAAGAAGGCTCTCGACCCCGCCGACACCGAGGAGCTCTACGGCCCGCGCGTAAACCGCGACGAGGTTATGGACTATGCTCTCGAGGACCTCAAGTTTGCAGTTGAAAACATCGGCGCCGAGTCGTCGAAGCTCACATTCAGCCGCGACCTCGCCCGCGCCATCATGAGTGAAGTATGTCTCTACGAAGGCACCTACTCAAGATACCGCACGCTCGACGAGAACGGCAAGGCTGCTGACGAAACGCGCGCCAAGGCTTATCTGACCGAGGCCGCTAACGCCGCTCAGCCGCTTCTGGCCAAGTATCCCATCGGCACGGGCATCGCCAGCTACGAGGCTCTCTACAACTCGTTCCGCACGGTGATCAACGCCAACCCCGAGGTTATCTTCACGAAGAACTACGACATCAACACGCTCAAGCACTCGACCGTCGACTACACGTCGTCGTCGACTCCTATCCGCGGTATCACCAAGGATGCGTTTGACAACTTCCTCTTCGTTGACGGCAAGCCCCTCGCCCTTACCGGCGAGAACAAGAGCGACGTCGCTACTGTCGACGCCGACGGCAATTACAGCATCAGCTCGGTTCTCGCCGTGCGCGACGCCCGCCTGTCGGTAATCACTGACCCGTTCATCTATTACACGGGCAAGCAGTATGCGCGTCCGAACACGATGCCCATGACTTCGACGACGGGCTACGGCGTGCGCAAGTACTGGACGTCGGAAATGACCTACGACGACGTGACGACCGCCAACCGCAACTACACCTGCGCTCCCCTCTACTGGGGCGCTTACGTGGCCCTCAACTACGCCGAGGCCAAGGCTGAGCTCGGAACCCTCACCGATGCCGACCTCAACGAGACGCTCAACAAGCTTTATGCCCGCGCCGGCCTGCCGTCGAACCGCACGGTTGCCGACCTCAACGCCATGACTGACCCGGCCAACAACATGAACGTGTCGAACCTCATCTGGGAGGTGCGCCGCTGCCGTCGTTGCGAGCTCATCATGGACAACTGGATCCGCTACTGGGACCTCGTTCGCTGGCATCAGCTCGAAAAGCTTGACAACAGCAAGTATCCCAACATCCTTCTCGGTGCCAACATCACGGGTATGGATGTTCAGATCAGCAATGTCAACGGTTATATCGACGCTGCGTTCGGCCACGTTCGCCGCTACAACAAGAAGCATTACTTCTTCCCGATTCCTTCGACTCAGATGCAGCTCAACATTGCTCTCACTCAGAATCCGGGCTGGTAATCGGCGATAGATAGTTGATACATCGGCTTCCCCCCCCTCCGGGGAAGCCGGAATACGGGAGACTGTGTCGTACACACACGTGCGACACAGTCTCTTGCTTTTGTTTGAGGCGAGGTCGCAGTCGCAACACGTTTTCGGCCCTTCGGTTTTCGGCGGGTGCGGCCTAATCGCGTCCGTGCATGGGACGGGCGGGTGAACAATAGGGCTGGGGCCGGTGTTTTTATTGCGTATACTAACCTTTTAATTTGTTCTGTTATGGAAAAATATGTATGCACTGTCTGCGGCTATGTCTATGACCCGGCAGTCGGAGACCCCGATAACGGGATTGAACCGGGGACGTCGTTCGAAGACCTCCCGGAGTCGTGGACCTGCCCCGAATGCGGGGTTGGCAAGGATATGTTCGAGCCTGAGGGCTGACGGATGCCTGCTTTGGCCGCCTGCGGGCGGTTTTCGGAGCCGCGGCGTGCGCCCGGAGCATTTATCCGCTGACTGTGAGTGTCGGCGGGGAGGCGGCGGGGGAGCGGCTGCGGCGCATGATTTTATAATCAGAGTTGAATTTTATCGAGTATGAACAGAAAGATTAGCGAACATATTGAATGGGTCGGGAAGACCGACTGGGAGTTGACTCATTTCCACGGCGAGGAGCTGAGCACGGCCCACGGGTCGAGCTATAATGCGTATCTGGTGAGGTGCGGGGGCAAGACCGTGCTGGTGGATACGGTGTGGCGTCCTTACGACCGCGAGTTTGTGGAGCGTCTGGCCGCGACGGTGGATTTGCATGATATTGATTTTATAGTGATGAACCACAATGAGGTGGACCACAGCGGCGCTCTTCCCGAGCTTATGGCTGAGATACCGGGAACGCCGATTTACTGCACGGCCAAGGGCGAGAGCATCATCCGCGGGCATTATCACCCCGAGGGATGGGATATACGGACGGTGCGCACGGGCGACCGCATAGCTCTCGGAGATGAGTCGCTCACGTTTATCGAGGCTCCGATGCTGCATTGGCCTGACACGATGTTTACGTATTTCAGCGGCGACGGGGGCGTGTTGTTTTCAAACGATGCTTTCGGGCAGCATTATGCGACGGAGAGCCTGTTTGAGGACCGCGAGAACCTTGAGGGTGCTATCCGTGAGGCCTTGAAGTATTATGTGAATATCCTGACTCCTTTTTCGGCTCAGGTGGGGCGCAAGCTCGTGGAAATCGGGGCTATGAACCTGCCCCTGGCGCTTGTGGCTCCGAGCCACGGGGTGATATGGCGAGAGCATATCCCCATGATAATGGAGCTTTACAAGGCATGGAGCGGGGGCTACGCCGAGGAGCGCGTGGCTGTCGTGTATGATACGATGTGGAATTCGACGCGCCGCATGGCCGAGGCTATCGCCGACGGTATCGCCGAGGTGGCTCCGCGGGCGACTGTGACGCTGCATAATGCGTCGAAGCATGATAAGAATGATATCGTGACTGAGGTGTTCCGGTCGAAAGCTCTTGTGATGGGGTGTCCGACGATCAACAATGAGCTGTCGTATGCCGTTGACGGTCTTCTCGGGATGATCAAAGGGCTTAAGCTGAAGGGAAAGTCGGGGGCGGCTTTCGGGTCGTACGGCTGGAGCGGCGAGGGCCCGGGGCTGATTCAGAACCGTCTGGAGGCGGCGGGTTTTGCGCCGGTGTGCGCTCCGCTGCGGCTTCAGTGGGTGCCTGACGCGGCCGGGCTTGAAGAATGCCGGGCTTTCGGGCGCGGCATCGGGGCGGCGGTGTTCGGCGCGCCTGAGGGCTGAGTTTACGGCTCTTGCTTTTCGGGGAGCACTCTCGCGAGGCGGAAGCTTGCGCGGAGCGAGGGGAAGGCGAGGGTGAGGATTGAGGCGTTTTCGTTGTATTGGGCGTAGGTGTCGGCTTCGCTCAGGGGGCGTCGTGTGGCGGAGGTCCAGCGGAGGTCGAAGTGGCCTGTAAAGGGCGTGGGGGTCATTCGCGCTTTTATTTCGAGCGGCTTCCACGAGGCGGCTGTGCTTTTCAGGTGGATTATCAGGTATGAATCCTCGTCGACGGGGTCGCGGACGATGGCCAGAACGTATCCCTCGGGGCGGCTCATTGCGGCAGGCCCGTCGGGGGATATGTCTTTGTCGAGGTATTTGTAGAGGCCTTCGCGGGGGTCGGATGAGGCGGCGAGGCGGGCGGCGAGGGCTTCGACGGAGGCGAAGGGGGCGGCCTGCGGCGGGTCGAGGGCTTCGGCGCGCAGGCTTCGGCGCATTACGGTCAGGGCGCCGGGGATGGTGGCCGTGACGGAGCGCGCGGCGGGGGTGTCGAATGCGGCTACGGAGGCAGATATTTCTTCGCAGGGGCCTCCGAGAGCAATTGCGAGGCCGGCGGCGTTGGCGCGGAGGCGGAGACCGAATCCTTTTTCGGCGGGGTCAATCGTGACCGGGGCTTTTCCGCGCGCGACGCATGCGCCGCTCGGGTCGGTGAATCGGTAGCTTACGGGGTGGGGGCGGCCGTCGGCGGCGTCGGCGAGGGCGGGGACTTGGAATGTGAGGGCTGCGCCGTTGCCGAATGTGATGCGGGCGTCGCAGGCCTGTGTCCGCGCGGCTTGCAGGCGCAGGGTGTAGACGAAGGCGTCGCAACGGGCAGGGAGGGTGTCGGTGATTTCGGCCGCGTATGCGGCGCCGACGGCGGCGAGGCCGAGGATGAGGGTTGCGGCGCGGGTCATAGGAGCGATTTTACGGCGGAGATGAAGTCGGCGGCGGGCATGTCGTAGGGAAGCCATTCGATGTGGAATCCCCGGCGTTCCATGCCGCGGAACCATGTCATTTGCCGTTTTGCGAACTGATGTATCGCCGTCTCAAGCCCGGAGGTCATTTCGTCGAATGTTATTTCGCCGATTGCGTGGCGGGTGAGGTATTTGTATTCGAGTCCGTAGTATATCAGGTTTTCGGGGGGTATTCCGCTGGCGAGGAGGCGCCGCACTTCGTCGAGCATGTGTTCGTCGTCGAATCTGCGGCGCATGCGTTCGGAAATGCGGCGGCGGCGTTCGTCGCGGGGTATGTCCAGCCCTATGATCATGGCGTTTTCGGCGGGATTGCCTTCGGCTTTGGCGAGGGCCGCGGCTTGTGGGTTTTCGGCGTAGAATGTTTCGATTTCGATGGCTCGGATGGCTCGGGCGCAGGAATCGACGTCGGTGGTGTTGTGGAGTCGCTTCATTGCGGCGAGCATTTCGGTGAGCTCGGCGAGGCTTTTGTCGGCGAGCGTTTTCCGGAGGGCCTCGTTGCGGGGCACTTCGGGGAGGCGTATGCCGTTGAGGAGCGCTTCGACGTACATTCCGGTGCCTCCGACGACTATGGGGCGCCGGTGGCGGAGGCGGATGTCGTCGAGGGCGTCGCGGGCGTCGCGGAGATATTCGAAGAGGTTGTATTTATGGCCTGCCGGGGCCACGTCGATGAGGTGGTAAGCAACGTCGGAGCCGTATTCGGCGAGGTCTTTGCCGGTGCCGACGTCCATGCCGCGGTAGACTTGCCTCGAGTCGGCGCTGATGATTTCGCCGTCGAGCGCGCGCGCGAGTGCGACGCCGCGCGCGGTTTTTCCGCAGGCTGTCGGGCCGACGATGGCGATTATGCGGGCGTTGTCGGTCATTTATTTTCGTCTGAAGAATTTGCGGATTCGGTAGAGGGGCTTGTCTTCGTTGAATTCAGCGATTTCGCGCCAGAGGGGGTCGTCGTAGTCGACGTCCCATTTGGCGAGGTCGCGGAAGCGGAATGTGGGTTTGTAGTTGCGGATGGGGTATTGCCGGCGTCCGTTTCGGTCGTATGTCTTCCAAGCCATTGTGACGGAGTATATCCTGACGAGTTCGGATGCGAGCACGGGCGAAATGCGGCCTTCGGCGGCGAGTCGTCGGATGTCGTAGAACCCTGCCCAGCGGTCGCCTGCGCCGTCGCCGTCTTCGGGGGCTATCTCGCGGCGGTCGAGGTCGGCGTCGAGGATTGCGGCGTAGTGGAGCACCTTGAGGTTTGAGGGCAGGGAGTCGCTGCTGTACAGATAGCGGAGCGTAAAGGCTTGTGTGTCGGCCATTTTAGCGAAGAGCTCGCGGGCCGTGGCTTCGTTGACGGGGTCGGTGCCTTGGCGTATGCTTTCGGCCGGGGAGTCGTATAGCCCGAAGTGGTTGGGGCGGATGAGGATTTCGTTGTCGGAGAAAATGAGGTATCGCACGAGGGTCGACAGCGGGGCGGAGGGCATGGTGTCGACGGCTTCGACGAGGGAGCTGAGTGTGGTGTAGCGGCCGCCCATGAAGAATAGCGAGAGGAGGTAGAATCCCAGCGGCATTATGACGAAGAAGAAGCGGTCGGGGGCGTTGAGGTTGGAGTTGATGTAGCGGGCGAAGTAGTACCACGCCTCGACGCCTCCGAGGAGCAGCGACAGCAGCAAGAGAATTTGCACCTGATAGGTCGTTTCGCGGGGAAGCATCGCTCGGATTGCGCCTGCGGGCGAGAGGGCCTCGGGGCGGCGTCTGTTGCGGCCGAAGATGAGCTGCCACGCGCATTGGAGGGCAAGCACGGGGAAAACGATGAGGCAGGTGATGAAGGGGATTTCGTCGTTGTACATCGGCAGGAGGATGACTCTTCCGATAAGGAAGGGCGTGCACAAAATCTCGATGGCGAGCATTATGGCGGCCGAGCACCAGAGCGAGCGGCAGGCGATGGCGAGCACGGGGGCGGTGAGAGCGCCGTCGGCGGTGGCGTGGCAGGCCGGGATGCGCGCCTGACGGATATAGAGGGCGGCGCCGGCGGCAATCACCGGCAGCCACAGGTAGGGCAACCACAGCGACAGCAGCAACAGCAGCATGAGACTCCCGAAGCCGATGGCCCAGTTGGTCCAGAGCATCTTCAGGATGTCGGCGGCGGGAAGGCTGTCGGGGAGGAGGGTGTTTGAGGATTTATTCATTCCCGAGTTTTTCGCTGAAGAAGTTGAACATTCGTGCCCACACGAGTGCGCGTGTGCGGCAACCGTTGATAGAGTGGTTCATGTTGGGGAACACGAACATGTCGCACATGAGGCCCTCGTTCTGGAGGCGCGCCACGAATTCGAGCGTGTTGGCCGGGTGAACGTTGTCATCGGCCGTGCCGTACATCATCAGCAGGTGGCATGCGAGGCTTGCGGCGCGGTTGAGGGGTGCGCTTTCGGTGTAGCCGTCGTCGTTTTGTCCGGGGGTGAGCATGAAGCGCTCGGCGTACACGGTGTCGTAGAGTCGCCAGTCGGTGACCGGGGCGACGGCCACGGCTGCGGCGAAGGGCGTGGCGTGGCCTTGGGTGGCGCACATGAGGGCTTCGTATCCGCCGTAGCTCCATCCGTATAAGCCTATTCTCGCGGGGTCTGCCCACGGCATGGAGGCGATGTAGCGGGCGGCGGCGGTCTGGTCTTCGGTCTCAAGGCGTCCGAGGCGGCGGTAGACCGTCTGCATGAATTCGGCTCCCCGGCCGCCGGTGCCGCGTCCGTCGACGCACACGACGATGAATCCGTGAGCGGCGAAGTATTGTTCCCAGTCGAGCGACCAGCGGTTGAGCACGCTTTGCGAGCCGGGGCCGCTGTATTGCGACATGATTACGGGATATTTCTTCGCGGCGTTGAAGTTCTCGGGCTTGACGATGTATGCCTTCAGGGCGGGCGAAGCTCCTGATGCGGGAATGGTGAAGAATTCTTTTACGACGCCGAGACGTCCCGTGGCGGCCTTGTAGGCTTCGTTGTCTTCGACGGTGCGGACGCGTCGGATGTCGGCGTCGCCGGTTTTGTAGAGTGTGTAGACGGGCGGGGTTGCGGCGTCGCTGTGGCCGAGGGTCACGAAGTTCATTTCGGGGGCGAATGTGGCATCGGTGGTGCCTCCGTCGGTGTTGCCGAGGGTCTTGAGGCGGCCTTTGGCGTCGATGGCGTAAACGGTGCGGTCGGCCGGGGTCGGCGCCGCGGCCTGAAAGTATCTTGCGCCGGCGGCGTCTTTGCCGTAGTAGGCCGTGGCGTCGGCGTCGGGGAGGCCTGTTTCGGCCGTCGGGGAGCCTTGATAGCTGTAAGTATAGTATTTGAAGAATCCCGAGCGGAGCGAGCCTACGGTGAATCCGTCGGCGTCGC
Organism: uncultured Muribaculaceae bacterium; assembly: GCA_910584905.1. GTDB lineage: Bacteria > Bacteroidota > Bacteroidia > Bacteroidales > Muribaculaceae > CAG-873. The sequence goes on from CAJUCQ010000009.1 coordinate 14,160, forward strand.
AGACCATGTGGGCGTATGCCGCTTCGGGAATCCAAGCTTTGGATTCGTCGACGTAGAGGCTCTTTACGACCGTGGACTTGGGGTTGGCGCGGAATATTTCAAGGCGGTTCTGGTCGCGGTTGAGGGTGGCGACCATGAGGGTTGCGGCGTCGGGTCCGTATGCGATGCGCGGGATGTATTCCACGGATGCGGCCGGGAGGGCAATTTCCTTTGTCTTGCGGGTCTCGATGTCGTAGGAGTGGAGTGTCACCGTCGAGTTTTTCTCACCCGCCACGGGATATTTGCAGGTGAACGTGCCGGGATATAGGGCGTATTCCCTGCGGGGGTCGCAGGCTCCCTCGTAGAGCGTCAGCGAGTATGAAGGCACGTCCGTTTCGTCGTAGCGCAGATAGCAGAGCGTGAGGTTGTCGGGCGCCCACGTCATCGACGATGCCGTGGCGAATTCTTCTTCATAAGTCCAGTCGGGGACGCCGTTTATCACTTTTCCGGGAGCGCCGTCAGTGGTGACGGCCACTTCGGAGCCGTAGTCGAGTTTGGCCACAAAGAGGTTGTTGGTCGCCGGGTCGGTGAATGCCACCATGCGCGAGTTGGGCGAGAAAAGCGGTGCGCGCTGGCGGCGTATGGTCTTCGACAGGGGGCGCAACAGGCGCGAGCGCACTTCGTAGACGTAGTATTCGGCGCTTGTCGAGCGGCGGTAGATCGGTTTTTCGGCGGTCCACACGAGGATGCGGCTTGCGTCGGGGCTTAGAGTGAAGCCTTCGATGGCGGCGAGGCGCGTCTCGCGGGCGTTGTCGACGTCGAAAAGCACCGATTCCTCGGCGCCGGTAGCGGTTTTGCGGATTATGATTTTATGGCAGTCGGCGCTGAGTTCGGCGTAGCTTTCGCCTCCGGGCATGTATGCGATGCCCGATGGCGCGGCCGGGCGCGCGGCGGGTGCGGTGTATTTTTCGAGTTCCTGCTGCAGATTGCGGGAGGGCATTGCGGCCGAAGCGCCGACAAAGGCGAAGGCTAGTATAGCCGATAGGGATATGGTTCGGATATTCATGACAGATATGATAACAATCGAAATGACGGATTGGGTCGCCGGGCGGTGTATGATATTGGCTCGGGTCCGGGGTTCAGAATAGCGAGAGCTGGGAGTCGTGGTCTTTGGGTTTTGGTTTGCGCGGTGGTTCCTGATAGCCGAATTCGTCGTCGGTAAGCTCCGAGCGCACGATTGTGCCTTTTGGCGGTGTGCCCGTGAGCCAGTCGACGGGCTGGAAGTCATCGTCGGCGAGGTCCTCGGGCTTGATGGGCCGGGTGGCAATCATGTCGTCGGCGCCATAGGGCGTGTCGGGGTCTTCGGCGCCGAAGGGCAGCGAGGGGGTGAGGTTTCCGGCGAGGCGCTTTTCGGCTTTTTCGAGGCGCTGGCGTAGGTCGCGGTTTTTCTGCTGGAGGCTCTTGATGCGGTCGTCGCGTTTTGTGATGGCGGTCTCTACCTGCTGCATCTGAGCGGTGATTTGTTCCATCCCTTTGAGCAGGCGAGATGCTTCTTCGAGCTGAGCGTCTTTGTCGGCGATGGCCTTGCGGGCGTCTTCGGCTTCGGCCGAGGCGGCTTCGACGCGGGCTTTGAGGGCATCGGTCTCGGCGGCGGCCCGGCGGCGTTCGTCGACCATCTCGTGCTGGAGGGAGTTGAACATCTCGGTGGCTGTGCGCTGAGCCTCGTCGCGGGCGGCGAGAGCGGTTTCAAGCTCGGCGATGCGGGCGTCGCGGTCTTTGAGCATGATTGTGTAGTCTTCGGCGGGAGGCGTGGTGCCTGCGGCGAGCTGTCCGCGGAGGCGTTCGACTTCGGCCGACAGCTCTTCGACCACGGCCGGCTGTATCTCGGAGAGTTTTATTTTGTTGAGGAGGCTTTTGTTTTCGAGGTCGAACTGTTCGCGCTCGGCTTCGAGGGCCTCCACCTGCGATTCGAGGTCCTGAACGCGGTCGGCGAGGGCGCGTCGGCGGCGGTCGGCGCTGAGCTGCTGTTCCTTTATCGACGAGCGCTGTTGTTCGAGGCTTTGTTTTTCCTGTCGGAGACGGGCGAGCTCGGCCGCGGTCTCGTGGTTGCTGCGCCGGACTGAATCTTCGGCGTAGACCCTCGCGTCGTCGACAAGCTTGGTGAGGTAGTCTTTCATCGACTGTTCGAGGGTCCGATAGAGGTATTCTTCCTGAGCTTTGGTGTCGACGGAAGAGCTGATGAATTGCGGGAGGGTGTCATTGAAAACGGCCACCACCGTCGAGAAAATGCCTTGCACGGCCTTGGGGTCGAGGGCCGGGGCCTCCGTCCGCTCGGGGCCGGATGCGGGTTCGGGCTTGTCCGCGGGTGCGTCCGTGGTGTCGGTGGCCGCATTGTCGTCGGCCAGCAGGCGGTCGTCCTCTTCGGCGTCAGCCGGGCCGAAGCCGAAGGCGCTTTTCATTTTTTTCAGGAAGCTCATTTTGATTGATTCAGTTGAAAGGTGGGCGGTATTGGAGTGTTAGGATTTCAGATCAGTGTCGGGCTTGAGTATCTGGCCTTTGCCGAGGCGCCCGTTTATGGCGATTGACAGCGGCGAGCCGAAGCGGACGATGCGTATGAACTCGTCTTCGTATTCGGCATCGAGCGAGTCGAGGTATCCGAGGTCGATGTATCCGGCGCCTCCGGCGGGGTCGACAGTGAAATACCCGACTCCGAAGCTCGTCAGATTCTGGAAGAAGTGAGTGCCTTGGCTCGGTTCTATCCTGTAGCCGGGGAGGGTGGTTTCGACGATGACGCGTGCGGCCGAAATCTCGGGCCATTTCACGGGGATGCCGAGCGAGGGGTCGGACGAGCCCCAGCGCCCCATCCCGATGAGCACGTAGCCTTCGCCGCGGGATGCGAATTCGCGGTTGATGCGGTCGAGCAGGGGCGGAATCTCGCGGTTGCGGAGATGGTCGAAGTTTTCGGGGCGCACGTAGACCACGGCCGACACGTTTTCGACCATGCCGTGGCCGAGGGCCGTGGCGCTGCGGACGATGAGGTCGGCGTCGTCGCGGTCGAACACCTTGTCGGCGACGAGCTGTTTTTTGTCGATTATAGGTCTTATCTGCAGCCAGTAGAGGTTGCCTTTGATGCCCTCGGGGCTTGTGGCCGGGAGGATGTTGCCGGCAAATTCGATTTCGATGGGCCGTTGCATGGCGGCTTCGCCCTGCCTGAGTATGAAGTTTATGGCCGGAGCCAGCGGCAGGGCCTTGTCGCGCAGGATGTTGGCGAAGGTGACGACGCGGCGCCCGCGGCCGCAGTCGCAGTCGTCGATGTAGCCGTCCTGAGCGTTGTATGTGCTGACGGTCCATTTCAGCGCGTCCGTGCCGGCGAACTCCTGTATGCTCAGGCGCCGGAGGTTGTAGCCGTCGTCGACCACGGGCCTGTTGCTCTCGGCCGAGGGGTCGCGCCGCAGGGCGAGGAGCGAGGTCTGTGTGTCGCGGAGGGTGCTTTCGAGAGTGGAGGTCTGGAGCACGTGCTCGGGGTGGAGGGGCGAGAAGCGGAGGCCGCGTCCGCCGTCGACGATGTATTTGCCCAGCCCGACGGCCACTTCGGCCACGCCGTCCTCGGGCTCTTCGTTTCCGAGGGGATAGTAGTTGAGCGACCGCCCCACGCCCGAGAACGACGGGAAGTAGTAGTCGCCGTGGTCAGCGCCGATTACTTCCTGAATGATTACGGCCATCTTTTCCTGATCGATGACGTTGCTCGTGGCCGACATGTAGGCTTTGCTGTCGCGGTAGAATACCGAGGCGTAGACGCCTTTGACGGCTTGCTCCAGCAGGCTCAGCCGCAGCTCGCGGTCGGGGGTGTAGGGCACCATATAGGTGCTGTATATGCCGGCGAAGGGCTGGTAGTGGGAGTCCTCGAGGAGACTTGACGAGCGCACCGCCACGGGGCGGTCGAGCACTTCGAAAAGGGCGAGGAGGTCTTCTTTGAGGCGTTCGGGCAGGTTCCCGCGTAGGAATGCGTCGAGGATTTCGTCGTCGCTTGCCTCGGGGCTGAGAGCGAGGGGGTAGAGCCTGTTGGTGAGCATGAACTCGTCGAAGAGGTCGGTGCACAGCACCACCGTGCGCGGAATGGATACTGTGAGGCCCTGAAAATTGTCGCAGATTGGGTTTTTCTTGATAATTGAGTCGATGAAGGCGAGGCCGCGCCCTTTGCCTCCGAGGCTGCCCTGCCCGATGCGGGCGAAGTTGGAGTAGTGGTCGAAGCGGTCTTTGTCGAACACGGCGACTACGCCGCGGTTCTTCATCTTGCGGTATTTGACGATAAGGTCGAAGAAGAGCTGACGCGCCGCGGGCACTTCCTCCAGCGAGGCGAAGCGGTGGCGGCGGATGACGTCGGCGATGGGGAAGAGCGCGCGCGAATAGAACCAGCGGGAGATGTCGTTGGTCGAGGCGTGCCATAGGAGCGACTCCGCCGGGATGTCCCACACGCGCTTCTGCATGTCCTTGAGATTGGTGATGCGCATTATCTCCTCGCCCGTCGCCGGGTTGCGGATGATGAAATCGCCGAAGCCGAAGTTGCCCATGATGGCGTCTTCGAGGTCGACGGAGAGTTTTTTGGAATTTTTGTCGACAAACACGGCGCCGAGGGCCGTCGCCCCCTCGCGGTTTTCGGTCTCGCTCGACTCGATGATTACAGGCAGCGAGGGGTCGGACTCGCGCAGAAATTTTGCCAGTCTCAGGCCCGCCTTGCGGTCTTTTTGGCCGTTGCGCATGAACGACACGTCGCTGATGACGCCGAGCATATTCTTGCCGTAGCGCCGATAGAGGTCTGTGGCCTCCTCGTAGTTGCGGGCGAGCATCACCTTGGGACGCCCGCGCATACGCAGCATCTGCTCGTGTTGGTTAAGAGCCTCGGTAGAGAAGTTGCGGCTTTGTTTGAGCAGAAATTTATAGACGTGAGGCAGAATCGACGAATAGAAGCGCACGGAGTCTTCGACGAGCATTATCACCTGAACGCCCACGCCCGTGATGTCCTGCTGGTTGAGCTTGTCTTCGAGGAGCTTGATGATGGCAAGGAGGAGGTCCATGTTGCCGAGCCACGAAAAAACGTAGTCTACGGCCGAAAGGTCTTCGTGCTCAAGCCTGCGCGTCACTTCCTTGGAAAATGGCGTGAGCAGCACGATGGGCACCGCCGGATGCGTCTCCTTAATGCTGCGGCAACCCTCGGCGGCCTGCGAGATATCCCAGGCAGGCATTATCAGCACGAGGTCGAAGCTCTTGTCCGACAAGGCCTTCAGCGCCTCGTCGAAGTTCGACACACGCGTCACCCGCGGAGGCGAACTCAAGTTGAGCGACACGTATTCGTTGTAGAGCTGCTCCTCGACGCGGCCGTCCTCCTCCATCATGAAGGCATCGTAGCGCGACGCTATCAGCAACACATTGAAAATGCGCCGCTGCATCAAGTGCTGAAAGGCCGTGTCCTGAAGATACATCCGGCTCAAGGCTTCTTCGTTCATCTGCCGTAGATTGATTTATTCCACAAAGATAATTAAAAAATTGCACCTGATGGGCTTTCCCGTCAAGATTTTTTCGTACCTTTGTAGTCCCGAGGGCTTTCGCCCCTCAACGGACATTGCATTCCTTATCAACAAAACATAGTAATATACCATTTCATTTATGGCAACTACTGCTGATTTCAAAAACGGCATGTGCCTCGACATCGACGGCCAGTATTTCTTCATCGTAGAATTCCTCCACGTCAAGCCCGGCAAAGGCCCGGCCTTCGTGCGCACAAAGCTCAAGAACGTCCGCACCGGGCGCGTCCTCGACAAGACGTGGAACTCGGGCGTGAAGGTCAACGAAGTGCGCATCGAGCGTCGCCCCTACCAGTTCTCCTATAAGGACGATATGGGCTACCACTTCCTCCACACCGAAACCTGGGAAGAAATCATCGTTCCCGGCGAAAGCATCGAAGGCGTGCAATTCCTCAAAGACGGCGACATCTGCGAAGCTATGGTTGAAGCCGCCACCGAGACCGTGCTCACCTGCGAGATGCCCACATCCGTAGTGCTCGAAATCACCTACACCGAGCCCGGCATCAAGGGCGACACCGCCACCAACACCCTCAAGCCCGCAACCGTAGAGACCGGTGCCGAAGTGCGTGTGCCCCTCTTCTGCAACATCGGTGACAAGGTGAAAATCGACACCCGCGACGGTTCCTACGTAGAGCGCATCAAGGTCTGATATCCCCCCCCCGCACATCAGACACACGCGGCTGCTTCCCCCCACGCGGGAGAAGTAGCCGCAAATTTTTTTGCCCCTCCCCCTGCAGCAAACCGCGCCGGCAGTTCAGGCGAGGATATGCGGCATCGGCAATTGGTGTGAAATCAAATTATTATGCTGATGCGCATCGCCCCTTATTCGAGGAACTTCGGCGCCGGGATATATATCCCGAACGATATGCCGACGTTGATTTTAGCCCCCTCCGTGGCCGTGTAATTGGCGTATGCACCCACGCTTGCAAACGGCAGGCGATACGTGGCGTCAATCTCGACGAAAGGCGTGTAGTGGCCGAAGAACTTCCCGTAGCGCGCGGTGTGGAGGCCGTCGCCGCTGTCGAGGATGCGCCGCAGAGGCGCGAAAAGGTGGGCCGTGGCCCGCAGACTGAAATTATCGTTTAGCTTGTAGACAGGCGTGATGCCGAGAGCTATGTAGCTGTTGGCGCGTAGAGCAGTGTTGAATGCGTTGTCGCTCGCCGGAGTCGGCGTATAAGCCGGAGCCGTGCTTAGAGCGGCGTAATAGTCGGGGAGGAGCTTGCGCGTGCTCAGCAGAGCCTCGGCCCTCAGCCCGAGCGCCCAATGGCGGTGGAGCCCGACGAATAGACGGTACTTGCCGTAGAACTGCGCCCACGTCTGCCTGCGCGAAGCTTCGTTGGCAGAATGGCCTTGGAGCAGCGAGTTTGTAAACTTCGAGCGCCCGGCGAACCCGGCGGCTGAGAGGCGGCAGTGATAGCCCGAGGTCGGGAAATTGGCATCGTCGAGCGTATAGGCGTCGTAAACGGCATATACCTTGGCGAGGTCGAGAGCCACGTGGTCGCGCCCGGCGGCGAAGCTCTCCGCGTCCGTGCTTTGATAAAAACTGTTGTATATCCGTCCGCCACCCGCGCCGGCTTCGACAGTGCCCCGCCGCCCGGCAGGCGAACCCCAGTAGATTTTGCCGAAATATTCGTGGTTGACCGAAAAGGTGGGCTCGTTGAGAAAAAAGAGCTTGTCGTTGACGCTGTAACTTCGGCGTGAGGCCACGGCCTCGACGCCGAAAGCCGAAGGCAGACGGCGGTCGCCGCCGTTGAGGTTGTAGCGCGCGCGGAACACTCCCGCCATATAGCTTTGGCCTATCCATGCCGCTACGGAAGTGCTGAGGCTACGGAAGCTGAGGGTGCTGTATCCGAGCGAAAGATATAGATAGCTGTTGGCCGATGACGTCAGATAGCCGCCGAGGCTTGCTCGCAGGGGGGCTTTCACCGTGGCTTTGAGATTTAGGGCGAAGAGGCCCGTTGTGTCGTCGTAGGCCGAGCGGACGCGGAAATCCTGAATCTGCCCCGTGCTCACGGCGCTGTAATAGGCGCGGCGCACACGGCTTTCGCCGAGGGTGTCGGTGTGGGCCGCCGGGCGGAAGAGCGAGGCGAGATAGAGGTTCTGCGAGGGCGTGCCTCCGCTGACATCGACGCGGCTGTAAGCCACGCCCGGCGTCTTGGCCCTGAATACCTCGCGCCGCAGATTTCGCGCGCGGGCCGGCATGCGCGTGTTTATTCGGCTTTTGATAGAGTCCATCATCTCCATGGCCTTGTCGTAGCCGCGGCGGTAGATTTCGTCGGCCTTGTCAAAGTCGAGGAGTCCGAGACCGCTGACATCCACGCGGATGCGAATGCCCTCGTCCTCGGGGATGTCGTACGACTGCGGACGAGTCACGAGATAGCTCACCTGCGAGAGGACTGACGAGGGGATGCTGTCGTCAGGCGCCGAAACATCGACCCCGATCATCACCGAAGGCGAAAAGTCCTCGCGCATGACGCCCGTCGGGAAATTGTTGTATATTCCGCCGTCATAGAGAAGCGTACCGTCGATTTCGATGGGCTGGAACACGAGCGGGAAACTCATCGAAGCGCGCACGGCATCGGCGAGACTGCCCCCGCGGAACACCTCGCCGCGATTGGCCGTAAGATTCGAAGCCACGCAGCGGAAGGGCACCATCAGCTTGTCGAAATCGCGGCTACACTGCGCCGAATAGGCTTCGAACAGCTCGACGAAAGCAAGACTCATCGGGATAGGGTTGATAAGCGACGCCGGAGGCGCGGGAGCCTCCGTGGCGGAGGATTTGCCCGTTTTTATCGGCAGGGTGAAAAGAGCCGGCGACTGAGGCTCGGAGGCAAAAAAATAGGTGAGCGACGGATTGATTTTGCCCGTGCTCCAATAGCCGAAATCTTTCGAGCGCAGAAGCTCCATCATCTCGGCGGGAGTGTGGCCCGTGGCGTAAAGTGCGCCCATGATAGCGCCCATCGATGTCCCCGTGATGTAGTCGACGGGAATGTCGTTCTCTTCAAGAGCCTGAATCACCCCCGCGTGGGCTATGCCCTTGGCGCCCCCGCCGCTGAGAACGAGCCCCACCGACTGATGCGCACCCTGCGGGGACGCATCCCGTGCGTATGTGCGGACGCCCCGCAGGGTGAACAGGAGCAAGAGTGCGATGATGACGACACCGTGTGTCGCCGAGGCTATCCGAGGCTGCATTCGCGTCGTCATAAATCGTATAGTTGAAGCGTGTGATGAATTTAATCTGTATATATAACGAGGCTCGGGCGCCTCGGGTTCACTCGCCGGGCGGAATTTTCGGCGCTCTCCGCGCGAGTCTTAAGACAAAAGAGGCTGTGCCCTTTCTCGGACACAGCCTCCCGCATTGTTGGAGCCGCGAGTGGGACTCGAACCCACGACCTTTTCGTTACGAATGAAATGCTCTACCAACTGAGCTATTGCGGCCTGTTTTGCGGTGCAAAGTTACAAAATTATTTTTGACTTTGCAAACTATATGTGAATTTTATTTTCGCTTCGTCGATTTTAAGCTCCACCATTGCAGGCGACATAACGTAGGGAACGATGCTTGACTCAACGAGTTGGACCGACCCGTAGCTGCTGTTGGCGCTTTGTTCGAAATTGACCGTTACGGGCACGATGACAAACGTGCAGTCGTCGTCGGTGATTTCTTCTTCTTTGTTGATCATGCTCATGATGTAGGCTCGCATGCTCCCGAAGTTGTAGTTTTTTGACGTAGAGCTGTACGTGGCGTAGAACGATGAGGTGTTGTCGGTCAGCGAATTGTTGGCGAAGAATTCGTCGCGCTTGTCCTTGCGAACGAGCAGGGCGTAGGGCGGGGCGCCGACGCCGAAGTCGTTGGCGATGGAATCCGCAGGGATGGAGAGCGAGAGGCTGTTGACGACGGAGAGCGAGTTGGCGTTGTTGCGGAAGCGGTTCACAATCTCGCGTGTGGGGAATTTGATTTCGACTTCGTAGCCGCACGGCGCCACGAGAAGGCGCTCGCCGTTTTCGACGCGGCGGCGCAGGTCGCTCGCCATCGAATAGTCGAGATTGTTGTTGGTGAGAACCTCGGGGGTCACCATGAAGTAGTCGTGCTGGGCGTCGATGGTGTCGGTCTTGCCTTCGTCGTTGGTGTAAATCTTGCGCAGATACATGCGCATGCTCGTTTTTTGGACGAGGGTCATGCGCCCGCTGCCGAAGGAGTTGTCGATATAGAGGCCCGGGAATACGTTTTTGACGAATGCCTGCGGCGTGGCGTAGTTTTCGGGGCGGTCTTCAAAGGCCTTGAAAAGGTCGCGGCCGAGGCGGCGCGGGAGCTTCATGCGGATCGACCGAGTGCTGAGCTTTTGGAGAGAGTCGCTTTCGAGGGTCGACGCGTTGTAGGGGCCGGAGGCCAGCACGGTCGAGGGGTCATAGTAGCCTTCGGGGTCGAAGTTGCTGAAAATCGGCGACGGGAGCTCGCGGGTGAGGGGATAGACCTTGAGACCCATCGGGGCGATGGAGTCGCCCATGAAGCTGCCCGGATTGAATTGCATCACCAGTACGAGCGAGTCGACGTTGGCGGCCGTGAAGTTTGCCGTGTCGAGGGCCGTGGAGCTGAGAAATTGCGTCACGACGGAGCTCTTGAGCGTGCCGTATTCGGGGATGTCGATTGTGCCCAGAAGCTGGTCGGTGGTTCGTGAACGCACCGATTCAAGGGCTATCGAGTGCCCGTCGATGACAAAGTCGGAGTCGACGCGGATGGCAAGGCGGTCTTCGGCGAGGGAGCCGCCGACGGTGGAGGTTTCGTCGCAGGCACACAGCAGAATGACCAGTACGGAGAGAAATATGGTGATGAATCTTGACATTGTCGGTAGTGTAGAGGCGGGAGGTGGGGGAGGACTCGATGCGAAAGGCGGCTTTGTCGCCTCGAAAGAGGCCGGATTAGAGAGATTTGTAGAATTCGTGGTAGGCGCCGGTGGCTTCGGGGCATTCGCCCGGATAGTCGAGCACGGGTTTGCCGGTAGACTTGGCGTAGGCCAGCAGCTCGGCGTCGACCTCGGGGGCGCTCACCGCAATGGCGTCGGCGAAGTCGATGGCCAGTTTGTGGAGCGAGCGGTGGGTGGTCCCGGAGAGGCTTGCAAGCTGTTTGTCGGAGAAGCCTTCGTCTTTGAGCTTTTTGACCATAGCCTCGTCGAAGGGGGCGTCGATGTCCTTGTCGGCGGTCAGTGAATACACTACTTTGGACGATTTGAACGAGGGGTCTTCGTTGTAAATCTCTTTGATATAGGCGGGGACGAGGCCTGCGAGCCAGCCGATGGCGTGGACCACCGAGGGCTCCCAGCGGAGCTTGCGGACTGTCTCGGCAACGCCGCGCACAAAAAATATAGCGCGCTCGTCGTTGGCTTCGGCGTCGCTTTCGGTCTCGAGAATGCCGTCGGCGGTATGGCGGGCAAAAAACTCGTCGTTGTCGATGAAATACACCTGAAGACGCGTAGGCTGCAGCGTGGCCACCTTGATGATGAGGGGATAATCGACGTCGTCGATGGGTATGTTGAGACCCGAGAGGCGAATCACTTCGTGGAGCTGGTTGCGGCGCTCGTTGATGGCGCCGTAGCGGGGCATGAAGGTGCGTACTTCGGCGCCCTTTTCCTGAAGCCCCTGAGCCACGGTGCGGCTGAAAGTGGCAACAGGCCCGGCGGCCACGTAGGGTTCAATCTCCTGAGATACGTAGAGAACTTTTTTTACGTCCATTCCTTAAGGTAAAAACTATATGCGTAATACGGGCGCAAAGATAGCGTTTTTTTTTGACATAGCCGCCCGAATTTCATATTTTTAGCACATTCGCGGGCTTTTTGTATGCTTTGCCGCGCTCTATGCTTTCGTAAAGAGTCGTCCTGCGGCGAGGATGGCGTTGCGTGAGTTGCACCAGAGGGGCGTAATCAGCGGGATGAAGCGCGTCGTGCGCGTCGGCACGAACACACGCAGGCCGCCCGCCTTAAGCTCGACGTGGAGCGGCGAAGGCATCTTCACCGGCTCTCCGTCGATGTGGATTGCGGCCGCCTCGGTCGAGTCGCGTTCGATGGTCACGCTCTTGGTTCGGAACGACGATATGTGGTTGTTCTTGTAGAGCAGCCCCGTGATAAGGTCGGCGCCGATGCGAAGATTCTGTATGAGGTTCGTGGCATGGACGATGGTCAGGTCCATGAGCCCGTCGGTGATGCTGGCCCCGGGGGCGATGTAGGCGTTGTTGCCATACTGCGAGGCGTTGCAGCACACCACGACAAAGGCTTTTTCAGTCAATGTCGACTCGCCGATGCGGATGCGGTAGGTCTCGGGCTTGTACTTGAAAAAGACGTCGATCATGCTCTTGAGGTAGTTCACGAGTCCGCGGCCGTGGCGGCGGGCGAAGTCGTGGCTGACAACGGCGTCGAATCCGACCCCGAACGTGCAGAAGAACGGGCGCCCGTTGACGGTGCAGTAGTCGCAGGCGATGATGCGGTCTTTGGCGATGACGCGCGTGGCGGCGCGTTCGTCGACGGGTATTTCGAGGTGGCGTGCGAGGCCGTTGCCGCTGCCGAGGGGGATGATGCCGAGGGCGGTGTCCGTGCCGCATAGCCCGGCCCCGACTTCGTTGACGGTGCCGTCGCCGCCGCAGGCGAGTACGCCGTAGTATCCGGCTTCGGCGGCGCGTCGCGCCGCCGTGGTGGCGTCGCCCGGGCCGGTGGTGTTATGGACTTCGACGTCGAAGCCCTCTTTCGTCAGCGTGCGGACAATGCGCGGGGCGACGCCCGCTTTGGACGCCGTCCCGGATTTGGGGTTGATGATGACGAGGATTTTTTTCAAGGTCTGCAAGGCTGAGGGATGAGGTCAGTCTTCGAGGTAATAGCTGAGATTCGTCACCACGCGGATATTCTTGATGTGAGGCGAATACTGGTCGCGGTCGGTGATGGAGAACTGGCCCTGCGTGGCCGTGAGGATGTCGCCGAGTTTGCTCCCGGAGTCCTGTGCGAACTTGGCGGCGGCTTCGCGGGCGTTGTGTGTCGCCTCGGCTATCATTTCGGGCTTGATGCCGTTGAGACCCGTGAACTCGTAGGTCGTCGGGTAGTTGTAGTCGCCGGCAAGGACGGCGATGCCTTGGCTGATGAGCTCGCTCTGCTTTTTGATGAGGCTGCGCACCTTCTCCACGTCCGACGAGGTCACGACGATGACGTTCGTCACCTTGTAGCGCGTTGTCACGCGCGAGGGGTCGTAGCTTTGTGTGAGGCGGTCTTCGACGTCCGGCGGGTTCACCGAGATTTCATTGTCCGTAAGCCCCCCGGCGTGGAGGAACGCCAGAATCTTGGCGTTGACATTTTCGCTTTGAGCGTAGAGGGCGCTGAGGTCGTTGCCGAGGTCTTGGGTCACCAGCGGCCACGTCACCTTGTCGGCGAGCACTTCGCGCTCGCAAAGTCCGCGGACGCTTGCCGTGCGGTTGCGGTTGCCGAGATAGGTGGCGGCGCCTTTTATGCAAAGGCCTACGCTGAGGAGGCCGAGTGCAAGCACGATGCTGCTTGCGATGAGTGTGGTCGAACGGTTCATGAGTGTCTGTTTTTTTTGTTATTAGTGATTAAGAGACGGTCGTTTCTCAGTCGAGTTTCTCGAAGAAGGGGACCCACGCCTTGACTTCGGCGCGGCGACCTTCGGCAGGCCACAGGAGGCTTTCGTCGCCGGTGGAGAAGACGATGCGGACACGGTTGCTTGAGGCCTTGTCGGTCTTGACGATTTCAAGCACATCCGAGCCGGAGGGCGTGCGGTAGCGCTTGAAATACGGCTCGCCGCGCCACATGGCCGGGTTGTCGCGCCGGAAAGTCATGACGCGGCCTATATAGTCTTTCAGGGCCTTTTCGCCGGGAGTGCGGGCGTCGAGGTGGCCCGACGTGCGGGCTATGTTGTCCTTCTGCCCGCCGTGGGTGTCGCGGCTGAGGTCAGCGTATTCGTCGCCGTAGTAGAGCGTCACCGGGCCGTTGTAGGCGGCGAGAATGGCGTTGCGCGTCATCAGCTTCTGATAGAAGAGAGGGTCGGCGGGGTCGAGGTGGTCGGCCACGCGGTAGCCGTCGTGGTTAGTGAGATAGAGGTTGGGTATGACGCGGTCGTTGAGATAGCCGCGCACGCTCGGCCGCGAGAGCACGGTGCGGACGTCGTCCCAGCCGTTTTCCAGTCCGGCGCCGGTAAGTTCCTGCATCGGGCCTGAAATCAGCTCCTTGCCTTCGAAGTCAAAGGCCGAGAGGAGGCCTCCGTCCTTGTAGACTCCGGCGTTGACGCGTTCGGCCGGGCCCCAGTCTTCGCCCACCATATAGCCGAGGGTGCCCCAGCGTTCGCCCCGGGCGCGCCGCTCGGCGGCGAGGTCTTCGACGGCCTTGCGGATATCGAGCCAGTAGTTTCGGCCGCCCTGCATCGCCTGATATGCTTGGTCGAGGCGCCAGCCGTCGATGCCGTAGCGGTCGATCCAGTAGGTGGCCACTTCTTTGATGTAGGGCAGCGACTCGGGGTATTTGATGTTGCCGGTGCCGCCGTCGGGGCGGTCGCAACCTACGCTCGTGGTGTCGAGCATATGGCCCGAGGGCGACGGCGCCGTCACGCCTCCGTGGTGGCCGAACACACCGTCGAGAATGACGTACATCCCGCGCTTGTGGGCCTCGTCGACCAGCTCGCGGAAGTCTTCGTCGGTGCCGAAATTGGGGTCGATTTTAAAAAAGTCGTTCGTGAAATATCCCGTGGCCTGAAGCTTTTCGCCTCCTCCGGCGCGTGTGCTGTCAAAGACGGGCGTCATCCATATTGCGTTGGCGCCGAGGCTGCGGATATGGTCGAGCGCTTGGGTGATGCCGCGCAGGTTGCCGTTCTTGGTGTGGCCGTCGGGGCCCCACATGGCCGTGTAGCCCGGGCCTCCGCCTTCGCCGTGGATGAACGAGGCCACCATTATCTGATATATCGTCAGCGAGCGCTGGTCGTCGGGGGCTTCCTGTGTCTGCCCGAAAGCCCGCCCTGTGATGGCCGTCAGCAAGCCGAGGGCCATGATGCGTAGTTTCCTTAGATTCATGTCGAGGAGAGTGTGTGTGGTTGTAAGGTTTCAGGCCTGCAACGCGTTTTCGCAGGCGCTGCAGGCCTGAGAATCATTCTTTTTCGTCGGCCGACTCCGAGAACTCCATCAGGTAAGCCTTGATAAAGCCGTCGAGGTCGCCGTCCATCACGCCGCCGACGTCGGAGGTCTGCCAGTTGGTGCGGTGGTCTTTCACGCGCCGGTCATCGAACACGTAGCTGCGGATCTGCGAGCCCCATTCGATTTTTTTCTTTCCGGCTTCGACCTTGGCCTGCTCCTGCATGCGGTGCTGAAGCTCTTTGTCGTAGAGAATCGAGCGCAGCTGGCGCATGGCGTTTTCCTTGTTTTTGGGCTGGTCGCGCGTCTCGGTGTTCTCGATGAGGATTTCTTCCTGCTCGCCGGTGTAGGGGTCGGTGAACTGGTAGCGCAGGCGCACGCCCGATTCCACCTTGTTGACGTTCTGGCCGCCTGCGCCTCCCGAGCGGAATGTGTCCCAGCTCAGCAGGGCCGGTTCGACCTTGACCTCGATGGTGTCGTCGACAAGAGGCGTGACGAACACTGAGGCGAACGAGGTCATGCGCTTGCCCTGCGCGTTGTATGGACTCACGCGCACGAGGCGGTGCACGCCGTTCTCGCTCTTGAGGTAGCCGTAGGCGAAATCGCCCTCGATGTTGAGCGTGCAGGTCTTGATGCCCGCTTCGTCGCCTTCGAGAAGGTTGGCGATGCTCACCTTGTAGCCGGCTTTCTCGGCCCAGCGCATATACATGCGCATGAGCATCGAGGCCCAGTCCTGACTCTCGGTGCCGCCGGCGCCGGAGTTGATTTTCAGCACCGCGCTCATGATGTCTTCCTCGCGGCGGAGCATATTGCGGAGCTCAAGGTCTTCGGTGAGGCGGATGGCCTTGGCGTAGGCCGCGTCAACCTCTTCCTCGCCCACGATTTCCTCTTGGAAAAACTCCATCGCGAGCTTCAGCTCGTCGACGGCGCCTTCGAGTTCCTCGTAGTCGCTGACCCATTTTTTGAGGTCCTTGATTTTTTTCATCTGCTTCTGCGCCGCGGCTTGGTCGTCCCAGAAGCCTTCGGCCATTGTGCGCAACTGTTCTTCTTCGACGGCTATTTTCTTCCCGTCGATGTCAAAGATACCTCCTCAGCGCAAGCATACGCTCAAAAGTCTCTTTTAATTGTTCCTGAGTAATCATAATTTTATGTAGTGTATGGTTTCGTTTGTCGGTTATGCGGAGATTTCCGCATGCAAAAATACGCCAAAATCCGCGAATAAGCAAACCGGGATGTGGTATTGGTGTTTCGGTGAGCGTGGCTCAGATGTCGATGTCCGGGCGTCTGTGGCTGTTGGCGATGCGCAGGAAGGTGTCGGAGGCGCGTCTCCACCGCCCGCGGAGTTTGAGCCACAGGGGCGAGGGCTGCGTGGCGATGTCGGCCGCGAGAGGGTCGACGAACGAGGTGAGAGGAGTCGTCTCGCCGAACTGCTCAGGGTAGATGACCATAATGTTGTTGCGCGAGAAGTATTTCTGGAGGAACGACGGCATCGAGGCCATTTCCGAGCTGTAGCTGACGGAGGTGGAGCGGGCGCTCACCACGACGAAAAGGTCATCGTCGAGGATTTTGTTCGACAGCAGGATGAAGTCATCCCATTCGCCGACGGTGCGGAATTCGCAGCGGATGCCGTAGTTTTCCTGATAAAGCACGCCGCGGATGAGGGGCTGCACGTCGTCGTGGCAACAGAAGATGATGCGGCATCCGAGCTGGCGCGTGAGTCGCGCGATGGCGCGCACCCAGCGCGAGAAGCCGGTCTCGAACTGCGCTCCGCGCGGCACCCACACGACGATACGCGTCACCGTGCTCACGGGGATGAAGCAACGCGTGATGATAATCATCTTGTTGGTGGCTTTCAACAGCTGTTCGACCTTTGCTCCGAAAAAGGAGTCAATCACCGTGGCGCGGCGGTGCATGCCTAAAATCACTTCCGTGATGTCGCGCTCGTTGATTACGTTGAGAATGCCCGTCACGGTGTTGAGGTCGTAGCGGTCGAGGGCCTCGACCTCCACTTCCGCGGCCGCTCCGATTTTGCGGGCTGCCGCAAGGGAGTGGGTGCTCTGGGCGCGGGCGGTGGGGGTGTTTTCGTTGCGCACGTGGAGGGCGAAGAAGCTGTGGCGTCCGCGGTCGTTGCGCATGAGCATGGCCATTTCCACGAGGGGCTCGGCCGTCAGCGAATTGGCCACGGGGATGAGCGTGTTGTTTACCCGCGTGGCTTTGAGCGTGGCCGAGTCATTGTCCTCGGTCAGCATCTTCACCTTTAGTTTCGAGGCCGCCGACGAGGTAATCACCGGAGCGAGGGCGCAGGTGACGAGTATCACGAGGATGGTGGCGTTGAGCACCGTTTCGTCGAACATCCCCATGCGGTAGCCGAGCGTGACGACGGCGAGCGCCACGGCGGTGTGGGCCGCCGTCAGCCCGAACATTACTTCGCGGCTGTGGCGGTCAAGGCGGTTGATTTTCTGGACGATATATGCCGGAAGCCACTTCGACGAGAGCGCCACGGCAAGCATTATCGCCGACACGGTGAGCGTTGACGGATTGGCCACCACGCGCACGTTGATCATCATGCCCACGCTGATGAGGAAGTAGGGGATGAACAAGGCGTTGCCTACAAACTCTATCGAGCTCATCAGCGGCGACGTCGGCGGCACAAAACGGTTGAGGATAAGCCCGGCGAAGAAGGCGCCGAGCACGGTCTCAAGGCCTATCAGCGTGGCTGTCCATGCGGCAAGAAAGACGAGCGCGAGGATGAAGACATACTGCATGACGCGGTCGCTGTATGAGATGAAAAACCTGCGCGTGGCAATAGGGTATAGCACCACGAGGGCGGCGCCCCAAAGGGCCATTTTGCCTGTGAGCCATATTATTTCCACGGGGTTGAAGTAGCCTTCGCGGTGGATGTTGACTGCGCCGGCAAGCACAAGGAGCGCGCCCGTGACGGCGATGATGGTGCCCACGATGGCGATGAGCACGGCGGGGGCTGTGGTGATGCCGAAGCGGGCGGCCACGGGGTAGGATATCAGCGTGTGCGAGGCGTACATGGCCCCGAGGAGGAGGGCCGTGTTGAGACTCGTGCCGAGGATGTAGACGCTCGTGAGAATGCCCAGCAGAAGCGGCACGAGGAGGGTGAGAAGGCCGAAGAGGAAGCCGCGGCGGAGGTTCATCCGCAGGTGATACATGTCGATTTCAAGGCCTGCGAGGAACATCAGGTATAGCAGTCCCACCTGCCCGAATACGGCGAAGGACGAGTCGTTGTCGAGGATGTTGAAGCCGTAAGGGCCGATGACCACGCCTGCCACAATCATGCCAATGATGTGGGGCACTTTGAGCTTGTTCAGCAGCAGGGGCGCGGCAAGGATTATCACCAGAACGATGAAGAAAATCTGCACGGGCTGCGTAACAAGCGGAGATGACATCGGGGATTCGGGCTGTTGTTTTCCGGGCGGGGTTTATTTTGCGCGGGCCTTGATTATGTATTGAGCAATCTGCACGGCGTTGAGGGCGGCGCCTTTCTTTATCTGGTCGCCGACGCACCAGAAAGTGAGGCCGTCGGGCGAAGTGAGGTCTTTTCGGATTCGTCCTACGAACACGGGGTCTTTGCCTGCGGCGACAGCGGGCATGGGGTATTCGGCTTCGGCGGGGTTGTCGATGACAACGATGCCGGGAGCGGCGTAGAATGCCTTTCGGGCCTCTTCGACGCTTACGGGGCGCTCGGTTTCCAGCCATATGGCTTCGCTGTGGGCTCTCATCACGGGCACACGCACGCACGTTGCGCTCACTTCCAGCGAGGGGGCGTGCATGATTTTTTTTGTTTCGAGGTTCATTTTCATCTCCTCTTTCGTGTAGTCGTTGTCGGTGAACACGTCGATGTGGGGGATGAGGTTGTAGGCAAGCTGATGGCGGAATTTTTCGGCCACGGGCTTTTCGCCTGCGGCGATGCTGCGGTGTTGTTCGCGGAGCTCTTCCATCGCGGCGGCTCCGGCGCCGCTGGCGGCCTGATATGTGGCCACGCGGACGCGCTTCACGGGCGATATGCGGTGGATCGGGGCGAGGGCCACGAGCATCTGTATTGTCGTGCAGTTGGGGTTGGCGATGATGCCGCGCGGGGCGTCGAGGGCGTCGTCGCCGTTAACTTCGGGCACGACGAGGGGCACGTCGGCGTCCATGCGGAATGCGCTGGAGTTGTCGATCATTATCGCTCCTCCCGAGGTGATGATGTCGGCGTAGCGGCGGCTCACGCCTGCGCCTGCGGACACGAAGGCGAAATCGATGTCTTTGAAGTCGTCGGGGTTGTCCGTGAGTTCGCGGACGGTCCATTCGCGGCCTTGGAATGTGTAGGAGGTGCCGGCGCTACGCTTCGAACCGAAGAGGCGGAGTTCGTCGATTGAGGGAAATTCCTGTTCGGAAAGCACGCGCAGGAATTCCTGCCCAACGGCGCCAGATGCGCCAACGATAGCGATTTTCATCCTTTTATGTGGTTGAGGTGTGTTTGTGGTGAATGTGTTGGAAAGCGGATGCGTTGTATTGCGGTGCAAAGTTACGCAAAAAAACGCGAATTCTTCCGCCAAACGATTAAATTTTGCGCTTTAACGTGTCGGATGTGCTTTTGTAAAATTATGTATATAGAAGCGGCCTAAAGGTTAAAACAGGTTAAATAATGGGGGGGGGGTAAAATTTATATAAATTTGCGCATCGCAAACTCAGCGATAAATCAACCTCATTATTCACAAATCTCATTACCACAAGTTCTATGAAAAAGTTTATGGCCATTGCTCTCGCCGGTATGCTTATGAGCAGCTGCGCGGTTGTAGGCACGGGCGCCGGCATGGGTGTCCTCTACACGGGTGTTACTGAAGGCGCTGCCGTTACGTCCAATCCCCTCGGCACGAAGGTAGGTCAGTCGAAGGCTACCAACGTGCTCGGTCTCGTAGCTACGGGCGATGCATCCATCGACGCCGCAGCCAAGTCGGCCGGCATCAAGAAGGTGTCGCACGTCGACGTGAAGAAGATGAGCGTTCTCGGCATCTTCGCCACTTACACCACCGTTGTTTACGGCAACTGATTATCCGAGGTATTAAACCGAGTCCGGAGCATGCGGCCTCCTTCCGGGGAGGCCGGCCTCCGGATTTTTGACATATATGTATATGAGTAACAGAAAGACAGCAGCTTTCATATCGGGAGCGTTGTGCTTGGCCTTGCCTCTCGGGTCGGCGGCCTTGCGCCCGATGAAGCATATGGAGGTGATTGTGAGGCCCGAAGGCGCCGTGGTCTTTGTCAAGCCCAAGACTATGGGCTGTGTGCGCGGCGGAAAGAAGGGGATGGAGTATGACGTGACGATGAGCACGCTCGCGGATTCCGCGTTTTTCACCTGCACGGTGCTGACCGATGCGCCGACCGGTGTCGACAGCGTAAGTTTTCGTTGCGTCGCCTCGGGTGCGGAAACAAGGCTTCCGGCCGAGCGTCTTTATGCCGAGCCGAAAGGCGACCGATGGGTCTACAGGCTTCGCTGCGGGCTTGACTCGGCGGCTTTTGCCTCGTTTGCGACGAGTGCGTCGGCACCGGAGGTCGAGGCGGGAGGCATGGTCTATCGCCATAAGCAGGCGGCATGGGATGACTGCCGCGAAATTTATAAACTTGCAAAAGAAATAATCGAGAGAAACAAGAAATGAAAGCTACACGTATATTCCTGCTGGCCGTCATGACGATGGCCGTATGCGGCGCGGGCCATGCTCAGGCGTCAAAAACGCGTGCGCGCAAGGCGCCTGCCTCGGCTTCGGCCCCTGCGAAGGCGCAGGCGGCGAAGGAGGCTTCGGCGCAGCCGCAGCAACCCTCGGAGTTCGAGGTGTTTATGGCTTCGATGATGAAGAACGCATTTGTAGTCGTGCGTCAGGATTATCATCTTGTCGATGACGACGAGGGCGAGGTCAAGACTGCCGAAGGTAAGGATTATTGGGGGCGCACTTACTCGATGGGTGTGCGAGTGGGGGATTCCGATTATCTCATAAGCGGCGAAGCCGTGAGGCCGTGGGTCAAGGACGGTCTGCCCAAGAGTGCGTCGCTCAGGCCCGAGGTGTCGCGCACGGCGGTGCGGAGTTTCGAGGCCGTGGAGTTCGAGCCGTGGGAGTTTGATGCCGACGGTGTTGCGGAGCTGCGCGACAAGAGGCTCTATACGTCGGGAGGGTCGGAGGAACCGGGACTGTCGCTGGTCGGTTTTTCGGGTCAGACGCGCGGTTATGCCGTGTGGGCTGTGCCTGCCGCCGCTTTAAGCGAGGGTGCCGACACGCCTGCGATGCGTCTGGTGTTTGCCAAGACGTCGGTCAATTTCAACGATGCCCGGACTTTGTATGATATTGATTCGGCGGGAGCAGCGGATGCTTTCGGCGGCGTGTATGTCGTGCCGGTGAGCGAGCGTCCGGGTTGTGTCGATTTTTGTGTGGCCGGTGTGTTTCAGCGTGTTGGTGGAATATGGAAGCTTGTTTCCGTGGCCGACGGCACGGAGCTTAAGCCAACGGCGTCGGCGGGGTCTTGTGCGAATCCGCTCGACAGGCTTATTACGGATATTGATTCGGGAATGCAGGAGTTCCTCTGCGAAATAGGCTTGCAATGAGAGCGACGGTTTATGCGGGCGCGCTTGCGCTTGCCTTGTGCGCGGCCTGCGGCGGCGGGGGAATGGCGGTGGAGGGGGCGTGGATGCGCCCCGTAGCCGAGCCTGACCTCGGCGTGGCGGGCATGGAGTATCTGACCTTTGCTTCGGATTCGACCTTTACGGTTGTCAATGAAATGACCTTGGAGTATGAGGATTCGGTATTCGGCTGTTCGCTCGGTTTCCGAACGCGCGTGAGCGGTCGCCGTTTTGACCGTGACGGGGCTTTGGAGCTTGTGTATTCGCCTGAAAGCTTCGAGCTTGATACGGTTGCCGGCCGCGTGGCTATAAGCGCTGTTGCGGGAGTGTTGCCCGAGGCGGTCCGCAATGCCATGGCCGCAGACCTGATGCGTGGGCTTTCGGAGTATTATCGTTCGGTCTATGAAGAGTTTTCGTCGTCGCCGGGCCTTGTGCTTGAGCGTCCGGCCGTGTCGGGCGATGTGTTCGGGGCGCTGTCGGGCGATTCGGTGGCGGTGCGATGGACGAGAAGCGTCCGCGGCGAATGAATACGGATATTGATAAAAGAAAAACCCCGGAAGAAAATTCTTTCGGGGTTTTTAGTGACTCCCACAGGATTCAAACCTGTAACCTTCTGATCCGTAGTCAGATGCTCTATTCAGTTGAGCTAGGGAGCCGGGATGCAAACGCATGGAGTCAACGCTCGTTTGTGACTCCCACAGGATTCAAACCTGTAACCTTCTGATCCGTAGTCAGATGCTCTATTCAGTTGAGCTAGGGAGCCGTTTTTTGCGGTTGGCTTTCCCGCGTTTGCGAGTGCAAAGTTAATATGTTTTTTTTAAATACACAATAGTTGGGCCGTTTTTTTTGAAAAATATTTCTCGATTTTGTCATTGCGAAGGGTGCAGGGCGGCTGCGGCGGGCATAAAGGAGGCGGCGCGGGCTCACCCCTCGGGGGCTTGCTTCGCGCCGCCATATATGGACGCTATGCGCCGGCGCATAGCGTCAGTCGAGCTTGTCGGCCCATTCGTGGAGCTTGTCGCCCAATGAGTCGAGCACGTCGGATGCTTTTCCTTTAACTTTGTTGAGAGGCGAGTCGGGGTCGTTTTTCTGTTCGTTGATTTTGTCCTGAATAGAGTCCGTGACCTGATTCACCTTGTCCTGCGCCTTTGCGGCGAGGTCTGCGGCCTGAGCTTTCGCGTCGGCTAATTTTTCGGCGGCCTGATCTTTGATTGATTGGCTCTCGGCTTCGGCGGCTACGCCTGCAGCCTTAGCCGAAACCTGAGCTGCTTCTTTGGAGACTTCGGCGGCGGCGGCAGCGGCGGCCTGAGATACTTGAGCTTTGGTGTCCATAGTGTTCGTGAGTTTTTGAAGGTTTGTATTGTTTGTCAGTGTATAGAAAAACAAACGCGCGTTGCAAAAAGTTTCGCATGAGTTGGGCGTTGTACAAAAAAAACATTAATTTTGCGACAATTATTCCGATTTGTTTAAAAATAGCTTGTATTTATTACAGCTCATGTCGTCGAAAGTTGAATTTTCTACAAAGATAGGTCTTGTAGCCGCGACGGTCGGGTCGGCCATCGGGCTTGGGAACGTGTGGCGCTTTCCTGCCGAGACGCAGGCAAACGGCGGCGCGGCCTTTCTGCTTCTCTATTTGGTCTGCGTGCTTGTTCTCGGCATCCCGGTGATGTTGGCCGAGTTTGCCATCGGTCGAGCCGGGCGTTCGGATGCGGTGGGGTCGTTCAGGCGTCTTTCGCCGGGGCGCCCGTGGTGGGTGTTCGGGGCGCTTGCGGTTGTGGCGTCGTATATGATAACGTCGTTCTATATGGTTGTCGAGGGGTGGACGCTGGAGTATCTTGTGGGCGGTGTGACCGGGATGCTTTACGGCGGCGCGTCGTCGGAGGCTGTTTATGCGGTGAAGATGGAGGAGCTGACGCATACGCCGTGGTTGCCGGCCGTGTTTACGTGGGCCGTGATTCTGATAAATACTGGGGTGTTGCTTGGAGGTGTCCAAAAGGGCATCGAGCGCCTGTCGAATGTGCTGATGCCGCTTTTGTTTGTGATTCTTTTGGGGCTTTGCGGCGTGGCGCTGACGCTGCCGGGCGCATCCGAGGGGCTTGTGTTTTTCCTTGAGCCTGATTTTTCGAAGCTTACACCTCAGGTTTTTGTCAGCGCTTTGGGGCAGGCGTTTTTCTCGCTCAGCCTCGGCATGGGCATACTGATAACCTATTCGTCGTATTATCCGTCGACGACCAAGCTTCCGCGCACGGCTCTTACGGTGGCGTTGTTGAGCTTGCTTGTGGCGGTGTTGGTGGGGATGATAATTTTCCCTGCGGTCAAGACTTTCGGGCTTGACAATGGCACGCTTGAGGGGGCTACGCTCGTGTTTGTGACGCTGCCCGAGGTGTTTTCGCGTCTGCCGTTGCCTTGGCTATGGAGCACACTGTTTTTTGCTCTATTGTTTGTGGCGGCGCTGACGTCGACGGTGTCGCTGTCGGAGGTTGTCGTTGCAACGCTTCAGGACCGCCTGCGGATGGGTCGTCGCCGGGCCGTGCTTACGTCCATGTTGCCGCTGCTTGTGCTGTCGACGGTGTGCTCGCTATCGTTCAGCACGCTCTCGGGGCTGACCGTCTGCGGCTATAATATCTTTTCGCTTCTCGACAATGTGGCTACGAATTATATGCTTCCGTTCGTGGCTATCGGCACGTGTGTCTACGCCGGGTGGTTTATGCCCCGGGGGCTTTTCATGAAGGAGATGAGCAATCACGGCGCACTGCGCACGCATGTGGGGCGGCTGACGCAGGCGGTGCTCCGCTATGTGGCTCCGGCGTTGATTTTGTTGATATTTGTATTCAGATTTTTGTGAGTCATGAACAGCCACAGCGCGTCGTGGATAAGCCGTAATCAGGCTTTGGTGTGGGCTTGCGTGGCCGCCGCCATTATAGTCATAGTCTTCGCCTATTATGCCGGGCGGCGCTCGGCGTCGGCGCCGGGTGCGGCGCAGGCCGATTCGGTCCTTGTGGAGCGGGTGCGCCAAGAGGTTGTTGCCGACACGGCGTCGCCGCGTCGCATCAAGGCGAAGAAAGCCGCCGGGCGGGAGGAGCGCGCCGTGCGGCGGCCCGTCAGCCGCGATTTTCTCGACGAGGACGTAAGTGGAGAGTGAGGCTTGCGGCCATGTCGGCGGCCATGAGGAATACGAGTGGGATGACCGGCATGAGGAGGCGGGTGTATTCGCCGGGAGCTCCGAGGATTACGGCCATGAAATTGCCCGTAAATAGGAGGCAGATGAAGGCGCGCGGGGTGGTTGCGCGTCGGCGACGGCTTTGCATGCGGGCCGTGAAGGCGATGTATGCGGCGGCGACAAGGGGCAGGACGGCAATGGGCAGGGGGCTTCCGGCGAGGCCTTGGCGGAGGTTTGCGGATATTGTGGAGCGGAGCGCTTCGGTGCTGCTCCCGGGTTTGGCGGCGCGGTAGTCCGCGACTTCGTCGTAGAGCTCCTGCGGGTGGTCTGAGGCTATGATGAACAGGACGTCCCATTTTTCGACGGGTTCTATGGAGGGGTTGTTGTGGAGTGTTTTCAGGCGGCTGTGGACGGGATATGCGGCCGAGTCTCCGGGGCAGAAACTGTAGAGGTCGAAAAGGGCTTTGTTAAGCTCGGAAGCTGTTGAAATTCCGAAATGCCCCGTGTTGAGGCGGAAGGCCGCGGCGTATGCGCCTGCGGCGAGCAGGCCTGCGGCCGCGGCTGTGGCTACGGCTTTTGCCGCCGGAAAGCGCCGCGCCGAGGCAAGGGCGGCGGCGAGGGCGCATGAGGCAAGGGGGACGAACAGGAATATCGGGCGTAGGGCCGTCAGGGTAATCATCAGCGCCGCAGAAGCGACTGTGCAGGCGGTCGAGGGGCGGTCGATGGCGCGGAAAAGCACAGTGATGAATATGAGCATCATCGACGCGCCGAGGCTGTCGGTGAGATAGAGGGCCGCGTACATCGGGTAGAGACCGAAGAGGCAGTAGGGCAATGTGGCGGCAGCGACGGCCCAAGGCGGAAGCCGCAGGGCTTTGCGGGCTATGCGCGCGAGGCAGTAGACGGATGTGAGGAACAGGGCATGTTGGGCGGCGAGGAGGAGCCACCCGGGGAGGATGGCTGTGAGCAGGGGGTAGAGTGGGGTGCGGAAGGGGTCGATTTCGCCGGCGGAGATGTGTTCCCAAGCGTGGAAATAGCTTGCGGTGTCGGGTCTGAGCCGTGGGTCGAGGAGCGTGAAGAAGCGGCGCGCCGCGATGTTTGCGGCGGCGACAAGCACGAGCAGAGCGTCGAGGTGTCGTCGCAGAAAATCCGCCGCGGGTTTCATTTACCGGGGTTCTGACGCAGATATTCTTCGCAAGTGAGGGCGAGTTCGTCGTACCACTCCTGACCGAAGCGGCGTATAAGCGGTGTTTTCAGGAACTGATATGCTCTTACGCCTTTTTCGCGCCCGAGCACTTCGGCGCACCGGCATATTTTCCAGCGGTGGAGATTTATGGCGGTGAAGCCGTCGTATTCCTTGATTCGCACGGGGTAGAGGTGGCAGCTTATGGGTTTGTAGAAGTCGATTTTTCCGTCTCGAAAAGCTTTTTCGATGGCGCACATGCACATACCGCCGGGGCCGTAGGTTGTGAAAACGCAGTTGCGACCGTCGACAATCTGCGTGACGAGGTCGCCTTCCTCGTCGATGTAGCTCACGCCGTTCTCTTCGATTTCGCGGAGCGCGGCCGGGAGGATATAGGGCTTGACGGCGGGCAGGATTTCGCGGAGACGGCGGTCTTCCTCCGGGGTTATGGGGGCGCCGGCATCGCCGTCGATGCAGCATTGTCCGAGGCATTTGTCGAGGTCGCAAAGGAAGAAACGCTCGGCCATGTCGAGGGTGACGAGGGTGTCCTGAATCTGAAGCATAAGGGTTTGGTATGTGACGGTTTTAGACATCAGTGGTCAGAGATTGCGGCACCGGTGCCGATGAGGCGGTCGTATCGTTCGCCTCGGCGCCGGTGATATACTTTTATGATATATTCGTTGACGGTCTGCCATTTGTCGCCTTCCACGGGAGCCGTGGCGCCTGAGCGCGCGCCGGGTGCGACCGTTAGATACTGGTAGTTGTAGGCGCCTTGCTTGAGGAGCATGGCTCGCTCGAACAGGCCCGTTGCGGGGTTGAAATACATGCGGGAGGCGTCGTCGAACCGACGGTATGTGAGGTCTCCGTCGATAAATACGGCGGCGTCGGGGCCGAGTTCGGGGGCGTCGAGGGCGAAATGGACTACGACGTAGTCGGCTTCGGTGTCGCTTTCGTCGGAGTTGTATTCACGTATCCGGAAGCGTCCGTGCTGGGTGCTGTCGTAGAGATATTGCACGTCGGCCCTCGGGGCGTCGGTGTAGAGGTTCATGTGGTAGAAGGGGTCGGCGTATTCAATTGATTCGACGCCCATCGTGGGGTATTGTGTGTTTATGACTTCGAAGCGGCGGTATTCGTTTCCGGCGTTGAAAATGAGTTCGGGCTTGTGTTCGAATACGGCGCGGGCGCCCTGAACGCGGAGAGGCACACTGACGGCAGTCTCGTTGTCGAGGCGCCCGTTCTGGCTCACGGTGACGAAGAGATCGTTGAAGGGGTCGTCGACGGCGGCGCGTTCGGTGTCGACGTCGAAGTTCACTTGCTGGAAGCGGTTGCGGAATCCTTTGTCGGTGGCGGCCGAAACGTCGGCGCCGATTACGGGCGCCGTGTTCTCGCAGATGCTGAATCGCACTTGCGCCACGGGCGCGTCGTGGTTGTCTTCGGGGTATATTTTCAGGAGGTAGTTGCCGGAGATGAGGGGGCGCATGCGCTCGTCGGGGACTGAGAGGCGATAGTTGACGTAGTGGGTCGTGGTGCCGCGTGAGAATTCGTAGTCGTCGACGGATGCTTCGTTGAAGCCGTCGATAAATTCGCTGTCGACGAGGCCCGACGGCTGCCAGCGGGCGTTGCAGTGTTCGAGGGAGTAGCGGAAGTATTCGCGGTCTTCGGCGAGGCGGTCGAAGCTCACGATGAGTCTGTCGGGCGTTCCGGCGAAAAGAATCAGGGGGGCGAAGGGGTTGCCGTCGACAGTGGCCTGCAGGGTGCGGGTCCGGCCGTCGAACACGCCTGTCATGGTGTCGGCGGCGCGGGAGGTCTGCGCCGCCGCGGAGAATGCTCCGGCGATGATGAGGGCGAGGATTATGTAGAGACGGGTCATGGCATCCATTTTATGGGTGTGAGTCCGCGGCTTTCGAGCCATTGGTTGGCTTGCGAGAAGTGGTGGTTGCCGAAGAATCCGCGGTGGGCCGACAGGGGCGAGGGGTGGGGCGATGTGAGGACGAGGTGTCGGCTGCGGTCGATTAACGCTCCTTTTTTGATGGCGTAAGAGCCCCAAAGGAGGAAAACGACTCCGGGACAGCGGTCGTTTACGGCACGGACGACGGCGTCGGTGAACTGTTCCCAACCTTTTCCCTGATGCGAGCCTGCGCGGTGTTCGTCGACGGTGAGAGTGGCGTTGAGGAGGAGCACGCCCTGCGTGGCCCATCGTTCGAGGTTGCCGGTTGGCGGCATCTGCCCGGGGCATCCCATGTCGGCGGCGACTTCTTTGAATATGTTGACCAGCGATGGGGGCATGGGTATCCCGTCGGCGACGGAGAAGCAGAGGCCGTTGGCTTGTCCGGGGCCGTGGTAGGGGTCTTGCCCGAGGATAACGACCTTGATTCGGTCGAGGGGGCACGCGTCGAAGGCGGCAAAAATGCGAGATGGCGCCGGCCATACCGGGCCGCGCTTGTAGGCGTCCTTGACAAACTCAGTCAGCGCCTGAAAGTAGGGCGCATCCCACTCGCTTGAGAGGGCTTCGCGCCAAGAAGAATCAATGCGAACGTTCATTTTTTTGCAAATCTACAAAAAAAAGCGTAAATTTGCATCGTCAATGGCCTTAAAAGGCCGGGAAATATGTCCCGCACCCGTATTTCAATGGATAGAATAAAGGATTCCGGTTCCTTAGATTAGGGTTCGATTCCCTACGGGTGTACGCTTTTGATTTTTGGTGAATGATGGCAGATGCGATTTCGACGTCTGCCGTCATTTTTTATATCCAAGCGTTTTGGCGCTCTTTGACGGCGATTGATTCGCTGAGAAGGTGGAGAAATTCCTGCATTGAGCGTTTGCGGTATGAGTCTTTGAGGATGTGGACGCATCCGGCCATTTCGTTGTCGGCGATGTCGATGGGGATGGCTTTTACTCCCGGACGGTTGTGGATTGATGCTTCGGCGAGGACTGTCACGAAGTCGGTGCGGCGGATGAGGTCAAGGAGGATGTTTACTTCGTTGAGTTCGATGCGCACGCGGCATTTGAGGGCCGGCGGCCGGATGTGGTCGAAGGCGTTGCGAGCCTGAAGGCCTTTTGACGGGAGGGCGAGGTCGTAGGAGGCGAGTTCGTCGAGGGATATGCGTTCTTTCGAGGCGAGGCTGTGGGAGTCGCGTACGATTGCCGAGAGGTAGTTCTGGAAGAGGATGTGAGATTCGACGCCTTCGAGGGCTTGGGTGGGCTTGAATGCGAGGACGAAGTCGAGGTCGCGGCGGCGCAGGAGGTCCATCAGTTCGGCCATAGGGCGATAGAGTATGTCGAGCTTTATCCCGGGGTAGAGCTTCATGAAGGAGATGAGCGTCTCGGTGAGTATGGGGCTGAAGGAGTAGGTGACGCCGATGCGCAGTGAGCCGGTGGAGAGTCGGTTGAGGTCGGCCACGCGGACGGCGCACATTTCGGCGTCGTAGAGGGTGCTTTTGGCGTAGGGGAGGAGTTCGTGGCCGGCTTCGGTTAGGGCCACGCTGTGGCTCGTGCGGATAAAGAGGGGGGTGCCGAGCTCGTATTCGAGTTGCTTGATTTGCTGGGAAAGTGTGCTTTGGGTTATGCAGAGCACTTTTGAGGCTTCCGAGAAGCTGAGGTTTTCGGCGATGCTGACGAAGTAGCGGAGTTGACGTAGTTCCATACGCTGGGATTTTTAAGATGCAAATATAGCGGTTTCGGGCTTAGCGTGTAGCCTGAAATGATATTTTTTTGAAAATGAACACCGGGGCTGTGGCGCCTATTACCATCCCGAGGAGCACGGAAATGCAGACGAAGGCGTTGTGCGAGAACTGGAAGAAGTAGAAGTCGAATACTTGCGGGTCGTCGGAGAGGACGCACATTGCAAGGCCACCGAAGGCTTTGTAGGCGTACATACCGGGAATCATCGGCAGGAGCGAGGGGAAGAAGCAGGCTTCGGCCGGGGTGCGCGCAATTGGGGAAAGAAACACGGCGAGGACGCCGATGAAGAATGCGGCCGCGAGACTTGCCCCGAAAATGTGGACGGGGTGGGCGGGGTTGTTCATGAGGATGAATCTCATCGAGTGGCCGAGGGCGGCGATAAGCGCGCAGTAGGGGTAGGCGCGCAGGGGCGGGCGGCTGATAGCGGCGAAACCGATAGCGGCGATAGCCGCAAACAATGCATCCTGAAAAATTTTTGCAGTCAAGTCCATATCCGAGGGGGATTCAGGCGGTTTACAGGGGTCAGAACATGCCGACGTTCATGAGCATCATTCCGGCGCATAGTCCGGACGAGAGGCAGGCCGTGAGGACGAGGGCGTCCATCAGGCGGCTGAACGAGCATATATAGTAGCGGTAGAGCATATCGCTGAATGAGTTGAGGTAGGGGATTCCGGGGACGAGGTAGAGGATGCTCGTGCCGATGGTGATTGCCGGGGTGGAGCCGAGGGCGAAGAGGTAGTCGGTGGCGCCGAGGACGGACGAAACGAAGGCGCAGACGATGACCGTGACGCGGAGGTCGACTCCGGCTCCGAGGAGGCATTGTTTGATGTAGTAGCCGGCAAAGGTGGCTATGCAGACGATGGCCATGGCCGTGAGGTCGCCTCCGAATAGGCGGCAGAACGATGCGTTGGCCACGGCCACGAGGGCGAGGACGAGCCATTTGTTCTGCTTGTCGTTTCCGGTGATGTCGGCGAGGCGGCGGCGGGCGGCGTCGAGAGTGAGGCCCGTGTCGGCGATTTCCCAGCTGAGGCGGCTGAGCTCGGTGATGATGTTGAAGCTCACGGGGCCGGGGACCGACGAGGCTATTGCCGAGACGGCTTCGTCGTTGTCCGGGGCTACGATTGAGATGTGGACGTGGTGGGGCGTAATTGTTATTTCGGCCTTTTTTCCATAGGCATGAGCGATGCGGCGCACGTTCTTCTCAAGGCGGATGCAACTCGCACCGCTGCCGAGAATCCATCCGCTGTATTCCGAAAGGAAGCGGCAAACGTCGCGGGCGTCGGCCGCGACGCGGGGCTTTTCAGAGGTCGTCGATGTCGTCGCGGTCATTTTCGTCGATTTTCAGTGTGTCGCCGGGGACGAATACTTCCTCTCGTTCGCTCCCGAGTTCAAAGATGTGGCGGCGGTGGAGGATACTGCCGTTTATTATCGAATGGATTATTCTGACAGAGAGGATAATCAGAAAGAGGCCTACGACGCAGGCCCAAGTAATCAGAGGTGTGTCCATGATGCGTTCGATTTTATATTTTCATGCCGCAAAGGTATGCATAATAAACGCCCCGGACCCTTGAAAAGTTATTGATTGTTGTAATCGCGGCTATCGCTGTCGCCCACAGCCGGAGGGGCAAAAAAAACAGCCATCGGGGGATGGCTGTTTTTTCGCGCGGTCAAGGTGCGGTGGCTTATGCTTCTTTCTTTTTTCCGATGTATTGTCCGGAAGCGATGTCGTGGTGGGCTTCGATGTATATGGGCGAGCCGTCGACGTCGCGGAGGATGAGGTTGCCTTCAGGGAATATTTTTTCGACGTCGGGGCTTACGTCGGCGTCGCGTCCCAAGGCAAGAAGAAGCTGGGCTTCGGAGATGTTGATTCCGGCCATGGCGAAGGATGAGCTGAAGGCGACGTGGCGGATGTTGATTTCCGTGACTTTCGGGTTTCCGTCGGCGTCGGCTTTCATGTCCACGACGACGAGGCCGTTCATGACCGAGCCTGTGGCCTTGCTGATGATGTCGATAGCTTTCAGGGCTGTGTCGGCAATCCGGCTGTCGTTGAGGAGGCGCCCTTTGGAGGTGTTTCCGGTGATGCCGCTGACGGCTACTTTAGCCATGATGTATTCTATGCGTTCGGCCTGAGCGAGTTTGACGAGGCGTCCGTCTTTGAAGAGGCAGAAGCAGCCGAAGTTGCCGCCCGGGAGGAATTCGGAAATCTGGAATTTGGGGATTCCTGCGTTAAGCTTGACCCAAGCCTTAATGTCGTCGCGGCATGTGGCTTTGAGGGCGCCTTTGGCCGATGCGGTGCCGGGAGCGCCGTCGCGAATCCATACGGGGTAGCCGAGGGGCGATTCAAAGGCGGGGTCGAGCAGCTCGTCGGCGGAGAGGACTGCGTTTTGAGGAACAAGGCCGTATGGCGAGAGGGCTTCGAATACGCGTTCTTTGCTTATGGCAAGCTCGGCAAAGGCCGGCTGAGGCACGATGTGGGGCACGTCGAAGGGGTGTTTTGCCCAATAGAGCACTTCCACTTCGGGGACGATTATTGCGGCGTCGGGGCGTTCGTCGTCAAGGATGCGCTGCGCCACTTCGCGGTAGGCAGGGTCGCTCACGGCGGGCACTTTGTAGATGCGGTTGAATACGCCTTCGTACAGGCCGTAAAGGAGGTTGCACATGTCCCAGCCGATAAATTCGCAGTCTTTGAATATCGGACTCATTTTCAAAGAGCGGAGGACGCTGCGCGCCGATACGGCGCATGCACCGGTGATAAGTATTTTCATTTCGGGTCGTGTGATATTTTCTTAGTGTTGGTTGTCGATGTTGTTGAGAGCCTCGGCCCGGCTTTTTTTATTCATTCGCTCGATGTCGAGGTAATTTTCTTTTTTGTCGGCGACGACGCCTTCTTTTTTCAGGACATTGCGAATTGTGCGCATGATAATGCGGCAGTCGGTTGCGAAGCTCATGTTTTCGACGTACCATACGTCGAGTTCGAGTTTTTTGTCCCAAGAGATGAGGTTGCGTCCGTTGACTTGCGCCCATCCGGTTATGCCGGGGCGCACGTCGTGGCGCTTTTGTTCGCGCTCGGTGTACCATGGCATGTATCGCGGCAGGAGAGGTCTCGGCCCGATAAGCGACATATCGCCTCGGAGCACATTCCAAAGCTGCGGGAGTTCGTCGAGCGATGTTGAGCGGACGAAGCGTCCGGGAGTGGTGATGCGTTCGCGGTCGGGCAGGGGATTGCCTTCGGCGTCGCGGAGGTCGTTCATGGATTTGAATTTTACGACACGGAATATGCGTCCGCCGCGTCCGGGGCGTTCCTGAAAGAAGAATGCTCCGGCGCCCTTGTTTGCAAAGTGGAGCCACAGGGCGACAGCCGCCAACACGGGCGAGAGCACAATCAGCGCTCCGCCTGAGGCGGCGATGTCAATGGCCCTTTTGAAGAAGTGTTTGTACATTTTATTTTATGTGACCTGAATATGTTCGTGATTTTACCGGGCGATGGATGACGCTGTCTTCAAGGAAGCGAGAGAAGATGCGTGCGCCGCGGTGGTTGAGATGGTCGATGTCGCCGAAACAGCTGTCCGGGAGGCTGACGTTCATGAAGTCAAGGAAAGGGACGTCGGGGTAGCGCCCGGCGGCAAAGTGCCGGTAGTGAGTTTTGTCCCACGGCGATTCGGGGTGCTGCGGAGCGCAGATGAATATGAGAGTTATGCCGTTTGTCTTGCAATATTGGTAAATCCTGTCGAAGAAGTGGACTGCCACGGCGTTCAGGTCCTTGTCGGCTCTCGCAATCGGGCCTGAATCGCGTGCGCGAGCTATGGCTTGGGCGAGTTTGTCGCGTTCGAGATACATGTATCCGCCGATGCGTATGCTTTGTCGGATGTTGTGCGCGGGATTTGTTGCGGCGAATATGTAGTCGATGAGCTTTGCCTTGTCGAGGGGATGCGCCAGGTGATGGGTGATTTCGTCGAAAGAGCCGTGGCGGAGTATGACGGCGTAGTCAGCCGGGGACAGGCAGTCGTAGAACGCCGGACTCATAAGCTCGGATGCGATATTTTGCCTGTATGGCATGAGATTGTCCAAGCATACATAGATGGTGTCAAGGTCGGGATTGTATTTATGGAGCAACTTTATTTTTGCGAACATATATTCCGGAAGTTCCGATGAGCGGGCGAAATTTACAGCACCGGTGACTATCGCGTCATCGACGGAGGTCTCTATATGTGAGTTGCCGAAGAAGGCGATATGTTCGCCGCTCATATCGAATAGCCGGGGACGCACCGTGTTCAGGACAGCATTTACACCGCAGAGACAGCCGAAGGCCGCGAGTGCGAAGATGAAGCAGCGTAGAAGGAATGTCTTAATCATATCGTCAGAACTGGAAATAGATGAACTTCTCCTGACTGCCGGAGAATATCGCGAGGACAATCACAATTGCAATATATGCCGCCATGCGGACGGCTCGGTATTTGATATGCCTAAGGTCGAGACCGAAGTCGCGCTTGCGCATACACCATTCCGTGAGCTGGAGCACAAGGATGAAGAACAGGCAGGGCCAGACGTCCCATGAGGCGAGGGCGAGAGCCGCGAAGTCGAGCGGCGCAAAGAGCCCGTCGGCGAACATGCGGCTGATGTAGCCCCACGCTTGCGCGAGGTTTTCGGCGCGGAACACAATCCATCCCAGCACGACGAAGGCGAAGGTTGCTGTCATGGCGACGGCGTCTTTGAGCGAGGGCA
>CAJUCQ010000010.1 GCA_910584905.1 uncultured Muribaculaceae bacterium
ACGTTCATAGTCTAATGTTTTTATAATGAACGCTTTGGCGATTCATTTGTATCTGAAATATTAATATATTAACTTAATTTTCAATCACTTCGGTAGTTTTTACCGAACCATTGTTATAACATAAACCTTATTAACTTTGCTACCGGAACAAGAGCGGAATCGCGCGACCGCTCTTTTTTCAAAGAGAAATGGTTTATAAAATAAACTTAATGTTAAACCCTCAAAACCCTGTAAAATGGAAGATAAAAAACTGACTGAAAAAGAGAGCCTCGAAGTTATAACTTCGATGATTGCTCTCACCAAACAACGCTACATCGGCGATGGTCGCATCCTACTGATGTGGGGATATCTGACAGTTGTTCTTTCGGCAATAATATGGACTCTTGTCGGATTAACCCATAATCCGGTGTGGAACTGGCTATGGTTTCTGCTTTGGATTATAGGAGGTACGCTGACTCCGGTAATGGACAAAAAAATGCGACGCGAGAAGGGCGTCAAAAACTATTCTGATACCATAACATCCCGCATATGGTCAACCGTTGGTTTCAGCGCAATCGCAGGTACAGCAATGTGTCTCGGATTTTTGCTTGTCGGCGGTATTGACGTATGGTCAATGATGCTCGCTATCGCGTTGATAATCGTTCCTTTTGCCGAAATCGCATCAGGAATAATCGTCAAGGAAAAATCTCTGATTATTGGCGGTTCGATAGGACTGTCTGCCGGCCTGTTCACAATGGCTTGCATTGCCGGTCATGTAGCACTATATGCTTCTTGGTTTATGCCTTTTTTCATCATAGCATTTATCGCCATGATGATTGTGCCGGGGCATATTCTCAACAATAAAGCACGCAAACAGGTATGAAAGAGCTGAATCCGCTTCTGCACTCTCAACTACGGCTTGCAGTCATTTCCATTCTGATGAATGTGGAAGAAGCTGATTTCGTGTATCTCAAAGAGAAAACCGAATCGACCGCCGGAAATCTTAGCGTTCAACTCGACAAACTTTCATCCGCAGGGTATATTTTTGTCGAAAAGGGAATGTCGGGCAAACGCCCCCGAACCACCTGCTCAATCACCAAGGAGGGACGAAACGCTTTTGAAGAATATGTCGAGGCGTTGAAAACTTACCTCAATATATAATCAGAAACAGTTTCCACAATCGACCGCTGAACTGCGCGAACGCTATCCACAAGCCCATGCGTATAAGCAATCCGTTTTTATACGCATGGCTCAATTAAAAAGACAAAGAGCACTGGCTATCGCGTTGATAATCAGTGCTCTTTTCTGCGGAGCGACCGAGATTCGAACTCGGGATACCCTTTTGGGGTATACACGCTTTCCAGGCGTGCCTCTTCAGCCACTCGAGCATCGCTCCATGTTGCAATCGGCTGTTATCCGTTTTGCGAGTGCAAAGTTACGCGCTTTTTTTTGAAATAAAAAATTTTTTGTGAACTTTTTTACTTCGCAGGGGCAAAATGTATGCTTTTGTATTTAAACATCAGCCGATTGCTTCACCGGAAATAATCTTCTTGGCGGGCTGTCTCAGCCTTTGGCAGTGGAATCCGAGCCTGTGGCTTCACGGGCGTGGAATAGATTAAAGAGTGCGTCGACTGTCATTCCGGAAAAATCATCGATGACCATATCGGCTTTTCCTTCAAGGGCTTTGCGTGGGTTGGTCGTGGCAAGGGCTATTACGGCGCCACCGGCGCGTCGGCCGGCTTCGAGGCCTGAGAAGGAGTCTTCAAATACGCAACAATTTTCGGGTTTCAGGCCGAGTCGCCGTGCAGCCAAGAGATAGCCCTCGGGGGAGGGTTTTGAGTGCGCTACGTCGCCGGAAGTGACGATGGAGGCGAATCGCTCCCGCAAGCCGGGGAGGCGCTGATACAGGGTAGACATTTTTTCTTCGTTGCTGCTGGTGACAATTGCGCAGGGGATTCCGTTGGCGGCAAGGGCGTCAAGGAATTCAAAAGCTCCTTTAACGGGGCGGTAAGGGAGGGTCATTTCGCGTTCACGGAGCATCTCTACGACTTGCGACCGCACGGGTTCGTCGGCAAAATACGTGTCGAGTATATGCGGGAGGGTCGTTCCCTTTATGACAAGGGGGAAGTCGGGCACTCCGGTAGGGAAGCGGGATTCGATTTCGCCCCAGATACGGGTATATTCTGTTTCACTGTCGATAATCACGCCGTCGAGGTCGAAGAGGACTCCGTAAGCGTTTGCGTTCTTTATCTGCTGATTCGTTTCCATTTGTATTTTTTTATTTTAGCTCGGACTACGGGCCTGCAAAAATACGAAAATTTTTCAGTTTGGTAAAGCGAAAAAATTTGCGTAACTTTGTCACTCGCTTCAGCACAAACAAATTTAGAAAACCATTATATAATTCTGACAATGGAAGTCAAAGGCAAAATCATCGCCGCGCTGCCGGAAGTTTCCGGTGTGTCGCGCAACGGTAACAACTGGAAAAAGAAAGAATACGTTCTCGAAACGTTCGACACATATCCCCGCAAAGTACATTTCACATGTTTCGGCGACAATGCCGACAAGATTGCTCTTCAGGTGGGTCAGGTAGCCACTATCAGCTTTGACATCGAAAGCCGCGAATACAACGGCCGCTGGTACACTGACATCCGCGCATGGAAGGCGGAACTTGAGGCTCCCGGCATGGGCGGCGCGCCCGTCCCCCCGGTGGTAAACGCGACTGCTCCCGCCGTTCCCAATCCTCCCGTACAGCAGGCTTCTGACGACGAATTTCCCTTCTAAGCACGTATAAGGCATGGCAGCAGAATTAAAGGACCTCACCAAACGCAAGGATAATTATTCCCAGTGGTACAACGAGCTTGTCGTCAAGGCCGACCTTGCCGAGCAGTCGGCTGTGCGCGGCTGTATGGTAATCAAGCCCTACGGCTATGCAATCTGGGAAAAGATGCAGCAGACTCTTGACCGCATGTTCAAGGAAACGGGTGTGCAGAATGCTTATTTCCCCCTTCTCATCCCCAAGTCGTTCCTGTGCCGGGAGGCAGAACACGTCGAGGGCTTTGCCAAAGAATGTGCCGTTGTCACGCACTATCGTCTCAAGAACGACCCTGAGGGCAACGGCGTTATCGTAGACCCCGAAGCCCGTCTCGAAGAGGAGCTGATTGTGCGCCCGACATCGGAGACTATAATTTGGGGAACGTACAAAAACTGGATTCATTCCTACCGCGACCTTCCGGTGCTCTGCAATCAGTGGGCTAACGTTATGCGCTGGGAAATGCGCACACGCATGTTCCTCCGTACGAGCGAATTCCTGTGGCAGGAAGGCCATTGCGCCCACGCCACGGCCGAAGAATCGGAAGCCCGCACGGTGCAGATGATTAATTTGTATGCCGATTTTTGCGAGAAACATATGGCAGTGCCGGTTATCCGCGGTGTAAAAACTGCCAACGAGCGTTTCGCCGGCGCACTCAACACCTATACCATCGAGGCCATGATGCAGGACGGCAAGGCTCTCCAAAGCGGTACGTCGCACAACCTCGGGCAGAATTTTGCGAAGGCCTTCGACGTGACTTTCGCCAACAAAGAGAATCAGACCGAGTACGTATGGGCTAACTCGTGGGGTGTCTCCACGCGCCTGATGGGTGCGCTGATTATGACGCATTCCGATGACAACGGGCTGGTGCTTCCGCCCCACCTCGCTCCCATTCAGGTGGTAATCGTCCCCATCTTTAAAAATGCCGAACAGCTCGCAGCAATCACCGACAAGGTGCTGCCCATCGTGGAGCGTCTGCGCGAGCTTGGTATCAGCGTAAAATACGACGACGCGGACAACAAGCGTCCGGGCTTCAAATTCGCAGACTACGAGCTCAAAGGTGTGCCTGTGCGTCTCGTCATCGGCGCCCGCGACATCGAGAACGGTACGGTCGAACTCATGCGCCGCGACACTCTTGAGAAAGAGACTGCTCCCCTCGCCGGAATTGCCGATCACATCAACACCCTCCTCGAAGAAATTCAGCAAAACATTTATCTCAAGGCGCTGAAAATGCGCGAGGACAAAACCTACGTCTGCGATTCCTACGACGAATTCAAAGAGAAAATCGAGGACGGCGGCTTCTTCCTTTGCCATTGGGACGGCACCCCCGAGACCGAGGAGCGCATCAAGGCGGAGACCAAGGCTACAATACGTTGTATCCCGCTAGAAGGCGCTGATGAAGAAGGCGTATGCATGGTGAGCGGAAAGCCCTCAAAGCGTCGTGTAATCATAGCCCGCAACTACTGATTCCATTCTTGAACTCCGAATTATAACTTCTGCCGCGCCGACGTGATTGTCAGACAGTCGGCGCGGCTTATTCTTTTTGATTATGGCTGAATCACATTCTCCGCGGCTTGCCGTCGTTGTGCCTTGCTACAACGAACAGGAGGTTCTGCCGGCGAGCGTGCCGACCCTGCTTGAAGTCATCGAAAAAGCGGTCAGTGACGGACTTGCGTCCACCGACAGTTTTGTGTTGCTATGTAATGACGGGTCTTCTGACCGCACCTGGGCCATCATCGAAGATATGCACCGGGCTGACGGACGCGTCAAGGGAATGTCGCTGGCCCGCAACCGCGGACATCAGCGAGTGCTCCTCGCCGGGCTTGAAAGCGCGCTCCGCCACGGAGCCGAAGCTCTTGTCAGCATTGACGCCGACATGCAGGACGACCCGTGGAAGATTCTTGAGATGTTGCGTCGCTACGCCGAGGGCTGCGAGATTGTATATGGCGTTCGCTCCGACCGCTCCAGCGACTCATGGTTCAAACGCGTCACCGCCGAAGGCTTCTACCGCATGCAGCGAAGCATGGGCCTTGACACAATCCCCAATCATGCCGATTATCGCCTGATGAGTGCGCGGGCAACAGGGATGCTTCTCCAATATGAAGAGGCAAATATATTTCTGAGAGGCATTATGCCGCTTATCGGGCTGAAGACAGCCGTCGTCGAGTACCCCCGCACGGCGCGCATGGCAGGAGAAACGCACTACCCTCTCAGCAAGATGCTAAGTCTCAGCATCGACGGCATCACATCCTTCACTGCCCGCCCGATGCGTATGATATTCATAGTGGGCCTCATCCTTTTGCTTGCCGACATAGCTGTCGCCATCTACGTTCTCGGTGCCTATTTCAGCCATGAAGTCATATCGGGCTGGTCCTCCATAATGCTTTCCGTATGGTTCCTCGGGAGTCTGATTCTTATGGCGCTCGGAATTATCGGAGAATATGTCGGTAAAATTTTCATTGAATCCAAGCACCGTCCGCGTTACTTCATATCAGACGAGCTCTACGATTAATAATGGAGAACAAAACATTTCGCAAAACACTGGCCGAGCGCCTCGGTCGCACGGCAAAAGACACCGACGCGCTCATAGGCGCCCTGACCATGTTGCTTGCCGAAAACGCCACAGCGCTCAAGGCATTCGCCATCCCCGGATTCGGAACATTCGTCCCGGAAAAGCATGATGAAAAAATCGTCAACGACCTCTCGACGGGCCATCGCATACTTTTGCCTCCGGAAATAACTCTCGAGTTTTTCCCGGGAAGCGCCTTCAGAAAGAAAATCGCCGCCGACACCCCTATGCGAGATCCCGGCGCGACTCCTGCAGGCGGCATCATGACGTTGCCGGCCGCCGCCGACGCACTTGCATCAATCAACGCTATCGGACGAGACAGCGCCGAAAAATTTCTCAAGGAATTCTTCGCGCTGATTGAAGAAGAGTGCGCGCTCAACGGGCATGCCTCCGTAAAAGGATTCGGCGAATTCACCGGCGTACTCTTCCGGCCCGACCAATCGCTTGCCGAGGAGGTGAACCAGCCGTTTGCGATGTTTGCCCCCGTAGAACTCGATGATTCCATATCCGAAAGCGATTTCGATGGGGTGAATCCCGGCGACGAGACCCCCGAGATGACAGAGGAGCCTCAAGAGATCGAAACCAATGACCCGGAGGACACTGCGCAGGCCCCGCAAACACCCGAACAATCCGAACCTACGGGCGCGGAGGCCGCCCTACTCTCCCAAACGCCTGATGGCTCAGACGACGAAACCGCGGCGGGCCGCCATGAACCGACAATGCCCGAGCACAACCACTCTTCCGGCCGCAAGACTGTAATCACGGCCATTGTCGCAATATCATTGCTGATGTTCATAGCCGGCTTTCTTTCGGGACGCTATTCTACCCCAAAGGAAACCCGCGAAATCATACGCCTCGACACCATCGTGAAAACAGTTCACGACACCGTCTTCCTTAAAGAGCAAGCGCAACAAGACAAGACGAAACCCGCCGTCGAACCGATTTACGACACCGTCACGCCAACGCGCTATCTGGCATCAATGGCCCGACAGTATTACGGACGCATGGAATATTGGGTATATATATACAAGGCCAACGAAGAAAAGCTCGGCAATCCCGACAAAATCAGACCGGGCACAAGAGTGAAAATCCCTTCGTTCAAAGATTACGCCACATCTCCGAGTGACTCCGTAAACCTGACACGAGCCCGGCTCATGGCAGAAGAGATATACGGGCGATATAGGAAATAGGGCTTGCAAATACCAAAAAAAAAGCGTAACTTTGCACCCGATAAAATCACCAAGGGGTTCGGTAGCTCAACTGGATAGAGCATCTGCCTTCTAAGCAGACGGTTTCGGGTTCGAGTCCCGACCGAATCACACACACAACACAAATCACGTATAAATCGTTTGTAAGACGGCGATTAATACGTGATTTGACGTTTTTGGGCCGGTATGTAATTTTCCAACAGGTATCGGTAGCGTTTATATATTGATGTCCGGGCGTGTCAACGCATTTATATTCCGTGAGGCCTGCACTTCTCGATTATTTTTTGTATCTTCGCATTGCAGCGCCTTGTGACAGTCAACAACCGGGCGAAAACGCCTTGTGACTGACATAATATCAAATAAATACTCTCATACGGCGACGCAAGACCTTTAAATAAATATTTTCAAACAGTATAAAACACGACGAATGGATATGAAATTTTGTCAGAGCTGCGGAATGCCGCTCACAAATGAAGTATTCGGCACGAATGTCGACGGCTCACCAAACGAGGATTACTGCATTTACTGCTACAAAGACGGCAAGTTCACGCAGGACATGACCATGGAGCAGATGATTGAGCACTGCTCACAGTTTACTGACGAGATAAACAAAAACTCCGGTCAGAATCTCACTGTCGAACAAATGAAGGAGCAGATGCGGCGGTTCTTCCCGCAACTCAAACGTTGGAAAAAGTAACAGTCGATTATGAGTAACGAAGTTCTATATATACTCCTGCCGGACTATGCGGCGCATGAGGCTGTGTATCTTTCGCAGGCTATTGCCTCCGATGAATATGCGATGAAGGAAAATCCGAAGTATGTCAATAAGGCGGTTGCCCCGACATTGGAGCCGGTGAAATCAATCGGCGGGTTTCGCACAATGCCGGATTATTCGTTTGATACGATGCCCGATGATTATGCTGTGCTGGTGCTGATTGGTGGTTTCGGGTGGAGTACGCCTGTTGCTGAACGGGTTGTGCCAATTGTCGAAAAAGCTGTTGAGACCGGGAAGATTGTCGGTGCGATATGCAATGCAGCATCTTTTATGGCAAAGCATGGTTTCCTCAATGCGGTGAAACATACCGGCAATGGCTTGGAGCAACTGAAACGTTGGGGTGGAGAGAACTACACCAATCCCGACGGGTATATCCACGCGCAAGCAGTAAGCGCCGGCAGCATGGTGACTGCCAACGGTTCTGCAACCCTTGAATTTGCAAAAGAGTTACTTACGTTGCTCGAAAACGATACGCCGGAACGAATCGAAATGTACTATCAGTTTAACAAGCAAGGGTTCTGCAAGCTTTTCCCGATTGAATAAAGACAGCCATTGCCACAGGTTACCCTGAAGCCTTAAATAGTGCCATTTCAAGAAAACTATCCTCTCAAACAATCATATCATTATGTTTATCGCAATACTTACATATAAAAAGCCGTTGAGCGAGGTTGACAAGTTTCTCGCCGCGCATCGCGAATATCTCGCCGAACACTATGCGGCCGGCGATTTCATCGTATCCGGCCCGCAGACACCCCGCATTGGCGGCGTGATAATGATAAAGGCTGACAATCGTGCGGCTGTAGACTTCATCATTGCGCAAGATCCGTTTAACATCAACGAAATCGCCGACTATCAGATTGTGGAGTTTACTCCGACAATGTTTGTAGAATCGAGCCGTTCCAACATACTAAAATAAGTATTATACTGATGGTTAATAAAAGAGCTATAATTATTTGGCTGGCAATCACAATCCTTGTGATGTTAGCATTGCCTTTTGCCGTTGCCCAGCTTGCGTCTGAATGTTCCGGAATGGCACTGTGCATGATACTTTTCTTGATTGTGAATCCTATTTATTCTGCGATTCTTGGTTATCGCTGCGGGAAAGACATAAAGAAAAT
>CAJUCQ010000011.1 GCA_910584905.1 uncultured Muribaculaceae bacterium
ATGGTTATCTATGTTTTGTCGCAAAAGCAAAGTAACCATTTAGGGCTGACTCCTGCAATAGGTGCCAGCCCTAATTTTTCATCCGCTCAAAAAATGTTTAGCGGACAGTAATACTTTTAAAAGAGGTATCGACAGATTGGAAACAATCTATCAATACCTCTTGGAGAACTCGAATAATAGGGATACTTGTGGGTAAAGATTAGTGATTCATCACGTCCCTACTGCGTTTGATGGTGGCCGCCACCGCGCGGGCGCAGGCGTCCGATACACACTGAATACCCTGCAAATCAGCACATTGTACAGACGCGATTAATCGCGTCCGTAGCGCACCCCCAAAAAACTGCACCCCAAA
The DNA here is from genome assembly GCA_910584905.1 of uncultured Muribaculaceae bacterium. Classification (GTDB taxonomy): domain Bacteria; phylum Bacteroidota; class Bacteroidia; order Bacteroidales; family Muribaculaceae; genus CAG-873. Next base: position 353 of record CAJUCQ010000011.1, read on the forward strand.
AGATGTAAAACACTTTTGGGGTGCGGTTCTATTACGTCACAGCCCTCTCTGATTTCAGGGGGCCGTACAGCTTATCAGGCAAGGAAGCCGAGGAGCACACCGGCAGCCACGGCCGAGCCGATAACGCCTGCAACGTTCGGGCCCATGGCGTGCATGAGCAGATAGTTGGAGGGGTCGTATTCGAGGCCGAGGTTGTTGGAGATACGCGCGCTCATGGGCACAGCCGAAACGCCTGCGTTGCCGATGAGGGGGTTGATTTTCTTATCCTTCGGGAGCACAAGGTTGAAGAGCTTGACGAAGAGTACGCCCGACGACGACGCGATAACGAAGGCCATGAAGCCGAGGAAGAAGATGAAAATCGTCTGCGGCGTCAGGAACTGCGAGGCTTGCGTCGAAGCGCCGACGGTCATGCCGAGGAGAATCGTCACGATGTCGGTGAGGGCGTTGGAAGCGGTCTTGGCCAGACGCGTCGTCACGCCGCACTCGCGGAGAAGGTTGCCGAAGAAGAGCATGCCCAGCAGGGGGATACCCGAGGGAACGACAAAGCACGTCAGGAGCATGCCGACGATGGGGAAGATAATCTTCTCGTTCTGCGACACGGCGCGCGCGGGCTTCATCTTGATGAGGCGCTCGTTCTTGGTAGTGAAGAGGCGCATCAACGGGGGCTGAATCACGGGCACGAGAGCCATGTAGGAGTAGGCGCTGACGGCAATGGCACCCATGAGATTGGGGGCAAGCTTCGAACTGAGGAAGATAGCCGTGGGGCCGTCGGCGCCGCCGATGATGGCGATGGCACCGGCCTGATCGGGCGCGAAGCCGATGGCGAGCGCCACCATGTATGCGCCGAAGATGCCGAACTGGGCGGCCGCTCCGATGAGCATGAGCTTGGGATTTGCAATCAGGGCCGAGAAGTCGGTCATGGCACCGATGCCGAGGAAAATCAGCGGGGGATACCAGCCGGCGCTCACGCCGTTGTAGAGGATATTGAGGACTGACCCTTCCTCATAGATTCCGACCTCAAGGCCGGCCGCCGTGTTGAAGGGTATGTTGCCGATAAGGATACCAAAGCCGATGGGCACGAGAAGCATGGGTTCGAAGTTCTTCTTGATGGCAAGCCAGATGAAGAAAAGCCCCACGGCGAGCATCACGAAGTTGCCGAACTCGGCATTGGCGAAACCTGTCAGTTCCCAGAACTGCTGCAGGTTGTTGAGAATAAAATCGCCGAATGACATAGATTGGTTGTTAATTGTTGTTCCGACGATGGGATTATTCAAGAGTTACGAGCACTGCGCCTTCGAGGACGGAGTCGCCTGCGGCTACGTTGACGGCAGCCACGCGGCCGTCGCGGCCGGCATGGATGGCGTTTTCCATCTTCATGGCTTCGAGGAGCACTACCGTATCGGCGGCCTTGACGGTGTCGCCGACTTTGACGTTTACGGCGATTACCGTGCCGGGGAGGGGGGCCTTGACGGGGGCGCCGGCTCCGCTTGTTGCGGCGGGCTTTGCGATTACTTTCTCGCCCGTTGCCGTGCGGGGAGCGGCCGAGGGACGCACTGCGGCCACCTTAGCGGCCGGAGCCTTGTCGAGTTCGACCTTGTAGGGCACACCGTTGACTTCTACCTGCACGAGATTGTCGTCAGTGTCGCCGACAGCCACCTTGTAGAGGTTGCCGTTGATTTTATATTTGTATTCTTTCATGTCTGTTTGAGTTGTGACGCGGTTTGAAATTGTGTTTTACTTCTTTTTGTTGAAGTGGTGCTCGGGCATGGTGCGGATGCCGTAGATTTTGGAGCTCCACGGCGAGTATGCGCGTTTCACCTTGTTGATTGTAAGGACGGTGCTTTCGGTGTCATGGGCATTGAAGTGCTCGTGGAGCGCCATGACGATTGCGGCGATTTCCTCGCCGGAGTCGTGGCCTCCGAGTTCCTGCTTGACTTCCTCGCGGCTCATGCCGTGGGCGCGACGCTTGTTAAAGGTCGAGACAGCGGCGCCGATTTTGCCGATTGCATAGAATGAGAGACACAGAATGAGGAGGGCCGAGAATACGACTCCCATAGCCATGAGGGTCATGGCGAAGCCGTTTTCGTCGCGTTCGGCGAATTGGTCGATTTTCTTGTTCGTGTCCTTGATTACGTTTGCGCTCGAGGGGGTGATATAGTCGGTCTGACCGCCGGTGCGGACAGCCCATTCGCCCGAGCCGTCGGTGGTGCGAGCCCAAGTCTGGTCGGGTCCGAGCGATGCGGGAATCACCACCTCGTCGATGAGCGTGCGGCCGTCGGCGTCGTAGATGCCGATCCAGTTGTCCTCGCCGGGGGTAAGGGTGAAACTGGTGTGGAATGTGCCTTTATTGGGCTCGCCGTCGGCGAAGAACACTACGTGCTGGCGCTTGGGGATGCGGGTGTTTACATCGCCGAGGGGCACGGGATACTTGCGGGGATTGGTCGAGTCGTTTGTAAGGAACACGCTTGAGATTTCCAGCGGCGCGAAATTGGCGTTGAAAAGCTCGATCCACGCCTGCCTCTGTCCGTATTCGTCGACGACGCCGGAGGTGTTGGTGACCATGACTTCGTTGATACGAAGCGCCTTCCGGCCCTGTGCGAAGCCCGAGGCCACGCACAGGAGGAGTGCTGTCACCGCTATTACTATTCTTTTGTTCATAGTCTGTAATGGGAAGGGTGGATGGGGGTTACAGGGGTATGTTGCCGTGCTTTTTGGCGGGATTCGTCACCTTCTTGGTTGCGAGCTGCTGGAGGGCACGGATCACGCGGAAGCGCGTGTTGCGGGGTTCGATAACATCGTCGATGTAGCCGTACTTGGCCGCGTTGTAGGGGTTGCAGAAGAGCTTGTTGTATTCGGCTTCTTTCTCGGCGAGGAAAGCGGCGGGGTTTTCTGCGCTCTTGGCTTCTCTTGCGTAGAGGACTTCGACAGCGCCGGCGCCGCCCATAACGGCGATTTCGGCCGTGGGCCATGCGTAGTTCATGTCGCCGCGGAGCTGTTTGCAGCTCATCACGATGTGCGAGCCGCCGTAGCTCTTGCGGAGCGTCACCGTCACCTTGGGCACGGTGGCTTCGCCGTAGGCGTAGAGGAGCTTGGCTCCGTGGAGGATTACGCCGTTGTATTCCTGACCCGTGCCGGGGAGGAAGCCGGGGACGTCGACGAGGGTGACGAGGGGGATGTTGAAGGCGTCGCAGAAGCGGACGAAGCGTGCGCCCTTGCGGGATGCGTTGCTGTCGAGCACACCGGCGAGATACTTGGGCTGGTTGGCCACGATGCCGACGGCCTGACCGTTGAAGCGGGCGAAGCCTACGATGAGGTTGCGGGCGTAGTCGCGCTGCACTTCGAGGAACTCGCCGTTGTCGACGATGGCGCCAATCACCTCATACATGTCGTAGGGGCGGGTTGCCGAGTCGGGGATGATATCGTTGAGGGAGTCTTCGAGGCGGTCGATGGGGTCGTTGCACTCGACGAGGGGTGCTTCCTCCATATTGTTCTGGGGAATGTAGCTGAAGAGCTTGCGGATGATGCGGAGAGCGTCCTCGCCATCTTCGGCGGCAAAGTGGCACACGCCGCTCTTGGAGGAGTGGACCTCGGCGCCGCCGAGAGCGTCCTGCGACACGTCTTCGCCAGTTACGGTCTTCACCACCTTCGGGCCGGTGAGGAACATGTAGCTGATGCCCTTGGCCATGATTGTGAAGTCAGTCAGTGCAGGGGAGTACACGGCGCCGCCGGCGCAGGGGCCGAGGATGGCTGAAATCTGGGGGATGACGCCGGAGGCCATGATGTTGCGCTGGAAGATTTCGGCATAGCCTGCGAGGGCGTTGATGCCTTCCTGAATGCGCGCGCCGCCCGAGTCGTTGAGGCCGATGACGGGGGCGCCCATCTTCATGGCCATATCCATGATTTTGCAGATTTTAAGGGCCATCGTCTCCGAAAGCGATCCGCCGAAGACGGTGAAGTCCTGAGCGAACACGTAGACCAGGCGGCCGTCGATGGTGCCGTAGCCGGTGACTACGCCGTCGCCGAGATAGGATTTTTTCTCCTGACCGAAGTTGGTGCAACGGTGGCGCACGAACATGTCGAGTTCTTCGAACGAGCCTTCGTCGAGAAGCTGGGCGATGCGTTCGCGGGCGGTGTATTTGCCGCGTTCGTGCTGTTTGTCAATGGCCTTCTGGCCGCCGCCGAGGCGGGCTTCCTGTCGGAGCTCTATGAGTTCTTTTACTTTTTCAAGCTGGCTGCTCATATTGTATGTATAAGGATGATTCGGGATTTTGATGTCGTGTGTTTACTTGTTGGGGTCCTCGCAGAGTTCGACGAGGGTGCCTACCGTGCTCTTGGGGTGGAGGAAGGCGATATTGAGGCCTTCGGCGCCTTTGCGGGGAGCTTTGTCGATCAGACGGCAGCCTTTGGCTTCGGCTTCGGCGAGGGCGTTGGCCACGCCGTCCTGAACGGCGAAGGCGATATGCTGGATGCCGCCGCGGCCGCCGTTGGCGGCGATAAACTTCGAGATGGCGCTGTCTTCGCTCGTGCCTTCAAGAAGCTCGATTTTGGTCTGGCCCACCTTGAAGAAGGCGGTGCGCACTTTCTGGTCGGCTACTTCTTCGATTGCGAAGCATTTGAAGCCAAGCATGTTTTCGTAGAAAGGGATAGCCTCGTCAAGGCTGGGAACGGCGATGCCGATGTGCTCGATATGCGAAATATCCATAACTGAGTTGAGGGTTGATTTATTGGTTTGATTTCAATTATTGTTCGTTGTTGAGGGGCACCTGACGCTTGAACACCTCTTGGAATGAAATCAGCGTCTCGGTGCGGGCGAAACCGAGGGCCTGAATCTGGTTCTGAAGCAGATGCAGGAGGTGGTCGTTGTTGTGGGCGTAGAGCTTGATGAATATGTCATACTGGCCCGTGGTGAAGTGGCATTCGACCACTTCGGGAATCTTGCGCAGGGCGTCTACCACAGTCTCGAACTGCGAGGGGTCGCGGAGAAAGAGGCCGACGTAGGCGCAGGTGTCGTATCCCAGAGTCGAGGGGTTGATCAACAGCTCCGAGCCGTTGATTACGTTGTTGGCCATCAGGCGCTGCACGCGCTGATGCACCGCGGCTCCCGATACGCCATACTCGCGGGCTATTTCCAGATAAGGGGTGCGGGCATTGGTGCTCAGTGCCTGCAAAATCATCGTGTCCAGATTGTCGAAATACTGTCGTGCCATAGCGGGAAGTGTTAGAATGTTTGTTTATTATCCGGGGCGTGGCGCCCGTGAGCGCACACTTTAGGATTATAAGCGCAAAAGTAGTCAAAACTTTTCAATTATAAAACATCATTAATAATTTTAATGCCCCGTTTTTTTGTTTTATCAGCGCGTTTTTATAATTTTGCGCTGTATGGCACTGCATAACGACACCGGAAAATGGGGCGAGGACGCCGCCGTCGACTTCCTCGTCGCGGCCGGCTACGCAATCGTCGAGCGCAACTGGCGGCTCGGCCACCTCGAAATCGACATCATCGCCATGAAGGACGACCGCATCGTGTTCGTCGAAGTCAAAACCCGCAAGAACCCCGACGACGACCCCTTCGACGCCATCGACCGCCGGAAGATGCTCCGCATCGCCAACGCCGCCAACGCATACATGGCCCGCTCGCCCCTGCCCCACGACCCGCAGTTTGACCTCATCGGCATATCGGGCATCCCCGAGGCCCACTCCATCGAACACATCCCCGACGCATTCATCCCGCCTCTGAAATCATATTGACCCCAAAGGCTCAAAAACAATCATAACGACATGGAAAATATACACATCAGCCGCATCGAAGCCCTGCGCCGCCGCATGGCCGCCGAAGGCATCGACGCCGTAATCATCCCGCAGGCCGACCCCCACATGAGCGAATACATCGCCGCCCGCTGGCAGGCGCGACGCTGGTTCTCGGGCTTCACCGGCTCGGCCGGCGACCTCGTCGTCACCCTCTCCGACGCCCTCCTCTGGACCGACTCGCGCTACTTCATCCAAGCCGCCGAGCAGCTCGCCGGCTCGGGCATCACGCTTATGAAGGACGGCCTCGCATCGACGCCCTCAATCCCCGAATACCTCCTCGCCCACCCCGGCAAGAACCGCACCGTGGCCCTCGACGCCATGCTCTTCAGCATCAACGCCGTCGACGCCCTCAGCGACGCCCTTGCCGCCGAAGGCATAAGCCTGCGCACCGACTTCGACGCCGCCGAGGGCCTCTGGACCGACCGCCCCGGCCTCCCCGACGCCCCCCTCTTCATCCATAAGGAAGAATACGCCGGCGAATCCGCCTCCGCAAAGCTCGAAGCCATGCGGCGCGAAGCCCGCGAGGCCCGCGCCGACGCCATCCTCTTCTCGGCCCTTGACGAAGTGGCGTGGCTCCTCAACATCCGCTCGTCCGACGTCCGCTACAACCCCGTGGCCATCGGCTACCTCTACGTCGACGCCGCCCCCGGAGGCCGCGCCCGCGTATTCGTCAGCCCCGCCAAACTCACCCCAGAAGTCGAGGAATACCTCGCCTCGCAGGGCGTCGACGTAAGCCCCTACGACACCCTCCCCGACTTCCTCTCCCGGCTCCCGGAGACAAGCCGCGTAATGGTCGAGGCCGCACGCACCTCCGGCGCCGTCCGCGACATCCTCGGCGCACGCGCCATTCTCGCCGCCAAGTCGCCGGCCGCAATGCCCAAAGCCTGCAAAAACGAAATCCAGCTCGAAGGCGTGCGCCGCGCAATGATCCGCGACGGCGTGGCCATGTGCCGCAGCCTCATGGAAATCGAAGACCGCATGGCCGCAGGCATCCTCACCACCGAAATCGACGTCGACTCCATCCTCCGCCGCCACCGCTCGTTGTCGCCCGCCTTCTTCGAAGAAAGCTTCGGCACAATCGCCGGCTACGGACCCCACGGCGCAATCGTCCACTACGAAGCCGACGAGAAGTCCAACGCCGTCCTCGAGCCCCGCGGACTGCTCCTCATCGACTCCGGCGCGCAATACCCCGACGCCACCACCGACCTCACCCGCACAATCTGCCTCGGCACCCCCACCCCGCAGGAACGCCGCGACTTCACCCTCGTCATGAAAGGCCACATCGCCCTCGCACGCATGATTTTCCCCGACGACACCCGCGGCGCCCAGCTCGACGCCATCGCCCGCCAGTTCCTCTGGCGCGAAGGCCTGAGCTACCTCCACGGCACGGGCCACGGCGTTGGCCAATTTCTCTGCTGCCACGAAGGCCCGCAAAGCATACGCCTCAACTACGTCGACACGCCCCTCCGCCCCGGCATGATCATATCCAACGAGCCGGGCCTCTACCGCGAAGGCGTCCACGGCATCCGATGCGAAAACCTCGTGCTCTGCACCCCGGCCATGACCACCGAATTCGGGCGCTTCCTCCGCTTCGAGACCCTCACACTCTGCCCCTTCGAACCCGCCCTCTTCGACACGAAAATCATGACCGACGACGAAATCGACTGGCTCAACCGATATCAGGCCCGCGTCCGCGAGCTCCTCACCCCCGAGCTCGACCACGCCACAGCCGCTTGGCTCGCCGAAAAGACAAAACCCCTCTCACGCTGACCCCCTCCACCGACAAACACATGCAACAGGCAACCATCATACCCGTCCGCGGCTTCACCCCGCAACTCGGCCGCGACTGCTTCACGGCCCACGGAGCCGCAATCATTGGCGACGTCGTCATCGGCGACGAATGCTCCATATGGTTCAACACCGTCATCCGCGGCGACGTCAACTCCATCCGCATCGGCAACCGCGTAAACATTCAGGACGGCTCCGTCCTCCACACGCTCTTCCGCAAATCCACCATTGAAATCGGCGACGACGTATCCATAGGCCACAACGTCACAATCCACGGCGCAAAAATCCGCCCCTTCGCCCTTATCGGCATGGGCGCCGTGGTCATGGACGACGCCGAAGTCGGCGAAGGAGCCATCGTCGCCGCAGGCTCCGTGGTCCTTTCCCGCACCAAAATCGGCCCGAACGAACTTTGGGCCGGCGCCCCGGCAAAATTCGTAAAACCCGTCGACCCCGAGCAGTCGCGCGAAATCAACATCAAGATTGCACGCAACTACCTCATGTACTCAAAATGGTACGACACACCCCAAATCGACCCCGCCGCAGAGCTTTAAGTCAAAAAAAATGCTTTAAAGTTTTGTCATCTAAAAAAATGTTGCTAATTTTGCCCCGCTAAACCAAACGCGACAATTAAAAACAAACCTCATAGATAAAAAATGATCATCGTACAAGTTAAAGAAGGCGAAAACATCGAACGCGCACTCAAGAAATTCAAACGCAAATTTGAAAAGACCGGCATCGTGAAAGAACTCCGCAGCCGTCAGGCTTTCCAGAAGCCCTCCGTGACCAACCGCAAAAAAATGATGAAAGCGGTTTACGTCCAGCAGCTTCGCGCCGTCGAAGAATAAGCCGACCCCCACTTCAACGACAATCCCAAAACAAGCGTCAGCGTAGCCCCAAAGCCGCGCCGACGCTATTGTCGTATATATACCCGCAAGCGCAAATGCAACCCGGCGCCAATCAAACAGTCTGAGAACCGGCGACTTGTACGGACGCGATTCAATGCTATTAACTTAAGGCCTCATAGCGCTTGTCTGTAGTTAGTCAAAGTAACATATTTTCCGCTTGCCTTTATATTTCTGAACACTCGCGCATTGTGCCTGTCGGGG
>CAJUCQ010000012.1 GCA_910584905.1 uncultured Muribaculaceae bacterium
ATTATTTCGACTTACGGAAAATCCCCGCATCTCAAAATAATTCAGAAAATAAACCAAAGGTTGGCTCAATTAGCGGCTTAAGCCTGACTGTTCAACCTCAAATTTTACCGAACCATTGACCTTAAGGCTGTCGCCGGAATAGCAGTTCTGGCGACAAGCGTCCTGTCGGTGGCGTGCATTGACGACAACTACGATTTGTCGGACATCGACACAACCACTGAGCTGAAGGTCAACGACCTGACCGTGCCGGTAAATTTCAAGGACATTTATCTCGACAACATCATCGACCTTGACGATTCGAATCCCGACGCTGTCATCAAAATCATTGACGTCGACGGCACCAAGTATTATTATTTCCAAAAAGCCGGCAATTTTGATGCCTATCCTAAAAGCATCGCCCCGGTGGAAGCTCCGGCCCCCGACCATATCGAAAGCTCTACCATACACATCTACGCCACCTCGACGGCAGCGCCTCAGGCCGCAGGTGATGGCGACGACTGCACGGAGTACGCCGTCACGCCCTACCACACCGACTTCGACTATCACGTCGGCAGCGACGGCAACCCCAAGGTCGCCCCCTCAATCAAAGCCATCAGCGCCGTGCGCATGAAAGATACGGCGCCGATGTATATCACTCTCGATTTTTCGTCCGATGCCATTGCGACCAAGGCTTCGCGGGTCGAGCTTCACGACCTCGTGATTACCGTGCCTGAGGGAATGACCGCGCACTACGGCGCGACGGCAAGCCGCGAGGGCAAAATCACAATCCCGTATCTTGAGTCGACGACGGGCCGTATCAGCGTGCGTCTGAAAGTTTCGGCCCTTGATTTCGTCACGGACTCGGAGCCGAAAGGCAAAGAAGTGACCGACGGAAAGTTTGACTTTACGGAGCGTGTAGGCGTCGAAAGCGGTCGTTTCCTCGTCTTCCCCGACGCCGGATTCACGTCGGCCGACATGCCCTCGGAAATCGACTTCAATACGGATTACGACATGACGGGCTTTACGGTGGATATGTTCTCGGGCAGCTTCGACTACGCCATTGATTTTGACGAAATCGATCCTTTCGAGCTTACGGACCTCCCGGACTTTCTTACCGGGCCTCAGACCAACGTGATTCTTGCCAAGCCGATGCTTACGCTTGAGGTCAACTCGCCCGTCGCACGCTACGGCCTTGAATGCATCACGGGGATAACCCTTACGGCCGAACGAAACAACGGAGGCGCCTCGCGAAGCGAGGTTCTGGACGCGTTCGAGGTGACTGACGCCTCCGACTATCAGCTCCATGTGCTTGCGCCCGACCGCAGCGTCATCGACGCAGAATCATTCCCTGCCGGTACGCCCGTTTTCTTCACTCCCTTCCCGGGTCTGGGCAACATCCTCTCGGGCGAAGGCCTTCCCGAAATAGTAAGGGTTGATTTCACGAGTCCGGCCGAGCCGAGTCCGCGCGTAATCGGCGACGCAACGGATTTCCCGCTCGGAGTTGATCTTGAACAGGTCCACGGCGAATACACGTTCGCCGCTCCGCTTGCTCTTGCCGACGGGTCGAGCATCATCTACACCAAGACTCAGGACGGCTGGAACGATGAGGATGTCGACGCCATAGCCATCAGCAAGCTTAAAATCACGGCAAAGCTGACGTCGGACATTCCGGCCGGCGCCAAGGTGTATATCCGCCCGGTCGATACAGCAGGCAACCGCATCCCGCTGACCAACGCCGAAACGGCGTATGCCACGATGCCGGCAATGGCCTCGAACCATGAGGTGAGCCTCGAACTCCTCGGCGACATCCGTCATCTCGACGGCATCTATATCGAAGCTATTGCAGACGATTTTGACGGCACGACGCTTTCGCCTGATTTCACAATCAAGGTGAGCGACCTCCGCGCCACCGTCACCGGCACTTACACCAAAGAGTTTTAAGCAACAATCCGTACAGACAACAAGGCTATGAACAAAAATATCAAAACCATAGTAGCGGCTGCCGGACTGCTTGCGGCCGGCATCACGGGCGTTGAAGCCCAAAACACCTATTCAGGTTATTTCATCGACAATTATCTCTACCGCCCGGAGATGAATCCGGCGTTCGGAAATGAGAGCAACTACATAGGTTTTCCCGTGCTGAGCAACATGAACATAGGCATGGAGGGCAACCTTCATCTCAAAAACGTGCTTTTCAACGTCAACGGCCGGACCTCGCTTTTCACCAACCCGAACGTCAGCGTCGAGGAGGTGATGAGCGGCATCCACGATAAAAACCGCCTCGGGGCCAACATGAAGCTCAACATCCTGAATGCCGGATTCAAGGCATTCGGGGGCTACAACAGCATCGCCGTAAACGCCCGCGCCAATGTCAACGCCCAGCTTCCGGGAGCATTCTTTTCCCTTCTCAAGGAGGGCATTGCCAATGAAAGCTATGACATCTCGAATCTCCGCGCCAACGCCGAGGCGTACGCCGAGGTTGCCCTCAACCATTCGCACGACATCAAGGCAGTGCCGGGCCTTCGCATCGGCGCCACGGTGAAGGTTCTGGTAGGCTACGGACAGGTCGACGCCCGCTTTGACGAGGCCCGGCTGACTCTCGGCGAGAACTCGTGGGACATCCGCAGCAACGCCCTAATACGCGCGTCGGTCAAGGGGCTTCAATATCAAACCGACTATAACGAGGACGCCGGGCGCCATTATGTGAGCGGCGCTGAAATTGACGGCACGGGGCTTAACGGCTTCGGTCTCGGCTTCGACCTCGGCGCACAATACACGTGGGGCGACTTCCGCTTTTCGGCGGCCGTGCTCGACCTCGGGTTCATATCGTGGAACAACACGTCGGTGGCATCGACCAACGGCGTGCGCGAGGTGCAGACGTCGAAGTATGAATTCGACACAACGGGCGATGATGACGACAGCGAATGGGATCGTCTCAAAAACGACCTGACGGCGCTCTATCAGATGGACGACATGGGCAATCAGGGCGGCCGCACCACCGCATTGGCCGCGACGCTGAATTTCGGTGCAGAATACACGTTCCCGCTCTATCGCAAACTGACGTTCGGCCTCGTCAACTCGACGCGCATTCAGGGCGCATACACGTGGACGCAGTTCAGACTGAGCGCCAACGTGCGCCCGGTGCAATGCCTCAGCGCGAGCGCGAATATAGCCGCAGGGACCTATGGCGTCGGATTCGGATGGCTCCTGAACCTCAACACAGGCAAGGGTTTCAGCCTCTTCGCCGGCATGGACCACACACTCGGGAAGCTTGCCAAACAGGGCGCTCCGCTCAACTCCAATGCCAAAGTGAATTTCGGCATCAACTTCCCCTTCTAAGCCCGGACAAATCTAAAAAATACACAAAAAGGGGTCGGGATTGTGATTGTTTCAAAAAAAATCACGATATTTGCACCTGCAAAAGAGCGTACCCGCCTCGCGCGTATGCTCAGGCACAAACGAAATCCCAGGCCTCTCCCCACCCCGGCCATGTGTCGGGAAGCAGGGATGTCAAGAAAATACATTTAATTCATTAACCTTTTAAATCAAGACAGCAATGCCCAGCGGAAAGAAAAGAAAAGGCCACAAGATGGCTACGCACAAACGCAAAAAACGTCTCAGAAAGAATCGTCACAAGAAGAAGTAATCACTCCTGACCAAGCATTACTTCTCCCGAGAACGACTCACCACAGTCCGGGACAGCATTTTTTTGCGCGCGTTCACGCTCGCAAAGCAATACAAAGAACAACACTCCCTCGGACGCGGAGGCGCAGAGCCTCCGTCACTGCAACAGGTCGCCGGCCCTCTCCCCCTCCTCCTTCGGAGACCCCATGCAGCCCCGGGATGTTTGTTCTTTGTGTTTTAAATGCCCGATAGTCCCGGCATTACCATCCTTAATCAAAACCACCCATCCCCGACAGCATGAAAAGCGAACTTATCGTCGACGTCAAGGCAGACGAAGTGTCGTTTGCGCTTCTTGAGGACTCGCGTCTTGTGTCGCTCCAAAAAGAATCGCGCAACCTCGCCTATGCCGTTGGCGACATTTATCTGGCCAAGGTCAAAAAAATGATGCCCGGCCTCAATGCCGCCTTTGTGAATGTGGGTTATGAAAAGGATGCATTCCTCCACTATCTTGACTTAGGGCCGCACTTCGCATCGTACAGCGAATTTATGCGGCAACTGCTCGAGGGCTCCGACAAGCGCGTCGTGCCCTCAGTGTCGAAGCTAAAACCGCTCCCCGACATCGACAAACACGGCTCTATCACCGACACCCTCACCCCCGGCCGGGAACTGATGGTGCAGATTGTAAAAGAGCCCATTTCCTCCAAAGGCCCCCGACTCACCACCGAAATAGCCTTTACGGGCCGTTTCATGGTCCTCCAGCCCTTTTGCGACAAAGTTTCCGTATCGCAAAAAATCAAATCAAGCGAAGAAAAGCTTCGTCTTCGACGAATTATCGAAAGCATCAAGCCTCGCAACTTCGGTGTCATCATCCGCACCTCGGCCGAGGGCAAAGGTTCAGCGGAACTTCACCACGAACTGCGTACGCTCATCCAGTGTTGGGAAGAGACAGTTGGCAAAGCCCGCGAAGCTTCATGCCCCGCACTGATATTCGAAGAAGAAAGCCGTGTCGTCGGGATGCTCCGCGACATCTTCAACCCCTCTTTCGAAAACATCTACGTCAACAACCGCGAGACATTCGCACAAATCAGCAAATACGTCACCCTCATCGCCCCTGATAAGAAGGAAATCGTAAAATTCTACGACAAAAAAGAACCGATTTTCGACCACTTCAACATCACGCGGCAAATCAAATCATCGTTCGGGAAAACCGTTTCGTTCAAAAACGGAGCATATATCATCATCGAACACACCGAGGCTCTGCACGTAATCGATGTCAACTCCGGCAACCGCACCAAGGCGGGTTCCGACCAAGAAACCAACGCTCTTGAGGTGAACCTCCGCGCGGGCGAGGAAATCGCCCGCCAACTGCGTCTGCGCGACATGGGCGGCATCATCGTGGTCGATTTCATCGACATGGCCAAAAGCGAACACCGCCAGCAACTCTTCGACCACATGCGCGAGCTGATGGCCAAAGACCGCGCTCGCCACAACATTCTGCCGCTCAGCAAATTCGGGCTGATGCAGATTACACGACAGCGCGTGCGTCCCGCCCTCGACATCACCACCACGGAGACATGCCCGTCATGCTTCGGCAAAGGCGAAGTGCGCCCGTCGATACTCTTCACCGACACACTTGCAGAAAAAATCGAATTCCTCGTCCGCAACCTCGAACAGCGGAACTTCATAATGTACGTACACCCCTACGTGGACGCTTACATTAAAAAGGGCATTTTTTCGAGCATCTACGGTTCGTGGCGACGCAAATTCGGACGATGCTTCAAAATCATGCCCGACCAGTCGCTTGCCTATCTCCAATATCGAGTAATCGACAAGGACGGAAACGAGCTCCAGCTCCACTCCGAGAAGGATTCCAACTCGTCGTCGGTAAGCAAGACCCTTGAAAAAGCAAAAAAACGCGGAGGCGACGACGAAGAAACGGAAAGCACGGCAAAACCGCGTAAAGGCCAGCGCCTCATAGACCAGCCGCGCGAGCTCCTGCCGTCAAAGCCCAAAAAGGACGCGGAAGCATCAAAGCAGCAACCCAAGGCCGACAAACAGCCTAAAGCGGCAAAACCCCAGCCCGCGCCGAAGGCCCGCGAAGCACAAAAGCCCCAAGCAAAAAAGGCCGACAAGACAAAGCCCGAAACAAGCGAGGCCGCGCCCGAAAGCCCGGCTACGACATCAGCCGCCAATCAAGCAACGACAAAACCCGCGGCGCCGAAGGCTCAGGCCGAGACGACGCCGCCCGCGACTGAAACAGCCGTCATAGCGGCCAAAGCCCCGGATTCAAAAACCGAGGCCGCAACACCCGCAAAAGCTCCGCGCCCCAAGCCTCGGGCAAAAGCGGAAAAGCAAGCCTCGGCATCGAAGCCTGCAACCGCGGAAAAGACGGCCTCGACAGCCGAAGCCGTTGCCCTCCCCGACGCACCGTCGGCCTCAGCCGACAATGAGCCTGCGGCGCCCGCGCCCGTTGCCGCCACGCGCAAGCCGCGCCAGCGTCCCGCCCGCAAGCCTCGCGCCGCATCAACTCAGTCTGCCGCCGAAAACAAAGCCGCAGACACCACCACCGCCCGGCCTCCGCGCACGGAAACCCCGGAGACCCCGGCGCCAAAGTCAAGTAATTCCGAGGAATAGCTCCATTTTTTCAAAGCTCATTCCCAATCCGTCAACAAAAGAGACGCCGCCCTACCCCGCGGCGTCTCTTTTTTAGTGGACATATTCGCAGCGAGCCTGCGTCGTAAATTTGCATTATTAGCGATTTTGGAGTAATTTTGCAGTGAAATTCGGGCGCAGTGCGTCCGACATGGTTGTGAAAACAAATAAATCCTCATATACAAATGCTTACAGCAAAGGAAATCCGCCAGTCATACAAAGACTTTTTCGAGAAGCACGGCCATCACATCGTGCCTTCGGCCCCTATGGTAATCAAAGACGACCCGACGCTGATGTTCACGAACGCCGGTATGAACCAGTTCAAAGACATCATTTTGGGCAATGCCGCCCCGAAATACCGCCGTGTGGCCGACAGTCAGAAATGCCTCCGCGTCAGCGGCAAACACAATGACCTCGAAGAGGTTGGCCACGACACATATCACCACACGATGTTTGAAATGCTGGGCAACTGGAGTTTCGGCGATTATTTCAAGGAAGAGGCAATCGAAATGGCATGGGAATACCTCGTCGAAGTCCTCAAGCTTGATCCTTCGCGTCTGTACGCCACCGTATTCGAAGGCTCTCCCGCCGAGGGACTCGGGCGCGACGATGAAGCCGCCGCCATCTGGGAGCGCCACCTGCCGAAAGACCATATCATCAACGGCAACAAACACGATAACTTTTGGGAAATGGGCGATACGGGCCCCTGCGGACCTTGCTCTGAAATCCATATCGACCTCCGCTCCGACGACGAACGCCGCGCTGTTCCGGGAGCGGAGATGGTGAACCACGACCACCCTCAGGTAATCGAAATCTGGAATCTTGTGTTCATGCAGTTCAACCGCAAGGCTGACGGCACGCTTGAGCCTCTTCCCGCCAAGGTGATAGACACCGGCATGGGCTTCGAGCGCCTCTGCATGGCTCTCCAAGGCAAGACGTCGAACTACGACACCGACGTGTTCACCCCGCTTATCGACAAAATCGCCTCGCTCTCGGGCAAGAAATACGGCGAGACGGAAGAGGTAGACGTTGCCATGCGCGTAATCGCCGACCACGTCCGCACCATCGCATTCTCTATCGCCGACTCCCAGCTTCCCGGCAACGCCAAGGCCGGTTACGTCATCCGACGCATCCTTCGCCGTGCCGTCCGCTATGCCTACACGTTCCTCGACCGCAAAGAGGCCTTCATGTATCGGCTTGTTGACACGCTCATCGAATCCATGGGCGACGCTTACCCAGAATTAAAGGCTCAGCGCGAGCTCATCATGCGGGTAATCAAAGAAGAGGAGGACTCATTCCTCCGCACGCTTGAAAACGGCATCCGCCTGCTCGACGACGCCATGAATGCGGCAAAGGCCGAGGGCAAGACTCAGATTTCGGGCAAGCAGGCCTTCACGCTCTACGACACCTACGGCTTCCCCCTCGACCTCACCGACCTCATTCTGAAAGAAAAGGGCATGACCCTCGACCGCGAAGAGTTCGACAAGGAAATGGCCGCGCAGAAACAACGCGCACGGCAGGCGGCGGCCGTCGAGGCTTCCGACTGGGTTACAGTCCGCGAGGGCGAGCAGGAATTCTGCGGCTACGACGAGTCCGAGACTGAAGCCCGCATCCTTCGCTGGCGTCATGTAAAGCAAAAGAATCAGGAGTATTATCAGATTATGCTTGACCGCACGCCATTCTACGCTGAGATGGGCGGCCAGACGGGCGACCGCGGCACGCTCACCGATGTCACCATCGGCGAAAGCATTGAAATCTACGACACAAAGCGCGAAAACGGCACGGGCGTGCATCTGACCAAGAAGCTCCCGACAAATCCCGAAGCGACCTTCCTCGCCGCCATTGACAGCGAGGCCCGCCTCGCAACGAGCCGCAACCACACGGCCACCCACCTGCTCCACGAAGCTCTCCGCGAAGTTCTCGGCACACACGTGGAGCAGAAAGGTTCTTTCGTATCGCCCGAGGTTCTGCGCTTTGACTTCTCTCACTTCCAGAAGGTCACGCCTGAAGAGCTCTCGAAGGTAGAACGCCTCGCCAACCGCAAGGTGCGCGCGGCCATCGCCCGCGACGAACGCCGCAACTGCCCCATCAAGGAGGCCCGCGAAATGGGCGCAATGGCGCTTTTCGGCGAAAAGTACGGCGACGAAGTGCGAGTGATCCGCTACGGAGACTCCGTAGAGCTTTGCGGCGGCACCCACGTCGACAATACCGGCAATATCGGTATGATAAAAATCACGAGCGAAAGCTCTATTTCCGCCGGCGTGCGCCGTATCGAGGCCATCACGGGCGAAAACGTCGAGAATGCAATCGACTCGCTGACCGCAACACTCCGCGAAGTGGGCGGCTTCTTCAACAACGCCCCCGACGTCGTAGCCGCCATCCGCCGCTTCGTCGATGAGAACGCCGAGCTCAAGGCCAAAGTTGAAGAACACTTCAAAGAACGCGTCAAGGCCCTCACCGACGATCTTCTCAAGGCTTCCGCCACGAGCACTGACGGCACTTTCCGCATTGTAAGCCTCACGGGTATCCGCATGTCCGATATGCCTAAGGCCGTTGCCTTTGCCATCCGCGAAGCCTCGCCGACAGCTACAGCATTCGTAGCCGCAACCGTGGATCCCACGGGCAAGCCTCAGCTGACCGTCATGCTCACTGACGACCTCGTAGACGCCGGACTCAACGCGGCGACCATAGTTCGCGGCGCTGCCAAAAACATCAAGGGCGGCGGCGGCGGCCAGCCGTCGTTCGCGCAGGCCGGAGGTAAAGACCCCGAAGGCCTCGGAGCCGCTCTTGACGCTATGCTCGCAGCACTCGGCGGAAAGTAAGTATTCCAACCCGGGGCGACGGGTTTCGGCCACGAAATCCGTCAGGCCGGCCGGTCCCGGAGAAATGCGGGCGACTTCGCCTTGCGTTTTTCCGGGACCTCATACTACTCCAAAGTCCACAGTCAACTCATCCAAAAACGCCCTTATGGCAGACAACTCCCTGATGTCGCGTCTCGAAGGAATCGAGGCGCGGTTCGAAGAAATAAGCACCCTCATCACCGACCCGTCGGTAATCGCCGACATGAAGCGCTACGTGCGCCTGACCAAGGAATACAAAGACCTCGGGAAGCTCGTCGAAGCCACGCGCCGCTATCGCGGCCTGTGCGCGACAATCGACGAGGCACGCTCGCTTCTGGCCACGGAGAACGACGCGGAGATGCGGGAGATGGCCAAGGACGAACTGGATACGGCAAGCGCCGCCCTACCCGCCCTTGAAGAGGAAATCAAGCTGCTCCTCATTCCCGCCGACCCCGAGGATTCCAAAAACGCCATTCTTGAAATCCGCGGAGGCACGGGCGGCGACGAGGCCGCCATATTCGCCGGCGACCTTTGCAAGATGTACGTCAAGTTCTGCGAAAGCAAGGGCTGGAACGTGGCGGTCACTTCGGCCAGCGAAGGAGCGGCCGGAGGCTACAAGGAGATTGTGCTGAGCGTGACGGGCGAAGGAGTCTACGGCATTCTCAAATATGAGTCGGGGGTGCACCGCGTTCAACGCGTTCCCGCCACGGAGACTCAGGGCCGCGTCCACACGTCGGCGGCCACCGTGGCCGTTCTCCCCGAGGCCGAAGCCTTCGACGTCGAAATCAATGAAGGGGAAATCAAATGGGACACATTCCGTTCGGGCGGCGCCGGGGGTCAGAACGTCAATAAAGTCGAGTCGGGCGTCCGCCTGCGTTATATGTGGAAAAACCCCAACACCGGCGTCAGCGAAGAGATACTCATCGAGTGCACCGAGACGCGCGACCAGCCCAAGAACAAAGAGCGCGCCCTCAGCCGCCTTCGGACATTCATCTACGACAAAGAGCATCAGAAATATATCGACGACATAGCCTCACGACGCAAAACGCTTGTCAGCACCGGCGACCGGTCGGCAAAAATCCGCACCTACAACTATCCTCAGGGGCGCATCACCGACCACCGCATCAACTATACGGTGTATAACCTTCAGGCGTTCGTCGACGGCGACATCCAAGACGTGATAGACCGGCTGATAATAGCGGAAAACGCTGAAAAACTTAAAGCTTCCGAACTCTAAGCCAATGAAACAGTATCTCTCCCTCGACCGTCTCAAAGAGTCATTCGCAAGCGTCATCCGCCGCTTTCCCGTGGCTTCGGCCATGATTTTTGTCTATACGGCGTATGGCGTCTGCTGCGTATGGGATGCGCCGACGAGCCGTGAATTCGACATTGCGGCCAACGTCAGCCTCTCGCTCGGCATTCTGTTTTCGACGGCCTCGTACCTGTGGTGCTCCGCCCTGCGGGCTTCGGCAAGGACTTCGGCCGTCTGCCAGACTACCGGCGCAGTCTTGTCGGCGGTCAATTTCTGCTACATTCTTTTGCGAGGCCGCTATCTCGGCTATACCGACGCTATCAGCTACGCCACGGCATACACTGCCCTCGCCACGGCGATATTCTTTTTGCCTCCAATCGGCTCCCCGAGCCTCGCGCGCCAATGGCGCTACAGCATGGGAGTGACCGGCGCGGTGTGCTTCGCTATTGTCCTTGCCGTCATTTTAGGAGCGTTCACGGGCATCGTTTTCGGCACACTAAACATCCTGTTCGGCATCACCGGCATAAGGCTCTCGTCGACCGTGTGGATTCTGCTGTCGGGGACTGTTCCCGCGCTCGCCGCGCTCTACCGTCTGCCCTCAGGCGACGACTCCGACGCTTCGGAAGGCGTCTCGGGTCCTGCATTATTCACCAAAAACGTGCTTCTGCCCCTCGCTCTCGTCTATGCGGCCATACTGTATGTCTACGGGCTGAAAATACTCTTTACATTCGACTTGCCCAAAGGGAGCGTCAGTATGATGGTCACGGGCCTTGTGTCGGCTGTTTTAGTTATAGTCTACGGTCTTCAAGGCTACCTCTCGGAGAGTGCGGGCACGGAGCGAGGCCGACGCATCGCCGCCGCCGCTTCGCGTTGGCTTCCTGCGGCAATGCTCCCCTTGCTGGTGCTTATGAGCGTCGCTATATTCTACCGTATAAACGAATACGGCGTCACGCCCAAGAGGCTTTATGTGGCGACGTTCAATATATGGGCCTACGTCGTGGCCATCTATCTGACGGTAAGACGCGAACCTGCGCTCAATATCGTGGCGGCGTCCTTTGCCGGCATATTTTTCCTGACTTCGGCGCTACCGGGCTTCAACTATTCGACGTGGGGGCTGAACGCCGTGCGCGAAAAAGTCAAGACTGAACTTGCCGAAGCCGGTCTTGACAATATGCCCGTTGAGTACGACGCCCTTAAAGCCGCTCTCGCCAAGTTGCCGAGAGCAAAAGCCGAAAGCATCGCCGAAGACCTCAGCCGGCTCGACGAATGGGACAACCATTCAGCCGTGGCTGACATCGTAAAGAGCGACGAAACCCTCTACGCATGGAAGCTCCTTTCGGACAACGACGTGGTGACGGAAGAAGTTCCCACGGCATACACCGACGCAAAGGGAAAGGTCGATGGCGGCGCACTCAGCCCTATTCCCGAAGGCTACGCGTCGGTGGCATATTATGCGCCGTATATGAGCATAGCCCTTACTCCCGAGAGAGACAAGACCATCGAAATGATGCTGGTCGACAGCCTCAGCATCCGCATCCCCGTCGACTCGCTCGCCGCGCTTGACCCGGCGGCCGGCTTCCGGGCCGTAAAGGCCGACGTCAGCGGCGAGGCCGGAGCCGCATTCTATATCACCGAATACAGTCTCCGGGCCGAAAGAATGCTCGGTAAACCTTACTGCCGCATCTCGCTCGGCGGCTATCTTTTCAGAAAACAAACATCAAACAACGATATACCCAAATGACACGTAAAGAACTCGTAAGCAATATCTTCCGTAAAGGCTCATTCCTCTGCACCGGTCTTGACCCCGACATCAAGAAACTCCCGCCCCACCTTCTTGAGAACAAAGGCGGCGAACACCCCGTGCTGGTGTTCAACAAGGCAATCATCGACGCCACGGCGCCTTACTGCGTGGCCTACAAGCCCAATCTCGCATTCTACGAAAGCCTCGGCGCCGAGGGTGTGAAAGTACTTGAAGACACGGTGAAGTATATCCGCGAGAACTATCCCGACCAGTTTGTCATCGCCGACGCCAAGCGCGGCGATATAGGCAACACGGCAGCAATGTATGCGCGCTCTTTTTACGAGGCGATGGATTTCGACGCCGTGACACTCGCCCCCTATATGGGCGCCGACTCCGTGCGCCCCTTCCTTGAATACAAAGACAAGTGGGCCGTCATCCTCGCTCTTACGTCCAACAAGAGCGCGACGGACTTCGAGACCGTGGCCGACGCCAAGGGCGAGGCCATGTATGAGAGAGTGCTCCGCGTGTCGAGCGAATGGGGTTCGGACGCTGACACGATGTACGTCGTAGGGGCTACGCAGGCTTCGCACCTCGAGACAGTCCGCAAAATCGTGCCGTCGCATTTTCTGCTTGTTCCGGGCGTGGGCGCTCAGGGCGGAAGCCTCGAAGAAGTGGCGCGCTACGGGATGACCCCCGACTGCGGCCTGCTCGTCAATTCCTCGCGCGGAATCATCTACGCCTCCTCCGGCGAAGACTACGCCGAGGCCGCCGGCGCCGCCGCCCGCAAGCTTGCCGAAGAGATGAAAGCTTTACTCCCCGCCTGAGGCCGGCCGAATGCGTCTTTCGGATTTAAAGCCCGGTCAATCGGGCATTGTGGTGAAGATTCTCGGCCACGGAGCGTTCCGCAAACGCGTGGTCGAGATGGGCTTCGTGCGCGGCCGCGTGGTGAGCGTGCTTCTTCAGGCCCCGCTGAACGACCCCGTCAACTACCGCATCATGAACTACGAGGTGAGCCTGCGGCGCTCGGAAGCGGCAATGATTGAAATCGTGGCTCTTGAAGGCCATGATTGCCTCAAGTGCGAGCATCTCGACGAGGCTTGCCCGCACTGCCCTGTGGCCGACCTCACGCACGGGCGGACTCAATCCGACCTGCGAGCGCCCGGATGCGACACGCATGCCGACGAGATGCAGCGCATGATTGCGCGCCGGTCGCGCACAATCAACGTGGTGCTTATCGGCAACCCCAACTGCGGCAAAACGTCGCTCTTCAACATCGCATCCGGGGCCAAAGAGCACGTCGGCAACTACTCCGGGGTGACAGTCGACGCCAAAAGCGGCGTTTTCCGCCACAAGGGCTATACATTCAACATCGTCGACCTGCCGGGGACGTATTCGCTCACGACGTATTCGCCGGAAGAAATGTACGTGCGGCGCTATCTCCGCGACAACACTCCCGACGTGATTATCAATGTCGTCGACGCCTCCAACCTCGAGCGCAATCTCTATCTCAGCACCGAGCTTATCGACATGGACCGCTCGATGGTCATCGCGCTGAACATGTATGATGAAATCCGCGCGCGCGGCGCACGGCTCGACTATGCCACCCTCGGCAAGATGATCGGTGTGCCGATGCAACCGGTTGTGAGCAAGACGGGCGAAGGCGTGGCGGAGCTTTTCGACACGGTAATCTCCGTGTTCGAAGGCAGCAACGAAGACGTGCGCCATGTGCACGTCAACCTCGGGCAGGATATCGAGGCCGCCCTTCGCAGAATGGTTGACAGCATCAAGACCGATTACAGCACCGGGATACACTTTTCGCCACGCTACACGGCGATAAAGCTGCTTGAGGGCGACCACGAAATCGAAGACCGCCTGTCGACTCCCCGGCTGCCTGACGGGCCTCCGCGCCCGGGGACAGGCCGCGGGCGCCACAGCCTGCTGATACTGCGCGACAAACTGCGCGGCCACATCGAAAGCCTGCACGACGAAGACATCACCTCCATTATCGCCGGGGCCAAATACGGCTTTATCGCCGGGGCTCTTGCCGAGACTTTCGTGCCCGGCAATGAGAAGAAAAGCCATGCGTCGCAACTCCTCGACCGCCTTGCGACCAACCGCATCACGGGCTTCCCGATATTCTTCCTGATAATGCTTTTCATATTCTGGGCCACGTTCTTCGTCGGGCAATATCCCATGGAATGGATTGAGTCAGGGGTGGCCTTTCTCAGCGATGCGGTGAATGTGATGATGCCCGAAGGCCCGCTCAAGGACCTTATCGCCGACGGTATCATCGGAGGTGTCGGAGGGGTGATTGTGTTCCTCCCCAACATTCTGATTCTCTACTTCCTGATTTCCTTCATGGAGGATTCGGGCTACATGGCCCGCGCGGCCTTCATCATGGACAAGCTGATGCACAAAATCGGGTTGCACGGCAAGAGTTTTATCCCTCTTGTCATGGGCTTCGGCTGCAATGTGCCGGCCGTCCTGTCGTCGCGCGCCATCGAAAGCCATTCGAGCCGCCTGATAACGATACTGATTAATCCGTTCATGAGCTGCTCGGCGAGGCTGCCGGTGTATGTGCTGATTATCGGGGCTTTTTTTCCGCAACATGCCGCTTTGGTGTTCATGGGTGTCTACCTGACGGGCATCCTCGTGGGCGTGGTGACGGCGCGCCTGCTCCGCCGCTTCTTTTTCCATAAGGACGAGACGCCGTTTGTGATGGAGCTTCCGCCTTATCGTCTCCCGACGTTCAAGGCTTCAATGAGCCACACGTGGGAGAAAGGGCGCCAGTATCTGAAAAAGATGGGAGGAATAATCCTCGCGGCAAGCATCATCGTCTGGGCGCTCAACTATTTTCCGCTGCACGACGGCGCGAGCGCGCCTGCTCCCGAGAATGAGGCCGTGGGCGGGGCTGACGACAGCGCCATCGACCCTTCGCGCGATTCCTATCTCGAGATGGCCGGCAAGTTTATCAATCCGGTGATGGAGCCGCTCGGATTTTCGTGGCGCGCAACCGTTGCATCTCTCGCCGGCGTTCCGGCGAAGGAAATCGTCGTGTCGACCCTCGGCGTGCTCTATACGGATGATGAAGCCGTCGACAACGGCCGTCTGGCCTCGCGTCTGACCGCACCTCGCGGCCCGGACGGGAAGCCCGACTTCACGGCTGCCTCGGCCCTCGCCTTCATGATATTCATCCTGCTCTATTGCCCTTGCACGGCCACTATAACGGCCATAGCCCGCGAAACCGGCCGCAAGCGATATGCGTTGTTCAGCATGGTCTATAACACGGGAGTGGCGTGGCTGGTGGCTTTTGCGGCCTACAGGCTCATGCTTCTCGCTATGTAAAGGCAATAAAAGGGCGTCGCAGTCCGTTAAAAGGACAAGATGCATTTGCAAATGAAATCAAGATTACTCCGGCAGACATTGCCTTTCATACTCGCGTTGGCTTTTGCGGTCGTTCCGGCCGCAAGAGCCGACGCGCAGACCAGCGGCACTGCATATAATTTCCTCGACGTCAGCCAGTCGTCGAAAATCTACGGCCTCGGCGGCCTGAATATCTCGCTCGTTGACGACGACCTAATGAGCGCATCGCAGAATCCCGCACTTCTCGGGCCCGAGATGTCAGGGCAGGTGGGGATTGACTACATGCGCTACATGGGCGGCTCCAATTTCGCGGGCGTCCGCTACGCCCACTCCTCGGGCGAACGCGGCGCATGGAGCGCCCACGTCCGCTACTTCGGCTACGGCGCGATGGACGAGCGCAACGAGTTCGGCGAAATCATCGGCAGTTTTTCGCCCAAGGACGTGGCTTTCGGCGGGAGCTATTCCCACGACTTCAACGAGCGCCTGCGCGGCGGCATCGATCTGAGCCTCATCTACAGCGGCTATGCCGACTACACGGCCTTCGCCATATCCACGAACCTCGGTATCAACTACTACGACCCCGACAAAGACCTTTCGCTCTCGGCGGTTGTGGCCAATGCCGGCGGTCAGATAAAGCGCTTCACGGATGTCTATTCGCGTCTTCCCTTCGATATCCGCCTCGGCTGGTCGCAGAGTTTCGGGTCCTTTCCGGTGCGCTTCTCCATCACGGCATGGAATCTCACCAAGTGGAATCTCCCATACTATGCCACGGGCGACGGCACCGCCGAAGACGAGGGCGAGATGAAAGAGGGCTTCGGAAGCAACCTCTTCCGCCACCTCATTTTCGGCGCCGACCTTATCAGCAGCGACAACTTCTACATCGGCATAGGCTACAACTACAAGACGCGCACGGATATGTCGACCTACAAGCGCAGTTTCCTCTCGGGCTTCTCACTCGGGGCCGGACTGCGCGTCAAGAATTTCGGCGTCGGGCTTGCCCTGTCCCAGCCTCATTCGGGGGCGACGACACTGATGGTCAACCTGACGTGTAACCTCCAAGAACTAATCAGATAAAATGAAACGCATCACCGTAGCCATCGACGGCTATTCTTCATCGGGCAAAAGCACAATGGCCCGGCGTCTGGCCGGCGCCACGGGCTACCGCTATATCGATTCGGGCGCAATGTATCGCGCCGTCACTCTCTTCGCCCTCGACCACGGCATGATTTCCGCCACAGGCGAGGTCGACGCGGAAGCTCTCGCGGCCGCCCTCCCCTCCATCCGCATCGACTTCGCACCCGCCACGGAGGCCGGAGGCCAACAGCATACGCTCCTTAACGGCACTGACGTCGAGACGGAAATCCGGCGTCTGCGCGTGAGCAACGCCGTGTCGCCCGTGGCCGCCATTCCCGCCGTGCGGCGCGCCCTCACGGAGATACAACAGGCGATGGGCCGCGAAGGCGGCATCGTCATGGACGGGCGCGACATCGGCACGACGGTGTTTCCGCATGCCGAGCTTAAGATATTTGTCAACGCATCCGCCGAGACGCGCGCCCGCCGCCGATTCAAAGAGATGATGGAAACGGGAGCGCAGGTGAGCTATGAAGATGTGCTCGCCAACGTGGTGCGCCGCGACCATATCGACGAGACACGCGCCGAAAGCCCCTTGCGCAAGGCCGACGATGCTCTTGAACTTGACAACTCGACGATGACTCTCGCCGAGCAGGACGCGTGGCTTATGGAACAGTTTGAAAAACGCGTGCAGGCATAGCGCCCGGACCTCTACGAACGACGACGTCTATGTACAATGTAGAGATTGACCCTGAGTCGGGCTTCTGCTTCGGCGTAGTCACGGCAATACGCAAGGCCGAAGAGCATCTGCACCGGCTTCAGGATTCGGGCGAAGGACTTTGCTGTCTCGGTGATATCGTGCACAACTCCGATGAGGTGGAGCGTCTGCGGAACAAGGGTCTTCGGACCATCACCCACGAGGAGCTGACGCATCTTCCCGAGGGGTCGACGGTGTTGCTTCGCGCCCACGGCGAGCCGCCCGAAACATACCGCCGGGCCGAAGAGCGCCGTATCCGCATAATCGATGCCACCTGCCCGGTGGTGCTCCGGCTCCAGCAACGCGTCAAAGAGGCCTACAACTCTCCGAGCCGGCCTCAGATAGTGATATACGGAAAAAACGGCCATGCCGAAGTCAACGGCCTCGTAGGCCAGACAGAGGGTGAGGCTATCGTGGTGGAAGGTCCCGAAGGACTTGAGGGCCTTGACTACACCCGGCCCATAGCGCTTTTTTCGCAGACGACGAAGAGCCTCGAAGGCTTTCGCGGCATAATCGCCGAAATCGAGCGACGCATCGCCGCCGGGACCGACTTCAAATATTACGACACGATATGCCGTCAGGTGAGCAACCGCGCCGACCATCTCCGTGAGTTTGCCCGCGCCCACGACGTAGTGCTTTTCGTGGCAGGGACCAAGAGCAGCAACGGCAAGGTGCTCTTCAACCATTGTCTGAGCGAGAATCCGCGCACGCATCTGCTTTCGAACGCCACGGAGCTACGCGCCGACTGGCTCGAAGGGGCCAAATCCGTGGGTATCTGCGGGGCCACGTCCACGCCGCGGTGGCTCATGGAAGAGGTTGCCGGTAAAATAGGATGAAGGATTTCATAGCCATCGACGTCGAAACGGCCAATTTCGAGGCGTCGAGCATCTGTGCCATAGGAGCGGCCAAAGTGCGCGACGGCATTATCACCGATTCACGCTACAGCCTCGTGCGCCCCGAGCCTGACCGATATGAGCGGCGATGCATTGCCGTCCACGGCATCACGGACGACGACACGTGGAACGCGCCATCCTTCGGCACAGTATGGGCCGGATGGCAGGATTGGTTCAGCGAGGGTCTCGGCGAGGGAGAAGAACCCGTTTTTGTGGCTCACAACGCGATGTTCGACAGCCGCTGTATCCGCGAGGCATGCGGCATCTACCGTCTTGATGCGCCTGAAAGATGGGGCTGTACACTCAAAGCGGCCCGGAAATCCATCCCGAAGGGCATGCTTGCGTCCAAGAGTCTTGACTCGCTGTGTGCTTTCTTCGGGATACCGCTCAACCGCCATCACTGCGCCCTCGACGATGCCCTTGCATGCGCAAGGCTCGGAATAATTCTTCTGGAGCCCGTCGTGTGAGGAATCTGCCACATATCCCAATCTGCTCCAATAAATATCAGCGAACGGGGTCTACAGTTGCGGGAATGAAAAGTTTTACGTAATTTTGCATTAAGTTAAACCCATCCCCCCAAACTTCACAGATATGTCCTCCAGCGCACATAGTTTTGTGTCGATAGCTCAAGCGAGCAAGGAGCAAATAGAAGAGCTCCTGAGGCGCAGCGCCTATTTCGAGCAACATCCCAACAGCGAACTTTTGAAAGGACGCGTCGTGGCGACATTGTTTTTTGAACCGTCGACACGCACGCGTCTTAGTTTTGAAACGGCCGTCAATCGCCTCGGCGGGCGCGTCATAGGCTTCTCGGATGCGTCGACGTCGTCGACCTCCAAAGGCGAAACGCTCAATGACACGATAAAAATGGTAGCGAACTACGCCGACCTCATCGTGATGCGCCACTACCTTGAAGGGGCGGCTCAATGGGCGTCGGAGGTCACGGATGTGCCTATCGTCAACGCAGGCGACGGCGCCAACCAGCACCCGTCTCAGACGATGCTCGACCTGTATTCCATCCTTAAGACCCAAGGGCGTCTTGAAGGGCTGACAATCACGATGGTCGGCGATCTGAAATACGGGCGCACCGTTCACTCGCTGCTTCAGGCAATGAAATTTTTCCGTCCGAAATTCCGTTTTGTGGCCTCGCGCGAGCTTGCGATGCCGGAGGAATATCTGCGTTTCTGCCGCGAAAACGGCATTGAATACGAGGAACACACCGAGTTCTCGCCCGAAGTTATCGCCGAAAGCGACATCATCTATATGACCCGCGTGCAGCGCGAGCGCTTCGCCGACCCGCTCGAATATGAAAAGGTCAAGGACCTCTATACCCTGCGCAAGAGCATGCTCGGAGTGGCGAAGCCCAACCTTAAAATACTGCATCCGCTTCCGCGCGTGAACGAAATCGACCGCGACGTCGACTCGTGCCCCGAAGCCTATTATTTCGAGCAGGCGCGCAACGGCGTCTTCGCCCGACAGGCTATCATCACCGACGCGTTAGGCATCGAAATCCCTGACACCAAGCATTAAGCACCCCCTCTACTATGAGCAACGATAAGAAAGAACTTGCCGTGGCCGCACTCCGCAACGGCACAGTCATCGACCACATCCCTTCGGCGGCGCTCTTCAACGCCGTGCGTTTCCTCGGGCTTGAAAATCTCGACAAATCCGTGACGATAGGCTATAACCTCGCAAGCCGCAAGCTGGGGCGCAAGGGCATCATCAAGGTGGCGGATACGTTTTTCGACGATGCGGTCCTCAACCGCATCGCCATCATCGCCCCCAAAGCCGTGGTAAACATCATCCGCGACTTTGAAGTGGTGGAGAAAAAAGAAGTGTCGCTCCCCGAGACACTCGTTGACATCGTGCGATGCAACAACCCGAAGTGCATCACCAACAACGAGCCTATGAGCACGCGATTCGACGTAGAGGCGCCGGCCGACGGCATTGCCGACGTGCACCTCCACTGCCATTACTGCAACCATACGGTCAACGGGCTTGAGGCCCGCTTCAAATAAGCTGTCATTCCGAACCACAGGCTCAGGAAATGAAACAAAGCTGGAAACCCGGGACAGTGCTCTACCCTCTGCCGGCGGCACTTGTAAGCTGCGGCGAGGGCGTCGCGCCGGAGACGACCAACGTCTTCACGGTGGCATGGACCGGCATCGTGTGCACGAATCCGCCGATGCTGTCGATATCGGTGCGGCCCGAGCGCGCTTCGTATGACCTCATCCGAAGCCGCGGGGAGTTCACCGTCAATCTGACGACGGCCGAGATGGCGCGTGCGACGGATTTCTGCGGTGTGCGGTCGAAGCGCGACGTCGCCGACAAGTGGAGTGCGACGGGCCTTCACCCTTATCGGGGAGAAGCCGTGAGTTGTCCGGCTGTCGAGGAAAGTCCGATTTCGCTTGAATGCAAGGTGCGCGAGGTGAAAGAACTCGGGAGCCACCATCTCTTTATCGCCGACATCGTGAACGTGCTTGCCGACGAAAGATATATGGACAGCGACAGCGGCCGGTTCGAGCTTGAGAAGGCCGGCCTTATGAGCTACAGCCACGGGCGCTACTACGCGCAGGGCCCCGAACTGGGCCACTTCGGGTTTTCGGTCAGGAAACACAAAACGACAAAAAAGAAAAAACAATAGCGAGCCGCAAGACTCAAAATTTCAAAATTCATAACAATGACCCACGACAAAGTGATTTTCGATCTTATCGAGCGTGAGCATCTCCGCCAGAAAAACGGTATCGAACTGATTGCCTCCGAGAACTACGTAAGCGACGACGTAATGCGAGCTATGGGCTCGTGCCTGACCAACAAATACGCCGAAGGCTATCCGGGGCGCCGCTACTACGGCGGCTGCGGAGTGGTAGACGAGGTTGAGCAAATCGCCATCGACCGCGTCAAGGAACTCTTCGGAGCTGAATACGCCAATGTGCAGCCCCACTCCGGCGCTCAGGCCAACATGGCCGTGTTTATGGCCTGCATGAAGCCGGGCGACAAGTTCATAGGGCTTAATCTCAGCCACGGCGGCCACCTCTCGCACGGGAGTCCCGTCAACTTCTCGGGGCTTGTGTTCCATGCACTTGAGTACAATGTCAAGGCCGATACGGGACTTGTCGACTACGACGCGTTCGAGGCTACCTGCCTCAGCGAACGCCCCAAGCTGATTATCGCCGGAGCAAGCGCCTATTCTCGCGAATGGGACTATGCCCGCATGCGCAAAGTAGCCGACGAAATCGGCGCCATCTTCATGGTCGACATGGCACACCCGGCCGGACTCATCGCTGCCGGCCTGCTCGAAAATCCGCTTAAACACGCCCATATCGTCACGTCGACGACGCACAAGACCCTCCGCGGACCTCGCGGCGGCATCATCCTTATGGGCAAGGACTTCGTGAATCCGTGGGGCAAGACTTCGCCCAAGGGCGAACCCCGCATGATGAGCCAGCTCCTTGACTCGGCGGTATTCCCCGGCGTTCAGGGCGGCCCGCTCGAACATGTCATCGCGGCCAAGGCCGTGGCTTTCGGCGAGGCTCTTCTGCCGTCGTTCCGCGACTACCAGCTTCAGGTGCGCGCCAACGCTCAGGCTATGGCAAAGGCACTTGTAGAGCGCGGCTACAACATCGTCTCCGGGGGCACTGACAACCACTGCGTGCTCGTCGACCTCCGCAGCAAATTCCCCGACCTCACGGGCAAGGTTGCCGAAAAAGCCCTCGTCGCCGCCGACATCACGGCCAACAAGAACATGGTTCCGTTCGACTCCCGCTCGCCCTTCCAGACGTCGGGCGTTCGCCTCGGCACACCGGCCATCACCACCCGCGGTGTCAAGGAAGAACTCATGGAGCCGATTGTAGAGCTCATCGACACAGTGCTCTCGAAGCCCGAAGACGCCGCCACCATCGAGGCAACGCGCCGGAAGGTCAACGAGATGATGAGCGCCTATCCCATCTTCGCATGGTAAGGCGCACATACGCCATAATAGTTGCCGCGGGCAACGGACACCGCTTCGGGAGTCCGTTGCCCAAGCAATTTTGTATGCTCGGCGACATGCCGGTGCTCGGGCATACGATAGGCAACCTGCGGAGCGCCCTTCCGGCGGGGTCTAAGATTGTGCTTGTGCTCCACCCCGACTATTTCGGGACTTGGCGCGAGACGGCCGAGCGCCACGGTTGCCCGCGCGAGGACGTGCTTGCGGGGGGAGGCGCGAGCCGCGCCGAATCCGTGGCCAACGCTCTCGACGTGATTCACCCGGAGGCCGACAGCATCGTGCTTATCCACGACGGCGTGCGTCCGTTCGTATCGGGAGATATAATCGAGGGGCTTTACGCCGCCCTTGAGAAGGGGGCCGCATGCGCCATCCCGACCGTGGGGCTGACCGATTCGATTCGCGAGACCGTCGCGAGCGGAATCTCGCACGCAACGGACCGCTCGCGGTTCAGGGCCGTGCAGACGCCTCAGGCATTTCAGTCGGACGCGCTTGTGAAGGCCTACCGCCACGCGTCGGAGAGCGGCTTCGAGCGCTTTACCGACGATGCGTCAGTGCTCGAGGACTATATGCCCGAAGCAGACATACGGCTGACGTCGGGTTCGCCCTACAATATCAAAATCACCAATCCCCTCGACCTTAAAATAGCCGAAGCCCTCCTCTGATGCTTTCGCTGCGCAATGTCGACATAAAGTATATCAAGGGGGTTGGCCCCAAGCGTGCGGAAATCCTCGCCAAAGAGCTCGGAATCCGCACGGCCTATGATTTGCTGCGCCATTATCCGACGGGCTATGTCGACCGCTCGAAGTATTATACAATCCGCGAACTCCGCGACTGCAACACGGATGAGCTTCCGGCCCTTCAGGTGAAAGGACGCTTCGTAAGCTCGAATGTGCTTGGCGAAGGTGCGCGCATGCGGCTCGTGGCTCTGTTTTCGGACGGAACGTCGACGATGGAAGTGGCGTGGTTCAAAAGCATCAAAAGCATCCGCCAGGCGCTGGATTCCGAAAAGACCTACGTGCTTTTCGGCAAAGTCGGTTCGTTCAACGGGAAACTGCAGATGGTCCATCCCGAAATGGAGGATGAAGGGAAGACGGCCATATCGGCCGGACGCCGCGGGGTGTATCCGCTCACGGAGGGCCTGCGGAAAGCCAATATCGGGTCAAAGACTCTTTACAGCATCGTGCAGGCCATCCTCGGGCCGGCGGACGGCGGCGGACGGCGACGGCTGACGGACCCCCTGCCGGAGAGTGTGGTCAGACGACGGGGGCTTATGCCGGCCGACGAAGCCGTGCGCGAGATTCATTTCCCGACGTCGCAGGAAGCCCTTGAGCGAGCGCGTTTCAGGCTCAAATTCGAGGAGCTTTTCTATATCCAGACGGATATGCTCATGCGTTCGAACAAGCGCAAGGCTCAAAGCCACGGCCTGATGATGCCCCGCATAGGCGAGTGGTTCAATATGTTCTACCGCCGCTGTCTGCCTTTCGATCTCACCGGAGCGCAGAAGCGCGTAATCAAGGAAATCCGCGCCGACCTCGCAAGCGGCCGGCAGATGAACCGCCTCGTGCAAGGCGACGTGGGTTCGGGGAAGACGCTCGTGGCGCTCATGAGCATGCTCCTTGCCATCGACAACGGCTATCAGGCGGCGCTTATGGCTCCGACCGAGATTCTCGCCACTCAGCATTATCATACCATCCGTGAGCTTGCTTCGAAAATAGGGCTCGGTGTGAGGTTGCTGACGGGCAGCACGCGAAGCAAAGAGCGCGCGGAAATCCATCGCCTCCTGCAGTCGGGCGAACTGCATATCCTCGTCGGAACTCACGCCATCCTCGAGGACGCCGTGGTGTTTGCGCGGCTGGGCTTTGCCGTAATCGACGAACAGCACCGCTTCGGCGTGGCCCAGCGTGCGCGCCTGTGGGGCAAGGGCCCGGGCGGGTATCCTCCGCACATTCTCGTGATGACGGCCACACCTATCCCGCGCACACTGGCCATGACAGTCTATGGCGACTTGGACGTAAGCGTAATCGACGAACTGCCGCCGGGGCGCAAGCCCGTGGAGACGGTTCTGCGCTTCGACCAACAGCGCCTTCAGGTCTACAGGGCCATGGGCGCGCAACTGCGGATGGGGCGTCAGGTCTATATCGTGTATCCGCTTATCGAGGAGAACGAGAAGCTCGACCTCAAGAGTCTTGAGGAGGGCTATGAAAGCATCTGCGAGATATTCCGCGACTACCGCGTGGCCTTTGTGCACGGGAAGATGAAACCGGCCGAAAAAGACCACCAGATGGATTTGTTTGCCCGCGGTGATGCCCGGATAATGGTTGCCACGACGGTAATCGAGGTTGGCGTAAACGTGCCTAATGCCACAACGATGATAATCGAAAACGCCGAGCGCTTCGGGCTCTCGCAGCTCCACCAGCTCCGCGGACGCGTAGGGCGCGGAGGCGACAAAAGCTACTGTGTGCTGATGAGCCGCCACAACATCAGCTCCGACACGCGCCGACGGCTCGACGTGATAACCTCGACAACCGACGGCTTCGTTATCGCCGAAGCGGACATGCAGTTCCGCGGCCCGGGCGACATCGAAGGGACGATGCAGAGCGGCCTTCCCTTCGATCTGAAGATAGCCTCGCCCGCACACGACGGTCAAATCATAGCCCTTGCACGCTCGGCCGCCGAAGAACTGCTGGCCGAAGACCCGTCGCTTGCGAGCGCGGCCAACGCCCTCCTCACCCGGGCTATAAAAGAGCTGACAAAGCGTAAAGCCGACTGGAGCCTTATCTCGTGAAGCCTCGCGGCCACGGAAGAGCGCCGTGAGCGGCCCCGTCAAACGCAACGATGCAACTGCCTCACGGTAGCCGCATCGCTGCAAATAAACCAATCATTATCACATTTCTTGCTTTTTACAAGACTTCTTGTTTCGCTTTTGTGAAATTATAACAGCCAGAAGCGAAAAAAAGTTCGGCGAGATAATATTTTTTCAAAAAAATTTTTTGTGAAATTATAACACGCCGCCACAAAAAAGAGGTCGGCCAAGAGATGAATTCTGAAAAAAAATTTCTATTTTTGCGGAGATGAAACTCATAGCCCTCCGATTGTATCAATTCCTGATAATGGCGCCGCTGTTGGCGGTGCTCACAGTAGTTGCCGCAGCACTCACGACCATAGGCAGCCTCGCCGGCGGCGGGCGCTTCTGGGGATACTGGCCGGCACATTTGTGGGCTCGCGCATTCTGCGTGCTCAGCCTTGTCAAGGTCAGCGTGGAAGGGCGCGAAAACATCTCCCCCAAGACGTCCTATGTGTTTGTGGCCAATCATCAGGGCGCCTACGACATCTTTTCGATTTACGGTTATCTCAACCATGATTTCCGCTGGATGATGAAGAAAGGCCTTGAGCGTATCCCGCTTGTAGGCTACAGCTGCAAAGTGTCGGGGCATATCTACGTCGACAGCTCAAGTCCCGGGGCCACGCGCCGGACTATGGCCGAGGCCGAAGGCCGCCTTCGCGACGGCATGTCGGTGGTAGTGTTCCCGGAGGGGTCGCGCACCCGCGACGGCCGGATGCACCGTTTCCGCCGCGGCGCCTATATGCTCGCTATGGAATTTTCGCTTCCCGTCGTGCCCATCACAATCGACGGCGCATACGACATTCTCCCGCGGGGCGGATGGTTGCCGCGTCCGGGCCGGATTCGTCTGACAATCCACCGGCCTATCGAAGCGGAAAGCGACGGCCATGACCTTGACCGCCTCATGCGCGAAAGCTATGCGGCCATCGCATCCTCTCTCCCCTGCGAACCTGCGGAAGAAAACCGAAACTATCAGAACTAAAACTACCCTCCTACATATTTTTATAAAATAATTGACAGGAACAATGAATCGACCCGGAATTCTCGTAACCGGCGGCACGGGCTACATCGGCTCGCACACGACCGTCGAACTTATCAAAGCCGGCTATCACGTTGTCATCATCGACAACCTCAGCAACTCCAACGTCGCCGTCCTCGACGGCATTGAAGCCATCACCGGCGTTCGCCCCGACTTTGTCGAGGCAGACTGCACTGATATCAAAGCCCTCCGCGCGCTCTTCGAACAGTACACCGACATCAAAGGCATCATCAACTTCGCGGCAAGCAAGGCCGTAGGTGAAAGCGTGCAGAAACCACTGCTCTACTACCGCAATAACCTCAATACGCTCATGAATCTTCTTGAGTGCATGAGTGAATACAAGGTCGACGGCATCGTATTCTCGTCGTCGTGCACGGTTTACGGCGAACCCGACGATAACCCCGTAACCGAAAATTCGCCCATCAAACCGGCAACGTCGCCCTACGGCAACACGAAACAGATTTCGGAAGAAATCATCGAGGACGTGATCCACTCGGGGGCTCCCTTCAAGAGTGTTATCCTGCGCTATTTCAACCCCGTCGGCGCTCACCCGTCGGCGCTCATCGGCGAGCTTCCCAACGGCGTGCCTCAGAACCTCATCCCCTATCTCACGCAGACAGCCATCGGCATCCGCAAGGAACTTGCCGTGTTCGGCGACGACTACAACACGCCCGACGGCTCGTGTATCCGCGACTTCATCAACGTCGTTGACCTCGCCAAAGCACACGTCACGGCTGTCGAACGCCTTATCGAAGACAAATGCGCCACTCCGGTCGAGATATTCAACCTCGGCACGGGCAACGGCGTGAGCGTGCTCGAACTCATCAACACCTTCGAAGAAGCCACCGGCGTCAAGGTGCCCTACCGCATCGCTCCCCGCCGCGAAGGCGACATCGAAAAAGTATGGGCCAACCCCACCCACGCCAACGAAGTTCTCGGATGGGTTGCCGACACCCCTCTTGCCGACACCATGCGCTCGGCTTGGAAGTGGCAGCTCGCTCTCCGCGAAAAAGGCATAATGTAAGCGGCATCTGAATCCACCGCCGGGACAAAGACTTGCGGCGGCGGCAAAGCACACGGGCCGGAGACTGCGCAAGAGCCTCCGGCCCGTCATGTAAACACCATCATATCACTGCAATATCCACTTACTTATCCATGAAAACAAAGCTTATGTTCGTCGGGCTGCTGTTAAGCGCACTAAACGTGTGCGCCCTCACGCCCCGCGAAGAAATCGAGGCCAATCCCCTCAAAGCCGGCGGAATCTACCTCGCTTATCCGGCGGACGAAATCTCGTCCGTCGCATCCGAGCGCCCCAAAGGCTACACCCCCTTTTATCTGAGCCACTACGGACGCCACGGCTCGCGCTACCTTATCAGCGACCGCGATTACAGCGACATCATGGGCCTTCTGCGCGATGCGGCCTCGCACGACGCACTCACCCCCACAGGACTTGACGTGCTGAGCCGACTCGACACGGTATGGATCGAAGCCGAAGGCCGCGGAGGCGAGCTCACGCCTCTCGGCACGCGTCAGCACCGCAACATCGCACGCCGCGCGGCCACGGCTTTTCCCGAGATATTCAAAGGTGATGACGCAGAAGTCACGGCGGCATCTACCGTAATCATGCGCTGCGCACACTCAATGTTCGCATTCATGGAAGGGCTTAAGGAATTGAATC
This sequence comes from uncultured Muribaculaceae bacterium, assembly GCA_910584905.1. Classification (GTDB taxonomy): domain Bacteria; phylum Bacteroidota; class Bacteroidia; order Bacteroidales; family Muribaculaceae; genus CAG-873. Next base: position 27,717 of record CAJUCQ010000012.1, read on the forward strand.
CCCACCTCGACATCGCCCGCGAATCATCCGAGCGCCACATGGTCTACCTCAATTACCACAGCCCCGAATCGGGTCCGTACAGCAGCCACGAAGGGCCGTGGTATCAGGACTACAAGCGCTTCAAGGCCAAGAACACGCGCCCCGAGCGCCTGATGGCTCTGCTGTTCAAAGACAAGGGCTACGTGAAGCATCACGTCGACCAAGAGCGCCTTATGTGGCAACTCTACTGGCTCGCCGTCGATATGCAGAACATGGAGACCCCCGTCAGCTTCATGGACCTTTTCACCACCGACGAGCTCTACGGACTCTGGGAAACGGCCAATTTCAATTTTTACGCATGCAACTCGTCGTATCCCCTCGCCAACGGCGAGCACACGGCCAACGCGCGCAATCTCGTGGGAGATTTCCTGAGCAAAGCCGATGCCTGCATTTCGGGGCGCCGCCACGGTGCAAGCCTGCGTTTCGGCCACGACGGCAATATCATTCCGCTCACCGCGCTCCTTAAAATCGATGGTTGCCACTCGGACGCCATCGAGCCGGAAGACCTCGCCGCCGGAGGATATGCCAATTTCCGCATATCCCCTATGGCCTCCAACCTGCAGATGATATTCTTCCGCAACAATAAGAATGCCGACGATATCCTCGTGCGTGTGCTTCTCAACGAAAAACCGGCGACACTGCCGATTGAGTCGGCAGGCTCCGGATTGTACAGCTGGAGCGTGCTGCGGCCCTATCTTGCTGGGATTGCCTGCGCCGACTGATATTCAGGCCGGATTTGAGTCCATATGCGATGCCTCGAATCCGGCCTTTTTGTGTACATACGCGGGCGGCAGCTCAGTCGCCGCAACTGTCGAGTCCAAGCTGCACGGCCTCATCACCCTCATCGCGGGCGGAGCACTCTTGCCGCGGCGGAATGCGCTTGATAAAGCGAGCCGGATTTCCGGCCACGATTGTATCGGGGGCGACATCCTTAGTCACAACGCTTGCGGCCCCGACCACGGCATTGTCGCCGACCGACACGCCGGGGAGAATCGTGGCACCGGCACCAATCCACGCATTTTTGCCGATATACACCGGCTTGCACGTGATGACCTGACGCTCGTAGAGGTCGTGATTATTGGAAATAAGCTGCACGTTTGCGGCTATCATGGCCCCGTCATCAATTGTGATGCCTCCGGCCGACATCATGAGGCATCCGGGCATTACGAAGACATTACGGCCAATCTTCACCATGTGAGGTCTGACGGCCACAAGAGGCGTCGCAACGCGGCTACCGTCGCCAATCCCCGGGAAAATGCGACGCATCAGCGAGTCATACTCCGCAGTTCCGGGCATTGTGTGGTTGAATCTGAATATGAGCTGAGCCTGCTCGGCGGCAAGAGCCAGCTCGGCTTCAGTCTGCTTTGTCACGTCGATTCGTACTTCATTCATTTCCATGTATTACCATCCTTGGTTTTGTGTGAGATTGAGGTTGCGCTCCATTTCGACGAGCGGTATCGGCCACAACTCGTGGCGCGGCTGATATGAGCGGGTGTACATCAGGTCGCCGAATATGTCGGTGGCGTTCTTTACCGATTTTTCAAGCATGCCCCAGCGACGCAAGTCCCAGTATCGCTGTCCTTCTCCCGCGAGTTCAAAAGCCCGTTCACGTCTGATGCGGTCAGCCATATCGTCGTGCCCGGCGACGGCAAGCCACTGCGCTCCGCTGTTAAGTCCCGGCATACCGACGCGCTCACGGATTTTGTTGACTTCCGCCACCGCCTCATCGACAGCCCCGGTTTCGTTGTAAGCCTCGGCGAGCATAAGTATCACATCGCCCAGACGGATAAGCGGGAATTCGTAGGGCGTACGGTTGTACTCACCCCAGTATCCGTCGAGATTGCCGGTAGGTATCCACTTGCGCCAGAAATAAGAGTTCCAGCCTTCGGAGTTGCGGATGAATGCCATTGCTTCCATCGGCGCGCCGCCTTTGGTCGGGTCGGCAAGCACAAACTGTTTATCCATCGGGTTGGAGCCGGCATCGGTGCCGAGATAATGCGAGTACGGAGTTATCACGTTCAGACACAGCCGAGGGTCGCGCTGACGGTAGGCATCCATCACTTTTGTGGTGTCACACTCCAGCAGGTCGGTCACTTTTGTGCTTCCCTGATCAATAGCCACGCTCATATACTTGCGGCGCACCTCCGGGCCGCCGGAGGTGAACCCGGGGAAAACATCGTCCCAGCTGAACGGAGAGCCGTCGAGGTTCTCGTACATGTCCACAAGCGTGGTTGACGGAACGATGCAGTTGCCGGCTATCAGCCTCATGGTGGATTTGTTGCCGAAATATCCGACGATGTTCAGTGCATAACCTGCGGTGTTGCCGTCGATTGACTGTATGGAGAATATCATTTCGGGGCTGTGGTTGCCATTATATAAGCGGAAAAGCTCATTATAATCGGGATGCAGGGAGTAGCCGTAGTTGTTGCTTTTGTTATAGACTATCTCCTCAAAATCGGCGATAGCCTCGTTCCATTGGCGGTTAAAAAGATAGACCTTGCCTCGAAGAGCGTAAGCCGCTCCCTTTGTGGCGCGCCCGAGGTCGGCCGCATCCCAGCTTACGGGGAGTTTGGCGATAGCGTCGGTGAGGTCGTCGATTACATGCTGACGAATTTCGTCGGCAGAGCTGCGGGGCGAGTCGAGATTTGCGAACTGCTCGTTTATATCGCAACTCTCATCATAATACGGCACACCGCCCCAACAGTTGAGCATACGGAAATAAGCCATAGCGCGAAGAAACTTCGCCTCGCCTGTGACACGGTCGATGGTCTGCTGACTGATCGGCATGTTCTTTACATTGCGAATGACCGTGTTTGAGCGGTGCACCAGCTCATAGAGATATTGCCAGTGGTTCTGCACGCCTGAGTTGTTGGATGCGAAAGATGTGCCCCGCGAGATATCCGACCACGGCGTTGTGCCGTCGGCGAGGTCGGTGCACATGTCGAAAGTGAATTCAAGGCCGAAGCACCAGTCGGCTTTCATCGCGGCATACAGCCCGACTGCGGCCTGACGCGCATGGTCTTCGGTCTGCCAAAACGTTTGTCCCGACATCTGGTCGCCGGGCGTATAGTCAAGGCTTTCGCATCCGCTCAATGTTGCGGCCAAGGCAATGAAGCCTGCCATGTATTTTGTCTTCATATTATTCATCGGTTAAAAGGAAACATTAAGGCCTACGGAGTACTGGCGGACGGCCGGATACCCCACATTGGCGCCGACCTCAGGGTCGAATCCCGGGAAATCGGTTATTGTGAAGAGGTTGTCGATACTGGCATATACTTTCAGGTTCTCGACAAAGAATTTTTTGGTAATCTTTTTCGGCACCGTGTAACCCAGCTGTATATTCTTGCATCGGAAATAAGCGGCGTTATGCACGAAAGCGTCGCTGGCAATGTTGTTTTTGCCGTTGGCATTGTTGCGCAGGATGGGATACTTCGAGTTGTAGGGGTTTTCGGGGGTCCATGCGTTGTCGGTTATATCTTTGATGAGCGACTGCCCCATGACCGTCACGAAGCGGAATGCCTGATTGTTGTAGTAGACCTGATGGTTGCCGACGCCTTGGAAGAGAACACTGAAATCAAAGCCGTTCCATGCCAGGCCGAGGTTGGCTCCATAGGAGAGGCGCGGCAATGTTCCATAACCAATCTCTACGCGGTCGTTCGTGTCAAGTTTACCGTCGCCGTTGGCATCACGATACAGGAAGTCGCCGAGTTCCGGCCGCTGATATGTGGCAAAATAATCCGGGTTCTTATCCACGAGCGACTGAACATAGTCGAGGTCGGCCCGGTCGCGCACAATACGGTCGACCGTTATCACATAAAGCTGATTGATGGGTTTGCCTTCCTGAGTCTTATAGACTCCGCTTATCGACGAGACGTCGCCTTGGAATTTTGTGACCTTGTTGTTCACAAAACCCATATTGAAGCCCACGTGATATGAAACCCTTCCGATGCGGTCGTTCCAGCGCAAGTCGAGTTCAAAGCCCTTGTTATTCACCTCGCCTGCGTTACGGTTGGGGACTGTGCTCGTGCCGTGCTCCAGCGGTGCCGGCAGCGATATGAGGATGCCTTTAGTGTCTTTGTTATAGATGTCGACGGTGCCTCCAAGACGGTTGTTGAGGAACGAAAAGTCGATGCCGATATTTGTCATATATGTCTTTTCCCAAGTCAGCGCGGGGTTGGCAAGCACCGTCTGTGCAAGACCGCCGGCGATATTGCCGTTGAGAATATAATTGGCTGTGGCAAAAAGCGACTGGTACATATAGTAGCTCGTTGTGGCGTTGTTCCCAAGAGAGCCATACGATGCACGCAGTTTCAACTGATTGAGCCACGACGAGGACGCCTGCATGAATTTTTCTTCCGAAATCCGCCATGCCGCGGACACGGAGGGGAAGTAACCCCAGCGATGGCCGGGGGCGAATTTCGACGAACCGTCGGCCCGCAGATTTGCCTCAAGCAGGTAGCGGTTATCCCAGTTGAGATTTATTCGGCCGAAATATGAGCGCATGGCCCACTCGTTGTAGTTGCCTGTTATGTTTCCGTTGGTCATTCCGGCGTCAATCGCCCCCAAGGAGGGGTCGACGAGGTCGTATTTGATGTAATAGTCCTGGTCGTATTTGTTATACTCCTGACTCATGCCAGCAAAGAGGTCTACTCCGAGCTTGCTGACATTGAACTTATACAAGGCCGTAAGTCCCGACGAACGGAACGTGTTTTTATAATTATAGCGGCGGATATAGGTCCGCACGACGCCCTCGCGAATCAGCACCGGGCCGTCGAATGTGAAGCGGAACAAGTCGCGGTCGGTCAGATGGTGCTCGATATTGCGTTCCCAAAAGTTATACGAAAACGAGCCTTGTACGGTCAGCCCCTTGACGGGCATGACGCGCGCGTAGAGTTTCATCACCGAGCGCTTGGTCTTTGTCGGGTAATCAGTGTCATAGAACCACTGGCGACGGTAGGGATTGAAATTGCTCACGTTTTCCTCCTCGGGATTCTGGATGCCGCCATACAGCCCTGTCGCCGGGTCGTAGAGCGTCATGCCCGGAACGGTGTTGAACGCGCCGGAGCCGAAAATGACATCACCTCCGGCCGCGGCATTTTCCGACGACGGGTTGTTTTCGTCGATATATCCGAACAGATTTGTGCCGACGCTCAGCCACGGCTTGATGTTCACATCAATGTTGGAGCGGAGTTGATAGCGCTTGTAATCGGTATAATATATCATGCCGGGATTGTTGACATATCCCAGCGAAATGTTGTATTTTACAGTCTTGGAGCCTCCGGCCACGGACAGGTTGTGGTTCTGCACCACCGACGGATTTCGGTAGATATGGTCCTGCCAGTCGGTGTTGGGATAGACCGTCGGATTACGCCCCGCATCGTTTCGCCATTCGTCAATCTTGCCCTGCGAGAAGCGTGGAGCCTGCCCGTTGGCGACGAGTCCGGCGTTCTGAATCTCCATGAAGTCGGCATAGTCGGTCACGAGGTTAAGCCGCTTGGCAACGGTCTCGAACGAAACATTGCCGCTGTATGTCACCCTCGGGGCACGCTCCGACCCGTGGCGCGTCGTCACGAGTATCACGCCGTTTGCCGCGCGCGAGCCGTAAATGGCCGCCGAGGCCGCGTCCTTCAATATTGATATATTCTCGATGTCCTGCGGATTTATGTCACTGAGGGCAATGCCCGTCATGCCGTCGACAACCACAAGCGGTGCGGCGTCGTTGAGCGTGCCCTGCCCTCTCACCAGAATGCTTTGGGCCTCAAATCCGGGAGTGTTGCCTCCGGAGTTTGTCACCGTCAGCCCCGCGGCAAGTCCCGCAAGAGCGTTTGCGGCATTGGTTATTGGGCGGTCTTCAAGAGCATCGGCGCTTACGGAGGAAACGGCGCCGGTAAGATTCACCTTTTTCTGAGTGGCATAGCCCACGACAACCACTTCGTCGAGCAACGCACGGTTGATGCGCATGGTGATGGAATAGTCGCTCTTGTCAGGCGTGACACTTGTCTCCACGGGCATGTAGCCGACATACGACACCTGAAGAGTGCATTTGCCGGGGACACCGCCTATAGTGAAGTTGCCGTCAATGTCGGTGACGGCATTCAGTTTGACATTATCTTTGACACTCACGGTGGCTCCTATTATTGATTGGCCTTTACGGTCTCTTACCGTGCCGCTGATTGTCCGCGAGTCTGCGGTCGGCGCAGGGCCGGACACGGAGTCGCGGACAGCGGAGGCATAACCGGCCGCGGCGGTCGCCTGACCTGACGCGTCGTCGCCGGGCGTCTGCGACATTGCCGCCGACGCGCCGAATGTGAGCATAATGAATGAAGGTAAAAGTATCTTCATGAATAGCATATGTGATTTCGAATTATATATCTGGCAGATAGTCGGCCTCTGTGATGGCGAGCAGCTTCAGTCGGTCTGTATGACAAGATAACTTGAAAGGCTCCAAAATTGTTCGGGAGCTGTGATTTTCAATATCATACTTCCGTTGTCGTTCACCAGCTCGTATGCCGCCTCGGGATGGTTTGTCAGCAGGCGCACCTTGGACGAATGAAGCGGCAAGGCCGTGAGCAGCCTCTTGTCGCTGACAGTAAAACACGATTTGTCGAAATCGCCTTTGAGCAGCTTGGTCCGGCGCAGAAATCCGGATTCTATGATATTATGCTCTTTCAGGACGGCCTTCGGCGCCACGACGTAGTAGCATGTATTCAGCTTGTTTTCCAGCATCACGGAGGTCTGCTGAGCCATATCAAGCTCGCTTGTCACGCTGGCCACGGTCGTGCTCAGCGAATCGACTTCGTTCGAAAGCGAATCAATGTGCCTGTTGGCCGACAGCAAGAGCCGTTTCAGCTCCTCGGCTTTCGCAATCTGCGAATCCACCTGCATCCTGAAGGCGTCGATAATCTCCGTAAGTTCCTTGTTGTTCAGAGTCGAGTTTGCCAGCTCCTGCTCCACCTCCGCAAGCCTCGCCTTGCGGAGGAGCATGGTCTGCCTCACGGCTTCTATATCATTCAGAATCCGGCTTCTCTGACGCGGACTCCGTCCGTTCTGCGTCATAGTAACGGTCATGGCCGAGTCCATATCCTTGATGCGGTTGAGGTCGGCGGAAATCTCCTTGACCAAAGCGAGCAGACAGTCGCGCTCCTGCACGGCAAGGGCAAGCTCCTGCTTGGAGGTCTCCATAAGGCTTTGTTGCTCTTTCGGGCTGTTGTTGTCGCATGAAACAAGCATAATCGCCGACACAAGGACCGCCGTCGGCAAAAAAGTAGGGTTCATAGGCGCGAATCGGTATTTGCAGAAATGATTTACTATGCAAAATTGAGCATAAAAACAACACGAAAACAATATTTGTAAACGAACGGCGGTTTTGTGTAAATCAAGGTGAGCTGTCGGATTTGTCAATCGCTCAAAAAATATCTAACTTTGCACCATGAAGTCCGATGAGAATAAAACGAGTCTGATTTTCGACCTGTTTTTCTGCATAATCCTGTGCCCCCTTCTTATGGCGCTGGGTCCTATGCGCCACTGGTGGGCACTTTTCCCGGTGTTTACGTCCATTGTCGCTGTCTATCTATACTCGTGCTACTTCATCATCAAGAGCCTGCGCCTGCCGCGTCTGATTATGAGCCGCTCGTTCCGCAAACTGGCGCTTATAGCCGCGGCCTTTGTCTCGGCCACATACCTCCTGACTCTTTATCCCCTGCCCGACGTCGATTTTGTAATCCCCTCGATGAGCGAATATCAGACCCGCGTCAGAAACTACAACATGGCCGTGACCACGTGGTTTATGTTCACACTCGTGCTGAGCTATTCCCTCACGATGGAATTCGTCAACGAGCTATATAACAAGATGATGCAGCAAAGCATCATCGAAAATCAGCGTCAGAAAGCCGAACTGGCGGCATTCAAGGCGCAAATCAGCCCTCATTTCCTTTTCAACACGCTGAACTCGCTCTACAGCCTCGTTATCGGCACATCCGCGAAAGCCGAAAATGCGTTTGTGAAATTCACCGAACTGCTGAAATACACCTATGTCGCCGCCGACAACGAATCCGTGGCAATCGGTGATGAAATAGAATACATCCGAAATTACATCGACCTGCAGATGATAAGGCTCGACGGCCACACCGTCGTGGAATGGGACTGCGAGGTCGACCGCCCCGACACGCAGATTCCGCCAATGATATTTCTGACCTTTGTCGAAAACGCCTTCAAATACGGCACATCCACGAGCCGCGAGTGCAAAATCGGCATATCCATGCGGCTGGAAAAGGGGCATCTTGCCTTCACCACCTCAAACCGGATAATGCGCCACCGAAAGGAATTCAACAGCGACATGCCCGTGGGCCTCACTAACTGCCGGAACAGACTCACCGCCCTCTACCCCGGGAAGCACAGCCTCTCGACCGGGGAAGCCGACGGGAAATTCGACGTAGTCCTTAAAATAAATCTGAACTGATATGGCCGATACGATAAAATGCGTCGCCGTCGACGACGAGCCTCTCGCCCTTGAAATAATCAGGAATTTCTGCCAACGCATAGGCGGAATAGACCTGACACTGTTCACCCGCCCGGCCGAAGCGCTGGATTATATCGTGGCCAACAGGCCCGACGTGGTTTTTCTTGACATAGAGATGGAAGACATCAACGGCCTCCACATAGCGCGCCGCATCCCCGAAGGCACGTGCTTTATCTTCACCACAGCCTATCTCCGCTACGCCCTTGACGGGTTCGACCTCGATGCTGTCGACTATCTCCACAAGCCGTTTGCCTACAGTCGCTTTCAGGCGGCTTTCAACAAGGCCATACGACGACTCGGCCGCCAACAGTTACCGGCGTCAAAACAAAGCTTAATCGTCAAGCAGGACTACAACAATATCGACATTCCGATCGACGATATCGTGTACGTCGAAGCTATGGAAGGATATTCCAAGATATTCCGTGTGTCGGGCGAATGCGTCGTCACACGCATAATCCTGAAAAATCTGCTTCAGCTCCTTCCTCCGTCGGAATTTATCCGTGTCCACCGCTCGTTCGTCGTGCACCGGACGAAGATACAGTCATTCACCCACAAAAAAATCAGCCTTTGCAATGGCGCCGAAGTCCCGGTCGGCCGTCAGTATTCGTCGACTCTTACCGACGCACGGCCGAAATAGAGACGGCCGCTCCTGCGCGCCCCCGTATCATGCTATTGCTGCGAGGGGCGGCGGAGGAGCGATTCAAGAGCATCGAGGCGCTCTTCATAATCATCTATCGCTTTTGCCTGCTCAGGCGTGAGACCGTAGATGTTGAGCCGGCAGTCATCGTGCGTACAAAAGGGCTCGCCCGACGGATTCGAGTGACCCGCAGGGCAATAATAGCGCATCTCGTGGCTGAATATCCCCCGCCGCTCCTCGACACGCCCGAGCTTCGGCAACGAGCGGAGCGCGCCGAGCAGCGCGCGCATGGCCCGTGCGTCCGAAGCCGTGTACTCGGGCTGGTACACATCAAGCAAATCAATCGCCGTTTCCACGGCTCCGCGCTCTTCAACCATGCGGCGCAGCTGGCGGGCATCAAACAGCCCCGCCGCCCTCACCAGCTCGACAAAGGCTTCGGGACTCGACTCGATGTCGCTGTACGCTACCTCGACGGCATAAGGGCGCCGCACGGCCTTCAGGTATTCAGGGAAAAATCGCACAGCCTGATTGTGGTATATGCTGCGTTTGTCGTCGGGCATGAGCTTCGAAACGAGATATTTACGCAACAGCAAATACCCGAGGCCCTCCATACGGTGCTCGATTATAAACTGCCAGTTGGCCTCCGACGGAAACACTTCGGCTTTTTCGAGCAATGCTCCATAGCGTCGGCGCAGACACTCGGCGTTGAGTTCGTCAGCCGTAACAGATGCCGGGGTTGCCGGCGGCATGTAGTTCAGATCTTCATTGTCCATAGCCGGTGAATTTTTCTTCAAAATTAAGAAATAAATTTGTAAATTTGTCCTTTGCTATGGAAATAATACTTGGAATCATCACTCTTTGCGCTCTCGCACTCGCCATATACTCCCACACCCGCGCCTCCGCGTCCGAAAAAGAAGCCCGTGACCTCGGAGCCGAAAACGCAGCGCTGAAAGCTCGAATCGAAATACTGAACACGCCGCGAGCCCTCGACGACCGCACCCGCAGCGACCTCAACGAGGTGTTGCGCCCCATGCGCGAAAGTGTGGACGCCGTGCGCACCAAACTTGAACAACAGGCGCTCACCGACGCCCGCGAACGCCACGCACTGGCCGAACGCGTCCGCGACCTCGATTCGCTAAGCCGCGACCTCGGCAACGAGACCCGCAGGCTCTCCGACGCACTCAAAGGCAACACGCGCGTGCAAGGCCAATGGGGTGAACACGTCCTCGAAAACATCCTCGAACGCGCAGGCCTGCGCAAAGGCGAAGACTTCATGGTGCAGGCAAGCGTAAGGGCCGAAAACGGCACCCTGCTCCGCCCCGACGTCATAATCCGATACAGCGAAGGACGCAACATCGCCGTCGACGCCAAGACTTCAATCAGCGCCTACCTTGAATTCTGCGCCGCAACCTGCGATGACGAGCGCCGCCGGGCCGGATGTGCGCATCTCGAATCCGTCCGCAGACACGTGGCCGAACTCCGCAACAAATCATATCAGGACTGTCTCGGACGGGAAAACGCCGACTTTGTCCTCATGTTTATCCCCAACGAGGGCGCCTACATGACCGCTCTCGAGATGGACCCGCGGCTGTGGGAATCAGCCTTCGAAAGCCGCGTCATCATAATTTCTCCGACCCATCTCCTGTCAGTACTCAAGCTTATCGAGCAAATCTGGAGGTCGGAGAAACAGACACGCAATGTTGCCGAAATAGCACGGCTTGCCGGGAACATGCTCGACAAGTTCAGCGATTTCCTCAAAGAAATGGAAAGCATCGAGAGCGCCCTCTCAAAGGCCCGGCGGAGCTACGACTCCGCCATGACCAAACTCGACGGACAGCGCGGAAGCCTTCTGAGCCAAGCGGCCAAGATAAAGGCACTCGGAGCAAAAAGCCGCCTGTGCGTCCCGGACGACCTCGACGAATGATGCATTACCTGTAACCGTGCAGACGCTCCTGCAGGCGCTTGCGCGCAAAGAATATACGGCTCTTTACAGTCCCGACGGGCAAGCCCATCTCCTTCGCTATTTCGTTGTATTTATAGCCGGAAAGGTGCATCGAGAAGGGGATGCGGTATTCGTCAGGGAATGTAGACAGTATGCCCATTATTTCGTTGACGCTGATCGTATCCTCGGGTGTGTCCTGCGAATACTCGGCCGTGGCGTTTATGAGATAGCCTTCATCGGAGTAGTCGGCCACTACGCCGTGGCGCATGGCCCGGCGGTAATTGTTGATAAACAAATTTCGCATTATCGTAAACACCCAGCTCTTGAAATTGTCTGTCTCGGTATATTTATCACTATTATCGAGCACCTTGAGCGTAGTGTCTTGCAAAAGGTCATAGGCCTCGTCGCGGTTCATCGTTAGAGCGTATGCGAAACTCAACATATTCTTCTGAATTTCCAGAAGTTTACGGTGTATCATTGATGTTGCCATAGCGATTAAGTGTTTAAAAGGTTGCGAGTAAAGGTGTGTGTCCATAGTCACTCTTGCATGTAAAACAAAATCCGGGGGCGGATGCCCTCGGATTTAGCTTTATTTTAGAAAATTTATGACTTAGCCCCCATTCACCAATATTAGTTCGCGGAGGCCAGCTCGGCGGCAAGACCATCGGGCGTGACGGTTTTCTGCTCGCCTGTCGACAGATTTTTCAGCGACACAGTCCCTGCGGCCAGCTCGTCGGCGCCGATTATGGCCACCATCGGGATATGAAGGGCGTCGGCGTGAGCAAACTGCTTCTTGAGCTTTCCGGCCTCAGGATATACCTCGGCTGAGATTCCGGACTCACGCAGGGAGGCGGCAAGCCGGAGAGCCGCCAGCGACTCCTCCTTGCCGAGATTCACGAACATCACGCGCGTGGTCTGCCCGATTTCCCCGGGATACAGTCCGAGGGTGTTCAGCACGTCGTAAATGCGGTCGGCGCCGAATGAGATGCCCACTCCGGAAATACCCGGCATGCCGAACACGCCCGTAAGGTTGTCGTAGCGACCGCCGCCGGTGATGCTGCCTATCTCCACATCAAGGGCTTTAACCTCGATAATCGTGCCTGTATAATAATTCAGCCCTCGGGCAAGCGACGTGTCGACGTCGATACAGGCCTCCATCGGCGCTATTGTCTCGGCCGTCTCCACCACGTAGCGGAGTTCCTCCACGCCCTCGCGGCCGATGGCCACGTCGGCAAGGAGGGTCTCAAGCCGCGCTATGCGCTCGCCCGTGGTGCCGTCGATGGCGAGGAAGGGCTGAAGGGCCTCGATGGCCGCGGGCTGAAGGCCGCGGGCGGCAAGTTCTTCGTTTACTTTTTCAAGCCCTATCTTGTCGATTTTGTCGATGGCCACGGTGATGTCAATCAGACGGTCGGGCTCACCGATAAGCTCGGCGATGCCGGCAAGGATTTTACGGTTGTTGAGCTTTATGGCCACACGGATGCCGAGACGCTTGAACACGTCGTCGATAAGATGGAGCAGTTCGACTTCGTTGACAAGCGAGTCGGAGCCGACGACGTCGGCGTCGCACTGATAAAACTCGCGGTAACGGCCCTTCTGCGGGCGGTCGGCGCGCCACACGGGCTGAATCTGGAAGCGCTTGAACGGGAGCTTGATTTCGTCGCGGTATTGCACGACAAAGCGTGCAAACGGCACAGTCAGGTCGTAGCGCAGGCCCTTTTCGGAAATGCGGTTGGTGAGCTTGAGCGAATTTCGGGTGGCGAGAAGCTCCTCGTCGACTCCGCTGAGAAAATCGCCTGAGTTCAGAATCTTGAAAAGCAGTTTGTCGCCTTCGTCGCCGTACTTGCCCATCAGGGTCGAAAGATTCTCCATAGCCGGAGTCTCGATCTGACGGTAGCCGTAAAGGCGGAACACACTGCGGATTGTGTCGAAAATATAATTGCGGCGGGCCATTTCCTGCGTCGAAAAGTCGCGGGTGCCCTTGGGAATTGAAGGTTTTTGTGCCATTTCGAATTAGAGATTAAGAGCTTTCACGACGTCGGCCACGAGGTCTTCGTCCTGCTTGTCGCGGCTGAGAATGGTGCCGTCAGGACCGATAAGGATTATACACGGGATGCCCGAAATGCCGTAAAGGTCGGTGGGGATGGTGCCGGCATTGAGGATGCAGGGCCACGGAATCTGATGCTTTGCAATCGCGGCCTCGGTGTTGGCCGGTTCGTCCCAGACGGCAACGCCGACGATGTCAAGGCCGTTTTTCTCGTGATATTTTGCATACAACTCCTTGAGTGTTGCAATCTCGCGGATGCAGGGTCCGCACCATGAGGCCCAGAAATCGACGAGTGTATATTTTCCGGGAGTAACGTAATCGCTGAGGCGGACGGTCTTGCCCGAGGGCTGCTCTACGGCGAAATCCACATATTTGCCGCCGGGTTGGGTGGCATCGCGGGCGGCCATCATGTCCTGAAGCTTGGCCACACGCTGATAGCGCGCGAGCGAAGGATACTTGGCGAGATAGTCCTTGAAATCCTGCCCCGAGAGCTGCCCGGCTTCCTGAATGAAGAGATAGTAGCCAATCGGGTTGTCGGCGTTCTCGGCAAGCGTTTTGTTCACAAGCGCCTCATACTCGGCGAAAACGCTGTCGCGGCATGCTTCCGACGACTGCGACGTAAGACGCCCGGAGAGTTTGCGGACTTCGGCGCCGAAATCGTTGAGCCTGTCGTTGAGCGGACTGCCGAAAGCCTCGCGGCGCTCGGGCGACCACACAATCGAGCCGTTTTCAAGGATGAACGAGCCGGCGCGGTTGCCGTCGACAATCATCCGCACGAGCGCGGGTTCGTCGATTGAGCCGCTGAAGACCGTCTCGGGACCGTCGATAAGGAGGCTGTCGATTTTTTCGCCTGTATCGTAGTTGACAAGAAACATCATGGCTCCCTGAAGTTCATCGGAAGTCGTAGGGATTTTCACCTTGTAGGGGTCGGCGGCCACGGCGCTGAAAGCCATGCCCGCGGCGGCCGCAAAAAGAAGTGTGCGTGTGATTGATTTCATTAGGGTCACAATTTTTTTCAAAATTAGCAAATAAGCGCAACATGCGGGGCTTCGTGATTGTTAAGTTTAGTTAACATGACATTTTACGGTCGCTAAGCAGGTCTTTATTGCTATCTTTGCATTCCGTTTACCACCGAAAAAGACACATTCATGGCCGATAATCAGACCTACCGCAACAACAGCCGCTTCGGCGGCGACAAAAATCGTCCGTCCCGCCAGCCTGCCGACGTCGCCGGGCGCCTCGTGCCGCGCGACACGGAAGTCGAAGGCGCCGTCCTCGGCGCGCTCATGCTTGAGAAGGACGCGTTCACTCAGGTCTGCGACATCATCAAGCCCGAGACCTTCTACGAGCCGGCCCACATGCGCATATACGAGGCTATCCAAAGCCTCGGCGCAATGCAGAAGCCCATCGACATACTCACCGTCATCGACAAGCTCAAGGCCAACGGCACATTCGACGAGGTCGGCGGCGCGCCGTATATCGCCCAGCTGACGTCGAACGTCGCATCGGCGGCCCACGTCGAGTTCCACGCTCGCATCCTCGCCCAGAAGTATCTTGCACGCGAGCTCATCAGCTTTGCCGCCGAAGTCGAAAACCACGCCTTCGACGAGAGCAACGACGTCGACGACGTCCTTCAGGAGGCGGAGAGCAAAATTTTCGAGCTCTCGCAGCGGAATGTCAAGAAGGAAGTCACGCAAATCGACCCCGTCATCGACGAAGCCATAAAGCAGATTGAGTTCGCCGCAAACCGCGCATCGGGCCTTTCGGGACTTGAGACGGGCTTCACGGACCTCGATAAAATCACGGCCGGATGGCAAAATTCCGACCTCGTGATTATCGCCGCCCGCCCGGCAATGGGCAAAACGGCGTTCGTGCTGTCGATGGCCAAGAACATGGCTGTCAACTTCAACACTCCGCTCGCATTCTTCTCGCTTGAAATGAGCGAGATTCAGCTTGTCAACCGTCTCATTCAGAACGTCTGCGAAATCGACGGCTCGAAAATCAAGACCGGCGACCTCACGCCTCTGGAATGGAATCAGCTCTCAGCCCGCATATCGGCCCTGCGCGGGGCGCCGCTCTTTATCGACGACACGCCCTCGCTCTCGGTGCTCGAGCTCCGCACCAAGGCCCGCAGGCTCGTGCGCGAGCACGGCGTGAAGATAATCATCATCGACTATCTTCAGCTCATGAACGCCTCGGGCATGAAGTTCGGCTCGCGCGAGCAGGAAGTGTCGATGATCTCTCGTTCGCTCAAGCAGCTTGCCAAGGAGCTGAACATCCCTATCATCGCCCTTTCGCAGCTTAACCGCTCGGTCGAGTCGCGCACCAACGACAACAAACGCCCCCAGCTTTCCGACCTCCGCGAATCGGGCGCCATCGAACAGGACGCCGATATGGTGTGCTTCATCCACCGCCCGGAATACTACCTCAAGTCCGGCGAAGACGCCGCCGGCAATGACATCCGCGGCAAGGCCGAGTTTATCATCGCCAAGCACCGTTCGGGCGCCGTCGGCGACGTCGACATGCGTTTCCAGGGCAAATATGCGCGCTTCGAAAACTGGACCTCCGACCTCGGCGGCGAAAGCGGATTTGCGCGTCAGGCCTCGAAATTCAACGACGACGGCGGCCTCCCGGGAGGCGACCCCCTCGCGGCGGCCGGCGACGTGGCGGCGATGGGACAGACCCCGGCGGGAACGGCCAACGAAAACTTCCTGAAATCCGGCGCCGAAGAAACGCCGTTCTGACAGCTCCGCCCCCACCCCCGGCATCAGCACACAAGAATAGGTGGCGGCGGAAGATGGAAATTACAATAAAATGCGTAATTTTGCAGAATGAACCTGAAACAGGGACAAGAACCATAGCCTACAGCACAATGTTATTAACCGATTCCATCGCCAACTTCGGGCGCTACTGCATGTTTCTGGGGCGCGTATTCGCGCTTTCTGACAAATGGAGCATCTCTCTCCGGCGCACCGTCAGCGAAATCTCCAAACTGGGCGTCGACTCTATTCCGCTCGTCATCATCATCTCCGTATTCATGGGCGCGGTCTGCACCATCCAGATGCAGCTTAACGTGACCTCGCCGCTGATGCCGGCCTATTCGGTGGGCCTCGCCACGCGCGACATCGTCCTTCTCGAGTTTTCGAACTCAATCCTGTGTCTCATTCTTGCGGGCAAGGTGGGATCGAACATCGTGTCGGAAATAGGCACGATGCGCGTCACCGAGCAAATCGACGCCCTTGACATCATGGGCATCAACTCCGCCAACTACCTTGTGATGCCCAAAATCGTGGGCTTCGTGCTGTTTATGCCGGTTCTCGACGTGATTTGCATGGGCACGTCGTTTGTCGGCGGCTACCTCGTGACGGTCGTCACGGACCTGATACCGACGTCGCGCTACATCTACGGCATGCAGGCGATGTTTCAGGAGTGGTACGTATGGTACGGGCTGATTAAATCGACCGTCTTCGCCTTTATCATCGCTTCGGTAGCCTCGTTCTTCGGCTATTACGTCAAGGGGGGCGCACTTCAGGTGGGCAAGGCGAGCACTGACGGTGTTGTCGTCAGCAGCATCTTCATTCTACTATTCGACGTCATCCTGACCAAACTCCTGCTGCAATGATTGAAGTACAAAATATCATCAAAAGCTTTGACGGTCGCACGGTGCTCCACGACGTCAGCGCGACGTTCGAGACGGGCAAAACCAATCTTATCATCGGGCAAAGCGGCTCGGGCAAGACGGTGATGCTGAAATGCCTTGTGGGGCTTCTGCGGCCCGACTCGGGCAAGATACTCTTCGACGGGCGCAACACACTCGACTTCTCGACCGAGCAGATGAAGGCGCTGCGCAAAGAGATAGGCATGCTCTTTCAGGGGTCGGCACTCTTCGACTCGGAGACGGTGCTCGACAATGTGATGTTCCCGCTGGTGATGTTCACCGACATGAGCCGCAAGGAGATGCGCGACCGCGCCATGTTCTGCCTCGAACGCGTGAATCTCCGCGGGGCGGAGAACAAGTATCCGGCCGAAATCTCGGGCGGTATGCAGAAGCGCGTGGCCATTGCCCGCGCCATCGCGCTCAATCCCAAATATCTCTTCTGCGACGAGCCCAACTCGGGACTCGACCCCAAGACTTCGATTCTGATTGACGAGCTTCTGAGCGACATCACGCACGAGTATAACATCACGACCGTCATCAACACCCACGACATGAACTCGGTGCTCGGCATCGGCGAGAATATCATATTCATCAACAAAGGCCACCGCGAGTGGGTCGGCGACATGAGTCAGATTTACACGGCGTCGAACAAGGCGCTCAACGACTTCGTCTTCGCCACGCGGCTCTTCAGCGAGCTTCGCGAATATGTGGCCTCACACGCAACGGCCGTGCCGCCACGGAAGCAATGAAATTCCGCGACATTCCGGGCCACGAAGATGTGAAGGCGCGGCTTCGCGGACTCGTCGACAGCCGCCACATCCCCCACGCCCTGCTGCTCGAAGGGCCGGAGGGGACGGGGAAATATGCTCTCGCAAGGGCATACGTGCAGTATCTCCACTGCGAACGGCGCACGCCCGACGGCGACAGCTGCGGCGAGTGCCCGTCGTGTGTGCAGCATGAGAGTTTCAACCATATCGACACGTTCTATTCCTTCCCCGTGGCCAAGCGCAGCGGCGGCAAGGCAACCGTTTCCGACGACTATCTCAAGGAGTTCGAGCAGTTTATGACGGAATATCCGTTCATGGACTTCGAACGCTGGACCGAGGCGCTGGACAACCCGTCGGCACAACCTCAGATATTCGTCGACGAAGGCGCCGAGCTGATGCGCAAGCTCAACTTCAAGGCGCGAAGCACCGACTACAAGGCCGTGCTTCTCTGGCTTCCCGAGCGACTGAAAACCGAGACCGCCAACAAGCTTCTGAAGCTTATCGAAGAACCGCATGCCGACACGATTTTTGTGCTTACGAGCGACAAGCCCACTGAAATCCTTCCCACCATCTATTCGCGGACACAGCGTATCGGCGTGCGCCGCTACCCGGACTCAGAAGTCGAGGCCTTCCTCACCGCCCGCGGCATAGACCGGCCGACGGCCGTCGAGCATGCCCGTCTTGCCGAGGGGAACCTCAACGCGGCCCTGCGGCTGTGCGCCTCCGTCGGCGACAAGACTCCGATGCTCGACCTCTTCGCCGACCTCATGCGCAAGGGCTTCAAGCGCGACCTTCCGGGGCTGCGCAAATGGGCCTCGGACATGGCCTCCAAGGGGCGCGAGCCGCAGTTGCAGTTTGTCGACTACTGTTCGCGTCTTTTCCGCGAGAATCTGATGTTCCACACCGGAGCGGGCGAAGCCCTCACCACGCTTACGCCCGCGGAGGCAGGGTTCAGCTCGCGGTTTCACCCGTTTGTCAACGAGCGCAACGTCATCGGGCTGACCGACGCCATGACCGACGCGCGGCGGGACATCGCCGCCAACGGCAACGCCAAAATCATATTCTTCGACCTTGCCATCAAGGTCGTGATGCTCATCCGAAAGTGAATACCCGTTTTTTACGTCAGATAGCGGACTATTACGGGTCAAAAGCCCCGTCGAGTCTCGCAGGCTATACGTTTGTGACGCCCAACAAGCGCTCGGCGATGTTTCTCAAGCGCTACATCCGCGATGCCATCCCTCCCGGCAGCGGAGCGGTCATCCTTCCGCGCTTCATCACCTTCAGCCGCATGCTCACGCACTTCGCCGAATTCGGCGAGGGACGCCGCAACGAGCTTTTGTTCACGCTCTACGAAGCCCTGCGTCGGGTCTACGCCGAAAACGGGCGCGGGGAGCATCCGGGCGAATTCGATTCGTTTATCTTCTGGGGCGACATGATGCTCAATGATTTCAACGAAATCGACACGTCGCTTGCCGACGCTTCGGCCATATTCAAGAATATCCGCGACATCAAGGAAATCCAAAGCGATTTCCTCGATGAGGAGCAGAAGGAGATAGTGAGGCGTCTATGGGGCGAGAGCCGCCTGACGCGCCGCGCCGGCGACGTGAGAGACGGGGAATCGGAGTTTTGGCTTCATATCGGCCGGCAGACTGCGGCCGAGGGCGGCGGCGAGAGCCTGTCGGCAGGGTTCAAGACCCTTTGGGACCTTCAGGGACGTATCTACGAGACTTTCCACAAGCTGTTGCGGGAAAAGCAATGCGGCACAGCCGGGACTACCGCCCGCTCGGCATGGAAGAAAATCAAAGAGATGGACCGTAGCGAGCTCCCCTACCCGACGCACTATGTCTTCGCGGGCTTCGGCGAGCCCTCGACGGTGGAGACCGTGGTGATGAAGCGACTCCACGCCCTCGGGCTTGCGACGTTCTTCTGGGACGTCGACGAGACCGCGGCCTTGCTCGGCGAGAAAGGTCCGCGCAACAATTCCATCTCGCGCATCCTCTCGCTCGCCAAAGAGCTGAAAGCGCCGGACGATTTCACTCCCGCACCCCTGCGCAATGACAAGCCGGAAATCGAAGTCATCGCCTCGCCCTCGAAAATAGCGCAGGCCAAGGCCGTCAACCAACTGCTCAGGGAGTGGATCAAAGAGGGCGTCATCGACAGTTCCGACCCTGTCAACACGGCTATCGTCCTCCCTGACGAGAGTCTGCTCATGCCCGTGCTCTTCTCCATCCCCGAGGAAATCGAGGCTGTAAACATCACGATGGGCGTGGCCTACTCTACGACCACCTTCGCCGGGTTGCTGAAAAGCATCATCTCGATGCAGCGCCGAGCCGGCCGAATCCACGGCGAAGAATGCTTCTTCCACGAGGACGTGACGGCTATTCTGAGCCACCCTCATTTGCGCCTGATATTCGGGAGCAAGGTCGATGCCATCCTCAAAGCCATCCGCGACGGGCATATCTACAATATCAGCCCGCGGACCATTGCCGAGACCGACGCCGAACTTGCCGAAACGGTGTTTCGCCCGGTCAAAGGCAGCGATGCCGCCGGTGTGGCCGCCTACTTGACGACGCTTATCGACCGTCTCGCCGCCGGGCTCGGCGCGGGCGAAGACAAGCCCGACATGCTTGAGACAAAACTCCTCGGCCACTTCCGCCGCGAGGTTGCCGAAATCATGGAGCTTGTGAAGGAGACGCAAGTGGAGATGAACGGCCATTCGTTTTTCATGCTTCTTGAGCGGATGTTCTCGACGGCACAAATAGGCGTGAACGGCAAGCCGCTTCAGGGCCTCCAGATTATGGGCGTGCTTGAGACTCGCGCACTTGATTTCGACAACGTAATCATACTGTCGATGAACGAAGGGACTTTCCCCCGCAAGCAGTATGTGAAGACGATGATTCCGAATGTGCTCCGCATCGGCCACGGGCTTCCGGAACTTAATGCGCGCGAGGGCGTCTACGCCTACTGCTTTTTCCGCCTTCTGGGCCGCGCTCGCCGTGTGAAGCTTCTCTACGACTCGCGCACGGGCGTCAACGGCGCCGGCGAAGAGAGCCGCTATATCTCCCAGCTCCGCTATCTTCTCCCAGGCCTCGGGCTACGCCACACGACGCTCGAACTTCCGGCGTCGCTCACGCGCGGGCGCGTCATCACCGTGGCCAAGACGCCCGAGGTCATGGGCCGTCTCGACCGCTTCCGCGACGGTCGCGGCACCCGCTATCTCTCCGCCTCGGCTCTCAAGACGTTCAAACGCTGCCCGCTGCAGTTTTATCTCGCCAACGTCAACGGCCTGAGGTCAGACGACGAGATGGTGAACTACATGACCGCCGCCGAGTACGGCTCGATATTCCACCGCGTGTGCGAAAGCCTTTTCAAGCCCTATGAGGGGCGTGAGGTCGACGCCACGGTGCTCCGCGGCTGGACCTCGGAGGCCGAAGCGACAATCAGGCCGCTCGTCGACAGTGCGATTTTCGAAATCCGCCACCCCAAACGCTTCCGCGACGGCCACGCGGCACCTCCGCAGACGCGCGAGGAGCAGACGATGGCCGACGCCGTGTTCAGTCTCATAGTAAAGCTTCTCGGCGAAGAGAGCGAAAAATTCGCCGGCGGAGGCAGAAGTTTCCGATATATAAAGGGCGAACAAGAAGTGAAGGGCACGTGGCACGTCAGCCCCGACACGAGCATCAATTTCAAGATGTATATCGACCGCGTGGACTCACCCTCCGCCGGGACTCTCCGCTTCATCGACTACAAGACCGGGTCGGACGCCACGGAGGTGTGCGTCGAACGCCTGTGCGACCCTACGTACGCCACGAACAGCGACGCCGTGTTCCAGCTACTGACTTACTGCGAGGCTTACGCCGATATGGAGCACTTCGACGGCGCCATCCAGCCGCTCATATACAGCATCCGCAACGCCTATGCGGGGACGGCCCTCGACCCCATAAAGCACGGCGCTCCGCGAAGCGCGAAGGCTCCCCTGCTCGACTACCGCGACGTGTCGGCAATCTTCCGTCCTCAACTCGAAGGGCTTATCGCCGACATTTTCGACCCCGAGAAGCCATTCGCACAATGCGAGGACCCGGCCGACTGCACCTACTGCCCTTTCACGGCGCTGTGCGGACGCTCACCTAAAAAATATTAGAGCCGCCGCGCTATGATTTACGTCCATATACCGTTCTGCCACAGCAAGTGTGCGTACTGCGACTTCTATTCCACGCCCGACTCTCGGCGGATGGAAGATGTGTGCGAGCGCATACTGCTCGAATATTCGCTCCGCAAAGACGAGCTCGGGCCTGCGGCCCGCACGCGCACGCTCTACTTCGGGGGAGGCACGCCGTCGATTCTGCCGCCGCACCTTCTGACGCGCCTCGCCCGCGGATTATACCGCCCGGACGAGACGGAGGAATTTACAATCGAGGTCAACCCCGAGGACGTAAGCCCCGAAGCCGTGGCGCACTGGCGCGGCGAGGGGGTGAACCGCGTAAGCATGGGAATCCAAAGTTTTGTCGACAGTGAACTTCAGGCCGTCGGTCGCCGCCACAGCGGGGCTGATGCCCTGCGGGCAATCCGGCTTCTGCGCCAAGGGGGCATCACAAACCTCAGCTGCGACCTTATCTACGGACTGCCGGGGCAGACGCGCGAGTCGTGGCGCTATTCGCTCGAACGCCTTCTCGGCGAACGCCCGGCCCACATCTCGGCCTATTGCCTGAGCTACGAGCCGGGGACCCTGCTGACGCGCCGCCTCGAACAGGGGCGCATCCGGGCCACGGACGACGAGACCATCGGGGACATGTACGCCTATCTCTGCCAAAGCCTCCGCGCCGAGGGATACGAGCACTATGAAATCTCGAACTTCGCCCTTCCGGGACTGCGTTCCAAGCACAATTCGTCCTACTGGACGGGTACGCCCTATCTCGGACTGGGTCCGGGGGCTCACTCGCTCGACTTCCGCGGCGTAAGGCGCTATAATCCGCCGGACATACGCCGCTACACCGCCGCCGAGGGCTTCCCCGTGGCGACGGTTGACGAGGAGGACGACACCGACCGCCTGAACGACCTCCTCATCACGGCGCTACGCACCGCCGAAGGGCTTGACCTCTCGCGTCTCACGTCGGACCAAGCTGAAAAGCTTATGGCAAAAGCCTCGCCCTTCATGAGAGGCGGGATGCTCGACGGCGACGGCGGACGTGTCAGGATTACGGAGGAGGCATGGCTCACAAGCGACGGCATCCTGCGCGAGCTTCTTTTCTGAGCGGAATTTGTGGCGAACGATTTTTTTGATAACTTTGCCGGGACCATCACTCGCCTTTTGTCAGGTCTGTTTTTGAACACTCAAACATGAATTTATTCGACAAGATAGCCGATGCGCTCAAAAGGCGCGAAGACCTCGACCTCCGTATGGCCGAGCAGGAAAAAGAGCGCTTCTTCGACAAACTCTGCGGGAGGCTCGCCACCCCTGAGCCGACACCTGAGACAAGGCAGGCGGCAACTTGCCGCCTGCGGCTGAGCCTCGCGGCCGGCACCGGAAGCTGCGAGCACGACGAATACATCCTTGACCCGGCTGTATCGGCTGACTACACCGTCGGGCGCGGCGTGCCGACAGGGTCGACGGAGGACACAAGGCGCATCTTCATTCTCGACAATGAGAGCGATCCTTCGCTCGCCAAACGGAACGGCAGCGTTAGCCGCGTTCACGCGCAGATTTTTTTTGACAAGACGGAGTGGCTTCTCGTGCGCACCCCCGGGGCCGGCATAACGAGCTATTCGGTAAGCGAAGATGAAGGCAGCCATCGACTCTTGGCCGAGGGCGACGGGCTGACTCTCCGTCCGGGAATGCGAATCTTTCTCGGGAAGGAAAAAGTGTGTCTGACCATCCGCTAAAACATACTGCCATCAAACACACGCGCGAAATATTACAGATAGCACTTCCGGCAATAGTGTCGAACATCACGACTCCACTGCTGGGACTTGTCGACACGGCCATCACGGGCCACCTCGGCTCGGCGGCATATATCGGGGCAATAGCTCTCGGGGGGACACTGTTCAGCACGCTCTATATGCTCTTCGGCTTTCTTCGCATGGGCACAAGCGGCCTTACGGCTCAGGCCTACGGCGCACGCAAGCCGCGCGCACAGGCCACGGCGCTATGGCGCGCGCTGGCCGTAGGGCTTGTTGCGGCCGCGGCGGTCCTTGCGGTGAGTCCGGCCATCAGCGGCCCGGTGCTCGAAATCATGGACGGCGGCGATGCGTTCACGCGCGAACTTGCCGGGCGCTACTTCCGCATTGCCATATGGGGCGCACCGGCTGTATTGGCTTCGTTCGGGCTGTCGGGTTGGTTTCTCGGGATGCAGAATTCGCGCGCACCGATGTGGATGGCCCTGACGACGAACGTCGTGAACATAGCCGTAAGCGTGGGGCTTGTCTACGGCGCCGGGCTTAAAATCGAAGGCGTGGCCACGGGGACACTCACGGCCCAGTGGGCCGGAGCACTTCTCGGGCTCGCAATCGCGCTGCGCCGCTTCCGTCCGGAGCGCGTGGCTCTACGCGAAATTTTCGAGTTTCGATCGCTTAAAGCATATTTCAGCCTCAATTTCGATATTTTCCTTCGGACGTGCTGTCTCGTGGCCGTGACGCTATGGTTCACGCATGCGGGCGCACGCTCGGGCGTGGAGATTCTTGCGGCGAACGCCCTTCTGCTTCAGCTTTTCTTTCTTTTCAGCTATTTTATGGACGGCTTTGCCTTCGCCGGCGAGGCTGTCGGGGGCAAATACCACGGCGCGGGCGACCCGGCTCGCGTGCGCAGTCTGATGCACGAGCTTATGCTAACGGGGTTTGTATGCGCGCTCATCTTCGGAGCTGTATATGCCTTCGGGGGAGAATTCATCTTCGGGATTCTAAGCGACGACGCCGAGGTCCGCGCTGTGGCCTCGGCGTATCTATGGTGGGCTGTTGCCCTTCCGCTATGCGGGTTCGCCGCCTTTGTGCTTGACGGCATGATGATAGGGATGACTCTTACCCGCGGGATGCTGAAGGCGCTGGGAGCGGCTACGGCTGTCTATTTCGCGGCGTACTTCGCATCGAGATTCGCCGGGCTCGGCAACCACGGGCTGTGGCTTGCGTTCGACGCCTATCTTGCTGTGCGCGGAGGCGTGCAGTATCTGCTGTTGAAACGCAGCATGAGAGCCGTGTCAACGGTGTGATCTGTATTGCGGCAGAAGCGGCACGGGGAATTTGGAGAAGAGCGTCTGCACGGCTTCGGCTATGCCGCTGAGGTTGCGGAACTGACTTTGGCCGTTTTCGATGATTGTGGCCACGGATGCCGAATAGAGCGGCAGTTTTTCGTTGATATTCACAAAGTCCATCGTCAGGACGCCTTCCTTGTATATGCCGGTTATGACCTGAGCGTTGGAGTAGTATGCAGGCCAATAGTATCGCCGGGGATACATGAAGTAGGGGTAGTATCCGTTGTAATACGGTCCGGCATAGGGCACTCCGTAGCCGGGAGGGATGGCGGGCTCGGTCTCGATTTCGCGGTGTACGGTAAGGCCGATGTTGATGAGCAGGGGCGAGGCGGGGTCTTCCGCGAAGCCGCGCTCCACCATCTGCTCGCGGATTGCGGCGGCGATGTTGTAGTAAGTCACCATCTGCATTCCCGGAGGAAGTTTGCCTTCGGTGCCGGGGGTGACGATGCGGAATGTGTGGTACGACGCGAGGTCGGCATCGTTGTAGGTTTCGCTGTTGACGAGCGAGAAGGGCGAACATGCGCCGACAATCACCGCTACGGCAATCATGATGAGGAGAGAGAACTTTTTCATAGGGCTGTTGCTATATTGTTTATATCTACAACTATATAACACGCCAAGACACTGAAAAGCCGCCCCTGACAAGCTAAAGAGGGGGCATTTTAATGCGATTTAACGTTTTACTCGGGAAAACCGAGAAGGCGGTTATCGCCTTTCGTCTTCGCAGTCGGCTTCATCGCGCTTTTCTCCGGCCGGAAGAATATAGAAAAAATAATAACCTACGCCGATTGCCATCAGCAATATGAAAAACTGCCAGATTTCGCCTTCTTTGCTCTTGGCGACATTGAACGAAAAGGAAACAAAAATTATAACAATGGTTCGGTAAAATTTGAGGTTGAACAGTCAGGCTTAAGCCGCTAATTGAGCCAACCTTTGGTTTATTTTCTGAATTATTTTGAGATGCGGGGATTTTCCGTAAGTCGAA
>CAJUCQ010000013.1 GCA_910584905.1 uncultured Muribaculaceae bacterium
ATCCCCGGCGAAGCCGGGTCGAAAATTTTTTTGAAAAATGGTGGTTTGAGTAACGTTTCGTTTTTCAGCAGTGAACGCTTCGTTTTCCGAGGCGCGAACATTTCGTTTTGCGGATTATATGTTAAAGGAAATTTTTTTTGCCCTCATGAAAAAAATTTTTAGTATCTTTGAGCCGCAATGTCAGAAATGCCCGTACCCAACGACGAGCTTGTCGAGCGCTTGCGCCACCCCGCAAGCGTCCGCGAAGCTTTTACTGAAGTGATTAATCTCTTCAGCGAGCCGTTGTATTGGCAGATACGCCGCATGGTGCAAAGCCACGACGACGCCAACGACCTCCTTCAGAACACATTCCTGAAGGCGTGGGCCTCGATAGAGAATTTCAGGGGCGAAGCCAAGCTCTCGACATGGCTCTATAAGATAGCCATAAACGAGAGCATCACATTCCTCGCCCGCGAGCGCAAGCGCGCCGCCTTGTCGCTCGACGATCAGGAAGCCGCCCTCATCAACACAATCGAGGCCGACAAGGACGTCGACGGCGACAAAATCGCCTTGCGGCTGCGTCAGGCCGTGGCCGCGCTCCCCGAAAAGCAAAGGCTCGTGTTCAACATGAAATACTACGACGACATGAAGTACGAAGCCATCTCCGAAATCCTCGGCACCACCGTCGGCGCGCTCAAAGCATCGTATCACCTCGCTGTGAAAAAAATCGAACAATTTTTTTCCGGCGACGATTAAACCTTCCGGCAATGCAGAAGTCAAATAGAATGAAGGCCGGCGGAAACGCCTCCCGCACCCCCATTCTCCTCTCTCTTTCTTATAAACATCCCGATTGACAATGAAGCAAAGCTCTGACATACTCGAAAAAGCCCGTCGCAACGACGGCATGACCGTGCCGGAGGGCTATTTTGCCGACTTCAGCCGGCAAATGGCCGCTTCCTTGCCCGAGCGCCCCGAAATCGAGCATCCCTCAGCCGCATTCGTCGGCGCAGCCCGGCGCACGCTGTGGCAGCGCGTGCGCCCATACGCATACATGGCCGCCATGTTTGCCGGAATATGGCTGATGCTCCAAGTGTTCACGCTCGTCACCAATCCCGGCGACCTGCGCCCCATTGATTCAAACCCCGTAATGGCCGAGGCCCTCGGGAACGACTCCTTTATCCTCAACTACATCGTCGACGACGCAGGCATGGACCAATGGGATGTAATCGACGAAATGGTCGAGGACGGCACAATCGACGAGGCCGACTTCTCCGGCCTTGCCAACCCGGCAGATGTTTCATCAAGTCTTGACGAAGAATGAAAAAACTACTACTGATTCCAATCGCAATTCTCGCTTCGGCGCTTGCCGCGGCTCAGCCTCCGCAACCCGATATCCCTGACGAAACCCGCGAGAAGTTCATCACGGAAATCCGACAGTACAAGCACAGCTACCTCGCCAAAGAGCTTGACCTCTCGCGCGAGCAACAGCGGGAATTCTTCCCGGTCTACGACGAGATGGAAGACCGCCTGATGGCTCTCAACGGCGAGACACGCGAACTCGAACGCAAGACTCTCGAAAACGAAAACGCATCCGACACCGAGCTTGAGGCCGCCGCGCAGGCCGTCTTCGGACAGCGCCTCAAAGAAGGTCAAATCGAGATGTCGTATTACGAAAAATTCTCGAAAATTCTGAATAACCGACAGATACTACGCCTCAAAAACACCGAACGCAAGTTCACCCAACGACTCATGAAGCATCATCGGCGACTGCGCGGCGACAAGTCGCGACCCGATGCTGCCAATCGACGCCAAAAGTAATAAAGCAGCACGAAACCACGCTCACCGGCAAAAACCTCCGATTTAAGGAGGCAAAGCCTGAGCGTGGTTCGATTTTGTTGTTTCTCTCCGTTCTCTCCGCATGGCGCTGAATTAAGATTGTAAACACGTTAGCTATTTATTCAATATGCCCGTACGCACACCTGACGAAACCCTCCGCGCCGGCTTCGATGCCGGCGCCCGCAAAGCCTCCCTCTCGGCCGGAGGCTCCTACGGACGCTTTGCCGTGCTGAGCGTCCTCGCCGGAGCTTATATCGCTCTCGGCGCCACTCTGTCGCTTATCGTAGGCTTCGGATTCCCCGAGGCCACAGCCTCGAACCCCTCTTTACAGCGCCTCCTCAGCGGCCTCGTCTTCCCCATCGGGCTGATGCTTGTGGTGGTGCTCGGCGCCGAACTTTTTACGGGCAACAACGCCCTGCTCATGCCGCCGCTCATCCGTCGCGAACTGTCATTTGCGGCCGTGGCGAAAAACTGGACTCTCGTGTGGCTCGGCAACTTCGCGGGTTCGCTCGCCGTGGCCTACTTTATGGTCTATCTTTGCGGCCTCACAAGCCCCGAACCCTACCACAGCGCCATCTGCCGCATCGCCGAAGCCAAAGTCAGCGCATCGCCGTGGGTGATATTCCTCAAAGGCATCGGTGCCAACTGGTGTGTGTGTCTGGCCGTGTGGCTGGCCCTTTCGGGGCGCCGGCTCGGCGAGAAACTCATAGCATGCCAGATTCCGGTCATGGCTTTTGTGATTCTTGGCTATGAGCACTGCGTGGCAAACATGTTCTTTATCCCCCTCGGAATAATGGAAGGCGCCGAAGTCGGCATCCTTGAAATGTTCGGCGCGAATCTTCTACCCGCCACAGTCGGAAACATCATCGGCGGCGCCGTGTTCGTAGGATGCGCCCACTATTACCTCCATCGGAAATCGCTGTGAACGATATGAATCCCGCGTCCTTCACCTTCGCCGTCGAAAGCGCCGTGGCCTCGGCTGCTCCGGCCTATTCGCTCCTCGCCATCGAGGCGCGTGTCGTCAACGGACCTACGTCCGACGCCCTGTGGGCGCTCACTACCGACGCCGCAGCCTCCGTAGCCGCTGCATACCGCATGGAAGAGATTCGCCTCCGGCCCGCAATCGACGCTACCCGCCGCGCATACAAGGCCCTCGGAAAAGAGCCCAACCGCTATCGCCCTTCGGCCGAAGCCCTTTCGCGCCGTGCGGTGAAAGGCATGGAACTTTACCGCACACTCGCCGTCATCGACCTCATCAATCTCGTGTCGCTTAAAACCGGAATAAGCATCGGCGGCTTCGATGCCGACCGCATCGAGGGCACGCATCTCAGCTATGGGCGCGGCGAGGCGGGCGAGCCTTATGAAGCCATAGGCCGCGGACCGCTCAATATCGAGGGGCTGCCCGTGTGGCGCGACGCCTTTGGCGGAATAGGCACTCCCACCTCCGACAACGAGCGCACGAAACTCTCGGAGTCGACCCGGCGGGTGCTCCTTACCGTCAATTTCTTTCACGAGGCCACCGACGACGAACGCCTCGCCGTCGGGGCCGACTTGGTGCGCCTGCTTGAAGAATTCGCTCAAGCCACGGACATCCGCTGCGCCGTAGTGAAGCCCTGAGGCGAATGAGCTAATTGATAACACGTTGCGCTTGTTTGCAATCGTGGAAGTTAGCTCCATTCGTCGCGGACGCGATTAATCGCGTCCGTACAATTTTCTGAATTTTAGACAGTTCAAAGCAAAAGTCCAACGTCTGTCCGCAAACGCAGTACGGACGTGATTCATCACGTCCGCCGCGAATGAGCTAATTGATAGCATGTTGCGCTTATTTGCAATCGTGGAAGTTAGCTCCATTCGTCGCGGACGCGATTAATCGCGTCCGTACAATTCACTGATTTGCAGTTTGTTCAATGCGTATGTATGACGTCCGTCCGCCAACGCAGTACGGACGTGATTCATCACGTCCGCCGCGAAAGAGCTAATTGATAACACGTTGCGCTTGTGAGCAATCGTAGAAGTTAGCTCATTCGTCGCGGACGCGATTAATCGCGTCCGTACAATTCTTTGAATTTTAGGGTTTTATCTTGGGGCGCGGGCTTAAAATTTTTCTTTCAGCATGTGGAGCGCGGCGGCGTAGTCCGGCTCCATGGTGATTTCATTCACGAGGTCGCGGTAGATGACCGTGCGGTCTTTTTCGAGAATGAGCACACAGCGGGCGAGCAGGCCGGCGAGCGGGCCGTCGACAATCTGCAAGCCGTAGTCCTGAGCGAATCCGGGCGAACGGAAGGCTGAGGCTACGACTACGTTGTCAAGCCCTTCGGCGGTGCAGAAACGGTTCATTGCGAAGGGAAGGTCCATCGACACGCATACTACGACCGTGCCCGGAAGCTCCGACGCCTCTTTGTTGAAACGGCGCACCGACGCCGCGCACACCGGCGTGTCGAGGCTCGGAAAGACGTTGAGCACTATTCGTTTGTCTTTGAAATCGAAGCAGCTGATTTCGTTCAGGTCCTTGCCCGTGAGATTGAAACACGGCGCTTTCGACCCTACGACGGGCACTTCGCCGTAGGTGTGGCAGGGTTCGCCTTTGAAATAGATTGTTTCCATATGAAAAAGGGTAGGGGGGATTGTTGATATTCAGATTCGCAATTATAACAACCCTGCCCCGCCTTTGGTTTTTCAGCCCGGCCTTTGGAATTCTATTCTGAGGCGTGTGAGGCCGTCGTCGCCCGTGGCGAGGATAAAATCGGCTTTGTGCTTGCGGAGAATGTCGGCTATGAGCATCAGCCCGAGGCCCCGGTCGGGCTGTTTGGTGGAGAAGAACGGAGTGAATATGCGGGAGGCGTTTTCGGGGCTTATGCCTGCGCCGTTGTCTATAATCTCGATTACGCGCCCTGCACTGCGGATGATGATGTGGCCTTCGGCCTTGCCGATGCTTTCCACCGAGTTTTTGACTGCGTTGACAAGCACGCGTTCGAGAAGCGTAGTGTCGGCCGATACGGGCGCGGGGTCGGCCACTTCGGTCGTTAGCCGGATATGGGGCGGGCACAGCTGAGAGAGGAAATTGGCCGCTCTGGCGACGAATGCCCCGGGGTCGACGCTTTCAAGCACCGCTTCGGGGAGCTTCACAACCGCCGAATACGACCTCACAAATTCGCCGAGGGCAAGACACGAGTTGCGGCAGGCCCCCAAGACCTCGGCCACGTCCTCGTCGCGGCGGTGAATTTCGCCGAGGGTCTCAATCACGCTCACCACGCCTCCGAGGGTGTTGTTGACCTCGTGGCCCATCGTGCGCACTATCTTCTTGAACATGTCGGTTTCGGCGCGTACAATCTCGTCGGTGAGACGTTCGACGAGGAAAAACGGGCGTCGGAAGCCGCGGTCCATGAAATACATCCGCGAGCAGCGCAGCACTTGGCCGCCGCCCGGGCGCACGATGGCGTGGCCGCCGTCTTCGAGCGCGGCAAGAGCATTGAGAAGGACCTCCGACTCAAGACTCCTGAACGATGGATTGGCATCCTCGATTGAGCCGTCGAGGCGGCACACGGCCACACCCATCGGCGAGGCCTCGACAAGTTTGCCGAGAAAGGCGTTTTGCTCCTCGTTTTTGAGACGCTCGCTTTTCATCGAATCCATAATGCGGTTGAAGAGCGCCACGACCTCGTCGGCGTCGGCCTGCCCCACGCGGCGAAGGCGGCTGGCGAAATCCTGACTCCGCAGGAGGTCCATCCCCGAGCGGATGGCGCGCATCGGCTTGGCCGTCGCCCGGTAAAAGAGTATCAGCGCCAACAGCGCCGCCGCGCCGCCGCCGGCAGTGAAGGCCGCCGACCCGGCTAACCCGCCGTACACTGTGGCGCCGAGGGCCGCGAGCGCGGCTGTGAAATATAATTTGCTTCGATGCATGGGATGATTCTTGAAATTCGTCTGCGGGCGCTCACAGCTCGATGCCGTGCTTCTCGATTCGGCGGTAGAGCGACTGGCGCGTTATTCCGAGCAGGCGGGCCGCCGTCGACAGGTTGCCGTCGGCTTCGCGCAGGGCCTTGATGATGGCCGAGCGCTCGGTGTTGTCGAGGGTGTCGACCTTGTCGTCCTCCGCGGCCTGCTCCGCCGCCTTCAGGGCCGAGCGGATTTTGGCCATGAAGTCGCGGTTGCTCCACGGCTTGGTCACGAAGTCCGAGGCCCCGTGGCTCATGCCCTCCACGGCCAAAGGCACTGTGGCCCATGCCGACAGCATGATTACCGGCACCTTGGGCGCAAGAATGCGGATGCCGCGCAGCATGTCGATACCCTGACGCCCGGTGGTCGAGCACGTGAGGTTCATGTCGAGGATGACGAGTTCGACTTCCGGACGGCGCACCGCCGCCATAGCCTCGTCCTCGGTGGACACGGCCTCGTAGTCCATCCCCGCCTGTTTGAGCATCAGCCCGATGGAAAGCCGGATGGAGCGGTCATCGTCGATTATAAGTATCATGGGGCAAATTTACTCAATTTTCACCAGTTTGTCAATATCCGCGTTGATGTCGCTGCGGGTCGAATAGTCGTAGAGCGTGAGCGAGCGCAGCTGATACCAGTAGGTCCAGAAGCGATACAGCCTGTCGATGTATTCGCGGCGGGCGTTGTCCTTGCTCACGCGCGAGTCGTTGAGTTCAAGGGGCGAAATCATCCCGATGAGGTAGGTCTCGACGTTGGTCTGATAGCGGCGCGAAGCTATCCGGGTCGACTGCTCGGCGAGGTCGAGCTGGCGCTGCTGGTTGCCTAAGCGCTCGACGAGGACAAAGAGCTCCTGATTGAAATTCATCGTCTCGCGGCGTATGCGGCTTTCGGCCACGCGCCGTTTGCTTTCGGCCACCTTCACTTTGCCGCGGCGTTTTCCCCAGTCGACGAGGGGGATGGAGAAGCCTATGGAGGCTACTTGATTTGATCTCAGGTTGGCGTACGAATTGCCGATTTCCGAGTCCGTGCCCGAGTAGCCGAGGCGCGCGAAGAGCTTTATCTCGCGCATGTCGCCGCGGGCGCGGGCCACCTCGTAGTCGGCTTCGAGTTGACGACGGAGCATGGATTTCACGAATTTGTTGTTCGCCGTGGCTCGTTCAAGGGCGTCGCCGTAGACTATTTCGGCGTTCGGCACCTCCGAGGGCACAACCGGCACGATTACGATGTCCTCGCCGTAGTCCAGAAACGAGCGGAGCTGGAACATGTCGGACTGAAGCTGGCTCAGATATTCGGTGAGAGCCGCCCGCGCGTCGAGCTCGTTAAGTTCCATCTGCAGAAGGTCGTTTTGGCTGATTTTGCCCATTTCGCGTTTTTCCCGTGCCACGGCGAGAAGTTGCGTGGCGTTGTCGAGGTTCTGACGCGCTATTTCGACATTCTCGCGGCTCATAAGGAGTGTGAAATAGTAGTCGACGGTAAGGCGAGCCACGTCCTCCGTTGCGCTCAGGAACGCGGCCTTCGCCTCCGAATAGCGCACCGGCTCGATGCGGCGGTCCCATTTCATGGTGTTGACGCCGAAGAGCGGCTGCTCGATGCTCAGCGCCACGGGGATGCTCATGAAGCGGTTGTAGGGTGTGCCGTCGAGCTGGCGCAGAAAGTCGAGCGACGAGCTCAGCGCCACTTTACCGCCCGTGAGCGCCACGTTCTGGCTCACTGACAGCTCGCCCGAGGCCTGAAGCGTGTTGGTGCGCACGAACGAGTAGTTGCCGTTCTCGTCCATATACGAGCTGTACTGCTTGGCGTACGACGGGGCCGTGGCCCTGAAGCTCAGTTCGGGGAGCTGGTCGGCGCGGAAGGTGCGCCATTCCCAATAGGCCGTGCGGAGTTCGTCGAGGGCCACGGCGGCATCGACGCTGCGGACGCGGGCGCGGGCAATGGCGTCGTCGAGCGAGAGAGTCACCTCCCGCTCCTGCCCGAGACAGGGCAGGGCGGAGAAGATGACGATAAGGATTGCGATTGCTAAGGGCATGTTTATTGGTCTTTAAGGGCTTGTGCGGGGTCGATTTTCATTGCTTTCGAGGCCGGGAACCAGATGCCGGCGGCAATCATAAGAGCGAGGGCCGCCATTGCGGCGCCGAACATAAGCCATGGAATCACGAGCGGGAACGGCATGCCGAGCTCGCCTTCGAAGTCGATGTTAGTCAGCAGGAAGCCGCCGACAGCGGCCGTAGGCACAGCCGAGACGAGCAGAATGAGCATCCCTTCGCCTAGAAGGCGGCGGAAGAGGTCGGCGCGCGTGGCTCCGTTGACTCTCCGAAGGGCCAGTTCGGGGGCGCGTTGCTGGGTCTTGTACCAGAACGAGCCGAGGAAGCCGAGGAACACGGCCGTCAGCACGAACACGGCGCACGTCGTGAGATTGCGGATGATGGTGTTGATATTCAGGTGGGCCGATTCGCGGCGGCGGTCGATGCTCTGCATGTTGGAGATGTAGACGTTGCCGAACTCGAGGTTCGTCGACTTGAGCGATTCCATGAACTCGCGCCCCTTGCCGGGCTTGACGCGGATGGCGATTTCGGAGGGAAACCACATGTTGTCTTTGAGAATGTTGCCGCCGAAGATAGGCTCGTAGTCGTTGCGGCGGATGCCGGCGATGACGGCGCCGACGTGTTCGACGCGGGTCGAGTCGTAGCTCCAGAAGACGTCGCGTCCGCGCCATTGTTCGGGCGTCGATTCTATCCGGGAGCCGTCGTAGAGAGAGATGATGATGTTGCCGTTCTCGATCATCGTGGCGAGTTCCTCGGTGGTTTCGCCGTTGAGTCCCCGCAGGCGGATTGTGCGCACGAAGTCAGGCGACATGTTTCGCAGATTGCCGTTGTACGACTCGCGCCTGTCGTCGAGGTCGGCCGTGAGTTGGTTGCCGGAGTAATTGTATGAGTAGGGCAGGGCGTTGTTGCCGGTGCCGAGCATTTCGACGTAAGGGTTGTTGCGGAGGTTGGACAGGAGGGTCGAGAGGTCGGTCCATTCGTTGTGGGCCGAGTCGGGGTAGGCCTTGTAGGTGGTCTTGTTTTTGCCTACTATCCACAGGTCGCCGTGGTAGATGTCCGTGAGGTCATAGTCGCGCGGGGGCTGGTGGAGGTTTGCGAAAAAGCCGAAGGTGGAGAATATAGCCCACAGCACCAGCCCGACGATAAACAGTTCGATGCCCATCCACAGGTTGCTGCGCCATTCGTTGCGCATCTGTTGTATAAGTTTGCGTTTCATGATTATTTCGCGTTTATTGCGTTGACGGGGTTTACTCGCGCTGCCTGCCATGCGGGGATGGCCGCGCTGAGGATATTAAGGATAAAGCATGCGCCGAAGGCTATGGCGATGATGCGGAAATTGAGAATCATCGAGAGGGCGGGGCGCACTGAATCGCCGGAGTCGAGGGTGTAGATGCCGTCGTAGAAGAGGGCGAAAAGCACGCCCGCGGCGAGGCCGATGATGCCGCCGATGACTGTGACAATCAGGTTCTCGGCGATGATGTCGGTGATGATGCGGCGGCGGGTGCATCCGAAGGCGCGGCGCACGCCGATGTCGCTGATGCGGCGGCGCAGGCGGCTGTGGAGCATACTGCTGAGGTTGATGGCCGGCACGAGCAACAGCACCGCGTAGATGATGGCAAGGAGGATGTGCTCGGCCTTGTTATCGGGGGTCGTGTTGCTCCCTTTGAGGCCCGAGAGGCTCGCGGTCTCTTGGTCGAAGGGCGCTTCGTGGTAGACCGTCTTGAGCCTGTCGGCGGCAAGCTCGGTGTCGGCTTCGGCGTAGCGGACCTTCACCTGCGAGCGCACGCTCTCGAAGTCGACGCCTTCCTTGACGAGCAGGGCTGCGCAGATTTCGCCGAAGTTCTTGTCCCAGTCGTTGCTTCCGTCGACGATGACGGGCGTGAATACTTCGCCGAAGGCCATCGTGGCGAGCTGCGACGCGTTGGCGACGACGCCTACCACTTCGAAGTCGTTGTGGTTCAGAAGGAAGTGCGCGCCGATGGCTTCTTCGCCGTTGAAGAGGCGGCGGGCTGTAGCCTCGCACACCACGGCCACGCGTCGGCCGGCCGAAATTTCTTCGGGCGTGTAGTAGCGCCCGGCGAGGAGCGGATATTCGTAGATGCGCCAGAAGGCGTCGTCGGTGCGGCGCACAAAGGTCGAAAAGGCTTCGCCGGAGGTGCCCTTGGCGTCGTAGCTTGCGAGGTCTTTGCACATGTAGCTGACCTCCTCGACGCCTTCGAGGCCGTCATAGAGCTGGCGGGCGCGATTGTAGGAGAGTCCGGCCGACGAATTGTTGTCGTCGTCAAGCCCGGTCACGTGGAAAAAGCATCCGTAGAGCATGCGGTCGCGGTGGATTTCCGGGGCGAAGGGGATAAGGTAGACCTGATGCATCATCACCACCGTCATTATCAGGAATATCGACAGCGTCGTGCCGATGATTGTCACCCACGCTATTACGGGCTGGGTGCGCATGTCATATATGATTTGTCGTAGATTGTTTTTCATCTTTGCGGGGCTTTTAGGAAATGATACGTCCGTCGAAGAAGCGAATGATGCGGTCGGTCTGGAGGGCCTGCTGCTCGTTGTGCGTCACCATCACGATGGTGATGCCGTCTTCTTTGTTGAGTTTGTGAAGGAGCTCCATCACCTCGGCGCCCATCTTCGAGTCGAGGTTGCCCGTGGGTTCGTCGGCGAGGATAATCGCCGGGCGCCCTACGATGGCGCGGGCTATGGCCACGCGCTGGCACTGGCCGCCCGAGAGCTGCGAGGGCAGGTGGGTGCGGCGGTGGCTGATGCCGAGGCGTTCGAGCACTTCGCCCACACGCTTGCGGCGTTCGCTCGCGCTGACGCCCGTGCGGTAGTCGAGGGGCATCTCGACGTTGGCCTCGACGTTGAGCGAGGGGATGAGGTGGAAGCTTTGGAACACGAAGCCTATCGTGTTGTTGCGGAAGCGGGCGAGGGCCGTGTCGCCGAGGTTGTCGCAGTCGGTGTCGGTGATTTTCACCGTGCCCTCAGTGGGCTTGTCGAGGAGCCCGATGATGTTGAGAAGCGTCGATTTGCCGCAGCCCGACGGGCCCATGATGCTCACAAATTCTCCTTCCTCGATACTGATATTGATGTTTTCGAGAGCCGTTGTCTCGATTTCTTTTGTGCGGTACACCTTGCTGATGCCCTTGAGTTCGATTAGTGCCATAGTGCTTGTGTCTGTAATTTAGAATGTAGTGTGTGAGTTGATCAGTCTTTTATTTTGAGAGTGGAATATTTTTCGAGAGCGCTCATGTCGGCGAGAGCCACGTTCTCGCCCGCCGAGATGCCTTCGACGACTTCGACCCAGCTGCGGTTGCTGTCGCCGAGGATTACCTTGCGGCGCCGCAGCGTCCCCGGTTTCTCCTCGACGTAGAGCGTATATTCGCCCGGCCCCTTGAAGTAAGCCCCCATGGGGATGCGCACGGTCTGCTCCTTGAAGCCGTAGGCCACATAGACCTGAACGCGTACGCCCGGACGAAGCCGCGGATTGGATGCGTCGGCCAGCGTCACCGTGAAGGGCACGGCCCCGGACGTCGACTGCGGCTCGACGTTGGCCACCGTCCCTTCAAGCTCGATATTGCCCAGCCGCACCTCTACGGCCGCCCCCGGCTTCACCTTGTAGCTGCTGCCCTCGGGCACTTCGGCCTCGACCTTGAAGCTGCTGAGGTCGCCGACGACGGCGATTTTTTCGCCCACGCCGACAGTGCTGCCGAGCTGATTTTTCATAAACGTGAGCACGCCGTCGTGCGGGGCCGGGATGCGCCCTTGTGAGAGCGTGCGCTCCATCATGCGCATGTCGCGTTCGCTGTTGCCGGCCTCAAGCGCCGTGGCCGCTTCGAGCGAGGCCAGACGCTCGCGCTCGTTGACGAGACGGCGCCGCAGGCCGTCGAGTTCGAGGCGCCCCGTGGCATAGGCCGTGCGGGCCTGACGCACGCGGTCGCCAGTCCCCGAGCCGAGGCTGTCGAGACGCATCTCGTTTTCGACTTCGATGGCGAGGCGGCTCACCTCCATCTCCTTTATCTCGATCTGCATCTCAAGGTCGGAGAGCGCCGAGCGGTTGGCGAGGCGAAGCTGCACGAGCTGGCTGTTTTTAATCTGACAGGCGTCGCGGAGATTCTGATACTGCGCGTCGGCCTCCTGAAGGTCAAGGCGCAAAAGCGGCATCCCGGCGCGGACGCTGTCGCCGGGGCGGGCGTAGACTTCCATTATCCGGCTCGCCACAGGCGAATTGACGATTTCCTCAAACGCCGGTGCCAGACGCCCCGAAGCGGCGACGGCCGTTTCGAGCGGCCCGGTCTCGGCCGCGCGCAGGCTCAGGTCGGAGGCCTTGACGCTCTTGCCTGTCATAAAAAATATAAACCAGCCGCAGATGATGATGCCGGCGCATGCAGGGATTCCGGCCTTGAGCATCCGGCGCCGGCTTGCGCGCCGTTTTTCGTCTTGAGAGATTATCTTGTCCATGCCGCAAAATAACAAAAAAACATATGCCTATGTCAAGCCCTGCTGAAAATCAGCGCGTTAGATAGTATGCTTTTGTCCGAAAGCGTACACGGCCCGAAATGAGCGTCTGAAATGCCACTCGCCGCGGCGAAAATTTGAAGATAACGAAAAAAATACTTATTTTTGCATCGGAACAGCCCCCTTGTTCGCGCCGGCCTCATCCTCAAAGCGGGAGGCCGGCGCGTTGCTTGTCATTACCCGTTGCATCTTTCGCCGCAAATACGTATTTTTGCATACGCAATTTGTAAAACCGCTTAAATCCATACCATGTTTCAACGTTTCCTGATGTCAGCAATGTGTCTGACCCTTTGCGTCGCCGCCGCGTTCGCACGCAAAAGCGCGCCGCGCGAGATTGTAAGCTCAATCGCCCCCCCTTGCTGGTGGACGGCAATGGCCTGCGACACCCTCCAGCTCATGGTGGCAGGCCCCGGAGTGGGCGCCGCCGACGTCAGCGTCGAATATCCCGGCGTGCGCCTCGCCGAGCGTGTGAGCCTCGACAACCCCGACTGGCTTCTGCTCTATCTCGTCATCAGCGACGACGCCCGCCCCGGCGACGTCGGCCTGACGTTTACCCTCGGAATGCGCCGGCAGACGCTCGCATACCCGCTTAAAGAGCGCGATGCATCCATGCGTCCCCGGGCTTTCACCGCCGCCGACGTAATGTATCTCATCATGCCCGACCGCTTCGCACGCAAGGCTCCCGCCGATGCCGCCGCCGAGTGCGCAGGGCTTGATTACCCCACCGTGGCCGATCGTTCGCGCCCCCACGCGCGCCACGGCGGCAACATCGCCGGCATGCGCTCCCGCCTCGACTATCTCGACTCTCTCGGCGTGACGGCCATCTGGGTAAACCCCGTTCTCGAAAACGACCAGCCCGGAGGCTCATACCACGGCTACTCCACAACCGACTATTACCGCATCGACCCGCGATTCGGCTCAAACGACGAGTGGCGTGAATTCGTTGCCGACGCGCACGCAAAAGGCATGAAAGTGGTAATGGACATGATTTTCAACCATTGCGGAAGCAACCATCCGTGGCTCAAAAGCCTCCCTTCGCCCGACTGGCTAAACCGCGCCGGCGATGAATATCAGCAGACAAACTATCGCCTCACAACTCTCCACGACCCGTACGCCTCCGACTTCGACCGCCTGCAGACCACCGACGGTTGGTTCGTCCGCAGCATGCCCGACCTCAATCAACGCAATCCCCACGTGCTCAAATATCTGATTCAAAACTCGATATGGTGGATTGAATACTCCGGCATCGACGGAATCCGCATGGATACCCACCCCTACTGCGACGCTGCGGCTATGGCCCGTTGGCTCGCCGACGTCGACCGCCAATATCCCGGCTACAACATCGTGGGCGAATGCTGGTATGAAAACGAGGCTTCATCAGCCTATTGGCAGAAAAATTCGCTCGTTAACCGCGACCTCAACCCTCAGCTCCCGTCGGTGATGGACTTCGTCCTGATGCAGAAAGGACGCGATGCGTTCTCGCAGCCGACACGCGACGGAAAAGGACTCGAAATTATCTACAACCACCTTACGCTCGACTTCCTCTTCCCTGACCCGAGCCGGATACTCACCTTCTTCGACAACCACGACACCGACCGCTTCCTCCTCGAAGCCCCCGAAAACCTCAACTCGTGGAAGCAGGCCATGACCTTCCTTCTCACCTCACGAGGCATCCCGCAGATATACTACGGCACAGAAATACTTATGCACGGCACCAAGGCCCGGGGCGACGGTAATATCCGCCTCGACATGCCCGGCGGATTCGAAGGCGACTCAACCACAGTATTCACCCGCCAAGGGCGCACCCCCATGCAGAACGAAGCCTTCGACTTCCTTTCAAAGCTTCTGCGCTGGCGCCGCGGCAACGACGTGATAGCCCGAGGCTCGCTCCGCCACTTCATCCCCGCCGAAGGCGTCTACGTGTATCAGCGCGCCCTCGACGGACGCACCGTCACCGTGATGCTCAACGGCACCGACGCCCCCGTCAATCTCCCGACTGAGAGATATGCCGAGATTTTACCCCGTCAATCAAAACATAAAGATATATTGACCGGCAGGGAAATCACGATAGAGCAGACCGTCGACCTTCCCGCCCGCGGAATTCTTGTGCTCGAATGTATGTGAACACAAACGTATTATAACCGACGAAAAGGCTCGGGGGCAGTCAATCGCCTCCGAGCCTTTTCGAATATTCCGGGTATCGGATTTCAGCCTACGCCGATAAGCTCGATGTCGAACACGAGGGTCGACCCGCCCGGAATGCCCGGCTGGTTCAGGCGTCCGTAGCCTTGTTCGGCGGGGATATACACCTCGCGGCGCTCCCCTGCGCGCATATCCTGAAGCGCTATAATCCACCCCGGGATGAGTTCGCGAAGACGGAACGCCGGAGCCACGCCGCCGCGGCTCGAATCAAAAGTCTTGCCATTGATGGTCTTGCCCGTATAGTGCACCGTGACGATACTCCCGCGGTTGGGACGCGCGCCGTCGGGCTTGCCCGGGCGTATCACCTTGTAAAGCACCCCCTTGTCGAGGGCATGCACGCCGGCCTCCGAAGCCTTGGCCTGAAGCCATGCGCGGTTTTTTTCGATATATTCCTGTTTTGCCATGTGGTGAAAGTTAAACGCAGGCTGCCGTCCGATGGTCGTTCCGGACGGCAGCCGTGTCATTTCGTGTGTGTCTGCCCGTGGGGGCGGGGCGGCTTACTTGCCCTGCTCGCTCTCGGGTGCGATAAGTTTGTAGCCTTTGCCGTGGATGTTGATGATTTCAATCGACGGATCGGCCTTGAGGTGTTTGCGGAGCTTGGTGATGTACACGTCCATCGAACGGGCGTTGAAATAGTTGTCGTCAATCCAGATGGTCTTGAGGGCATAGTTGCGCTCAAGGATTTCGTTGACGTGCGCGCACAAAAGGCTCAGAAGCTCCGATTCCTTGGTGGTGAGCTTTGTCATCTTGTCGCCGATCATCAGCACCTGCTTCTGCGTGTCGAATGTGAACTTGCCGATTTTGTACATCGTGATTTCCTTGCCCTTCTTGCCCTTCACGCGGCGGAGTATGGCCTCGATGCGGAGCACAAGCTCTTCCATCGAGAAGGGTTTCGTGATATAGTCGTCGGCCCCGATTTTGAAGCCTTCGAGGATGTCATCCTTGAGCGACTTGGCCGTCAGGAAGATGACGGGCACCTCGGAGTTGACGGTGCGGATTTCCTGTGCGAGCGTGAAGCCGTCTTTTTTGGGCATCATCACGTCGAGAACGCAGATGTCGTACTTGCCCTTGAGGAAGGCTTTGTAGCCGGCTTCGCCGTCGACATAGAGGTCGGCGTTGTAGCCCTTGGCCTGAAGGTATTCACGAAGGAGCATGCCGAGGTTTTCGTCGTCTTCGCAAAGGAGGATTCTCATGCGGTCTTCCATAATTGTCAGTTTTTAGAGAGTGGGAGTATTATTATAAATTTTGTTCCTGAATTGTATTCGCTTTCGACGCTGATGCTGCCGCCCATGTCGTTGATGAGCTTGTGGACGTAGGCAAGGCCGAGCCCGAAGCCCTTGACGTCGTGGCGGTTGCCCGTCGATACGCGGTAGAATTTTTCGAAGATTTTCTTCAGGTCGTCCTTGCGGATGCCTATGCCGTTGTCGGCGATGGTGATTTTCAGATTTTCGTCGCTTTGGTCGCTCGTTGTCACAGTGAGGTTGAGTGGGCGTTCGTCCGAACGGTATTTGACGGCGTTGTCGAGCAGATTGAATATCACGTTGGTAAAGTGCATCTCGTCGACGTTCACGATGGCATCCATAGCGTCGAGGTTGGCCGTCAGCGAGCCGCCGTATTGCTCGACCTTGAGCTTGAACGTGTTCACTACGTTGTAGATTATCACGTTGGCATCGACTTCTTCAATGCGGAGGCTGGCTTTCTGGCGGTCGAACATCGACATTTGAAGCACCTTCTCGACCTGAAATCTCAGTCGCTTGGTCTCGTCGGTAATCACCGTCGACACCTTCTGCATCATCTCCGGCGACTTCCGCACGCTCGCGTCGTTGAGCATCTGAGCCGCAAGCGAAATCGACGATATGGGCGTCTTGAACTCGTGGGTCATGTTGTTGATAAAGTCGTTTTTCATCTCCGTGAGTTTTTTCTGACGGAATGCCACTATAATCGTGTAGACAAAAATTATCAGCAGAATAAGCGTGAACGCAAATGCCGGAACCATGAACGAGATGCTCTTGAAGATATAGTCCTTCTTGGTCGGGAAATAGACCTTGAGATAATTGCGCGCGCCGAAAGCGTCGTTGGGGAAGAGCGTCTGCGCAAACATGGCGTCGCCGTCGGTCTGCCCGGGCACGTAGCCCGCGCTCTTGTAGAGGATGAGGCCGGAGTGGTTCACGAGCGCATACTCGAAAGGCATTTTAAGTCCGAGAGTGTCGAGCTCCTGGCGCAGGTATTTGCGCACAACGGCCGAGTCGGCGCGGTCGGTAATCGGGCGCGTCGAGGCCTTGGAGATGATATTGAGTATCACATCGTCGAGAATACCCTGCTGATAGAGATACTTGTTGCGGTAGGCGTCCTGCATCGTGCGGTAGTGAGCCTTCGGACCGCGGTCTTCCGA
This sequence comes from uncultured Muribaculaceae bacterium, assembly GCA_910584905.1. Lineage (GTDB taxonomy): Bacteria > Bacteroidota > Bacteroidia > Bacteroidales > Muribaculaceae > CAG-873. The sequence continues at coordinate 16,906 of CAJUCQ010000013.1, forward strand.
ACTCTGGATTTTGGAGATGGCGTTGGCGTCGCCCTTGATGGTCAGGTCGCCCTCGATGCCCGTGGACGTGGTAAATGAATATTTGATACCTCCGACTCGCGGAACGGCCTCGCCCATATATTGGGAGATAATCGACGACGACTCAATCTGGCGGACGTCATCTTCGAGGTAGTGGCGCGTCTCGTCCTGCTCAAGGTGAACGCTCGTGGCCACAATGGCCTGACGAACACCCTGCGAGAACTGCTCGTAGCGGATGCTCACGATATTCCTCATGTAGAATATCTGTATGCACAACAGACCTAAAAAGGCTATGGCCATCAGGATGGTGAGAATCCAGATTGTTTGTTTCTTCATGCGGAGTACCTGCGAAAATTAAATTTAACCTTTATTTGTTAACAAATCTGAGCCGTCTTTGTTTGCCGTCTTTCATAACTTTAGACGCCTTATTAACACTTCGGCCCAAAATTAACACTTAAATGTGAAAATACAAAATTTTGGCGACTTTTTTTTCAATGCGTCTCTTCGTCGAACATGTTGCGGACGGCGTCGACGACAGGGTCCGGGCGCCCCGACGTCAGCGCAAAAAGCCGTTTGCGCGCCCTGGAGAAGGCCACGTAGTACACCTTGGCCCGCTCGTCGATGCTCCCGCGGGCCGCGTCGGCGTTGTAGACTATCACGTTGTCGTGTTCAAGCCCCTTTGATTTGTGGATTGTCATCACGGCCACGTTCTCCCTGACGATGCCTGCCGGAAAAAGGTCGCTCTCGCTGAAGGTCAGGAGTTCGCCCGCTCTAAGCATCGCCTGCTCGCGGAAGCGCGGCTCTCTTGCCGCATCGACAGCCACCTCGTTTACAAGCCGTCGGAAATAGGCGTAGTGCTCAATCCGCCGGATAAGGCCGCTTGCCGCAAACGCTTCATAGACGCGGCTCATCTCGGCCTCAAGTGTGTTGTCCGGCCCGATGCGCTCATCGGCAAGCAGACGCTTCGCGCGGCGGTAATGCGCGCCGTAAACCTCGTCGAAGGCATGCGCCGTCCGCAGATAGCGCTCGTCAGTCCGAAGAGCTTTTATGGCCGGAAGCTTCTCGCGCGCTTCGGGCCCGAGTGCGAGGACGAGCTCGGCTGTGGCCGCCGCGTCGTCGCTTGCCACGTGGGTGGCGGCGTTCGTAAGCCCGTAGTGCGCTCTGAGCCCACCGAGGCTGTGGTCGCGCCGCCGAGGCATCACAAGACGGCTCACCTGCAATGTGTCGATGTGCGGAGCCTCGTCCGTAAGCACCCGCGGGACGGACACAGCCGACGCGCGACGCCGGAAGTTGAAGCGTAGCATGGCCAAGTCAAAGTCGAGATTATGGCCCGCCGCGGCGTCTGCGTCGGCGATGTATGCGGCAAAGCGCCGCAAGCCATCCTCGGGGTCGAGAGCCTTGTCGCGGTCATACAGCTCGCAAAGCGGATTCCGCACCCCCTTGCCGCATTCACGGGGAAGTGCCCGCTCCGTTTTTATGAACACTTCGAAGCCGCCGTCATCCACCACTTTGCCTCCGCGGAGTTTCACGGCGGCAATCTGCACGATGTCGTCAGCGAAAATGTCAAGCCCCGTCGTCTCCGTGTCTATCACCGCCACGGTCAGGCCATGCCCGGGGTCGGTGAGGCGGCAGAATACCTCAAGCTGCGACTCCTTTCCGGGACTCAGAAGCTCGCTCGGACACATCCCCCGTTCAAGCATCCCCGCCGTCGCGCGCCGGGCACTTTTAAGCGTCCGCAACGCTCCGGCCGTATATAGGAGACGCGCCCACTCGCCGGCTCTGAATGGATTCACGACCACGGCCACATGGGCGAACATGGCTTTGAACGCACCCTGCTTGAACATATCGTTGCGGCTCAGACGGATATGCTCTATCCCTTCAGCCGCGAGAGCCTCCGACACTTCCTGCGCCTGATGGTTGGTGTGGGTCAGCACCGCCGCCGACTCGCCGGCGTGTTCGTGGCGCAGACGCCTCACCAGTGCCGTCGTCGTCAGCAGGCGGTCGCGGGTTGTAATCAGCTTGGCCTCGGACTCTCCGGCTTCGACCGCACGGGGCGTTTGCGCCGAGTCAGAGTCCAGCCATACCGCCGCCAGTTCGTTGCTCAGCGCCACCAGCCGCTCCGGCGAGCGGTAATTCCGTCGGAAAGAATACACCTTCCCTCCGCATCGCCGTTTCACCTCATCGAGAGCCGTCCCTCCCGACCCGAGGAAACTGAAGATGGCCTGCTGTTCATCCCCGAGATAGACACACGTGACCGCGCCGTCGGCGTTGGCCATAAGGCGGTCCGTCACTGCAAGCTGCAGGGGCGTCATATCCTGAACCTCGTCAATCTGCAGCCAGCGGTATGCCCCCATCTCAAGGCGCTCGCTGCCTTCGCTCCGAAGGGCGTCGTATGCCCGGAGAATCATTTCATCGAAGTCAATCAGCTTATTGCGTCGCTTGTAGGCCACATATTCGTGGATGCACTCAAGTTCCCTCTCGCCGAGGGGATGGCGCAGGCGCTGTTTCAGCCGCTCCGGAAAATCGTGCTCGTCCTGATAGACGCGTGCCGCCGCCTTTCTGAAATTCGCCGCATCGGCCGGGTGAGTGATGCCGAACGTCGACGCAAGATACTCCGTCAGGTCATCATCGTCCATGATGCCCGTCTCGGACTCCACGAGCCCGTTGACAAGCAGAAATCGCATGCAGAAGCGGTGGAGATTGCCCGTGAAAAGCCCCTTGGGCACATATCCCGCCAGCCCGCGCACGCGCTCTTCCATCTCGCGGGCCGCGCGGTTGGTGAATGTCACGCACAACATATCATCAAAGCCAACACCGTATTCGGCATTGGCTTTGATGATGCGGCGGGCAAGCACGTGCGTCTTCCCGCATCCCGGACCTCCGAGCACGAGTGCCGTCTGCCCGTAAAGCCCGCAGATTTCCTGCTGGCGCGGGTCGGCTACTTCGCGGAGGCTGTTCATGGCTTTAAGCGCTCATTCGCCCGGAGGCTTATTCGAAGACGTAAGGCATCAGGTGCTCTTTCCAGATGGCGTAGCCCGAATCCACGAGGTGCAGACCGTCAGTGGTCAGGTCCTTGCGCAGATTCTGCTCTTCGTCGCAAAAATAGGGGTAGAGCATAATCCATTCCACCCCGCGTTCGCGGGCCATGGGTTCGAGTAGAGCGTTGATGTCGCGGATGGTCTGTTCCTTTCCTATGACGCGCTTATAGCGCCCGAAGCTGTTGTTGATGGGCAGAAGCGACTGAAGATAGACCTTTGTCGACGGACTCTCGCGGCGGATGCGGTCGACAAGACCGGCCACAGCGCGCGCCACCGAGTCGGCCGTAAGGTCGTGGCTCACGTCGTTGACTCCGCACATGAGAAAAATCTTGGCAGGCTTGCCGGAGGTGACTTCGGCGAGACGCCCGTCGATGTCGGCCGCCGTGTTCCCGACGATGCCGCGGTTGACGGCGTTGTCAATCCCGAAGAGTTTGTTCCAGTCGCCACCGTGGGTCAGGCTGTTGCCGAGAAACACTATCGACTCCGTGTTTATCGTGTCGCGCATGGCGTCGGGAGTAGTCTCGCCTTTGGGCATCTCGCCCGGCGACGTCGCCGAGGCGCACGCTCCGGCAAGCCCGAGCATTGCCGGAATGAAATATCTGAGAATACGCATCGTCTTCGGTTTAATCTTCGTGGATACCTTTGTAATAGTCGGAGGCCTTTTTCACTGAGCCGCGGAAGAGAAGCAGACGCTTGGCTTCGTCGTAGGGCAGGCCGAGTTCTTCGACAAGCATGCGCGTGCCGCGGTCAACGAGCTTGGCGTTCGAAAGCTGCATGTTCACCATCTTGTTGCCCTTTACGCGCCCCATTTTGATCATCACCGACGTAGTGATCATATTGCATATCATCTTCTGCCCCGTGCCGCTCTTCATGCGCGAGCTGCCGGTCACGTACTCCGGCCCGACAATCATCTCGATGGCGATGTCGGCGGCCTCCGACACCGGAGCGTCGGGGTTCGACGTGATGGCCGCAGTCAGGATGCCGTGTTCGCGGCAGGCCTTGAGCGCGCCGATGACGTAGGGTGTAGTCCCCGAAGCGGCGATGCCGATGACCGTATCTTTTTCGTTGATGTTGAATTTCTCAAGGTCTTTCCAGCCCTGAACGGTGTCGTCTTCGGCGTTTTCAACCGGGTTGCGCAGCGCCGTGTCGCCCCCGGCGATAAGCCCTATTACCCACGAGGGGTCCATGCCGAAAGTCGGAGGTATCTCCGACGCGTCGAGCACGCCGAGGCGCCCCGACGTGCCGGCGCCCATATAGAATATACGCCCTCCCTGACGCATCCGCGGAACAATTTGTTCGACAAGACGCTCAATCTGCGGGATAGCCTTCTCGACGGCGAGAGCCACCTTTTTGTCTTCATTGTTGATGTCGTGGAGGATTTCGCCCACGCTCTTTTTTTCAAGGTCGTTGTAAAGCGACGACTGTTCGCTTATTTTTACGAAACTCATATCTTTGTGTGTTTGTTTGCGTTATGCCGTATGGAATTTTACAAGTCCTTCCATCGGACTCTTAAGAATGAGACCCACGCTGAAACCTTCGGCCGCCGCGGCCTCTTCAAGGACCTCGCGGAAGTAATAGGCAATCGACCCCGCGAAATGGGCGGTCTTATCGTCGTAGCTCTCGTACTGACGCACGTTGCGGCGGAAAAACGCGCGGAAGGCGTCGAGCACCATCGAACGGATTTCGGGCACATCGAGGTGCGACGATATGAACGGCGTTACCGACGCGAGGAAACGGTTGGGTTGAGGCTCTTTGTAGACCCTGCGGATAACATCGAGAAGCGTCAGATTGTATTCCGTCAGGAACTCCTCGGCTACTGACGCCGGAAGCTGATTCTTGAGCACGTCGCCGAGGAAGAGCTTGCCGAGCACGGCCCCGGACCCTTCGTCGCCGAGGATAAAGCCGAGGGGCGACACATTCTTGACAATCGACTCGCCGTCGTAGTAGCACGAGTTGGCGCCCGTCCCGAGGATGCAGGCGATGCCGCCCGTGCGTCCGCAGAGGGCGCGGGCGGCGGCGAGAAGGTCGGAGTAGACCTCGACCGTCGCGGCGCTCGGAAGGTTGCTCCGCAGCGCGTTCGCAACGTTGGCGCAGACTTCAGGTGCGAGACACCCCGCGCCGTAGAAGTACACGGCCTCAATCGACGAACTCAGCTCGCCCAGTTCGGGCATTAGCTCGGCGGCGATGCGACCCTGCATTTCTTCTTCGGTGAGCATCACGGCGTTCATCCCGAGGGTGAATACCTGTTTGGCTACTTTCTTTTCGTCCGAGAGCACACACCAGTCTATTTTCGTGCTCCCGCAGTCGGCAATAAGTATCATATCTTTATGTAAATTTTCTTTTTATACAAAACATAGCCCACACACCAGCTGACCCCGACAAAGAGCAGCGCGAAGACGAGCGATGCAAGCGTGGCGTCGTCGCCGCATAGAGGAAGGAGGGCATCCTGATAGATGTGGCCTTTGATTGATGTGTCTCCGATTTTCACTGTCCCTATGACGATGCTGAGCACAGCCCCGAGGCAGTACATGAACAGCGGGTTGATGCCGAAGGCCTCGAAGAAGCGGCTCCACTTCTTATAGCCCTTGATGTCGATTATCCAGATCAGAAGCCCGAGGAAGCTCGACGCAAGTCCGCAGGTCGTAAGGACGAACGACGGCGACCAGACCTTTTTGTTGATGGGAAGCCCGAAGTCAAGGAGGAAGCCCGCGAACGTAAGAATCGTTCCGACGATAAACAGCCCGTTGATGCGGCGCTCGTTGTCTTTGGTCCCCGTAATCAGCATTCCGCACATGAAGCCGATAAGCATGTGTGCTATCGACGGCAAGGTGCTCAGAAGACCCTCGGGGTCGAACTTGAGGCGCACGCCGTCGATAGTGTCGGCATACATGTGATTGGCCCCGAGAATCTTGTGGTCTACGACGGAGATGACATTGCGCTCCGAAAACTCAAAGCCGTGGCCGAGCAGAAGCACTGCGGCATAGGCGATGAGCATAAGTGCTATGGCCCAAGGGATGGCCTTGGGCTTGAGGCTGATGGCGAGGATAGACCCAACGCCGTAGCAGATGGCAAGGCGGGGCATAACGCCGAGGATGCGGATGCGGTCGAAGTTCCACACGGCTTCCGCGAGAGTGGCCTCGTTGAGAATCCCGCGGAGGAATAGCCCGAACCACGCGATGCCGAGACCGATGAGCCAGATCACAATGGTGCGCTTCACGATTTTGCGCACCGTCGGGCCGCTCCATTCAAAGTTGTATTTCCGCAACGACATGTATGTGCTCACGCCCATGATGAACATGAAGAACGGAAACACGAGGTCCGTGGGCGTCAGCCCGTTCCACGACGCATGCGCCAGCGGAGCGTAGATATGACCCCACGAGCCGGGATTGTTTACGAGAATCATCCCGGCGATGGTGATGCCTCGCAGGATGTCGAGGGCAAGCAGACGCCCCTTCGGAGCCTGAGGCTTGGCGGTAGCTGTTGCGTTCATTTCTTTTCGTTTTTTGGACTTGTCGCTTCGTCGACAAGATAGATGATTGACCGATAGGGAATACCGCTGTTGGTGCTCAGCCCGATTTCGCATGTGCGCGAATTGGAGTAGCCCTCGCTCGCGCCGCTTGCCTCGATGCTCGCGCGCAGTTTGCGAAGACCCCAGCGGTTGAGCTCGGGATGGGTGAAGCCCTTGTCGCCGGCAAAGCCGCAGCAGCCGACCTCGGCGGGAACCGTGACTGACGTCGAACACATCCCCGCGAGCGCCACGATTTTTTCGCCGACACCCATCAGGCGGCTTGAACACGTGATATGCACCGCCACGGCGCGGTCCGTGCGGTGAAACTCAAGATTGGGAGCGAGATAATCGTGGATAAACTCCGCAGGCTCGAACAGGCGCATCGTCGTGATGCACTTGCGCATACGGTGCAGGCAGGGGCTTTGGTCGCAAACCACGGGAATGCGCCCGCCCGCGGAGGCGCTCGCAAGTGCCGCATCAAGCTCACGCACCTTCGCCTCGGCGATATCAGGCATCCCCTTGCTCTCCCATATCATGCCGCAGCAAAGCTTTTCGACATCTTTGGGAAATACAACCTCGAAGCCCGCGCGTTCGCACAGGCGCACGAACACATCGGCCTGAGCCTCATCGTGGCGCCCCGTTTCCGACGGACCCATCACGCGGTTGAGACACGACGGGAAATACACCACCTTGGGCTTTTCGTCGGCGCCTGATGCCGCATTCCTTTTGGCTGTCGCGGCTATCGTCGTCGACGGATTGTAGGCCTTCGGAAGCGAGGGAGTCCACAGCGGCAACCCGATGGAGTGGAGCGCCGGGCCGACGATGTTGACGCCCTTTGCCCCTATGACTTTGCCGACCACCGACGCAGCCCCGAGGGCCGCGCGCACGCCGACGCTTATCCCCGCGAGATGCTCGGCGCAATAGCGCCCGACTGCATACCCGGCCGACCCCGGTGGAATCTGCCCCTCGCGGATTTCATGGATAAGTTCGCCGGTGTTGATTTTCATCGGACATGACGTCGAGCACAGGCCGTCGCCGGCACAGGTCTCTTCGCCGTAATATTTGAAGCCCTTTTCGAGTTCGCAGAGACGGACCGCGTCACCGCCCTCGTTGCGGAGCCGCGAAATCTCGCGCCGCGTCGCTATGCGTTGTCGCGCCGAAAGTGTCAGCCCGCAGCTCACGCAGTTAACCTCGCAGAATCCGCACTCTATACATTTGTCAACCGCCGGACTTGTCAGCGGAAGCGGCTTGAGATTCTTTATGAAGCATTCGGCATCGTCGTTGAAGATAACCCCCGGGTTGAGGATGCCCGCAGGGTCGAAAACGGCCTTTATGCGCTTCATCATATCCCATGCCTTGGCGCCCCATTCCTTTTCGACAAAGGGAGCCATGTTGCGCCCGGTGCCGTGTTCGGCCTTGAGCGAGCCGTGATAGCGGTCGACTACCATCTCTTCGATAGCCTCCATCAGACGGCGGTATTTGTCGATATCGGCCTGCGTCTCGAAGCCTTGGGCAATCACAAAGTGATAATTGCCCTCAAGAGCATGGCCGTAGATACAAGCTTCGTCGTAGCCGCTGTCCGTTAGCAGACGCCGCAGCTCGGCCGTTGCCTCGGGCAAGTCTTCGATGTGGAATGCTATGTCCTCGATCAGCGCCGTTGTGCCCGGACGGCGAGTTCCGCCGACGGCCGGGAAAATTCCCGAACGCATCTGCCACCACGCGTCGACCTCTGCAGGGTCAGTGGAGAAATGCGCGGGCTTGAACAGGTCGAAGCCGTCGACAATCGTCTGAGCCTCGCCCGTGCGGAGATTGAGCGTGGAAGCGTCCGGGGCGTCGATGCGGAGCAGTAACGCCGTAAGATTACTCCCCGTAGTGTCGTTGACGGATTCGAGCGACTTGCGGTCGAGAAGCTCGCAGGCGTCGACTGCCTTTGCTTTCTTGAGAGCCACAACCGCGCGGCACGCTTCGGTCAAATCTTGGAAGTAGACCATAGCGCTCGCCGTGAAAGGCATCTTTGCCTCGGTCGTGACGCGGATTTCGCTCATAAATCCGAGAGTCCCTTCCGACCCCACCATGCAGTGGGCGAGAATGTCGAACGGGTCATCGTACACAACGAACGGAAGAAGATTAAGCCCCGTCACATTCTTGATGGAATATTTATAGCGGATTTTTTCCGCAAGCTCGCTGTCTTGACGGATTTCATCGCGGATAGCCTCTATCGCCGCAATCATTGACGAGTGGCTCTTGCGGAAGGCCGCGCGCGACTCTTCGTCGGCCGTGTCAACCGCGGTGCCGTCGGCGAGGACAATGCGCATGCTCAGAAGGATGCGGTCGGAGTTGGCGTGAGTGCCGCATTTCATCCCCGACGCATTGTTGGCGACGATGCCGCCCACCATTGCGGCCTTCTTGGAGGCCGGGTCGGGGCTGAAAACGCGCCCGTAAGGTTCGAGAATCTCGCTCACACGGGCGCCGATGATACCCGGTTGGAGCGCAATCGACTTGGCCTCGGAGTCGAGCAGCCGGTAGCCTTCCCACTCCTTGCCGGCAACGAGCAGGATGGAGTCCGACAGCGACTGTCCCGACAGGCTCGTGCCCGCCGCGCGGAACGTAACCGCCAGCCCCAGCCTCGTAGCCTCGCGGAGAGCCGTCTGCATCTCGGACTCGTCCTTCACCCGCACGACAACCTTGGGTAGAAGACGGTAGAAACTCGCGTCTGTCCCCCACGCCAGCGTCCGAAGGGCGTCCGTATAAATGCGTTTGCCGTCAACGCCCCCGCGGCGGAGGGCGCTGACGTAATCGGCATATCTCTTGTCTGAAATCATTTATCGCTTCAAATCATTTGTAGATATAGTATTTCGAGCTGCGGGCCTTGAACGCGTCGGCGTCCTTGTTCCAGTAGCCCTCGATGTCGGCAACCTTGTGTGCCTTCCCGAAGCGCTTGCGGATTTCCTTCGAGCCGCACACCTTGTCGAACATGCTGAACCTCTTGGGGTTGGCGTTGTCGAGGGTTTTCTTTTCGGGATACATATCCGCCAGCTCCTCCATCACATAGAACTGTACGAGGCTCAGCGGCGCCGTGTCGAGGTCGGTCACATACAGCTCTACACCTTGGATGTTGGTGTCCTGACCGACGGAGTAGAAAGGCTTGATATGGATGGGACGGAATTTCACGCCCGGAATCCCGCGCCCGTTGAGTCGGCGCGCAAGGGCTTCGGCGTCAATCCACTCGGCGCAGAAGAGCTTGAAAGGCTCAGTATATCCCACGCCGATGCTCATATAGCCCAGCTCGCCGAGAATGCCCGACGCCGGATAGTAGATGGCGCTTTCGGCCGTAGGCTGATGAGGCGACGGAAGCACCCACGGCATCCCCGTGGCCCCGAACGTCATATCGCGCTTCCAGCCCTCCATAGGCACAACCGTCAGGTCAACCTTCTTCTCCCCGACGAGACCCTCGCCGTTGAGATACTGCGCCAGCTCCCCGGGCGTAAGACCGTAGAGATAAGGGATGGCAAACTGGCTTACGAACGAAATACAGTCCTCCTCGGCGAGATTGCCTTCCACCTTGGTTCCGTTGATGGGATTGGGGCGGTCAAGGACCATAAATTCCTTGCCGAGTTCGGCGCACGCCTCCATCGCAAGGCCCATCGTAGAGATGAACGTGTACGAGCGGCAGCCATTATCCTGAATATCGTAGATGAGCACATCGACGTCCTTGAGCATCTCGGCCGAAGGCTTGCGGTTCTTCCCATAGATAGAGTACACCGGCACGCCCGTAGCCGCATCGACCGTATTGTCTACGTGGTCGCCCGCATGGACATCGCCGCGGACTCCGTGCTCGGGGGCATAAAGAGCCACCAGTTCCACGCCCGGTGCTTCGGCAAGGATGTCGACTGTTGATTTCAGATCGTTGTCGATGCCCGTCGGATTGGTAATCAGACCGACGCGCTTGCCTTTAAGCTGAGCAAATCCGCTCTCGCGGAGCACTTCAACGCCCGGCTTCACCGCAGGGCCGGCCGCGAGACCGATAAACGTCCCGGCGGCGATGATGAGGGATAATATCTTTTTTATCATATCGTTTGCTTGATTGTGTGTGATGTGTGCTTATTTCTCCTTTCGTCCGAAATTCGGGTCAATCTTCAGGAAGGCGCAGATGCCCACCGTGGCTATACAGCAAATCATCGTCCAGATGAAGAAGTGGCGATAGCCGATTGTCTCCTGAAGCCAGCCCGCGGCCATGCCCGGAAGCATCATTCCGAGAGCCATGAAGCCCGTGCAGATGGCGTAATGGGCGGTCTTGTGAGTCCCTTCCGAGAAGTAGATGAGATAAAGCATATAGGCCGTGAAGCCGAACCCGTAGCCGAACTGCTCGACAAACACGCAGATGTTAACCGTCAGAAGCGACGGGGCCGTCGCATAGCTCAGGTAGACGAACGTCAGACACGTCAGCGACATCGACCATGCCATAGGCCACAGCCATTTCTTAAGGCCTCCCTTGGCCGCTACAATACCGCCGATGATGCCGCCGATAGTGAGGCCGATGATACCCACCGTGCCGTAAACGATGCCTACCTGACCGGTCGTCAGCCCGAGGCCGCCCTTGTCGATAGGATCGAGGAGGAACGGATTGATAAGCTTCACGAGCTGAGCCTCCGGCAAGCGGTAGAGAAGCATGAACGCTATCGCAACCCATATCTGAGGCTTTTTGAAGAAGCTGCGGAAGGTCTCGAAGAATTCGCGCATGATGTCGCCCGCAGTGTTAAGATTGGCCGACGAGCCGTCGCCCGTGGGGCGGGGGAGCGCCCAGCCGTGGTAAGCCGCTACGACAAAAAAGAATGCCGAAAGCGCGCCGAACACCACCATCCACGCCAGCGGGATATTGCCCGAAGCGCCCTCGAACGTCGCCGTCACGCGCTCCGTAAGCTTGTGGTCGATTTCATAGTAGAGATAAGCCGTTTTGTCCCAGTTGTTCTCGTTGAACACAAATCGCGTCGAAAGCTTGTCCTGTTCAAGATGGATGCTCTTGTCGCCGCCTTTCTGCGTCACGTTCACAATCACTTCCTCCCCGGCTTCGGGGCGGCGGTTCAGACGGAAGCCCACGATGGCGATGTTGTTGGACGCCGGGCCTTCAGCGCTGACCTCGCGCTTTTCGCCGAAGGTGTCGCGCACCCAGCGCGTGAAGCCGCTTTCGCCGCTCTTGGCCGTGGCACCTGCTCCGGCGCCTGCATTGCCGCCGGCAGTAGCCTCGACGGTCTGGAAGCCGTTGCGGGCGTTCATGTTTCTGACCGAATCGCGCATCATTGCGGCGTAGGCCTTGAACGGAATTTCGCGCACGCTCGAATCAGCCTCCGTAATCACCACGCTTGCCGGAGCGGCGATTGCCGCCGTTGTCTCGGCCTGAGGCGTGAAGAAAGCCATTTCCCCGGCGAGGTCGGCCTCCGTGGCCGTGATGGCGCCCGTCGTCGGCGCGCTCCATTCGGTCTGAGGGTCGGCGTTCACCGTCAGCTCAAGGGGCGTAAGCCCCGAATTCGTTTCGATAAGCCCGGCGAGAATCACGAGAAGGCCCTGACCCGCAACGGTGGCGACGCGGTAGAACGTCGAACGGATGCCAACGTAAAGGCTCTGCTCATGCTCGCTGAGAGCAAGCATATAAAACCCGTCGGCTGCGATGTCGTGCGTCGCCGACGTGAAGCCCACAAGCCAGAACACAGCCAGCGTCAGCTGGAAGAAAAACGGCGCGGGTATCGAAAATGCTATCCCTGCCAACGCAAAGGCGATAATCCACTGCATCGTCAGTGTCCACCAGCGCTTGGTCTTGATTATGTCCACAAACGGACTCCAGAAGGGTTTGATTACCCACGGTAGGTATAACCAGCCGGTGTAAAGGGCAATATCCGTATTTGAGATTCCGAGGCGCTTGTACATGATGACCGAAATAGTCATCACGGCCACGTAGGGAAGCCCTTGCGCGAAGTAGAGCGTCGGAATCCACGCCCACGGATTGCGTTTAGTTGTCTTTTGCATTGGTATAGATTGATTTGATGTTTTAGTACTTCTTTGACAGTACGGCCCCCGGGAAGTAGTGGCTCAGGATTGCCTCCCAGCTGTAGCCCTCGTGGGCCATCATCGCCGCGCCGATTTGGCAGAGGCCAACGCCGTGGCCCCAGCCCGCGCCCCGAAGACGCCAGCCCGAGGCTATCCCGTCGGCGTCAGTCCCCGTGGGTTCGGCCGTGAAAGCCGAGCTGTAAAGGTGCGACTTCGACAGGCTTCGCCTGATTTCAAGCTCTTTGCCTATGATTTTTTCTTTCTTGGTGCCGCGGATAAGCAGACGGATGATGCGCCCGGAGCGACCGCGCTCAAGGGCGCGAAGCTCCTTGATGTCGCCGAAATCCTCGCCCGTGCGCTCACGCAGAAGGGCGCCAAGCTCGGCGCGGCTGTATTCCACCGTCCAGCGGTAGAAATCGGGTGTCTCGCGGTCATAGCTGTTGAGCACCTCCGACAGCACAGCCTCGTCGGTCGTGTTGCAGAAAGCCTCCGGCGACCCCTCTATCCATGCGCGTGCCGCGCTTTCGTCGCGCAGGTCGGGAAAGTCATGCTCGTCACGCCCGTCGCGGAGGGATTGGAGATAAGGGTGGGCAACAGGCTCCCAGCAGGCCTCGAACTCTTCGAACACTCCGCCGCAGCATTTCGAGAAGCGCGCGTCGCACACCTCGCCGGCGGCATCCGTGAGCACGACGCCGCGCGTGGCGTCAACCGCGGCCTCTACATCGGGGCGGGTCTGACGCGTGATGCCCTGATAGCGCTGGCAATGGTCATCGGCGCAGACATCGAAGTTGACATGGTCCTCGCGGTCGTACCACACCACCTTTTCATCAGGCGTGTTTACACGCCCTTCAGTGCACTTCGGCGCCTTGGCGCCGGCCAGCTGGGCGAATAGCCACGAACGCGAAATCACGGCGTGAGCACGCAGCAGCGCCGCCGACGACGTAGCGCTCATTTCCGACGAAATAACGCTCTTCAGGTAATCCTCCACCGGCAGACGGTTCACCAGCGTCAGCCGCAAAGGCCCGCTTTCAGACCCCTTGCCTTCGACGATAATCCCGACAGCGCCCGTGAAGCGCTGATTCTCTTTGCGTTCCCAGTGGAAATTAACCCCGATGGTCACATCCCTGACCTCGAACGAGGGATTAGGCGTTTCTGCCGCAGGGACAAACTTGACCGTGGCATACGTCCTGTCGCCGAAGCGGATTTCCCCCTCGGCGGTGAGTACGAACGTAAAATCGCCCTCGAAGCTCCCGTCATGACCCTCCATGACATACGGACTCTGGAAGCGGACACTTATTTCATTGCCGCTGAGAATGCCCACGTTGAGCACAGGCCCGGAATTTGCGTTGCTCATAATTTTTCAATAATATTGTCTACTTCAGAGGCGCTGTAACACACCTCGCCGAGTATTTTTTCAAGTATTTCAGGAGTGATGCGGCGGAAATCCTCTTCGCGCGGGGTGATGAACACGCCGCCCATGTCGACACTCGCGGGGCTTATAAGCCAGCAGTCGTCGCCCTCGGTGCCGTAGAAGCTCGGCCTGTGCTGTTTGCGGGGAATCACCACAAGACGCACCATTCCTTCCGGTGCGCCCTCCGGAGCGTAGCAAAGCACGTTCATCATCGGTTCTTCGCCTTCGGCCGGAAGGGGGAGCGCTGCATAAAGCGCATCGAACACCCCGGCTATCTCGGCAGTGTCGCAACCGTCGATGACGGCAACGCCCATCGGAAGCCCCGGAAGTGTCCAAAGCCGCGCGGCCTCGCCCTTCCCGACAGGCTCGCCGCAGGAGTCGAGCTTCGAGGTCAGAGGCAGGAAATCCGTGTTGCCAGCCTGAAAGTGCATGTGGTCGGGAGCCGACGCGCCGCAACGCGGACCGTTGTAGAACACGGTCATCCCCCTAAGCTTCAGCGCCAGACGGCACATATCCTCGATGCGCCCGGCTATACGCTGGTCGGTATGCGCCGTATCGGGGATTGTCAGATGACGCGGGAAGATGGGGAAGGGGTTGATGAGAATCTCATAGCGGCCCCACGCCTCGGAAATCTGCTCCGCAGGGCGGTTGGCGGCGCATAAAAAGCACTTGCGGGCCTGAAGCGACGCGGCGTCGACCTTGGCCGCCGACGACACGCGTCGCGCAGGGTTGAACTGCACCTTCATTTCCGGCAGTCCGCCGACGGGTACTTCCTTGACCTCCACCCCTTCGAGGGCGGAAAAATTGTTTGATGCCATAGGCCACAAGGCCAATTGGCGCGTGAAAAATTCCTCCGTTTCGGGGGTTATTCCGTACTTGTTCATTGAATGGGGTTTTGGACGGTGAGCGGGTAGGGGATTACGTCTCGGGGCGTCGCGCCTCCTTATTTTTTGTTCATCGCTTTGCGCGCCTGAACCTCCCACGTGCGGATGCGGTCCTTGTAGAGGTTGTTGGCGTTCATCTTGTTGATGTCGAGGGCGGCGTCGGAATTGTCCTCCCAGCGGCGGCAGAAGTAGAGCACGTCGTAGATGCGCCCGATCTGGTTATGGCGCGAGAACGCCAGCCCGAGGGCATAGTCCTCGCCGTACGACGTGTTGGGCACCTTGATTTCGCGGAGCATCGGCGTGTAGAACGCACGCGGAGCGCCGAGGCCGTTGATGCGGAGGGCGTTGTTGCGGCCGTTCTCCGGTGTCCATTCCTTGTGGTCGATTACCCCGGGAGGAAGCATCTGAAGATTGATGTCCGTAAGCATATAGGTCCCGACGACCATGCCGCAGTTCTGCTCATAGAAGGCCTTGACGATTTTTGCGAGCGTGTTTTCATCCGCATACACGTCGTCGCTGTCGAGCTGAACGGCAAACTTGCCGCACTCGGGATGGGCCACGCCCAGATTCCAGCATCCGCCGATGCCGAGGTCGTCGCGCTCGGGCACGAGGTGGATAAGGCGGCTTTCATTCTTGGCAAGCTCGGCCAGTATTTCGGTCGTGCCGTCGGTCGAATGGTTGTCGATGACAATCACGTTGTAGGGGAAGTCGGTCTTCTGGCCGAGCGCGCTCTTCACGGCGTCGGCGATTGTGCGCTTGCGGTTGCGCACCGGGATGATTACCGACGCTTCGTTGGCGAAATCGCCTGCGTTGAACTCGATGGTGTCAAATTCCGGCTCAAGGTAGGCGCCGATGGCTTTGAGGTGGTCGGTGCAGGCCTCCTCCATTTCGAGCTGGACGCCGCGGTTTTTCGGGTCTACGTAGTCGAAAATCTTTTCGCCGCTCTTGCGGTTGTCGAGCGTGACGTCCGAATACAGATACTCGTTGATGTGTACAATCGGAGCGATGCGGCTCAGACGCAGGCGGAGGTCATAAAGCCCCGCGGCCTTGAAATCCTTGTTGATGCCGGCGGCTGCCTTCTTGAAGTCGGCGGTGTTGAAAAACAGCACCGACCCGAAGTTGAAGTCGTCGCGGAGCGCGCCTTCCTGATAGTCGATGGCCGGAGCGTTGCTCTTTTTGCCTTCGATGATGGTGTAGCAGTCGGCGTAGAGCATGCCGGCGCCGGAGTCGCCGGCGATTTTTATGAAGCGTTCGAGCGCCTGATAGCCCGGCTCAAGCGTGTTGTATTTCGTGTACAGGAGGATATAATCGGCCACCGTATGCTCGGCGATGGCGCGCATCGTTGCCGAGGATGTGAGGCTGTCGATGCCGAGGATGTCGCACCCCTCGACGGCGGCGGCTGTGGCGTCGGTGCTGAGAAGTGTGATTTTTATTACCGCAGGAGAGGCTTTGAGAGCGTTTACGGTAGCTTTTACTTGCGCTTCTTCGCCGTAGGGAAGATAGCAGTGGATGGTCTTGTTCATGATATGTATCTGGGGGTTAGTTGTTGCGGAGGAAATCCATTATCTGTTTCATCAGATGGGTGCGGCTGTCGGCGCCCTCGATGGTCTCGAAGGGGAAGCCGAGCACTGTCGTGCGGTAGTTGCCCG
Source organism: uncultured Muribaculaceae bacterium (assembly GCA_910584905.1). Classification (GTDB taxonomy): domain Bacteria; phylum Bacteroidota; class Bacteroidia; order Bacteroidales; family Muribaculaceae; genus CAG-873. The sequence continues at coordinate 33,456 of CAJUCQ010000013.1, forward strand.
GGCTGTAGACCGTGCCGGCGATAAGGTTGTTTTCGGAGTAGCGCATAAATGTGGCTCCGGTCTTGTCGTCTGAGGGGTAGAACGAGTCGGGACTCTCGACGGCATAGCATTCTTCATTGCGCTCGTTAGAGAATTTATAGACGCCTTTGCCGAGGCTCTTGTAGCGCGTCGGCACCTGATAGGCCTCGCCCGTGATCGACGCCTGTCCCACGCGCCAGTTGTAGCCGAGAACTTCGCGCGCGAAGTTCTTGTCGGCTTCGGCCGTGGCCTTGTCGGAGTAGGGGTTGTCCCAGATGTCGGTGGCTACATAAGCGCCGCTCACAAAGATGCTGCCGCCGGCCTGTGTGTGCTCGGCGATGCGGGCCTGAAGTTCCGACGGGAACGCCTTGTACACCGTCCCGTAGGCCCCGCGTCCGCGTTTGATTTCTTTCTGCTTGCCGAGGATGAGGTCCACGGTCACGCCTTTGTCCGTCCCGGCAGTGCCCTTGCTGAAGGCTTCGACGCTCGAACTTGTGAACGAATAACCGCAGGCCGCGAGCGCTTCGCCGTGGATAGCCGTGAAATCGAATGTGTTGCCGGCGATGACCTTGTCTTCGTAGTCCGCGCGCGATGCGCCGAAGCCGGCCGCGTCGTCATCCATCCACGGGATGTTGCGGCGGAACTCGAACTGGTCGCCGATATACGATATATCCTTGATGTATGCCACGCCGCGGTCGCGCGAGTCGTAGAAGCCCGCGATGTCGCCCGCGTCGAAGCGGTCGGGGGCGCTCACCCTCGTAAACCCGTTGACGATAAGCGCGCGAGGCGCATCTTTGCCGCCGTTGCGAAGAGCAAGAACCTCCGACGGGAACGCGGCTCCGCCTGCATTTACGGCGATGATGCGGTATGAGTGGATAGCGTCGTCGCTCACGCTTACGCTCCATTCGGGTTTGTCGACAACGGCCACGCGGCGGAAACCGCCGTCTGTGCCCGTGCGCTCCTCGATGACGTACGACGTCGGCGCCGCCGTGGGCTCCGAGCGGTCTTCTGTTGCCTCCCACACGAGCTTGTATTCCGACGGCGCCTCCCCGGCAATGATGGCGAAAGCATGCACCGGAAGGGGTTGCACCGTGTAGTCGCGGCCGTCGCGAGCGGCGATGAAGCGGAGCATGCCCTTGTAGATGGCGCGAGCCACCGTGAAGCGGAAAGCCGGGTCAAGCCCGTAGGACATATCGGCGAAATTCTGGTGGGAAAGAAGCTCAAGCAGCATTGCGGGCACCTGAGGCGTACGCGCCTCGTGGTAGCTCTTGTCCCACATGCCGCGGCGTGTCCAGTTGGGTTCGAAGCCTGCGCGCACATCTTCGGTGATTTCCGTCAGCACGAGGTCCGTGAGGTCGCGTGAGGTCGCGCGCGAACTCCCGTTGCCGAGTTTGTCGCCCGTGGTGCAGTAGATGCCGAGGCTGCCGATGATGGAGTCGTTCATCGTCGTGCCGGCGTCGGAGTGGAACGCGAAACTGAGGTCTACCGGGATGCCGAGACCTTTCTGACGCGGAAGCATCGACGAACCGCCGGCAATCCAGTTGACCCACAGACCGCGGCTCATATAGTCATCGTTATAGTCCTTGACATTGCCCGAAGGAGTGTACACGCTGTCAGGAGCGCCCGCCCACTGAAGGAAGTAGCGCGCACCCTCGGTGAAGCGCGGATAGCCGCTCCGCACGTATTCGTAGTCGATAGAGTCGAGAGGTTCTTTGACGATGCGTCCCACATTGCCCATGCCGCCGCCGATTTTCACGGCGTCGGCAGTCACAACGTCCGAGCTGTTGCCCCCGGCGTTGCTCAGTTCGACGATGGCTTTTGCCTGTTTCCCGGCCTTAAAGGGGAAGTGGCCGAGATAAATCCACGTGCCGCCGCCCATCTTCTGGTTGACGGTGAAGCGGTGCGCGCCGTTGGAGGCGTTGACCGTGTAGCGGGCCTTCTCGGTGCTGTGCGGAACGCTCACGTAGCTCACGTAAACGGCATATTCGCCGTCTTCGGGGATGTCGGCGTGCCATGAGGCCGTGGCTGTGGCCTTGTCCTTTTCGCCGGAAACGTGCGTGGCCCGGGCAGTGCCTTTCCGGAAGGGATTCTCCGTGTCGCGAAGCTCCTCGGCGTAATATCTGAATCCCGCAGGCGCGGCGTCGGTCCATGCCTTGCCTTTGCCCGTCTCGATGTATTCGCCACGCGTGTAGGCCGAAGGGTCGTTGTCGATAATCAGCTCGTTGATGTTGGTGTCGCGCTCGCGCGGACTCATCACGTAGGCCCCGGCATTCTCAAGTATAGGCATCAGGAAGGGCATCACGTAGCTTTGCGTGTAAAGGTCCTCGACGGTCTCGAAAATGCGTGCGCGCTGCCATTCCCAGCGGTTGAGCTTGGGCTCGAAGTACCAGCCGTGGCTTTGCCACAGGGCGATATTCGACCCGTCCAGCCCCTCGGGCGCTGCAATGGCGCCTTCGCGAACGACGAAAGGCGACGTTTCCGTCGGGCCTATGTTTTTCTTCGGCGCAAAGAGCACGAGTTTGTCCAGCGATACGCTCTTTTTGTTGACCGTAGTCGTCAGCTCGACTTTGTATTTCTTATACTGAGGCCCCATCTCGGCAAGAATCTCGTTTTTGAGTTGCCGGAGGCTCTCGTAGGTGAATGGTATGTAGGCCGTGTTGGCATTGCATTTGACGGTAATGGTCTTGTTCTTTTCGTTTACCGTCACTTTCTCGGCGCTTACAGGACCGAAGCCTGTAGTCCCCGGCAGGTACGTGCGAAGAATGCGGCTCGCTGCCGTGGCCCGCTGTGAGGCGTTCGTCGAAGCCGATAGGGCGACTTCAGGGCTTAATAATGCAAGTATCAAACAGATAATGATGCTTGCTCCGGTTTTTTTCATGGAGAAACTTTATGTCTTATGTTTTCTTACAAAATTATATGAAAAACGCGCGTTATGCAAATAATCAGTCCTGCGCTTAATAAAAATTAATAATTAACTATATATATTCACAAAAACACGTGCGCTTTTTTCAGACCTTGGGACCGGCGATTGACACTCGCAGTTCTTCCGGCCTGAGATACAGCGAAGCCATTTCAGATATGATTTCGGGAGTGAGCGAGGCGATGGCCCGCTGCTGGGCTTCGAAGTAGTCCGTCGGCGTGCCCGTCACGGTCTCGAGCTGGCGGTAGTTCGAGATGCTGATTGGAGAGTCGAGCGTCTCGATAAGCGAGCTTGTGGCAAAGAGTTTCAGACGGTCGAGTTCGGCGCCCGAGGGCGGATTGTCGCGAAGCGAGGCCATTTCTTTCCGTATTTCACCCACAACCTCTTCGACGGTTTCCGAGTTGCATTGGGCCTGAACTACGGTGGCGCTTGCATCATCTATGGCCGACAGCGCCGCGTCGATGTGGTAGGTCAGGCCCTTTTCCTCGCGTATGTTGGTCATGAGCCTTGAGCCGAAATAGCCTCCGAGAGCCATGACGGCGAGTCTGAGCGGAATAAAGTGGGGGTGGCGGCGTCCGACCGCAGGCATCCCGGCGCAGACAGCCGTCTGAACGGCGTCGGGCATCTCCTTGAACACCGTCTGCGGAGCTTCGGGGGCCATCAGGGGGGAGCGTCGCTCTATCGCCGCCGCATCGGGGGCGAGCGCGCTCATGCCGGCGGCAAAGCGTTTCAGCGCGTCTGTCGCTGATTCGCCGAAGCCCCCGGAGAGGTAGATGTGTGTGCCCCGGGGCTTCACGAGACGCCGCTGGAAATCGCCGAGCGCCGACCTGTCGACGGCTTCAAGCTCGGCCTCCTTGTCCGTCGACGCAAGCGGGTGGCCGCAGCCGTAGATGAGGCGTCGCAAGGCCGCCGAGGCGTGATACATCACCTTGGTTTCCTCGACCTTGAGCTTGGAGAGCATCATCCGGCGGATATTCTCTATGTCGCTGTCGGCAAAGTGCGGAGCCGTGGCCATTGCTTCGAGCACGGGCAGGATGTCGGGAAGCCGATGCCCGAGCACGATGGCTGAAAAGCCCGTATAATGGGCCGAGGTGTGGGGGGCGAAGCGTGCGCCTGCGAAGTCGAGTATATCGGCGATGTCGGCGCCGGAGAATGACCCCGCGCCCTCGGTGTATAGCGACGTGGCAACGGCGCTGAGTACGCGGTTCTCAAGGTCGAATCTGCCTCCGGGGAACAGCACCGTCACCTGTCCGATGCCATGGTTGCCTCCGGCGAGGCTGTGGAGTGTCACGCCGTTTTTGAGATGCTCCGTCTCGCCCGCAGGGAGCGGGTGGAAGCCGAACGGCCTTACGGCAGGTGCCTGCGTGCGGTCAAGCATGGCGGGAAGGGGATGAATTTTGTCCGACAATCATTTTTTCGGCCGCCGCGAGGTCTTCGGGAGTGTCTATCCCGATATTCGGAAGATCGGTCACGGCCACCTTGATTTTATATCCGCCCTGAAGCCATCGGAGCTGTTCGAGGCTTTCGGCAATCTCAAGCGGACTCTGAGGCAGCGACGTCACCGCGCGGAGCACTTCCGCGCGGAACGCGTAGAGCCCGACGTGTGTTAGGTAGGGGAAGGCCGCAGGCCACTCGCCGCATTCCGCCCCTCTTACGTAGGGAATCACCGAGCGCGAGAAATAGAGCGCGCGGCTGTCGTTGTCGACGACCACTTTCGGCGTGTTCGGGTCTGAAAGAAGCGCATAGCCCTGCGAGGCGTCGAAGCGGCGCGCAAGCGTGGCGATGTCCGTGCTCTTGTCGTCGAAACACGCTGTCAGCTGATGCAGCTGTTCTGGCGCAAGAAAAGGCTCGTCGCCCTGCACGTTGATTACGACTTCGGCGTCCGACCCGAGTATTTCGTATGCCTCGCGGCAGCGGTCGGTGCCGCTGCGGTGTGACGCCGAGGTCATCACGGCCCGGCCGCCGAACGCCTCGACGGCTTCGAGGATGCGTGTGTCATCGGTGGCTACAACCACGTTTTCGGCGCCCAAGGCCCGAGCGGCGGCCTCGAACGTGCGCTGAATCATGGGCTTGCCTCCGATTCGGGCCAGCGGCTTTCCCGGGAAGCGCGTCGAGGCATATCGCGCCGGAATGATTGCTATATACTTCATGTGCTTGATTCGATATTAAAAACGTCGTGTTTATGACTTTAAAAGCTCTACGTAGAGCTGGGCGTTCTCGTATTTCGTCACTTTCACCCGCGAGCCCTTGCGGATAAAGTCGCCTATGGACACGGCAGGCAGAATTTCGCCGTCGATGACAATCTTCCCGGCAGGGCGCAGGTCCGTCACGGTCTCGCATTCCGCGCCCACATGGCGCCCGAGACTCATGTCCACCCCGACGAAGCCTGCCGAATTGCTCAGCTCGGTCATCAGCTCGGTGTGGCGGCGGATGATTTTAGGCCCGTGTCGCCCCGTGAGCCACACAGCCGCGCAGATGGCCATGACAAGCCCGGCGAGGATGATAAAGAAGGCGTTGACAAGCCCTCCGAAATCAAAGCCGGTGACGGCGTCGCTCTCCATGATGGCACCTCCGAGCGAGGCCATGACGGCGAGACCGCCGGCAACGCCGCAGAACCCGAAGCCCGGAATCACGAACACCTCAAGCGCCACGAGCGCCACTCCGAGGATAAAGCAGACAATCACCCACGACGATATAGCGCCTGTAACAATCATTGGCAGGAAAAAGAGCGTGGCCGCAACCGTGGCCACTGCCGCGGCAACACCGAGGCCCGGAGAGTGCATCTCGATATAGATGGCGCCGAGAATAAGCGTGATGAGGATGGCGCGCACGGCCGCATTGCTGAGAAAGCCGAGGAGATTGTCCGTAAGCGACGGGCGGTAATACACAATCCGCGCATCCGGCATGTCGAGCTGTTCGAGTACCGACGGTATATCCGAAGCTATCCCCTCGGCATAACCCTCGGCCACGGCCTGCGAGGCCGTAAGCGATATTGATTCGTCGGGGCGCACCATGCGGTCGGCGATTTCGGGATTGCGCCTCGCCGTGAGGCTGTCGCCTATCATGCTTTTGCCGTGGCTCTCGGCCGTGGCCCGCATCATCGCACGCATGTATTGCTGATATTTTTCAGGAAGGGGCTCGCCCGAGCCGTTGACCACCGTTGCCGAACCCATAGACCCCTCGGGCGACATGTACACCGAGTCGCACGCAAGCGCTATCAGCGCCCCGGCCGACGCCGCGTTGGGGTCGACGAACGCAACCGTCGGCACGGCGCATCGTCGCAGGCTCGAACGGATGCTGTCGGCGGCGTCGAGGGCGCCCCCGAATGTGTTGAGCTTCACAAGCACCACCGACGCCCGGCATTCTTCGGCCTCGCGGAGTCCGCCGCGCACCTGATGGAAAGCCTGCATGTCGATTTCGCGCTCGACGGGAAGGATAAACACCGTCGCCTCCTTGCCGCCGGCAAATGCCGTCAGCGAGAGCAACATGACGAGAAGGATTGAAAGATACCGTGTTTTCATCATTTTTTGAAATAGCCGGGCAGTAGGCATGTGCCCGCGAAAAGATAAATATAATAACTGAGAATGCGCCAGAGCATCGCCAGTATCAGCGCTGCCCCGAGGCTCCCGATTAAATCGCCGTAATAGTTGGTGAAGAGCCATTCGCTGATGCCGCTCCCGCCCGGGGTGGGGCTTACCATCAGCACGACCCACACCACAAACTGACGTCCGAACACAAGAAGCCCCGACGCCGCCGGTACAAGCCCCCAAAAGAGAGCGTTGACAACGAAATAGCGCGAGAACCACGACACCACCGTGGCGCCGAAAACGCGTCCCCACCATGAGGCCGGACGGCCCTTGACCCACGCCGACGTGGCGTGCATGTTGGCCGCGGTGGTTCGGAGCGACTTTCCGCGCCGCCGTATAAGGCGCAGACGGCTGATGCGCTCAAGCAGTCGCGCTGTGGCATCCGGCCTCCCGAGGATGGCAAAGTAGAGTATGGCCGTCCAGATGCAGATTCCGGCGTACACAAGCCAGAACACGGCCCTGACACCCGTGAGGAACGCCCCGTCAGCCGTCGCTTCCATCCCGAAGAGCTCGCTCGCCGGAAGGAGCGCCACTATCACCGGGCAGAACACCACGAAGAACAGCTCATCGAGAAACAGCGTCGTGAGCGTGAGCGATGTCGCACGACCCACGCCGATGCCCTCGCGGTTGAGATAGAATATGGCAAGAGCGCTTCCGCCCACTACCGACGGCGTTATCGCCGACGTGAATGCGCACATGATGTCGACCCTGAACGCGCGCTTCCACGTCAAGTCGCCTCCGGCGATGGTGTGGAAACGCCACGCAAGACCGAAATCACGCCCGGCGACAAACAAGACCGCCGCCGCAATCCCGGCCCAAGCCCTGAGGTCGAAGTGAATCTCGCGCAGGCTGTCAGCCGAAAAATCCTTGCTGAAAAGCCATGCGCAGACTCCCAAGCCTATGACAAGGGGAAGCAGGGTGCGGAGAAGGTTTTTTTTGAGCATTGCCTTCGGTTAAGGATTGCCTCCGGCTTCTGCGATGGCGGCTGTCAGACGTCGCGTAGCCTCGACAGGGTCATCGGCTCCGGATATATACTTGCCCGCAAGGATGCCTGACGCGCCGCGGGTGATAAGCTCCGCGGCAATTTCTGCCGTCGGCGGAAATGCCGCAACAATAGGCAGTGTGGCTCCGGCGGAGCGCACATCGCGGATTATCTCCTCGCATTTGTCAATCGAAAGCGTCGGCGACAGCACGGCGTAATCTATATCCATTGCTTCAAGAGGGCGGATTGTCGACGCCGAACCGGCCTCGACGCCGATTATGGCCTCCGCGCCAAGCTCTTCGCGCACCTTCGCCGGCGAAATCCCGCTCGTAGAGCTGAGATAGACGCCGTGCAACCCGTGTTCGCGGGCCGCTTCGGGGCGGTCTTCGACCGTGAGAATCACCTCCGCTTCGCGGCAGAGCGGCACAAGCTCGGCGAATTCCTCGCGCAGGGCTTCGTCCGTAACGCCCGGCGCCGATAGCACTATCCATCCGCAACCGCCTTCTATAGCCATCTGAGCCAGCTCGGCAAGGCTGTAGCGAGGGTCGGGTCTGAGTTGAAACTGTAACATAAGCGTTTTTTATTTAGAAATAGACCGCGGTTGATGCGTCTTTGATTATAAAGCACTCCGCGGCCTGTCGCTGTTCGTGGGTTTTTTAGAACTTCTTAAGTAAGCAGTGAATTTCGAGTCATATCCTTGAAGGATGGCATGAGACGGAATTTTTATTACTAAATGCAAATGTAATAAAAATTGGAACGCCGAGCAAAAAAAACAGCCTCCGGATATTTCGCGGGGAAATATCCGGAGGCCTTTTCAGTTATCGGCAGGCTTTGGTTCAGGCCTGCTCATTGGCTTTCTCCGTGGCGGCAACCGAGGGATCCACACCCCACTGCTGCTGCGAGAGACGCAGATAGTTGTTGTAGCGCCACTGGGCGTTGGCCTTGGCGGCGGCGAAGAGCTCGGCAGCTTCCGCGGGATACTGCTTCATCACCGAAGCGTAGCGAACCTCGCCTTTGAGGAAGTCTTCGAACTTGTCCCATGCCGGAGCCTTGCTGTCGAGCGAGAAGGGGTTCTGGCCCTGCTCCTCGAGTGCGGGATTGTAGCGCCACAGGTGCCAGTAGCCGCATTCTACGGCCTTGGCCATTTCTTCCTGCGAGCGGCCCATGCCCGACTTCAGGCCGTGGTTGATACACGGAGCGTAGGCGATGATGAGCGACGGTCCGTTGTAAGCCTCGGCTTCGCGGATGGCCTTGAGAGTCTGCGCTTGGTCGGCACCCATAGCAATCTGGGCGCAGTAAACGTAGCCGTAGGTCGACGCAATCAGACCGAGGTCTTTCTTGCGGACGCGCTTGCCGGCGGCGGCAAACTTGGCGATAGCGCCTACAGGGGTAGCCTTCGAGGCCTGACCGCCCGTGTTGGAGTAAACTTCCGTGTCGACTACGAGCACGTTCACATTCTTGCCCGAAGCAAGCACGTGGTCAAGACCGCCGAAGCCGATGTCGTATGCGGCGCCGTCGCCGGCGATAATCCACTGCGAGCGTGCCACGAGGAAGCCCTTGAGTTCAAGGATGCCCTTGCATACGTCGCATCCGCAAGCCTCGCAGAGAGGCACGAGCTTGTCGGCTACCTCGCGGGTGATGCCGGCGCTGTGGCGGCCTTCAAGCCATTGGGCGGCGAGAGCCTTGATTTCTTCGCTGCAGTCGGCGCAGGTCGTGGCCTTCGTCATAAGGTCGGCAAGACGCTCGCGCATCTTTTCCGTGGCAATCTTCATGCCGAGACCGAATTCGGCGAAGTCCTCGAAGAGCGAGTTGGCCCATGCCGGACCGTGGCCTGCGGCGTCGGTCGTGTAAGGAGTCGAGGGCACGGAACCTGAGTAAATCGACGAGCAACCCGTAGCGTTGGCCACCATTTCGTGGTCGCCGAAGAGCTGGCTGATGAGCTTCACGTAAGGCGTTTCGCCGCAACCGGAGCATGCGCCCGAGAACTCGAAGAGGGGCTGGGCGAACTGGCTGTTCTTCACGTTGGCCTTCGTGTCGACGAGAGCCTGCTTGCTTGTGACGTGGTCGGTGCAGTAGTCCCATTCCTTCTGATGGTCGAGCTGTGTCTCAAGGGGCTTCATTTCGAGAGCCTTCACGCCCTTCTTGCCGGGGCATACGTCAACGCAGTTCGAGCAGCCGAGGCAGTCGAGGACGTCGACGGCCTGAATGAAACGCATGCCCTTGAAGGCCGGGCCGAGAGCCGGAATCGTGCCGGCTTCGCCCATAGGCGATGCGGCGGTTTCGGCTTCGGTGAGCACGAACGGACGGATGGCGGCGTGGGGGCAGACGTAGGCGCACTTGTTACACTGGATGCAGTTCTCTTCCTTCCATTCCGGAACGAAGGCCGCAACGCCGCGCTTCTCGTAGCGGGCCGTGCCCTGCTGCCACGTGCCGTCGGCGATGGCTTCGAAGTCCGACACCTTCAGGTCGTCGCCCATTTGAGCGTTGATGGGGCGAACGATGTCGTTGATGAAGGCGGGGTCGTTGTTCTCGGCCTTGGCGGCTTCGGGAAGGTTGGCCCATGCGGCGTCTACGTCGAGCTTGTGGTACTCGCCGCCGCGGTCTACGGCTGCGTAGTTCTTGTCGACGATGTCCTGACCCTTCTTGCCGTAGCTCTTCACGATGAATTTCTTCATCTGCTCGATGGCGAGGTCAACGGGGATTACCTCCGTGATGCGGAAGAATGCGCTCTGAAGGATGGTGTTCGTGCGGTTGCCGAGACCGATTTCCTGTGCAATCTTGGTGGCGTTGATATAGTAGACGGTGATGTCGTTCTGAGCGAAGTAGCGCTTGATGTGAACGGGGAGGTTCTTGGCAAGCTCCTCGCCTTCCCAGATGGTGTTGAGAAGGAATGTGCCGCCCTTGCGGAGACCGCGAGTCACGTCGTACATGTTCAGATAAGCCTGAACGTGACAAGCCACGAAGTTGGGCGTGTTCACGAGGTAGGTCGAGCGGATGGGCTCGTCGCCGAAGCGGAGGTGCGAGCAGGTGAAGCCGCCGCTCTTCTTCGAGTCGTAGGCGAAGTATGCCTGACAGTACTTGCGCGTGTTGTCGCCGATGATTTTCACGGAGTTCTTGTTTGCGCCTACGGTGCCGTCAGCGCCGAGACCGTAGAACTTGGCCTCGTAGATGCTGGCGCCGCCGAGGGCCATCTCTTCCTTCATCGGGAGCGACGTGAACGTCACATCGTCGACGATGCCAAGCGTGAAGTGGTCCTTTGGCATCGGGAGAGCGAGGTTTTCATACACGGCGATAATCTGCGCGGGGGTCGTGTCTTTCGACGCGAGGCCGTAGCGGCCGCCGACGATGATGGGGGCGTTTTCCTTGCCGTAGAAGCATTCCTTGACGTCGAGGTAGAGGGGTTCGCCGTTGGCGCCCGGTTCCTTCGTGCGGTCGAGCACGGCGATGCGCTTGGCCGTGGCCGGAACTGCGGCGAGGAAGTGCTTGGCCGAGAACGGACGGTAGAGGTGCACGCTCACGAGACCCACCTTTTCGCCCTGAGCCGTCAGGTGGTCGATGGCTTCCTTGGCAGCTTCCGTAACCGAGCCCATTGCGATAATCACGCGCTCGGCATCGGCTGCGCCGTAGTAGTTGAAGAGGTGATATTCGCGGCCTGTGATTTTGCTGATTTCAGCCATGTAGCTCTCTACGATTTCCGGAACGGCTTCGTAGTGCTTGTTGCAGGCTTCGCGGTGCTGGAAGAATACGTCGCCGTTTTCGGCCATGCCGCGGGCGACGGGGGCGTCAGGCGTAAGGGCGCGCGAGCGGAACTCGGCGAGCGCCTTGCGGTCGAGCAGCGGAGCGAGGTCTTCTTGGCTGATTTCCTCGATTTTCTGAATCTCATGCGAGGTGCGGAAGCCGTCGAAGAAGTTCACGAACGGAACGCGGCTCTTGATTGTGGCGAGGTGTGCCACGCCCGAGAGGTCCATGACCTCCTGAACCGAACCTTCGGCAAGCATCGCAAAGCCCGTCTGGCGAACCGACATTACGTCCTGATGGTCGCCGAAAATCGAAAGAGCGTGCGAGGCAAGCGTGCGAGCCGATACATGGAACACCGTCGGCAGAAGCTCGCCGGCGATTTTGTACATGTTCGGAATCATCAGCAGGAGGCCCTGCGAGGCTGTATAGGTGGTGGTGAGGGCTCCGGCCTGTAACGAACCGTGGACGGCACCGGCAGCGCCGCCTTCGCTCTGCATTTCCTGAACGAGTACGGTTTCGCCAAAAATGTTCTTACGGCCGGCTGCCGACCATTCGTCGACATACTCGGCCATGGTCGAGGACGGCGTGATGGGGTAGATGGCTGCCACTTCCGAGAACATATAGCTTACGTGAGCGGCGGCCTGATTACCGTCGCATGTCACGAATTTCTTTTCTTTGCTCATAGTCTGGAATGAATCAATGGAAAATTATAGAAAATTGTTGTGTATTCAGTCGTTAGGCTGACGAATCGGCTTGGCGGCCGCAAGGGCCGCCCGCCTTTTCCAACTGCAAATTTACAAAAAAATCGGCTGTAAGCCACAAAAAATACCGCGCTTTTTTCCGCGGCATTAAGATTGTTTAGTGAATGGCACCCCTGTCAGTGTAGGCGCGGCGCTCAGCGCACCACGACTTTATGCGACGCCCCGTCGCCGACTGCGATATAAAGCCCCGGACGCTCCACGCCCGCGACGCCCCTCCCGTCATGGCCCGTGTGTATCTCGCCTGCCGACATGCCCGATGCGTCGTAGAGACGCACGATTGTCCCGGCAGCTCCCATGTAGATGATGCACCGTCCATCGGAGCGGATACTTCCCCTCACAAGCTCGGGCGAGCTTGTCCCGACGTAATCGGGCACCGCCACCACGCCCCTGCGCCCCGCCTGCGACACCTCCCCGGCGGCGCTGACTGCCGCCACGCGGTAATAATAGCGCGGCGCGTACGGGCGGCTCATCGTGGCCGTGTACGTGTCCGTGTCGCCCGTCTCGCGGGCCGTATGGCCGTCGATAGCCTGCGGCTTAAAGTCGGCGCACGTCACCCGCAGGTCGTCGAACGCCGTGTTGCCGGCGATTTTCGTAAACACGATGCGGATGCGGCGGATATCGCCCCCGATGCGCTCGATTACGGTGGTCGTGCCTTCGGGGCCGGAGGCGGGTTTTACCTCCGCGAGCGTCTCCCGGACCTCGCCGTCGGCCTCGAGTCCTTCGACCCTCAGGATGTTTTCGCAAGTCGGTGATGCGCTGCGGCTCCAGAACTCGATCTTTCGCACCGGCGCTTCGAATTCCGCGCTCGTGAGCGTTGCCCCGTCGCGGTCGAACTTCAGCGCCGGAGCGCTGTCGCCGTAATAGCCTATGGAGTTGTGAAGATAAAGACTCCGGCTATCCTGATTCCATTCCCACCCGGCGGGCAGGCTCACGCTCGTCGTCGACTTATGGCCGAAATCGACCGTCGTCACCGTGTCGCCTTCGCCCGTCTCGGCCTCGATGCTGATGATGTAGCCCGCGGCGCCGTCAACCTTCTCCCACCGCGCCGTCAGCAGGCCGTCGGCGTCGAAGCTCCCCCCGGCAGGCTCGGGCGCCATATCGGCCCATGTCTTTTCCGGCACCTCGAAGACGCAGGGCGCCGACTCGGCCCCGCGGTACTTTCCGCACACGGCCGTCACCGTCGCTATATACGTCTGCCCGCCCTCAAGCCCTGTGGCCGTGTAGGCGCATGACGCCACTGTCACGTCCCGGCCGTCTGTGTTTTCTTCGTCAGTATCGGCCTCCGGGGTCCACGGGCGGATAGTCACCGCATACCCCGTCGCCTTGTCCGCCGGTTCCCAGCGTATTAGAGCCGTCCCGTCGGGGCGCCCCGCGGCCACGACTCCTTCCACGCGCCCCGGCTCGACGCGGCCTCCGTCGACGTCGAAGCGCACCGTGCCCGTTTCCGTCTCGCGTATGTTCGTAATCGACGGCGCGACGTCGCGGCCGCCCCAGCTCTTCAGCGCAGGCACGGTCGTCGGCGTGAAAGCCGTCTTTCCCAGTGTCCCCGGCCACGGATACGAAGCCGTGGTCTCGCTGTTGAGCGAGTTTGCCTCGCCTCCGGCCTCGACGATGTCCACGTGCTGGTGCGTGGCGAGATTGTTCACCGCGTTGCCGCCGAACACGTCCTTGTCGTAGTCGATGTGCCATATAAGCATCCCGTGGCCCGGCAGGAACGAGTCCCAGCCCGTCTGACGGCGGTTTTCGAGCAGAAAAAACTCGCCCTCGCGCTCTGTTCGGATGATATATCCGCGGTTGCTCATGCCTGTTTCCTCAAGCTCCGCTTCGTCAGGGCCGTCAAGCGCCTCCGGTTCAAGCCACCCGAGGGCATAGCGCTCGAACACCGAATAGTTCGGCGGCGTGCGCCCGTCGTTGTTGTATAGACCCGCGTCCATCACGCTCCATTCGCCGGGAGTGTGCGTGGCCCCGGCGTCGCCCGTGTCGTGGAGGTCCGGCAGTCCCAGCATGTGCGAGAACTCATGGACGAAAGTCCCGAGCCCCACGGGCCGGTCAAGTTCCCATTCGTTGAAGCAGGCATAGCGGTCAAGCCCGACGCCTCCGGCCATCGTCCCGGCGTGTTTCTCCGAGATGCGGCCCGAGTGAGGCCACACCGTCGACGCCGCGCCGTAGGTCGCTTCCCCCTGCCCGGCGTAGATTATTATCATGTTGTCGACCGTGCCGTCGCCGTCGAGGTCATAATCCGTGAAATCGACCTCGCTCTCAAGAAGCCGCGCGGCGTGGATAGCCATCTCCTCGGGAGCCTTGTCCCGGCCCGACGAGTTGTTGCCCCCGTAATAGCTGCGGTTCTGCGGCAGCTTCACCGGCCCGAGCACGTCGAAGCGAGGGATGAAGCGTCCCGCCGACTGGCGCATAAAATATTCGCGGGCGCACCCCGTGCCCCCGTATTCGTTGAACCCTTCCTTGTCAAGCATATCGGCGAAATAGCGCGCCGCGCTCGGATGTGTGAATTTCACGTCGCGGTATTCAACAAGAATCACCGCCACCGGCACAATCCCTTCCCTCGGAAAATCTCCCGTAAGCAAGCCCTTGTCGCCGCCCGTCGGGCTTATTCGCGCCCGCCCGGCATGAGCCCGCTTGCGCAGGGCGCTGATTGCGGCCTCGGCGTCAACCCCCTCGGTGAAGGCGCGCCCGGCGGCGCTGCGGCGCGAGGCGTCTTCTGCCGCAATGGAGCTGACGACGGGCTCCCCGTCGGCCCCGACGGCGGCATAGCGTAGTATGCCGTCGCCCGGGTCGACAAGCGGAAGCCCGTCGTCGCTGAGATAATAGTGAAAGTGCTCGTCGCCTGTCAGCTCCACCCGCAGGGTCGTGCCGTCAGCCTGAGTGATAGTGCGCAGTCCGCGCTTGGCCGGAACGGCGTTCAGCGTCAGTGCGCCGGCCATCCACGAGGCGAGTACAAGTGAGAGAACTTTCTTGGTCATAATCTTATTTCACATATATTTTGGTGGCGCCTGAAGGTGTCCCTACGATGTAAAGACCGGCGGCAGGCACCTCGATGGCGGCGCTTCCGTCGGCGGCGGCCTTAGCCTCGCCTACGGTCATGCCCCCGGCGTTGTAGACGCGCACGCAGTCGCCGCTCTCGCCCGAGTAGGTCAGTGTCAGGCCCTCCGTGCTGATGCCGCGGGCCGGCCCCGTCACTTCCCCTATGCCCGAAGTGGCCGACACGCGGAAGGCGTCCGAAGCAAGCGACTCTTGGCCCTCGGCGTTGACGGCGCGAACCGTGAAGTACCATTCCGAGGCCTCGATGCCCGTCGTGACCACGCCGTGGCTGTCCGTGTCGCCTACGTTCTTGTTCGTATAGCCTTCGACGGCTACACGCTTGGAGGCTGAGGTCTGAATCTTGAGGTCGTCGAATGCAAGGTTGCCACTTGTTTTCGTGAACACGAAGCGAATCTGACGCACCGTCGACGGAACAGCGTCGACAACCACCGTCTCGGCCTTCTTTGCAGGTGTGATGTCGAAGAACGCTTCCCACTTGTCGTCGGCCGTGGCCCGGCCTTCGATTGTCAGCTTGTTGCTTGCTGAGTTTCCGGCTGTCCGTTCCCAGAATTCAATCTTGTCAATCGGGAAGTTCATCACAGCGCTTGTCAGAGCCTGCCCCGTCGACTTGAATTTCAGCGAGGGAGCAGCCGCTCCGTAGTAGCCCACGGAGTTGGAGGTGTAGATGTCGTTGCTCGTGCCGTCCCACGCCCAGCCTTCGGGGATGTCAACCGTGTTCCCTGAGCCGAATCCGTAAGTGTCCGTGCGCACGCCGTCGCCCACCTCGGCCGTTACGTCGAGGATATAGCTCACGGCTCCGACAACCTTGTTCCATCGCGCCGTAAAGCCGTTGAGGCTTACGTCGGCGACGCCGCTCACCTGAGGTATCATATAGGCCCATGCCAGTTCGGGCATGTCGAAGGCCACCTCCTCGGAGGCATCGCCGGCCGAGTTTCCGGCCGTGGCCGTGACGGTGAAATAGTAGGTACGGCCCGAGAGAAGGCGCTCGGCCTTATAGCTCGTTTCGGTGCAGTATTGGTTGTTGAGGGCGTAGTGCTCGGGATTTCCGGAGGCATCCTTCGTGTAGAGGTTCAGGCGATAGCCGCGGGCAAACTCCACGGCGTCCCAACTCAACGAAGCCGTTCCGTCGTCGTGGCCTTCGGCTTTGACGTTCTTGGCCACGCCAAGGTCGATGGGGCCGCCCGCCACCTTGAAGCTGATGATGCCGTCGGCGCTCTCGCTGATGTCGGTTATGGGCATGTCGATTGCCTTGCCCGCCCAGCTCTTGAGTGCAGGCGTGGTCGTGGAGGTGAATGCCGTCTTGTTGCGAGTTCCCGGCCATGAATACGAGGCCATTGTCGATGCGTTGCTCGAATTTGCCACCCCGCCGGCTTCTACGATGTCGACATACTGGTGGCTCTGCGAGTTGTTCACCACATTGCGGTCGAAAACACTCTGCACAAAGTCGATGTGCCATATAAGCATGCCGTGGCCCGGAATGTATGCGTCCCATCCCGTCTGCTGGCGGTTTTCGAGCAGGAAAAACTCGGTC
This sequence comes from uncultured Muribaculaceae bacterium, assembly GCA_910584905.1. Classification (GTDB taxonomy): domain Bacteria; phylum Bacteroidota; class Bacteroidia; order Bacteroidales; family Muribaculaceae; genus CAG-873. The sequence goes on from CAJUCQ010000013.1 coordinate 50,050, forward strand.
TCTTTCTCCGTCTGGATGATACATCCGCGGTTCGACGAGCCTATTTCCTCAAGAGTGATGCCCGAGGGGCCGTCGAGAAGCTCTGGTTCGAGCCAGCCCATTGCGTTGCGCTCGTAAACCGAGTAGTTCGGAGGTGTGCAGCCGTTGTTGTTGTAGGGGCCGTAGTCCATCACGCTCCATTCGCCGGGTGTATAAGCCGCCCCGGAGTTGATCGTGTGATAAAGGTCGGGGAGGCCCATCACGTGCGAGAACTCGTGGATAAACGTCCCCACGCCGTCAGGGCGCGACTGTTCCCATTCGTTCGTGCACGCATAGCGGTCGATGGTCTTGCCGTCGAGCTTGAAGGCTTTGCCTGCGACCGAAAGCTCCCAGGAGTGGGGCCATACGGTCTCGGCCGAGCCGTACGATGCCTCGCCCTGACCGGCGTAGAAGATAAACACGTTGTCGACCTTGCCGTCGTTGTCAAGGTCATATTTCGAGAAGTCTACCTCGTCGTCAAGAAGCTGAGCCGCATGCACGAGCATGTCCTCGGGGGCATTGTCGTTGCCGCGTAGGTCGTTGCCGCCGTAGTACGAGCGCTTTTCGGGAAGCGTCACCGGGCCGTAGACGTCGAATTTCGGACGGAACTTGCCCCCCGACTGCTGTATGAAGTATTCATTTGCCGAGCCGGTGCCTCCGTATTCGCTGAACCCTTCCTTGTTGATCATGTCGCCGAAATACTGCGCCGGATTGGGGTGCGTGAACTTCACGTCTTTATATTCCACAAGGAACACCAGCGCCGGGATATCGCCCGTGCGCGGGAAGTTGCCGGTGAAAAGGCCCATGCCGTTCTGAGCCACGGCCTTCATCCGGCCCTCGCCGCTTGCGCGGCGATAGAGGGCGTCGATGACGGCCTCGGCGTCAACTCCCTCGGTGAAGGCGCGCCCGGCGGCGCTGCGGCGAGGCGCGTTTTCTGCCTGCATCGTGCTGTAAACAAGCTTGCCGTCTTTGTCAAGACGCACATAGCGCATGCTGCCGTCCTGTTCCTGTACAAGGGGGAGGCCGTCTTCGCTCAGGAAGTAATGGAAGTACTCGTCGCCGAAAAGCTCGGCCTTCACGGTCGTACCGTCGGGTTGGGCAATGTCTCGCAGTCCGCGCTTGGCCGGAACGGCATTCAGCATCAGTGAGCCGCACAGCCCTGCCGCGAGAGCGAGGGAGAGAACTTGTTTTTTCATGAACTAATCGATTGTGTGAGTGTGATAATTATGGCTGTAATGTTGTGCTTAAGTTCGCAAAGATAAAAAACTTTTTTGATAATAATGCCATATTACACATAAAAACACCTCGAAATACGCAAAAAGACACGAAAAAGTCCGCCTGAGTTGACCTCGGCGGACTTTTCTATGGAAGGATGTAAATCCCTTATTTCACATATACCTTGCGCACGCTGTCGCCCTCGCGCACGATATAGATGCCCGGAGTCGGGAAATCGACGCGCATGCCCTGAAGGTTGTAATACTCGCGAGTGCCTTCCGGAGCAGTCTCAACGGCGTGGATGGCGCTAACGTAGTCGCCGGTCAGACCTGCGGGCGAGTAGATGGCGTTGTTCTTGAGTTCGAGGTTGCCCGTCTGGGTTCCGCTGTTGTTGTTGAAGATTACCATCATTTTCTTGCCTGCGGTGTCCTCGACATCGACAACGACCTTATAGTAGCCGCTTGCGGCGTCGGTCGTGATTTCCTTGCCGGGCCATTTGCCGAGATATTTGACATCGCTGCCGGCCTCGTTGTCATCCCAGACGTAGGCGTACACTTTAGCCCAGCTGTTCGTATTCTGGAAGTAAGCCGCCCATGCGCCTTCGGGATCGGGTGTGGGCGTCGGGTCGGGCGTCGGGTCGGGCGTCGGATCGGGAGTCGGGTCGGGGTTGGGATTGGGCAGGGGATCGACGTTGCCCGTGCGCATCTTGCCCACCGACGCAAGCTCATACGTGACCACGTCGATATCGTCCTTCTCGTGAGAGGTCGAATTGTCGGCGCTGTACGACTCGAACACATTGTCGACCATCGACGGGTCGAACGGGCAGCAGTCGATGCCGCTCTCGCCGCGCGTGGCGATTACGCGAAGCCCCACGCCGTTGGCCTCAAGCCATTCGCGGCTGATGCCCAGCGCCGTGAAGGGGATGTTCATCTCGTAGAACGAGTCGTATTTCGTGTCGTGGGGTTTCAGGCTCGAAGGGTAGGGAGTCCCGAGCAGATTGTCGTAGCACTCGGCGTCGTAGATGCTTTCGAGGATTGAAGGGTCTGAGAGGAGATTGCCGCCGGCGTCATAGTCGGCGTACATCTTCTGACGCCACAGGTGCGAGGGCTGGAAGCCTTCTTTCATGGCATATTTGATGCCCAGTGCGCTGAAATTCTTGCAGCATGCGGGGTTGTCGTATTCGCTGTTGCCCTCGGCGTCGATTGCCGTGAACATCGACGCACCGGCATTCACGCTGTAGCCCTGTCCGCTCATGATGAATAGATGGTCGACGTGGCTCGAAAGCTCTACGCCGCAATCGCTCTTGCCCCAGATAAAACGGCCGTCCTTGACCTTGCCGTTCATTCCCGGCGACGTCGGGTCGACCGAAAGGGTCACAATCAGAGGCACATTGCCGATGCGGCCGCCGTCAGTGAGCGGGCCGTCGCCTTCGCGCGCCCATGTGTCGCCCGTGTTGCACATCTGCCATGCCACATAGAGGTTCTCGTCGTCCCACGCCGCATAGATGGCGTAGAGGTCCAGCACGCTGTTTTCATGCGACCCTTTGAAGGCCGTGGCTATGTCGTTGGCGCCGCAGGTGGCAACAATCATGTCCTCGCTCCAGTCGCTGAAATCGCCGTCGATGGTGATTTTGGCGGCCTTGCCCACGGATTCGCCCGCGTTGGTCGAATAAAATGCTCGTGTTTCGATAAGGCGTTCACCCTCTTGGGCAAACATGCCGAGTGGTAGGGCCAGTGCGGCTCCGACTACCAGCGGTTTGATGGTTTTCATGATACAAAAAATGTGAGTAAAGTATGATATATGCCGCAAAGATAATAAAAGATTCGAAAAAATACAAAAACATTCTTTCCGCCCCGTCATCGCAATCCGGAAGTAAGCGCGAACGCGCGGATATATCCGGCATGAGCAAAAAAAATATAATTTTATTTGCATTTTCAAAATTTATTCGATATTTTTACAAAAAGACATCGATTCATACGTAAAACGAGAAAATTTCCACAGTCAACATCTATTGTCAACCCTTAAACAACTACACGCATGAAGAAACACCTGTTACTTCTATTGGCGCTTCTCTTCTTGTGTCCCGTACAGGAAGCGATGGCGCAGATGTTGCTGAACTACGCAACATCCACCTCCCTGTTCTCATCCGAGCCCCCAATCCCCACTCGCGATGTAGAAATCCTCTCAGACGGAAATACAGTTGATTCAAAACACTTTTTAAAATAGACAGCATTATGAATATTGAATTTATGAAGAACATCCTTCGGTGGATTTGCGGGGTGGCTGTTGTGGCTGTGTTGGCTGTTGGTGCATCATGCTCGGAAGATAGTCCTGAACCCGCCCCGGAGCCTGATACGCCCGAAGCTCCCGAGACGCCCGGTGAGCCTCAGGAGCCGGTGGTGACGCCCGTAGGTAAAAGCAGAAATATCGATCTTGACGCGCAGCAGCAGGCTTTTGTCGATGCTACGATAGCCACATCGTTCAGAATGTTTACGCTCCTGAACAGTCAGGACCGTGCATTGGGCGAAGAATCCCCGGGTGCGGTAAACACCGAGGCGCCCTCGGACAATATCGTGTTTTCGCCTCTCGGCGTGTCATACGCCGCTATGGCTCTTGCCAACGGAGCATCGGGCGAGTCGTAGAGTCAGATTTTGTCGGCGCTCGGCTTCGAGGGGCGCTCCATCGACGAGGTTAACGGCTTTTTCCGCTTTTTAAGCGACGAGCTGTCGTCGCTCGACCCGACGTCGGAATTTCGGATTTCCAATTCGGTGTGGATTGGCAGCCACTTCAAGGATTGCGTCAAGCCCGATTACATAGCCACAATGAAGAGTTTCTACGATGCGCCGACAAGCTTTGTGAGAAGTTTCCGCTCGGATGCCGGCGGCGCTCTCATCAATGAATGGGGGCGCGAGGTAAGCAACGGATTTCTTGACCGCTTCTTCCTCTTCGGTGGTGACGAGACGCTGATGGCTCTTGCCAACATACCCTACTTCAAAAGCGGATGGGCATGGCCCTTTGACATTGAAAAAACGGCTGATGCTGCTTTTTACAATGAAGATGGCTCGGAGTCAACGGTTAAGATGATGTCGGGGTGTAATGACGTTATTATATATAAAAAGTTAAGCAACGAAGATTATCTTGCCCTTCGTCTACCCTACGGCAACGAGGCTTTTGTTATGACGATATTCTATCCGCGAGTTGAAATAGACCGTTGCATTGAAGCAATAGAGAGGGATAAAGAATATCTGACATGGTTGGCTATGGATGAACGCATGCCTGTAGCTCATCACTATGTGCGTATGCCTAAATTTGACGTGACATACAGTTCGCAGATGGTCAAGGGTATAATGCATGGCCTCGGCGCAACCGATGCGTTCGACCAAGACAAAGCCGACCTCTCGGGGATGTTCGATTTGGGGCGGATGGCAGGTCTTTATGCCAATCCCTATGGCAGATTGCTGGTTCAGTCATGTCGCATCGCCGTGGATGAGAAGAAAACGGAGGCCGCTTCGGGGACTTACCTTCTCGGGCACTCCGGGGTGCGGGAAGACCCGTATGAAATCGTATTTGATCACCCGTTTATCTTTATCATCAGCGAGCGAAGCACGGGCCTGCCCCTGTTCATGGGACGGATAACCAAACTATAATTTAAACATATAGCCGCGAATGCAATTAACTGTATTCGCGGCTATATTGTTTGTTTGCTGTGTCGGCGAACTTTGATTATTTGGCTTCCTTGGGGTGCTTCAGGAAATACTGATGCAGGAGTTCGCGGATATCAAAATAGTGGTCCGACGCCTTGCCGCCGTTCTTCGACGCCTGAATCACATCGAAGCCCGACGCATCGAAGCGGCTCTCGGTAGCCGTCATGCCCGAAAGATTCAGCACGTCGTACTCATGTTGCGGATACACCACTATCCACGCGTTATCTTTGTCGGCGCCCGTTCCCGACGCCGCTATCACAAGCAATAGATGGTTCAGCTTATATTGCCATATCCGCGCGAGGTCGTATTTCCCGTTTTGTTCGTAGACGTAGATGCGGTTGGTGAGCTGGCGAAGGTCCACGGGATTGTTTTCTATCACCTGCATCGCGTAATCGAGCATCTTCTGCCTGTCGGCGCGCGTGCGTTTCTCTTTGGCGTAGATAGGCTGAAGTTCCTCCAGCAGACGGGGATTTACCGCCGGACGATAAGGGTCATAGTCCTCCTGAAATAGAGTTCCGTAATAAAATGCCTGAAACTCCTCGGTGGTCATCGTCGTGTCGTTGCGGAGAAATTCAGCAAGCAGGCGCCCGTAATAGAGCTTCGACTTGGGGTCGGTGCTCTCGCGCGCTATTTTTTCAAGGTCAGGCTTCCCCGGACCGCTATGCGTGTCGGCCGCGTGGGTGCTGAAGGCGAAAATACTTAAAAACGAAAGTGCGAATACGATTGTAAGATTGCGGATATTCATTGTTTGGAGAGATTGGATTTGTTAAAACAGCACCGCCGACGCCGACACGCCGCACATCCCTGCGATGACAACTGCCGGAAGACCTGCCGCGCAAACATAGTCGACAAACACGCGCCGGTCGGTGCGGGCAGCGCTCCCCGATGGTGTCCGGCTGTAGGCAAATGCCCCGAGCACTGCGCCGAGCGCCGAGCCCATGATAATCGATGCCGCGCTGTGTGTGGCCGCGAAACCGAGAAGCCCGCCGACTATTGCGCCTGCGGATACATATGCCCGCGCGGCTCCCGTCAGAAGCGGATTGCCGCTGTTGAGAAGCGAAAGACCAAGCACTATCACCGTGGCTACGCCCCAAAACAAAAGGCTGTCGTGCGACACCTCAATCGCACCACCGGCTCCGCAGAAGCAGGCGCAGACGATAGAGGCATAGGCGCTGAGAGCCGTGGGCACAACTTTGAAAAAGACAAGCAAAAGGCTCGCGGCGGCAAGCACGAGGGCGATGACTGATAGTAGGTCCATAGATACAAAATTAATCAAAAAATCCGCCATACGAATGTAAATATCCATTTTTTCGCAAGAATTTACATTATTTAGGCAACGCATCGTCTTCTCCGTTGAATCGTCGGGGAGTCGTGCATCGGAGCGCCGGACTGCAGTGCTTTCCTCCGGCTTCGGGGTGCGTCGGCCTTCGGAATCAAGGGCTTGCAGTCCGTTGTATACAAAAAGAAGAATTCGGGGACGGCATTATGAGTTTTTTTTCGTTATTTTGCGGAGTCATGTCTAAAAACGCATTGAAAAAGGAGCTCGCCCTCATGACCGACGAGCAGCTCCGGCAACTTATCCTCGAAGCTTACAACGCCCGCAAGGAAATCAGGGCATATCTCGAATATTTCCTTGCCCCTGACCCGAAGAAGCTCTACGAAAAAACGAAGTCCGCGCTCGACAAGGAATGCCGTCGCGGACGTCGCGGTGTGTGCAGGGCGAGGATTTCGGTTATCCGCGCCCTTATCGCGGATTTTGAGTCGTATGCTCCCGGCGACGAATATGTGCGTCGCCTCCTGTTTGATGCCGTCGCGATGCTGCTTGAAGCCTCGCGCTCGGGGCGAATGTCCGACACGCTGTGCCGCGGATTCTGCCGCCTTGTCAGGGACTTCGTGGCCCTTGCCGACAGCGCCGGCGAGCTCTCGGGGGCGCTTGTCAGCCTCGAATCGCTCGTGAAATCGAAAACCGGCTCACCGGCTTTCAGAGACCTTGTCGGCAAAGCTCTCGCAGGCGAGAAGTAGCTAAGAGCCGCCTAATCCTGCGAGGGAAGCGGCATGTTGGCCAGCCGGTCGCGCACGGCCTGAAGCTTGCGCTCAAGCTTTTCCCGCTGTACAGCCGCCGCCCGGCGCGCCAGCTGTGCCTCGGAATATTCGACGCATAGCAGCGTCATATCCCTCAGTGCCGGACTTATGCTGAAATCAACTTTGCCCTTCGCGCCGTTGAAGCTCCCCTTCAGGCCCTTCGCCTCATGAGCCGCAAGCCATGTGCCGAGACCCGCACACTCCTCGGGCGAAAGACTCGCTATTTCCGAACCCTCGACGGTCAGCACGCGTGCCGGGCTTATCGGCGTCGAGGTCCATGTGTCGCTCCCCGAGGTGATGCTCACCGTCGTCAGCCCCGTGACGCGCCCGTTGATATTGGCGGTGAGATAAAAATAACCCTCCGTGTCGACTCTCGGCTGAATTCCCGTGGCGCTCACGGCATTTGCGGCCTTAAGCCCTTTCGGCAGATAGTAGCCGTCAAGCCCCTCGGCCGCCGGGACTGTGTATTCAAACAGCGCCTTGAGGCTGTCGCACGCAATCGTGGCCCTCGCAAGCTCCGGCTCCACGGCCTCGATGCTGTCCTTGACCAAAGCCTCCGTGGCAAGAGCCCTGAGCCGCAGGCCCGCCCGGCGCAGGTCGGTGAAGCCGCGGTAGCGCGCGTCGAGCGAATTGATTGAATCAATAGCCCCGGAATAATCCTTGAGGTCGTAAAGCGCCTCGGCTTGCCCGAGAAGCTCGGCGGCGGCGCGCTCCTCCGCGCCCGGGCCGCAGGAGGCGAGTGCCGCCGCTGCGAGGACGGCAAGGGCCGGAATGCGGAATTTTTTACTTGCTGCGTTGAACATCTTTTACTCCTTTTACGGTTTTTATTTTCTTTATCAGTGAATTGAGCGACGACGTGTCCGATACGCCCACCACGAGGATGCCCTGAAAGAGACCGTCGTCGGAGTCGATGGAAATGGTGCGCAGGCTCACATTCTTTTCTTTCGAGATTATCGAGGTGATGTTGGTGACGATGCCGAGGTCGTCTTTGCCCACAACCCTCAGCGTGGCCGCGAACTGCGACCCTATTTTGCCGCTCCAGCGCGTGGGCACAAGCCTGTACGGATAGCGCTCGCGGATATGCGCCGCGTTCGGGCAATCCGAACGATGGATTTTGATTACCCCCTCGGCCGATACAAACCCGAAGACCTCGTCGCCGTAGATGGGATTGCAACAGCGGGCCATGCGGTAGCTCATCCCCTTGATGCCTTCGCCGATGACGAGCACATCCTGCCCCGAGCCGTCTTTGCCCTCGGCCGCCGCCGTCGCGCTGTCGGGCGCGCTGAAATTCTGCAAGGTGAACTCGCTGGCCGACACCCTTTCTGCCTCCTGAGGCTTCTCGCCCGAGCCTGTGTAGGCGTCAATGACGGAGGTGATGTCGATGTCGCCGCGGCCGAGAGCGCTGAAAAACTCGATTGAGTTCTTGTGGCCCATCCGTGTGAGTGTCCGCGACATCGTGGCCTCGTCAAACTCGATTTTGCGGTTCTTAAGCCGCCGCAACAGCATCTCCTTGCCTATATCCGCGCTCTTGGCCTCGGCCTCCTTGAGAAGAGCGCGGATTTTGTTGCGCGCCTTGGAGGTGACGACGATGTTGAGCCAGTCGTGGCTCGGCTCCTGCTGCGACGAGGTGAATATCTCCACCGTGTCGCCCGACGTCAGCCGGTAGTTCAGCTTGCGGTTCTTGCCGTTGACGCGGCCGCCGACGCATTGCGAACCCACTTTCGTGTGGATATTGAACGCGAAATCCAGAAGCGACGCCCCCTGCGGAAGCTTGTAAAGGTCGCCTTTCGGCGTGAACACGAACACCTCCCGCGAATAGACGTCCATCTTCACATTCTTGATAAGTTCCATCGGGCCGGTCTCGGCCGTCTCGAGAATGTCGCGGATATTCGTCATCCATGCGTCGAGATTGCTCTCGCTCTTGATGCCCTTGTATTTCCAGTGGGCCGCGAGGCCCTTTTCGGCAATCTCGTCCATGCGCTTGGTGCGGATCTGCACCTCAACCCAGCGCGAGTCAGGCCCGTAGACGGTGATGTGGAGGCTCTCGTAGCCGTTGCTCTTGGGGATGCTTATCCAGTCCTTGAGCCTGTCGGGGTTGGGGAGATACATGTCCGTCACGATGGAGTAGACGAGCCAGCAGGCGCTCTTCTCGCGGTCGCGGGGCACGTCAAGCACAATGCGGATGGCAAAAAGGTCGAAAATCTCCTCCACCGAGTTGTGCTGTTTCTTGACCTTGTTCCATATCGACGATATGCTCTTTGTCCGCCCCTTGATTTCGAAGTCGAGCCCTTCGGCTTGGAGGCGCTTGCGGATGGGGGCGATAAACGCCTCGATGTATTTGTCGCGCTTGGCCTTGGTCTCGTTCAGCTGGCGCGCTATCGTCGAGAATATCTCGCGGTTGCCATATTTGAGCGCCATGTCCTCAAGCTGGCTCTTGATGCCGTAAAGGCCGAGGCGGTGGGCGAGGGGCGCATAAAGGTAGTTTGCCTCATGGGCAAGCTCTTTTACGGCCTTTTCGTCGGGGTGGTGGTTGACGGCGCGCATCAGCACGAGGCGGTCGACAATCATCAGGATTATCACCCTGATATCCTCGGCGAAAGTGAGCAAAAGTTTGCGGAAATTGTCGCTCTGCACCGTCGCTGCGTGGGCGTAAATCGAACTTACTTTGCGCAGGCCGCTGACGAGCCGGGCCACGTCGTCGCCCCAGCGGGCCGATAGCGACGCGGCCTCGGGGGCTTCATTTCCGGCATATATCGGAGCCACGAGCAGGGCTGTCACCATAGCGCTGTCGGGCGAAAGGGCTGTGCAAAGCTCCGTGGCCGTGCGCAGGGCCAGAAGCACGGGGTTGATGCCGAAGCGCGAGGGGCGGAGTCTTCCCGAGGCGGCCGCCTCCGACAGCTCTTGGCGCAGGCGGCCGATGTCCTCGCGGCTCAGTTTCCCGTAAAAGCGGCGCACGAGCCCCCGGGCGAGGGCTGAAACCTCGGGAAGCTCCGACGGAGTGAAGAATTCATTTTGCATAGGTTGTCTTTTGGAGGGCAAATATACGCAATTTTCGCCTCAGTCCAAACCTCAGATGTTTAAAAATTGACAATTAACCTTTGCGCGACGGATTTGCGCGACGGAAATAAAAAGCGGCATCCGCCTCTCGCGCCGGAGAGTCGGATGCCGCAAGAGCTTGCTCCCGAGGCCGGGCTTATCCGATGATTCGCGCCGGTGTCCCCACGGCCGTGACGCCGTCCGGGAGGTCTTTGACCACTGTGGCTCCGGCGCCGATAGTGCACCATCGGCCGATTCTCACGCCCGGGATGACCGTTGCTCCGGCGCCGATATGAGTGCCTTCGCCGACCTCGACGTTTCCGCACAGCGCCGCGTTGGGCGAGATGTGCACATAATCACCGATGAGGCATTCGTGGTCGACGGATGCGTTGGTGTTGATGATGCAGTGGCGGCCTATCGCAGCCTCGGCGTTGATGCTCGCTCCGGCCATCACCACCGCCCCTTCGCCTATGACAGCCGAGGGCGACACCGTGGCCCGCGGATGGACGGCGCACGCAAACGCGCACCCGTGTTTTTCAGCAATCTTTTTTCGCACCGCGTTGTTGCCGATGCTGATTATCAGCGGCGAAAGCCCCTTGCTTTCGTGCACGACCTCAAGGCCGTACAGCTCCGTGAGGTCGGGATTGTCGTCGACGAGCGCTTCGACTGATTTGCCTTCCGCGCGGAGGATGTCGATAATTACTTTGGCGTGGCCGCCGGCACCGTAGAGATACATGATATGGTCAGTTGTTGCCGTCGAAGGGTTCCATTGTCGCGGAAGTCTGCGAGGAAATTCCTTCGCGGATGAATACTTTTTTGAGAGTGGTGAGGACGATGCGGCAGTCGGTGACGAACGAGATGTTGTCGACATACCACACGTCGAGTTCGAATTTGCGGGTCCACGAGATAGCGTTGCGTCCGTGGCACTGTGCCCATCCCGTTATTCCGGGTCGAACCTCGTGGCGTCGCGCCTGCTCGGGCGAATACAGCGGGAGATACTGCACCAGCAGCGGTCGCGGCCCGATAAGCGACATATCGCCCCGGAGCACATTCCACAGTTGCGGCAGCTCGTCGATTGAGGTCGAGCGGACGAAGTGCCCCACGGGTGTCAGGCGCTTTTCGTCGGGGAGAAGCCGGCCCTCGGCGTCGCGTTCGTCGGTCATTGTCTTGAATTTTACGACTCGGAATATGCGTCCGCCGCGTCCGGGGCGTTCCTGAAAGAAGAATGCTCCGGCGCCCTTGTTTGCGAAGTGGAGCCATAGGGCGACAGCCGCCAGCACGGGCGAGAGCACAATCAGCGCCCCGCCCGAGGCGGCAATATCAATGGCGCGCTTGAAAAAGTGTCGGTACATATCAGTTGATAGAATCGGTTATTGCTTCGTATGAAGCCGGATTGTTTATGATTTCGGTCTCTAAAAATTCCGAAAATGTTTTTGCACCGCGGTAGTTGAGGTGGTCAAGGTCGGCAAAACAGCTGTCTGGCAAGGGCATCTCTATGAAGTTCAGAAATTTGATGTCTGGGTAGCGTTCGGACGCTATATCAACAAATACCCGACTGCTCTTTGAAAGTTTGTGTTGCGGCGGGCAGAGGAATATCAGTTGGAGTCCGTGGCCTTTGCAGTAGTCGTATATCCTGTCTATGAAATATGCTCCAACTGGATTCGGTTCAGCCGGAGCTTCGATTGAATCCTTATCGCTGAGTTCTATGGCTCTTTGAAGGCGGTCTCGTTTTAAATAGATAAAGCCTCCGATTCCGGTGCTGTTTTTTATTCCGTTTTCTTTGTCAAGAATACTTTTTGCATATTCCAGAAGTTTGAACACGTCGAACGGGCGGGACAGGTGGTGAGTGATGTCGCGATAGCTGCCTTTGCTTATAATCATAGACCAGTCGCGTGGTGTGAGCATGTCGATAAAGGTCGGGTGCATCAGTGTGTGTTCCGAGCCTTCATGCCACATGAGATTCGGGTCGAAGCCCACGACTACGGTCGTTAGTCCGGGATTATAGCGATCAAGAAGTTTTATTTTGCAGTAAATGTATTCCGAGACTTCGGCGCTACGGCCAAAATTAACCGCTCCGGATACTATGCTGTCGTTTACAGCGGTTTCGATATGCGAATTTCCGAGATATACAGTATCAGCATCTCCGATGTCAAACATTCTCGGACGCAACGAATTCAGAGCGGCGAGCAATGTTAATGCGGCTGTTACGGCTACAAAACAGAAAACCAAACACTTCAGAAGAAATTTACGTATCATATCAGAACTGAAAATAGATGAATTTTTCCTGACTGCCTGCAAAAACCATCAGTGTTAAAAGGATTGCTATGTAGATTGACCAACGCGCAAGGCGGCTCGGTATAAAGCCTATGTCAAGCCCGAACCTCCGCTCACGCATCGCCCATTCGCTGATTTGTAGTATCATTATAAAGGCTATTGTCGGAAGGATACTCAAGGTTGCTATGCCTGCCGTCTGATAGTCGGGCATGGAGAGGAGCCCGTCGGTGAACATGCGGCTGATGTAGCCCCACGCTTGCGCGAGGTTTTCGGCGCGGAACACAATCCATCCCAGCACGACGAAGGCGAAGGTTGCTGTCATGGCGACGGCGTCTTTGAGCGAGGGCA
>CAJUCQ010000014.1 GCA_910584905.1 uncultured Muribaculaceae bacterium
GCATGGTTACGGACAAGTAACGTAGCGGCGTCCTGATTTGGCTTCAGCGGTGATTGCGATGGCTTCACGAATAATCGGAAGCACGACTGAAACCCCTGTAACTCAATTCTATCACTATATCTTTCCACATTTCACTTTTTTGTAGTAACTTTGCATTTGCAATCCACACTTGTGGCCACGGCGAGAGAGCCGTCGGAAAAAGAAAGAAAAGATTCGTTACATACTCGTTACACAAGGAAAATGAGCGAATGTAACTGATTGAAATAACTGCATTTGGAGCGTAAGGGACAAGTCCCTCCAGCTCCACTTAGCGGGTCGGACAGATTGCTGCAATCGAGTTGCAGCGAGCTAAAGGTTCCGGCCAACAAAAGTCTAAACAAGACTAAACCGCACAATATCAACTTATTGTACGGTTTTAGTGCCTAAAAATGACGACTCAGGGCCCTCATCGGACAAAAAACATATTATTTGTGTGCTGCGAAAAGATGATGAGACCGTCGAAATTCGGAGACGCGAAGTATAGACATAAAAAAAGCCCGCGTAGCGGGCAGGTTGTCGCCTCGCCGAAGCGACCCACAGCGACCTCCAATGGGATTGCAAAATTAATAACTTTTCTCATATAACAAACTAAACACCCACCATTTCAAACCAATGGGCGAAAAAATTGGGCTCAAGCCGATTTATGCGGTAATCCGGTGCTTCGACTCATTGCGTGAAATAGAGACTTCCATGACGGCCTAAGTTCGCCAGATTACCGTCCTCAAGTTTTAGCGGACATTAATAATTCGATATTGAATAGTGCAAAGTTATTAGCCGAGACCATTGCCTCCTGTATTGCACACTCAATTTTACAGTCTAAAATTAACTTAATCCACCCCCCAAATACCACATTTTTATGTAAGCGACCTCGTGGTCGCTTTGCTCCCGTCCTCGGACGAGTTCTGGCGCGACTACCTCCCGCCGAACGGTTGGAATTGCCGTTGCACAGTTGAGCAGGTGTTGCGTGATGATTATCCGGTGTCAGATCCTGCCGTTGCCAAGGCCGCGGGCGACGCTTGTACCGAAGAACCCAAAGCGCGGATGTTTCGATACAACGTCGGACGCGAGATGACACTGTTCCCAGCAAAGCATCCATACCTCCCAAAAGGCTGTGGCGACTGTCCGCAGCTTGGCCGTCTGAATCTCGCTACACGTGCCGCCCGCCGTCGATGACTGGTAAAAACAAAATAGGCCGCTGAAAACGTCGAGTGGATGAAGAATCTCCGCAGCGGTTCACATCAGCAGTCTATTATAAGTGCATAAGTTAACAACTTTTTCTGATATAACAAACTAAAACCCCAACAATTTCAAAACAATGGACGTAATCGACAAAGTCGCTCCGCTTTGCGGAGAAAAAATCATAATTTCAGCCGAGTTTTCTCAAACCGATGTCGCCGCAGCCCTTATGTGCCTCGGCGAGGAACTGACCCCGGAGAGGTGGGAGCAGGTCAAGGCCGCGCCCTCTAAAAAACCAACAAGCGCGGTCGCGGCTCTATACTATTACTACTTTTGCTCATGGTTATTCATGGTTTGTTTGGCTACGCCAAAACAGCCAATTAGGGCTGACTCCTACAAATGGAATCAGCCCTAATTTTTCAATCACTCAAAAAGTTTAGCTGACAATAATATAATTATTTGATGCAGTGTCGCATCTTCTGAAACGCGGGGGTTAGGCAATGAGGGGTTTGCAGCAATATTATTGAGGGCCGAATCTTTTGTTTGGATTTTTATCGTTATCTTTGCACTTGCAAAGTTTTCAACCTGTTATGCCCAATATTCTTACTGTCAACACGCCTTCCGATTACTGCAACTATCTCGGCATTGCGCCTCGGCATCCGCTTGTTGCCGTAATCGACTATTCCGGCATTTCGCCCGTTCGCCTCAGCCTGAACAGATACGGTGTGTACGGAATCTTCCTTCAGGACAACAATGGCTTCGACCTCTCATACGGTTGCGGAAAATACGACTACCGCAACGGGTCTCTTATATGTGTGGCGCCGGGGCAAGTAGGCGGGAAAGAGGATACGGGCACGCGTGAGTACATCGGAGGTTGGGGGCTGCTCTTTCATCCGGACCTGCTTCACGGCACTTCGCTTCTTGATGAAATCAAGAAGTGTTCATTCTTTGACTACAGCATCAACGAAGCTCTGCATATGAACGAGGATGAGCACCATACGATTGTTGCGATTTTTCGTAAAATGGAGGAGGAAATCGCGCGGCCTCGCGACAGTTTTCAGGACGAAATCCTCGTCAGCTATATTTCTTTGTTGCTGAAATTCTGCCACCGTTTCTACAACCGCCAGTTCCAAACCCGGAAACTGACAAACAACGATATTCTCGCTAAATTTGAGGAACTGCTCCGTACGTACTATTCCGGCAAGCGCCATGACAGGCATGGGCTCCCCACGGTCAGCTTCTGCGCCGAAGAGCTGTGCATGTCGCCAAGCTATTTCAGCGACTTGATAAAGAAAACCACGGGAGAAAATGCCGGCACGATAATACGCCGCTTTGTAATGCGGCAGGCCAAAAACGGTCTGGCCTCAGGGCTGTCGATTTCGGAAGTGGCCTATAGCCTCGGGGTTGAATATCCTCAGCATTTCAGCCGTTCGTTCAAAAAAAACACCGGAGTCACTCCGCGCGAATATCTCGCGTCATTAAACAAAGCCTGAGCCCCCTACCCTTTGCCGTCAAGTTTTTCGGGCAACGGAAGCTGAAGCAGGCGCATAAACATCCTTACTGTCTCCTGACTGCCTGAATATTTCCCTTCGTCTTCGCTAAGTTTGCACGTCGGGCAGTAAAACGGCCACGATTCCGTGATTTTGACCGATGTCAGCTTGATTACGATGTTCATGGGCCTGACTTCCGGGAAATCATTGGTGAAATGTGTGCCTATCCCGAATGACGGCAGGCATTTTCCGTCGGCGTAACGTTTGATTTCGATAGCCTTGTCGACATTCAGGCCATTGCTGAATATCACCTGTTTGGTGCGCGGGTCAATGTTGAGCGACCGATATTTTTCCACTATAAGGTCAAGTTCTCTGAAATTGTCGCCGCTGTCGACACGCAGGCCCTTGAACATATTGGCGAAATCTTCTGAAAAATTAAGACTGAAGATGCGCCAGCCGTACGTGTCATAGAGGTAGGTGCCGAGAGCCCCCCGATATGTGTTCGACCATGTGCGCATAGCCAGATAATTAGCCATAAGCGGCCCGTACATGCCGGCTATGGCGCATACAAACTCGTGCGCCATCGTCCCGGTGGGCGTAAGGTCGTACTTCATTGCCAAATACACATTGCTCGTGCCGGCGAACGCCCCGTCGCCCCTGTGGGCGGATGCCGCATCCTTCAGGGCACGGACCGCCGTGTCCTGCGCACGGAAGGACGCCCTTCGGCGGGTGCCGAAATCGCTGAAACGGCAACCGGCATCAAGCAGCCGCGAGGCCTTTGAGCGAGTGCGGGTGTAAAAATCGTCGTAGTCAAGACTCCTGTCCTCACCTGTCATCATGTAATATAGCTCGGATATAATCGCCAACACCTTCACCTCCAGCAGAATCGTGTCGCTCCAGCAGCCTTCGAACATCACCGAGAGATGCCCCTCGGTATCCTGAGCCGCACTCACCCGCCGGCGGTCATATCGAAACCCCTTGAGATAGCTGTAGAACCACGTCGGGATATAGGGGCATTTACGCCGCATGAACTCTATCTCGGCGTCAGTCACTACCACGCTCTCGAGCATGGCAACCTGCGCCATCAGCTCTCGGGCAAAGCCCGGAGGATAGACCCGGCGGTCGCGGTCGTTGAATTCATATTTCACGCGAGTGCGCGGGAAGTTCTCTATCACCGCGCAACACATGGTGAACTTATACAGGTCGTCATCCGTAAAGTGTGTTATTATCTGTCGCATATCGTTGGCTTGATTATTTTTTTAACTTCCGCATTAACTTAAAAGTTCACACAAACAAAAAAAACGCTATCTTTGCAAACGAAAATCATTATCCCGATACTTGAAAAACCCCCGACATGGATACAATGGACGGCAAGCGCCGGTATATAGCCATCGACCTGAAATCATTTTACGCGTCAGTCGAATGTGTCGAACGCGGCCTCGACCCGCTGACGGCCCGCCTTGTCGTAGCCGATGCTTCCCGAACGGACAAAACCATATGTCTCGCCGTCTCGCCCGCGCTCAAGGCGCTGGGCATCGGAGGGCGGCCGCGACTCTTCGAACTTGCCCGCAAGGCCCGCGGCATCGACTACATCACAGCTCCTCCGAGGATGGCGCTCTACATCGACTACAGCGCCCGCATATACCGTATATACCTTCGTTTCATCGCCCCTGAGGACATCCACGTATACTCGGTCGACGAAGTTTTCATCGATGCCACCGACTACCTCGCCACCTACGGCATCACGGCCCGGGAGCTGGCCATGAAAATGATACGAACCGTACTCGACGAAACCGGCATCACGGCAACCGCCGGAATCGGCACGAATCTATATCTCGCAAAAATAGCGATGGACATTGTCGCAAAAAAAATGCCCGCCGACGCCGACGGTGTGCGCATCGCCGAACTCGACCAAATGAGCTATCGACGGGAGCTGTGGTCTCACCGTCCGATAACCGACTTCTGGCGTGTAGGGCGCGGAACGGCCGAACGCCTCGCGAAATACGGTCTTTTCACGATGGGCGACGTCGCCCGTTTTTCGCTTCAGCACGAAGACTGCCTGTACAGCCTTTTCGGGGTCAACGCCGAGCTTCTCATCGACCACGCTTGGGGGCACGAACCCGTGGGGATGGCCCATATCAAAGCCTACCGACCCGAGTCACACTCTATATGCAGCGGTCAGGTGCTATCGCGTCCGTATTCATTCGACGAGGCTCGCGTCGTCGCACTTGAAATGGCCGACACCCTCGCGCTCGAACTCGTCGAAAAGGGGCTCGCAACCGACCATATCGTAATGCACATAGGCTACGACAAAGCAAGCCTCGACGGCGAAAGCATTGACTACGACGGCCCCGTGTCGACCGATTACTATGGCCGACGGGTGCCGCGCCACGCGCACGGCACGGCCAAATTCAGCGGCCACACATCATCGGGCCATATTATCGCGGACCAAATCGCCGCATTGTTCGACCGCATCGTAAACCCCGCCCTGTTTATGCGGAGGCTGACTCTTTCAGCGATGAATCTCGCATGCGAAGTATCCTTATCCCCGACTCTGCGTCCCGAACAACTCGAATTGTTCACCGACTACGACGAAGTAGCCAAGCGCCGGAAAGCCGAAGCCGAAGCGCTCGCACGCGAAAGGAGACGGCAGCAAGCCATCCTTAACATCAAAAAGAAATTCGGCAAAAACGCTATCCTTAAAGGCTTGAACTTTGCCGATGGCGCAACCCAGCGCGAGCGCAATTCGTTTATAGGCGGCCACCACTCTTGAACGCACTCTATCTATGGACTACGACGACATCATCAACCTTCCGCCACCGAAAAGCAAAACCCGCAAGCCCATGAGCCTTGAGGCTCGCGCCGCACAGTTCGCCCCCTTCGCCGCGCTCCACGGCCACGAGGACGCGATTGAAGACACCGCAAGACTCAACGCGAGCGCTTTTCTCGCAAAAGACACGCCGATAAATGACGAATCCGGCTTGTGGCCGGATTCGCTCAATGATGATTTTTATTGCTGAACAAGCAAGCCATATAAGAGAATAACGGAACAATTATCCGTAAGAGAAAAAGAGTTTAACTTAATCCAATCCCCAAATACCACATTTTTATGTAATCGGCCCTCGTGGTCGCTTTGCTCCTGTCCTCGGACGAGCTCTGAAACGACTACCTCCCGCCGAACGGTTGGAATTGCCGTTGCACCGTTGAGCAGGTGTTGCGTGATGATTATCCGATGTCAGATCCTGCCGTTGCCAAGGCCGCGGGCGATGCTTGTACCGAAGAACCCAAAGCGCGGATGTTCCGCTATAATTCCAGGCAAAAAATGACTATCTTCACAAAGAAACATCCGTATCTCTCAAAGGGATGCGGCGGGTGTGTCAAAAAGAACCTTCTCCTTGCCTGGGGGCGTGGACACTCAAAATGCTCCGCTTGTAAGCAGGTGATTATGCAGCTCACGTCATTTGCCCGTACAACTGCTCGCAATTGGCTGAAACAATAGTTGGTAGATAAAGAGGGCACAGACCGCAAAAGAGCCGGAGGCATTGTGCGCTACGACATATATACATTCCCGGTAACTGTCCGTGAGAATGGCATAGAGGTGCAAAAAATCTGTCAAATGAAGTGCTCCGTGTTCAAGCATGGTAATAAAACGGAGCAACGACCTTACGCCATAAGAATATTACAATAAAAAAAGCCAAACAATCTGCGGCGGAGATCCAAACTCCATTGCAAATCGCTCGACTTTTTCAACCGCAAAGTTAGCGGTTTTTTCTCATATAACAAAGTAACACCTCAATATTTCAATACAATGGACGTAATCGACAAAGTCGCTTTGCTCCTTTAAAAATAGATAATGGCAAAGAACATTTACGACGATATTCTGCGCGACGCCCGTGTAAAACTCACGGAGATGTTCAATAACAATTTCCGCGAGCAGGGTTTCTTCGGGCAGAAATGGGTGGCGACAAAGGTCAGCAAGACCAACAGACGCGGTCGCGGCTCTATACTTATTGTCTCCGGCCCTATATGCGCAGTCATATCTGACGGCATAATGAGCGCAATACGCACCCCTCATTGTGTAATTTTACGCTGATTGAAAAAAAATCTTGATTGATTTTGTATTGCGCAAAATGATTGCGCAGCAGCAATCTATCTTTGCATCGAAATCATAAAAACATCAGAATATGAAGACTATAGAAGGACATGACGTAAAGATATTTACGGACAACATCGAGGAAACCGCCTTGGAGCAGATTAAGGAACTGCTTTCAATTGACGTGTTTTCCGACAAGAAGATACGCATCATGCCCGACGTTCACGCCGGGGCAGGTTGCGTCATAGGGTTCACCGGCGACCTCGGCGATAAGGTCATCCCCAATATTGTGGGCGTTGACATCGGTTGCGGCATGCGCATTCTCAATCTCGGCAAGCTCGCCGCAATAGATTATCACGCATTCCACGAACATATCAGCGGCAATGTACCCTCGGGCAAGTGGGTTCGTGAAGATAAGCGCGGGTTCAAACCGCTTGTCGGCGACGAGATGGAAATATACCGCGAGGCAAAACAACTTGCAACCGAACTTTACTGCTACCGTGAGATTAAAGACTCGGGCCGCATCAACAAGTCAATAGGGTCGCTTGGTGGCGGCAACCATTTCATCGAACTTGACAAGGACGATGAAGGCAATGTTTACCTTGTTATCCATACCGGTTCGCGCAACCTTGGCAAGCAGGTGGCCGATATCTATCAGGCAAAAGCCGTGAAACACCTTACCGACGGTGCCGATGAACTTGAAGAGACAATCAAACGCACTATTGAAGAGTATAAGGCCGCAGGGCGTCGCTCAGAATTGCAGAGTGTCATCAAAAAACTGCGTAAGGAGCATCAGAACGCCGAGCCTAATCTGCCCGCCGCTCTTTGCTATGTCGAAGGCGAAGGGCGTGAGCATTATCTCCACGACATGCGCCTCGGTCAGAGGTGGGCTGTGCTCAATCGCAAGCTGATTTCGCTCTTGCTCATGCGGTTCTTCCCCGATGTGGAGGTAATCGAGGAATTTGAATCCGTCCACAACTACATCAGCGACGATAATATTATCCGCAAAGGCTCCATCTCGGCCGCCGAAGGCGAGCGTTGTATTATTCCTCTTAATATGCGCGACGGCTCGTTGCTCTGCACCGGAAAGGGCAACCCGGACTGTAACTACTCGGCACCTCACGGAGCCGGACGAGTATTGAGCCGCACCAAGGCATACGAGGAAATCACGATGGAAGACTTCGAGGCCTCAATGAAGGGTATCTATTCTGAGTCGGTCAACGACTTTACCCGCGACGAGTCTCCCATGGTCTATAAACCTGCGGAAGAAATAATTGCCAACATCGGCGACACCGTCACGATAGATACTATCATCCGCCCAATCTTTAATTTCAAGGCATCGAAATAATCCTACAAAAGAATGTAATTGACGATTGCGGCCATGAGCCTCGCCACGAAATGCCATAAGGTGCGAGCGGCTTATTCATCTTCCTTGTTGTTTAAAGCGGTTTTAAGAAAATCTTTTAAATCAACAATATATTGTGTCGATGACTGAGCCGCTACCACTCCGGCTCCGGTGGAGACATTGCTGTAGCCCCACTTTGATTCGGCAAGGCCTATGTCTGACAAATCTCCGATAATACCTTCGTCGGCATTCCACTTATATACAGCCCAATAATAATAGCTCTGGGAAACAGTGGTCAGATAAAGATTGACTCCGCACTCAAGCAATGACTCATCATATTCCTCAGATGCGACACGGAACGTATTACCGGTGTAGTTCAAATGAAGAGTATAGGTTTTTCCTGAAAATTGGCGGTCGGTGAAGAAAACAAAACTTGTGCCCTCATCATTGCCCATTATGGTCTCGAAAACACCGATATGCTCCTTGAATATCGGCTCGGCGTCATACTCAAGGCTACCTGATAACAACAACGGCTCAGAATCATCACCCGCCGATGTGCTGAACCAATTGGAATCGAAATGATAGTAATTGTCAACACCTGCCGGGTCGTCAACATCCATCTCAATATTCAGATTGAATGTTATATCCGCAAGCATCCCGTGGTGAAAGACGTCTTCATTACCATTCCATATATTTGTAACAATCGGAGTCACTTTGACTTTACCTATGGGTGAGGCAAACGGCACCATGACGTCAGCCGTAGCAATTCCGTAAACAGGGCTCTCAGCCATAATTTTTATTTTGTCGCCCTCTACCGGTCGGTAGTCAGCTCCGACAATTTTTCCATTGGCGAGTATTGTCACCGTGGCATCATTTACGGAATGGTCGTGCTGCGCTTCTTTGTCGTTAAACATCCATGTGTGCGTCACCTCGACCTCTATCGGCTCACCGGCCGTGATCAGGGAGTTGATACAAAGCACAGGCTTTGTATCGATGTTCGGATTGAAATCTTCGTAACAACCCGAGAGCAGCGTTGCCAATAATAGCGGGAATATATATTTCAGAATTGCCATGTATCAATGGTTCGGTAAAATTTGAGGTTGAACAGTCAGGCTTAAGCCGCTAATTGAGCCAACCTTTGGTTTATTTTCTGAATTATTTTGAGATGCGGGGATTTTCCGTAAGTCGAAATAA
>CAJUCQ010000015.1 GCA_910584905.1 uncultured Muribaculaceae bacterium
ATAGCATTGGGACGCGATTAATCGCGTCCGCGACGAACAGCACTAATTTTTCAGCGCATTACACCCGTAAAGTTAGCATTCCACAGCGCGGACGCGATTAATCGCGTCCGTACATTCCATTTATAGTCAATCACTTTCGCGCAACCCACGCGAACATCCGTCCGCCATCGCATCGCCCCCGCAATCAAATGCAAAAAGAGGCTGTGTCATTCGACACAGCCTCTCATTCATATATTCAATCGTCGAGCGAAGCTCAATCGTTCGAAAGCTCCACTGCCGGTTCCGCCTCGCGACTGAAATCACCGCGGTCAAGGTCCTCGACCGAACCGACGATAATATTCTCATACTCGCGAAGACCGGTGCCCGCAGGGATAAGATGACCGCAAATCACGTTCTCCTTCATGCCCTCGAGCGAGTCGCTCTTGCCTTGGATGGCAGCCTCGTTGAGCACCTTCGTCGTCTCTTGGAACGACGCAGCCGAGATAAAGCTCGATGTCTGAAGAGCCGCGCGAGTGATACCCTGAAGTATCTGCTCCGAAGTCGCAGGCTGAGCATCGCGCACAACCACCTGACGGAGGTCGCGCTGCTTCAGAAGAGAATTCTCGTCGCGGAGCGTGCGGGCCGTGATAATCTGGCCCTCCTGAAGATTCTCGCTGTCGCCCTTGTCGACAACAACCTTCTTGCCCCACATGCGGTCGTTCTCATCCATGAACTCACGCTTGTCGACAAGCTGCTCCTCAAGGAACGACGTGTCGCCGGCATCGATGATACGAACCTTGCGCATCATCTGGCGCACAATCACCTCGAAATGCTTATCGTTGATCTTCACGCCCTGCATGCGATACACATCCTGAACCTCGTTCACGATATACTCCTGCACGGCTGTCGGGCCCATGATATTAAGGATGTCAGTCGGAGTGATTGCACCGTCCGAAAGCGGCATACCCGCGCGGACGATATCATTCTCCTGAACGAGTAGCTGCTTCGAAAGAGGCACGAGATACTTCTTGACCTCGCCGAGCTTCGACGTAACGGTGATTTCGCGATTGCCGCGCTTAACCTTGCCGAAGTGAACCTCACCGTCGATTTCCGACACGATAGCCGGGTTCGACGGGTTGCGGGCCTCGAACAGCTCCGTCACTCGGGGCAGACCGCCCGTGATGTCACCGGCGCCGCCGGTCGTGCGCGTAATCTTCACGAACGTGTCACCCACGGCAAGCTCCTCACCCTCCTTGAAGATAAGGTGAGCGCCCACGGGAAGCGAATACGTCGACAGCACATTACCGTCAGCATCGACGATATCAACCTCAGGCACATTCGTGCGGTCGCGCGACTCGATAATCACGCGGTCCTCAGCCTGATGCTTGTCGCCGCTGTCCACGCGGAAAGTCACATTCTCGATAAGGCCGCGGTAATGAATCTTACCGGCGTACTCCGACACGATAACGGCGTTGAACGGGTCCCATTCGCAAATCACGTCGTCCTTGTGAACCTCCGCGCCGTCGCTGATAAACAGCTTCGAACCATAAGGGATATTCGCCGTCATGAGAGGCAGACCCGTATTCGGATCGATGATGCGCATCTCGGCAAGACGACCCACAACGATCTGCTGACCCTGCTCGGTCGTCACAGTGCGCAGTTCCTCGATTTCAATCTTACCTTCATAGCGCGAAGTCAGCTTCGACACAGCCGCGATATTCGACGCAACACCACCGACGTGGAACGTACGGAGCGTAAGCTGAGTACCCGGCTCACCGATTGACTGTGCGGCGATTACGCCCACAGCCTCACCCTTCTGCACCATGCGGTTGTTCGAAAGGTTGCGGCCGTAGCACTTGGCGCAGACACCCTTCTTGCTCTCACAAGTGAGAACCGAACGGATTTCAACGCTCTCGATAGGCGACGCGTCGATAGCATCGGCAATCGAATCCGTGATTTCCTCGCCCGCACGGACAAGCAGCTCGCCCGTGAGAGGATGGATCACATCATGCACGCTCACGCGGCCGAGAATGCGCTCGCCGAGCGACGCGATTACCTCATCGTTCTTCTTCACGGCCGTGCATACAAGACCGCGAAGTGTGCCGCAGTCCTCCTCGTTGATGATAACATCGTGAGCCACGTCCACGAGACGACGAGTCAGATAACCGGCGTCGGCGGTCTTAAGTGCCGTATCGGCAAGACCCTTGCGCGCACCGTGCGTCGAGATAAAGTACTCAAGTACCGAAAGGCCCTCCTTGAAGTTCGCAAGAATCGGGTTTTCGATAATCTGGCCGCCTTCGGAGCCGGCCTTCTGAGGCTTGGCCATAAGACCACGCATGCCGGCAAGCTGACGAATCTGGTCCTTCGAACCGCGGGCACCCGAGTCAAGCATCATATAGATGGCGTTGAAGCCCTGATTGGCCTCGGCCATCTGCTTCATCAGGATATTCGTAAGACGGGCGTTCACGTTAGTCCAGATATCGATAATCTGCTGATAACGCTCCTTGTCGGAGATTACACCCATCGAATAGTTCTCCATCACTTCGGCTACTTGGTCATAACCCTCCTGAACAATCGACTCCTTCTCCGCCGGGATAAGCACATCACCGAGGTTGAACGAAAGACCGCCCTTGAAGGCCATATAGTAACCAAGGTTCTTGATATCGTCGAGGAACTGAGCCGAACGCGGAATACCGCACTTCTTGATGACACGCGAAATGATGTCGCGGAGCGACTTCTTCGACAAAATCATATTAACGTAACCGATTTCCTTCGGCACGTACTGGTTCACGAGCACACGGCCCACCGACGTATTCTCGACAAGATGACGCACAGGGTTGCCGTTCTCGTCGATGTCGTCGACCATGATGGTGATCGGAGCATGGAGCGTCACGCGGCCCTCGTTATAGGCAATCTGAGCCTCTTCCGGACCATAGAACGTGTGGCCCTCGCCCTTGTCGCCCTTGCGGAGCTTCGTGATATAGTAAAGACCGAGCACCATGTCCTGCGAAGGCACGGTGATAGGCGCGCCGTTGGCCGGATTCAGGATATTGTGGGCGCCGAGCATCAGCATCTGAGCCTCAAGCACGGCCTCGTTGCCGAGAGGAAGGTGCACAGCCATCTGGTCACCGTCAAAGTCGGCGTTGAATGCCGTACATGCAAGCGGATGAAGCTGGATAGCCTTGCCCTCGATAAGCTTGGGCTGGAAGGCCTGAATACCCAGACGGTGAAGTGTCGGGGCACGGTTCAGAAGCACCGGATGACCCTTCATCACATATTCAAGAATATCCCATACCACGGGTTCCTTGCGGTCAACAATCTTCTTCGCGCTCTTGACCGTCTTGACGATGCCGCGCTCGATAAGCTTGCGGATGATGAACGGCTTGTAGAGCTCGGCAGCCATATTCTTGGGCAGACCGCACTCATGCATCTTAAGCTCCGGGCCTACGACGATTACCGAACGCGCCGAATAGTCGACGCGCTTACCGAGAAGGTTCTGACGGAAGCGGCCCTGCTTGCCCTTGAGCGAGTCGGAAAGCGACTTGAGCGGACGGTTCGCGTCGCTCTTAACAGCCGAGCTCTTGCGCGAGTTGTCAAGAAGCGAGTCCACGGCCTCCTGAAGCATACGCTTCTCATTGCGCAGAATCACCTCGGGAGCCTTGATTTCGATAAGACGCTTCAGACGGTTGTTGCGGATAATCACTCGACGATAGAGATCGTTGAGATCCGACGTGGCAAAGCGGCCGCCGTCAAGCGGAACAAGAGGACGAAGCTCCGGCGGTATCACGGGAATGGCCTGAAGAATCATCCACTCCGGCTTGTTGCGGTGGCGCGACGCGCGGAACGACTCCACAACCTGAAGGCGCTTGAGCGCCTCGGTCTTGCGCTGCTGGCTGCCGCCCTCGGCGTTGGCCTGCACGCGAAGCTTGTACGAAAGAGAATCGAGGTCAAGATCCTTCAGAAGATCATAAATCGCCTCGGCGCCCATCTTGGCTACGAACTTGTCGGGATGTCCGTCCTCAAGCTGCTGGTTGCCCGCAGGGAGCTTGTCGATTACCTCGAAATATTCCTCCTCCGAAAGGAGCTGAAGCTTCTGGATGCCGTCGGTGTTGTTGCCCTGACCGATTGAAATCTCCGACGCCGCGCCCGGGTTGATGACAACATAGCGCTCGTAGTAAATCACTGCGTCGAGCTTCTTCGACGGAAGACCCAGTAAATAACCGATTTTGTTGGGCAGCGAACGGAAATACCAGATGTGAGCCACCGGAACTACAAGGCTGATGTGGCCCATACGCTCGCGGCGAACCTTCTTTTCTGTCACTTCTACGCCGCAACGGTCGCAGACGATGCCCTTGTAGCGGATACGCTTGTACTTGCCGCAGTGGCACTCATAGTCCTTTACCGGACCGAAAATCCGCTCGCAGAACAGACCGTCGCGCTCAGGCTTGTACGTACGATAGTTGATCGTCTCGGGCTTGAGCACTTCGCCGCTCGACTTCTCGAGGATTTCCTCGGGCGATGCAAGCCCGATGGAAATCTTCGAAAAGGCGTTCTTTGCTTTATTTTCTTTTCTAAAAGCCATATATCGTGGGAGTATGTGTCTTTAGGTGAGGAGAGTGTTAGTTTTCAAGATTGATGCTCAGTCCGAGACCGCGGAGCTCGTGCAGAAGCACGTTCAGCGATTCCGGTATTCCGGGCGTCGGCATCGAATCGCCCTTGACGATGGCCTCGTAAGCCTTCGAACGTCCGTTCACATCATCACTCTTGATGGTCAAGATTTCCTGAAGTATGTGCGATGCGCCAAAGGCCTCAAGCGCCCAGACTTCCATCTCACCGAAACGCTGGCCGCCGAACTGGGCCTTACCGCCGAGAGGCTGCTGCGTGATGAGTGAGTACGGACCAATCGAACGAGCGTGCATCTTGTCTTCAACCATGTGGCCGAGCTTGAGCATGTAAATCACGCCCACGGTCGCAGGCTGGTCGAAACGCTCGCCCGTGCCGCCGTCGTAAAGATAGGTCTTGCCGTAGCGCGGAAGTCCGGCCTTGTCGGTCCACGAGTTGATGTCCTCCATCGACGCACCGTCGAAAATCGGAGTGGCGAACTTCTCGCCGAGCTCGCGGCCGGCCCAGCCGAGAACCGTCTCGAACACCTGTCCGAGGTTCATTCGCGAAGGCACACCGAGAGGATTCAGCACGATGTCGACAGGAGTGCCGTCGGCAAGGAAAGGCATATCCTCCTGACGCACGATGCGCGAGACGATACCCTTGTTACCGTGACGGCCGGCCATCTTGTCACCGACAGAAATCTTACGCTTCTTCGCGATATATACCTTCGCAATCTGCATCGTTCCCGTCGGGAGCTCGTCGCCGATGGAGATGTCGAACTTCTTGCGGCGCAGCTCGGCGTCGATTTCCTTGCTCTTGCGCAGATAGTTCACAATCGTGCGGCGCACAAGGTCGCTCGTATGTTCGTCTTCGGTCCAGCCCGAAAGATTGATTGTATCGTAGTTGATGTCCTTAAGCGCTCCGGCCGTGAACTTCGCCCCCGCAGGCACGATGTCGCTGCCGAGGAAGTCCTTGACGCCGGCGCTGACATGGCCGTTCGTGAGCGTCAGGAGCTTGTCCACGAGCACGCCGCGGAGTGCTTCAAGCTTCTCTTCGTACTCCTCGTCAAGCTTCGGAAGAAGCGCGTTTGCTGTCTTGCTCTTTTTCTTCTTGGCAGCGCGCGAGAAGAGATTCGTGCCGATGACAACACCCTTCAGCGAGGGCGAAGCCTTCAGCGACGCATCCTTCACGTCACCGGCCTTGTCGCCGAAAATGGCGCGAAGAAGCTTTTCTTCAGGCGTCGGGTCTGACTCGCCCTTGGGCGTAATCTTACCGATCATGATGTCGCCCGGCACCACATGCGCGCCGACGCGGATGATACCGCGCTCGTCGAGGTCCTTCGTGGCGTCCTCCGACACATTGGGGATATCCGACGTAAGCTCTTCCATGCCGCGCTTGGTCTCGCGCACTTCGAGAGCATACTCGTCGACGTGGACCGACGTAAGAATATCGTCGCGGACAACACGCTCGTTGAGCACGATGGCATCCTCATAGTTGTAGCCCTTCCACGGCATGAACGCAACCTTGAGGTTGCGGCCGAGAGCAAGCTCGCCCTTCTCCGTGGCATAACCCTCGGTGAGGATGTCGCCGCGCTTCACGCGCTGGCCCTTCTCGCAGATGGGACGAAGGTCGATGGTCGTGCTCTGGTTGGTCTTGCGGAACTTCGGCAGACGATACTCTTTAACGGCAGGCTCGAAGGCCACGAATTCCTCTTCCTCCGTGCGGTCATAACGGATGCGGATGACGGTAGCGTCGACAAACTCAATCACGCCGTCGCCTTCAGCAGCAATCTGCGTGCGGCTGTCGCGGGCAAGCTGAGCCTCGATGCCCGTGCCGACGATAGGCGACTCCGAGCGCATCAGCGGCACAGCCTGACGCATCATGTTCGATCCCATGAGCGCGCGGTTGGCGTCGTCATGCTCGAGGAAGGGGATAAGCGATGCGGCAATCGACGCAATCTGAGCCGGAGACACATCCATGAGCTCAATCTGAGCCGGAGGCACTACCGGGAAGTCAGCGTCGCGGCGTGCCTTCACGGTCTTGCGGATAAAGGTGCCGTCAGCGTTGAGGGGCGCATTGCCTTGAGCGATTGTACGGCCCTCTTCAAGCTCGGCCGTGAGATACACGACCTCGTCGTTGTTGAGGTTCACCTTGGCGTCCTCGACCTTGCGGTAAGGAGTTTCGATAAAGCCGAGCTCGTTGATTTTCGCATACACGCAGAGCGAGCTGATAAGACCGATGTTCGGGCCTTCAGGCGTCTCAATCGGGCACAGACGGCCATAGTGCGTGTAGTGAACGTCGCGCACCTCGAAGCCGGCGCGCTCACGCGACAGACCGCCGGGGCCGAGAGCCGACATACGGCGCTTGTGCGTAATTTCGGCAAGAGGATTCGTCTGGTCCATGAACTGCGACAGCGCGTTCGTGCCGAAGAAGCTGTTGATAACCGACGAAATAGTCTTGGCGTTGATGAGGTCGACGGGAGTGAACACCTCGTTGTCGCGGACATTCATGCGCTCGCGCACCGTGCGGGCCATACGTGCGAGGCCCACGCCGAACTGGTTGTAGAGCTGCTCGCCCACAGTGCGCACGCGGCGGTTCGACAGGTGGTCGATATCGTCGACAACGGCATTCGAATTGATAAGCTCGATAAGATACTTGATGATGGCGATGATGTCCTCCTTCGTGAGCACACGCACATCCATCGACGTGTCAAGGTCAAGCTTGCGGTTGATGCGGTAGCGGCCAACCTCGCCGAGGTCATAACGCTTTTCGGAGAAGAAAAGGTTATTGATTACCTCGCGGGCGCTCGCCTCGTCCGGCGGCTCGGCGTTGCGGAGCTGGCGGTAGATATATTCGATAGCCTCAAGCTCGCTGTTGGTCGTATCTTTCTGGAGAGTGTTGAAGATGATGGAGTAGTCGCTGGCGCCGGCTTCGCTCTTGTGCAGGAGGATGGTCTGCGCGCCGCTCTCGAGGATTTCGTCGATGAGGTCCTCGGTGATTTCCGTCTCGCGGTCGATGAGCACGTTCGTGCGCTCGATGGTCGACACCTCGCCCGTATCCGAATCAACCATATCCTCGTACCAGTGCTTGACGATACGAGCCGCAAGCTTGCGGCCGATGGCCTTCTTGAGGTTGGTCTTGTTGACCTTCACCTCTTCGGCAAGGTCGAACACTTCGATAATGTCCTTATCCGTCTCCAGCCCGATGGCGCGCAGAAGAGTCGTCACGGGGAGCTTCTTCTTGCGGTCGATATAGGCATACATCACATTGTTGATGTCCGTGGCAAATTCAATCCACGAGCCGCGGAAAGGAATGATACGGCCCGAATAAAGCTTCGTGCCGTTGGCATGGGTGCTTTGGCCGAAGAACACACCGGGCGAACGGTGGAGCTGCGACACGATGACGCGTTCGGCACCGTTGATCACAAAGGTGCCCTTCTCCGTCATATAAGGAATCTGACCCAGATAAACGTCGTTGATTTTCGTAGCGAAATCGACATGCTCGGGATCGGTGCAATAGAGCTTGAGCTTCGCCTTCAGAGGCACGCTGTAAGTAAGACCGCGCTCAAGACACTCCTCGATGGTGTAACGCGGAGGGTCGATATAGTAGTCGAGAAACTCGAGATTGAAGTTGTTACGCGTGTCGGCGATGGGGAAATTTTCCGCAAACACCTCATAGAGGCCCTCGTTGGTGCGTTTTTCCGGGGGGGTGTCAAGCTGAAGGAAGTCCTTGAACGACTTCAGCTGCACCTCGAGGAAGTCAGGGTAAGGAAGCGGGTTCTTTACCGTCGCAAAATTAATACGGGGTTTAGCTAAGAAATCTGACATCGAAGTAATCTGGGATGATGATGAGATAGTATGTGGAGGAGAGAAAACTAATGACACAAAAGGTTACGAATCTCCCTTTTCGGGGATTCGCAACCTATGTAGCTGATAGTCAGCCGAACTTATTTCAGTTCAACTTCAGCGCCGGCTTCTTCGAGCTGAGCCTTGAGGCCTTCAGCGTCAGCCTTGGCGAGACCTTCCTTGACTACGCCGGGAGCGCCGTCAACGAGTTCCTTAGCTTCCTTGAGGCCGAGACCGGTGAGCTCCTTCACGAGCTTAACGACCTTGAGCTTTTCATTGCCGGCAGCCTTGAGGACTACGTCGAAAGAGGTCTTCTCTTCAGCGGCTGCACCGGCAGCTGCGGGGCCTGCTGCAACTGCAACAGCAGCAGCGGCGGGTTCAATGCCATATTCCTCTTTGAGGATCTGAGCGAGTTCGTTAACTTCCTTAACGGAGAGGTTTACAAGTTGTTCAGCAAAAGCTTTTAAATCTGCCATTTTGGTATGTATTTGATTTGTTTGTTATTCGAATGGAGTTGTTTAGTTTTCTTTCTGAGACAGGGTCTCGAGGATGCCGTGGAGCTTCGTACCGCCGGAAGTAAGGGCCGAAACCACATTCTTCGCGGGCGACTGGAGAAGAGCCACAACGTCGGCGATGAGCTCGTTCTTGCTCTTGATTGCAGCGAGAGCGTCCATCTGGTCTGCGCCTACGTATGCAGTGCCTTCCACCCATGCTGCCTTCAGAAGAGGAAGCTTGTCGTCCTTCTGGATGAAATCCTTGAGGAGCTTGGCGGGAGCGTTGCCCACGTTGGAGCACATCAGCGAAGTGGATTCCTTCAGCGCACCGTAGAGTTCGCTGTAATCCTCTTCGAGGTTCTCGAGCGCGTGGTGAAGAAGCGAGTTCTTCACAACCATGAGCTTAACATCGGCTTCGAAGCACTTGCGACGGAGAGCAGAAGTCTTCTCGGCGTCGAGGCCGGCGGTCTCTACGAGGTAGAAGCAGCCGTAGGATTTGATGGTGTCCTCGATGTGCTTGATGATGATATCTTTATCTTCCTTTTTCATTTTGTTCCGAGTTTTAAAGTTTAGGCTTCAACAGATTTGGGGTCAACCTTCACACCGGGACTCATGGTGCTCGAAAGATAAATGCTCTTGATATACGTGCCTTTTGCAGTAGCGGGCTTGAGCTTGATGAGCGTGTTGATGAACTCACGGGCGTTGTCGCGCATCTGCTCGGCGGTGAAAGATACCTTGCCGATTGAGGTGTGCACGATACCGTTTTTGTCGACCTTGAAGTCGATTTTACCCTTCTTGACTTCTTCAACAGCCTTGGCGACGTCGTTAGTCACCGTGCCGCTCTTGGGGTTAGGCATCAGGCCGCGGGGACCGAGAACTCGGCCGAGGGCACCGATTTTACCCATGATAGCGGGCTGCGTGATGATAACGTCGACGTCAGTCCAGCCGCCTTTGATTTTTTCGATATATTCGTCGAGGCCTACGTAGTCGGCACCTGCAGCCTGAGCTGAAGCTTCGGCTTCGGGGGTGCAGAGAACGAGGACGCGAACTTGCTTGCCGGTGCCGTGGGGGAGTGTCACCACACCGCGCACCATCTGGTTGGCCTTACGAGGGTCGACGCCGAGACGGACATCAATGTCAAGGGAAGCGTCGAACTTGGTGAAGGTGATGTTCTTCACGGCTTCGGCAGCCTCGATCAGCGAGTAAGACTTTCCGGCTTCAAGCTTCGCGAGGGCCAACTTTTGGTTTTTTGTCAGTTTACTCATAATAGCGAAGTTTTATTAGTTGTTACCGGGAAACTCACCCTTGACGGTGATACCCATACTTCTGGCCGTACCGGCAACCATACGCATAGCGGATTCAACAGTGAAGCAGTTGAGGTCAGGCATCTTGTCAGCAGCAATAGCGCGCACGCTTTCCCAAGTGATTTCGGCAACCTTGGTGCGGTTGGGCTCTTTCGAACCGCTCTTCACCTTGGCAACTTCTTTGAGCTGCACGGCAACCGGGGGAGTCTTTACAACGAAGTCGAAAGATTTGTCCGTGTAGTAAGTGATTACTACGGGCAGAATCTTACCGGCCTTGTCCTGTGTGCGGGCATTGAATTGCTTGCAAAATTCCATGATGTTAATACCCTTCGAACCGAGAGCGGGGCCTACGGGAGGAGAGGGATTGGCTGCACCACCTTTAATCTGCAATTTGATTTGTCCAGCAATTTCTTTAGCCATCGTTTAATTACTTAAAAAATTAGAGAATTTTGCGTGATTCAAGCCTCGGCGGGAGCGTCGGGCGATTCGTAACCATCGCCGCCGCACCTGCAGCTTATACACGCTCTACCTGCGAATTATCAAGTTCCAGCGGCGTTTCGCGGCCGAAAATCTTGACCTTTACCTTGAGCTTTTTCTTTTCGTGGTTGACCTCGTCAATGATTGCGGGGAAGCCCTTGAAGGCTCCGTCGATAACCTTGACGTTTTCACCGACGATGTAGTTTGCTTCATCGGTGCCTTCAGTCTCGTTGAGAGTGTCGGCGACACCAAGCATTCTCATCACCTCAGCCTCGCGCAAACGCTCAGGGGCGGCATTCTTGTCGCGGCCCTTGAGGAAGTCGATGACGTTGGTTGTGTTGGTGAGAGTGTGGATTACCTCGCCTGTAAGTTCAGCCTCGATAAAGACATACCCGGAATAAAGGTTCTTTTCTTTAATGACCTTTTTCCCGTTGCGCATAGTCATCACCTTCTCGGTCGGAATCAACACTTGAAACACATAATTGCCAAGGTCGGTATTCTTCATCGATGCTTCGAGAACTTCCTTAACCTTGGCTTCTTTACCGGAAATGGCACGCAGAACGTACCAGCCTTTCTTTT
Source organism: uncultured Muribaculaceae bacterium (assembly GCA_910584905.1). Taxonomy (GTDB): domain Bacteria; phylum Bacteroidota; class Bacteroidia; order Bacteroidales; family Muribaculaceae; genus CAG-873. The sequence continues at coordinate 11,284 of CAJUCQ010000015.1, forward strand.
GGTCAGACATTGTTTCGCCGTAAAAGTGGGGGATTACACAAACTATAAGCTGTAGATAAAGTGCATCAGTCTGTCGACAACCTGATCCATGACAAGTATCAGCAGAGCGATAATGGCGGAAGCAATCATGACGATGATTGCCGACTTGACCAGCTGCTTGCGAGTGGGCCACGACGTCTTGTAGCGAAGCTCGTCGTAGCTTTCCTCGATATTCGTAAGTAGTTTGAGTTTTTTCATGTTTGTTCTTTTTAGCACGGGAAGAGAGGCTCGAACTCCCGACACCTGGTTTTGGAGACCAGTGCTCTACCGACTGAGCTATTCCCGTATGTTTAAAGCTTCGGAGACTCTTGGAGACAAGCGTCTCCGAAGCTGAGTTTTATCGTTTACGTTTCCGGGGGCTCCGCGGAGGAAGCTCCGAGGGCGAACGTATTAGTCGAGGATATCGGTGATCTGACCCGAACCTACCGTGCGGCCACCTTCGCGGATAGCGAAGCGGAGACCCTTGTCGCAAGCTACGGGAGTGATGAGCTTAACGTTGATTTCAACGTGGTCACCAGGCATTACCATTTCTACACCTTCGGGGAGGGTGATTTCACCGGTTACGTCGAGCGTACGGATGTAGAACTGGGGACGATAGTGGTTGTGGAAGGGAGTATGACGGCCGCCTTCTTCCTTTTTGAGGATATAAACGGAAGCCTTGAACTCGCTGTGGGGCTTAACGACACCGGGGTGGCAGATTACCATACCACGCTTGATGTCCTTCTTGTCGATACCACGGAGGAGGAGACCTACGTTGTCACCAGCTTCGCCCTGATCGAGGAGCTTGCGGAACATTTCGACACCGGTTACGGTGGACTTCATGGAAGCACCGAGACCCATGATCTGAACTTCGTCACCTACCTTAACGACACCGGTTTCGATACGGCCGGTAGCTACAGTACCACGACCGGTGATCGAGAACACGTCTTCGACGGGCATGAGGAAGGGTTTGTCGATGTCGCGGGGAGGCAGGGGAATCCAGTTGTCAACAGCTTCCATAAGCTCCATAACCTTTTCTTCCCACTGGGGTTCACCATTGAGGGCGCCGAGAGCGGAACCGCGGATGATGGGAGTTTCATCGCCATCGTAGTCATAAGCGGAGAGAAGGTCGCGCATTTCCATTTCAACGAGGTCGAGAATTTCGGGGTCGTCGACCATGTCGCACTTGTTGAGGAAAACGACGATACGGGGAACGTTCACCTGACGGGCGAGAAGGATGTGTTCGCGGGTCTGGGGCATGGGACCGTCAGTACCGGCAACCACGATGATAGCGCCGTCCATCTGAGCAGCACCGGTTACCATGTTCTTCACATAGTCAGCGTGTCCGGGGCAGTCAACGTGAGCATAGTGGCGGTTAGCAGTTTCGTATTCAACGTGAGCGGTGTTGATAGTGATACCGCGCTCTTTTTCTTCGGGAGCGTTGTCGATCTGATCGAAGGACTTCACTTCGGAGAGACCAGCCTTAGCCAGCACGGTGGTGATGGCGGCGGTAAGAGTGGTCTTACCGTGGTCGACGTGGCCAATGGTACCGATATTTACATGCGGTTTGGTTCTTTCGAATTTCTCTTTAGCCATAACTTTGCAGTATTTTATTGATTGATAATTTGCGCAATAAGAGTTTTGACAGTCAGCCACGATAATGCACACGGCACTACCGGGGCTTCAATCGGGATTGGAGCCGATGGCGGGATTTGAACCCGCGACCTCTTCCTTACCAAGGAAGTGCTCTACCCCTGAGCTACATTGGCGAATACGTCTATGTCGTTTGAGCGGAAGACGGGGCTCAAACCCGCGACCCTCAGCTTGGAAGGCTGATGCTCTATCAACTGAGCTACTTCCGCAGAAGAGAAAAATATAGTGGGCGAAGATGGATTCGAACCACCGAAGGTATAAACCAGCAGATTTACAGTCTGCCCCATTTGGCCACTCTGGTATTCGCCCTGATATATGGAAGTAGTTTGGTCAACTTCTCTCTTCTGAGCCTCTTGTCGGATTCGAACCAACGACCCCGAGATTACAAATCACGTGCTCTGGCCAACTGAGCTAAAGAGGCAATTTCAATTTTCTCTTGCAATCGAGAAGCGTTCATTTCCCGTTTGCGATTGCAAAGTTACAACGTATTTTCGGAACTGCAAAATTTTCGGAGTACTTTTTTCAAACTTTTTTCGACTGCATTTCATATAACACTGATTTACAACACATATTTTTTGCGCATTTGAGTGCATTCGCATGATAAATTCCGAAGGGCGACCGGAAAAGCGCATGTATTACAGCAATTATTTACGCGCGCGAGTTATTATTTCGCCGCGGATTAGGCGCGGGTGGAATTTTTTTCGTAACTTTGCACGGTTCTTTCATGGAGCCACATTCATCCATCCATATTTTTATATTCCAGTATGCAGGCCCCCAAACGCGCCACGCTTATTCTCGCGGACGGCACCCGCTATGAAGGCAAATCCTTCGGCTACGAAGGTTCGACTGCCGGCGAAGTAGTTTTCAACACCGCAATGACCGGCTATCCCGAAAGCCTTACCGACCCATCATACGAGGGACAGATATTAGTAACGACCTTCCCGCTACTCGGCAACTACGGAGTTCCGCCGAGCGGCGATGCAAGCCCTTCGCTCCGAAATTATTATGAAGGGTCACGCATCCACTGCCGCGCCATCGTGGCTCAGGACTATGCTTACCATCACAGCCACTGGCTTGCGGAGCGCTCTCTCGCCCAATGGCTTGAGGAAGAAAAAATCCCCGGAATCTACGACATCGACACCCGCGCCCTCACCAAGCATCTCCGCGAACACGGTTCAATGCTCGGAAAGATTATCATCGAGGGAACTGAGGCGGAGGACGATGTCGATTTTTATGACCCCAACGCAGAAAATCTCATTGCCAAGACGTCGTGCACGACGGTCGAAGTCTATGAAAGCATCGAGGCTGCGTCGACTCCTCTTACAGCTACGAGCGACACGACGTCGTGGACAGCCGAGAGCCGCGCCGGGCGCAAGACCGTGGTTCTTGTCGACTGCGGCATCAAGCACAATATCATCCGCTGTCTGCTCAAACGCGGGGTGAGAGTGGTTCGCGTTCCGTGGGACTACGACTTCACGTCGCTGCCTTACGACGGTCTTTTTATCAGCAACGGTCCCGGCAATCCTGATTTCGCGGAAGCGACAGTCGAGAATATCCGAAAGGCGATGTCGGACGGAAGCGAGCGCCCGATTTGCGGCATCTGCATGGGCAATCAGTTGCTGGCCAAAGCCGCCGGGGCGCGCACCTACAAGCTTAAATACGGGCATCGAAGCCACAACCAGCCGGTTCGCCGCGTCGGGACGACACAATGCTTTGTGACGTCTCAAAACCATGGTTTTGCCGTTGACGACAGCACCTTGCCTTCCGGCTGGGAGCCGCTTTTCGTGAACATGAACGACAATACTAACGAAGGCATCCGCCACACAACGCTGCCCTATTTCTCGGCTCAGTTCCACCCCGAGGCATCAAGCGGCCCTCGGGACACGGAATTCCTTTTTGATGAATTTATCGCCAAACTTTAACGCCAGTATGGAAAAAGAAAATATAAAGAAAGTGCTGCTTCTCGGCAGCGGAGCTCTTAAAATCGGCGAAGCCGGTGAGTTTGACTACTCCGGAGCGCAGGCCCTGAAGGCGCTGAAAGAAGAAGGCATCACGACGGTGCTCATCAATCCCAATATCGCGACGGTGCAGACGTCGGAGGGATTTGCGGACAAGATTTATTTTCTGCCCGTAACGCCCTACTTTGTCGAGCGCGTCATCGAGAAAGAGCGTCCCGACGGCATCCTCCTTGCATTCGGCGGCCAGACCGCGCTCAACTGCGGCGTCGAGCTTTACCAGAGCGGCGTTCTTGAGCGCTACGGCGTAGAGGTTCTCGGCACCCCCGTACGGGCGATAATGGATACGGAAGACCGCGAGCTTTTTGTCGAGAAGCTTGACGAGATAGATGTCAAGACCATCAAAAGCGAGGCTGTCGAGAGCGTCGATGATGCTCTTCGCGTAGCCGGCGAGCTTGGCTATCCTGTCATTGTGCGTGCGGCGTACGCCCTCGGCGGACTCGGCAGCGGATTCTGCGACAACGATGACGAACTCCGCGCGCTTGTCGAAAAGGCACTTTCGTTTGCGCCTCAGGTTTTGGTCGAGAAATCGCTCAAGGGCTGGAAAGAGGTCGAATATGAGGTTGTGCGCGACCGCTACGACAATTGTATCACGGTGTGCAACATGGAGAATTTCGACCCGCTCGGCATTCATACGGGCGAGAGTATCGTCGTGGCTCCGTCGCAGACGCTTTCCAACGACGACTATCACTATCTTCGCTCGCTTGCCATCAAAATCATCCGCCATGTAGGCATCGTCGGCGAATGTAACGTGCAGTATGCCTACGACCCTGCGTCGATGGACTATCGCGTCATCGAGGTGAATGCCCGTCTGAGCCGGTCGTCGGCTCTTGCGTCCAAGGCCACGGGCTATCCGCTGGCGTTTGTGGCCGCGAAGCTTGCTTTGGGTTACGGACTTTTCGAGCTGAAGAATTCGATTACGCGGACGACGAGCGCTTTCTTCGAGCCTGCGCTCGACTACGTGGTCGTAAAAATCCCGCGCTGGGACCTCGGCAAGTTCCACGGCGTGAACCGCGAAATCGGGTCGTCGATGAAGTCGGTCGGCGAAGTCATGGCCATAGGCCGCACCTTTGAGGAGGCAATCCAGAAGGGCCTCCGCATGATCGGTCAGGGGATGCACGGCTTCGTTGAAAACAAGAGCCTTGATATTCCCGATATCCGCAAGGCCCTCGTTGCTCCTACGGACAAGCGTATCTTTGTCATAGCCAAGGCATTTGCCGAAGGTTACAGCGTCGACGAAATCCATGAGCTGACGAAAATCGACCGCTGGTTCCTATATAAGCTCCGCAATATCCTCGAGACGTCGCAGGCACTTGAGGCTCACAACGGGACTGACACCCTACCCGACTCGCTTCTGCGTCTGGCCAAGCAGCAGGGTTTCAGCGACTTCCAGATTGCGCGCTCGATATTCAAGAAGGAAATGGACCGTGATACCGAAGGTGCTATCATGGATGTTCGACGCCATCGCATATCGCGCGGCATCACTCCCGTTGTGAAGCAAATCGACACACTTGCGGCCGAGTATCCTGCAGAAACGAACTATCTCTATCTGACCTATAACGGCACCCGAAATGACATCGACTATACGGGCGACCACCGCTCTATCGTCGTGCTTGGTTCGGGAGCTTACCGCATCGGTTCGTCGGTAGAGTTCGACTGGTGCTCGGTGAACGCGCTTATGACCGTCAAGAAGCAGGGCTGGCGCTCGGTGATGATAAACTATAATCCGGAGACCGTGTCGACGGACTACGACATGTGCGACCGCCTCTACTTCGACGAACTTACGTTTGAACGCGTGATGGATATTCTCGAGCTTGAGCAGCCCCACGGGACTATCCTCAGCGTAGGCGGCCAGATACCGAACAACCTCGCCATGCGCCTCGCCGACCGCGGCGTTAACATCCTCGGGACACCGGCCAAGAGCATCGACAATGCCGAAGACCGCCACAAGTTCTCGGCCATGCTCGACTCGCTGGGTATCGACCAGCCGCGCTGGCGCGAGCTCACGAGCCTTGATGATATCAACGAGTTTATCGAGGAAGTGGGTTATCCTGTGCTTGTGCGTCCGTCGTATGTACTTTCCGGGGCAGCGATGAACGTATGCTCCAATAACGAGGAGCTCGTCCGCTTCCTCAAGCTTGCGGCCAACGTGTCGAAGCAGCATCCTGTGGTAGTCACGGAGTTTATCCAAGGTGCGAAGGAAATCGAGATGGACGCAGTGGCCGATGAGGGCGAAATCATAGCCTATGCCATTTCGGAGCATATCGAATACGCCGGCGTCCACTCGGGCGACGCCACTATCCAGTTCCCGCCGCAGAAGCTTTACGTGGAGACGATGCGCCGCATCAAGAAAGTTTCGGCGAAAATCGCCAAGGCTCTCAATATCTCCGGCCCGTTCAACATCCAGTTCATGGCCAAGGACAACGACATCCTTGTCATCGAATGTAACCTTCGCGCGTCGCGCAGTTTTCCCTTTGTGTCGAAGGTTCTTAAAATCAACTTTATCGACCTTGCGACGCGCGTGATGCTCGGACTTCACCCCGAAAAGCCGGCCAAGAGCGCCTTCGACCTCGACTACGTAGGCATCAAGGCTTCGCAGTTCTCGTTCTCGCGTCTTCAGGGCGCAGACCCGGTGCTCGGGGTCGACATGAGTTCGACGGGCGAAGTGGGCTGTCTCGGCGATGACACGGACGAAGCCGTGCTTAAATCGCTTCTTGCCGTCGGACTCCGAGTTCCCAAACGCGCGGTTCTGCTGTCGACCGGGGGCTCGAAGCAGAAGGCTGAACTACTCAACGCCGCCCAGCGTCTGCACAATTCGGGGCTAAAGATTTACGCAACCGTCGGCACGGCCCAGTTCCTGAACGAGAACGACATCCCTGCGGTGCGGGTGTATCTCCCCTCCGAGTCCGACAAACAGCCGCAGGCGCTTACGTTGCTTCATGAAAAGATGGTGGACCTCGTGGTGAACATCCCCAAGAATCTCACGAGCCACGAGCTGAGCAACGGGCGTAAAATCCGCCGCGCGGCCATCGACCTGAACATCCCACTTCTGACGAACGCGCGTCTGGCGGCGGCCTTCATCAAGGCGTTTACGAGCCTCCCCCTCGACGACATCGAAATCAAGAGCTGGGACGAGTATTAAATATTAAATCCCCGCCAATATACACTTCACGACTGCCCTTTGCCGCGCCTCTCCGCTGAAGCGCCCCAAGGGCAGTCGCGCTTTTTCCATAACCTCCAATATCCTCTTGCGATGAAAAAAATCTTTTCGCTTCTGCCGTGTCTGCTCCTCAGCATAGCGGCTTCGGCTTCGTCGATTGCACCGGCGGCCTTCGACACAGTGGCCGGCGACCCTCTAAAGACGCGTTTTTACACGCTGCCGAACGGTCTTCGCGTCATCACCACCGTGAATAAAGACGCTCCGCGGATACAGACCTATATAGCGGTTCGGGTCGGGGGCAAGAACGACCCTGCCGAGACGACGGGTCTCGCCCACTATTTCGAACATCTCATGTTCAAGGGCACACCCAACTACGGCACGAGCGACTACGAGGCGGAGCGTCCTCTCCTCGACAGCATCGAGGCGGCCTTCGAAGTCTACCGCAAGACTTCCGACCCTGCCGCCCGCACGCAGATTTACGCACGCATCGACTCGCTGAGCCATGCGGCTTCGCTCATCGCCATCCCCAACGAGTACGACAAGCTCATGAGCACGATAGGCGCTCAAGGCTCGAATGCGTTCACGTCGATGGACGTGACGTGCTACACGGAGGATATTCCTTCAAACCAGATTGAGAACTGGGCCCGCATCCAGAGCGACAGGTTCATCCAACCGGTTCTCCGCGGCTTCCACACCGAACTCGAGACTATCTATGAGGAAAAGAACATGTCGCTGAAAAACGACTCGGAGAAGGCTTCGGACGCACTTCTCTCGGCATTGTTCCCGGACCATCCCTACGGCACGCAGACAGTCCTCGGCACGCAGGAGCATCTTAAAAATCCGTCGATAACGAACGTGAAACGCTACCATAAGGACTGGTACGTGCCTAACAACATGGCGGTCATCATGTCCGGCGACTTCGACCCTGACGAGGCCGTGGAGATTATCGGCCGCTATTTCGGGGGCATGGAGGCCAAAGCCGACCTGCGACTTGCGGCCCGCCCCGAGCCGACGGCACCGTCGGCCCCTGTGGAGCGGAGCGTGCAGGGTCAGGAGGCTCCCTACATATATCTCGGCTGGCGCATTCCGGGGGGCAACTCCGACGAGAGCATTTTGTTTGAAATCATGGGGCGTGTGCTTCAAAACGGATACTGCGGAATCATAGACACCAATGTGTCTCAGCCTCAGCGCATTCTTACGTCGAGCGTATTCCCGTACAAGATGTCGGACGGCGGCATTTTTATGCTTTACGGCGAGCCGAAGACGGGACAAAGCCTCGATGAAGTCCGCGACATCCTTCTCGCGCAAGCCGACAGCCTGCGCGAAGGGCGCTTCTCGGACGAGCTTGTAGAAGCCGTGAGGAGCAACTACAAGCTTTTGCTCCAGCGTCGGTTCGAGAACAACGAAGCCCGCGCTGATATGTTGCTTGACGGTTTTGTCAACGGGCGTCCGTGGGGGCGTACGGTCGATGACATCAACAATCTCGATAAAATAGGGAAAGCCGAAATCACGGCTCTCGCGCGCAAATATCTCAAGCCGGAGGGCTATGCCGTGGTCTATAAAAAGCAGGGCGAGGACCCCGGGGTTGCAGAAATCGCCAAGCCCAAGATTACGCCCATCGCCACTAACCGCGACGCGGCCTCGGCATTCATGCGCGAAATAGCGGCATCGGAGGTTGAGCCTATCGAGCCTCGGTTTGTCGATTTCGAGAAAGAACTCACCATCCTCAACGGCGCCGGCGATACTCCTATATATTATACGCGCAATACGACCAACGATATATTCACCCTGACGTTTGTGTACGAAACCGGCTCGACGGCTATTCCCGAGCTGGCGACCGCGGGGAAACTCTTTGAATTCGCTTCGACTCCGAGCATGAGCACTGCTGAAATCCAAGAGACGTTCTATTCGCTGGCATGTTCGTACAGGATGTCGTTTGACGGCGAGCGGACGTATTTCACGCTTCGCGGCCTGAGCGAGAACATGGATAAGGCGGTGAAGTTTTTCTACGACTTCCTCCGCGATGCGCGCGTTGATGACGCAACCTTCGAGACGCTTCTTGCCGACGAGGCTCAGGACCGCAAAAACCAGAAGACTCAGGAGGCCTACAACGACTACGCCTTGCGTCTGTATCAGAGATACGGCGAGCGCAACGAGCTGACGAACCGGCCGAGCATCGAGGCTCTTCGCGGAATCGGCGCCAAAGGTCTGCTCGACGCCCTCCGCCGATTTCCGACCTACAAGCATCGGACCATCTACTACGGGCCTGCAAGCGAAGACCGGGTGCTTGCTGTTCACGACGGGGTGACACCGAGAGAGCTTTCGGCCGTTCCGGCCCCGAAGCCTTACGCACCTGTGTCTACGGACGAAACGGTCATCTACGTTGCGCCCTACGACATGGCACAGGCCGATTACAGCATGTTCAGCCACACGGACGAGGAGTACAGCGCGTCGACCGAGCCTCTCCGAAGGATGTACAACAACTATTTCAACGGCGGGATGAACGGCGTAGTGTTCCAAGAGATGCGCGAAAGCCGCTCGCTGGCCTACACGGCGTCGGCCGGCATCGAACGCCCGTCGCGCAAGGGGCGGAATTATCTGTACACGGCCTATATCGCCACACAGGTCGACAAGCTCCCGGAGGCAATGGGTGCTTTTGAGGATATTATAGAAAATATGCCGGTGAGCGAGCAGGCATTCGCCATCGCCCGCAAGAACGCCGAGGACGGAATCCGGACTCAGCGTGTAATCAAAGACGGAATCGCATGGAGCTACGTTTTCGCCCTTGACATGGGGCATGACACTGACCCGTCGGAGAGTTTCTACCGGGCACTTCAGACGATGACGGCCGAGGACGTGGCCAATTTCCAGAAAACGCACGTCAAGGGGCGCCGCTTCAGCCACGCCATCCTCGGACCGCTCGATAAAATCGACCTTGAGAGCCTTCGTCGCAAGGGCCGCGTGGTGGTGCTGACGACGGAGGAAATCTTCGGAGAATGAACCGCCCGCACTGACAGCGGACTGACAAAATGTCATATCATCGCGTGCCAAACCTTTTTGGCACGCGATTTGTTTATCTAATGACGGACAGCCACGAAAGGCGTCCGCACACAAACACAGTTCAATAATCAGAAACAAATATAAAACACTTACACAATTATGGGCAAAATCATTGGTATTGACTTAGGAACCACGAACTCCTGCGTTGCCGTTCTTGAAGGCAAGGATCCTGTAGTGATTCCGAACAGCGAAGGGCGGAACACGACCCCTTCGGTCGTAGCATTCGTAGATGGCGGCGAGCGCAAGGTGGGCGATCCTGCCAAGCGTCAGGCCATCACCAACCCCAAACGCACCATTTACTCCATCAAGCGCTTCATGGGCGAGACCTACGATCAGGTAGCCAAGGAAATCGAGCGCGTGCCTTATAAAGTAGTCCGCGGGGAGAACAATACGCCCCGAATCGACATCGACGGACGCGAATATACGCCTCAGGAAATCTCGGCCATGATCCTTCAGAAGATGAAGAAAACGGCAGAGGACTATCTCGGCCAGACCGTCACGGAGGCCGTAATCACCGTTCCGGCCTACTTCAACGACTCGCAGCGTCAGGCGACGAAGGAAGCCGGCGAAATCGCAGGCCTCAACGTTCGTCGTATCGTCAACGAGCCCACTGCGGCAGCACTTGCCTACGGCCTCGACAAGAGCAACAAGGACCAGAAAATCGCCGTGTTCGACCTTGGCGGCGGCACGTTCGATATTTCAATTCTCGAACTTGGCGACGGCGTGTTTGAAGTTAAATCCACCAACGGCGACACGCACCTCGGCGGCGATGACTTCGACCACGTGATTATCGACTGGCTCGCCGATGAGTTCCAGAAAGAAGAGGGCGTAGACCTCCGTCAAGACCCGATGGCCCTCCAGCGCCTGAAAGAAGCAGCTGAAAAGGCCAAAATCGAGCTTTCGAGCACGACTTCGACGGAAATCAACCTGCCGTACATCATGCCTGTGAACGGTATTCCGAAGCACCTCGTGAAGACGCTCACCCGCGCAAAATTCGAGCAGCTTGCCGACAAGCTTATCCAAGCCACGCTCAAGCCCTGCGAGGACGCACTCCGCGACGCCGGGCTCACGGCCAAGGATATTGACGAGGTAATCCTCGTGGGCGGTTCGACCCGTATCCCCGCTATCCAGCAGGTAGTAGAGAAATTCTTCGGGAAGGCTCCCTCGAAGGGTGTGAACCCCGACGAAGTAGTGGCCGTCGGCGCCGCCATTCAGGGCGGTGTTCTCTCGGGCGATGTCAAGGACGTGCTTCTTCTTGACGTAGTGCCCTTGAGCGTCGGCATCGAGACACTCGGCGGCGTGATGACGAAGCTTATCGAGGCCAACACGACCATCCCGACCCGCAAGAGCGAGACCTTCTCGACAGCCGCCGACAACCAGCCTTCGGTTGAAATCAACGTTCTTCAGGGCGAACGCCCGATGGCCAAGGACGACAAGCTCCTCGGCAAATTCCACCTCGACGGCATCAATCCCGCACCCCGCGGTGTGCCTCAGATTGAGGTGACATTCGAAATCGACGCCAACGGTATCCTCAACGTATCAGCCAAGGATAAGGCTACGGGCAAGGAACAGAGCATCCGCATCGAGGCATCGAGCGGCCTGACCGACGCCGAAATCAAGCGCATGAAGGACGAAGCAGCCGCCAACGCCGCCGCTGACGCCAAGGAAAAAGAGCGCGTCGACAAGCTCAATCAGGCCGACGCCGTAGTATTCCAAGCAGAAAAGCAGATTGCCGAGCTCGGCGACAAGCTCCCGGCCGACCGCAAGGCCGCAATCGAGGGCGCCGTTGCCAAGCTTAAGGAAGCACACAAGGCACAGGACGTCGACGCCTGCGACGCAGCCATCAAGGAGGTTGAAGCCGCCATTCAGGCCGCCGCACAGGACATCCACAATGCACAGCAGGCCGGCGGCGCAGGGTTCAATCCCGGCGCAGGCGCCCCCAACCCCGGCGCAGGCCAGCAGGGCGGCGACGACCACGTGACGGACGTCGACTTCGAGGAAGTGAAGTAATCCCTCAATTCAGAAATACCTGAATCCATATAAATGGAGTGTAGCTCAAAAGGTTACACTCCATTTTCTTTTTGTAATTTCCTATATCAATATATTACTGTCCGCTAAACCATAAAAAGTCGAGTCCAACTTCTTGAATGGCAGAAGTTGGGCATACTTCATGTATAAGATAAGCCCCCTCAGCAGTTTTCAGTATTGTCGGGCGGCGATTCAGATTCTTCAGCAAGCATTATTTTCAGATCTGCATCGGGCTGGTTGAGGAACTTTTCGAGATTCAGATA
>CAJUCQ010000016.1 GCA_910584905.1 uncultured Muribaculaceae bacterium
CCATAAGTTTGAATTTTAAGTTTGGTCACCTAAAATTACAAACTTGTCAGGACCGGTCAAAATTTGACTGGTCCTTTTTAGTGGCTGGCGTCAGACACACTCAAAGAAACAGTATCTATGTGTGTCAGTAAGTTTGGTTATCTTGTAGTAATAATTACCATCCCAAGTATCATCACTGTCAAGTTCTCCTTGATAGGCAATATCTAACAATAGTTGGTTATTTTCCTCCTCACGAATAGACCATGAGAAAACTCTATCATGTTTGGGTATTTTATTAACTGTGATAAAATATGTATCAATAAATCCCTGATAACCTCCAAATCCTTCATGGATTTGAGAAGAAGTTATATTAAGTATGCAATTTCTTTCAAGTAGCTCTTGATTGCCTTGGTCGACGACCTCCCATGTTCCGGCAAAGAGTTTCAGATCAGGTGCTATAACATCGTCTTCATCTTCGCAACCGGTGAATAGGATTGCAATGACGGGAAGTAATATATAGAGAAGTTTTTTCATAAGAATGCGATACTTTATCATCTGCAAATCTACACAAAATTTGCGAGAAATCAAAGAAAATACTTTGCAGTCATTCGCTCGTTGCGGCGTGAACCGGGATTGATGCAAAATGCTATATTACGCACGGCACCATCGACTTGATGGAAATATGCTTGATTTCAAATACCCGGCTCATAACATATTTGGCAAAAATTGCGTAACTTTGCGTACGGACTTACTTATTAGTATTAGTTTATGGTGGAATTTATGATAAAAGTGCTTGCTTGGGCGTTTTGCGGAGCAATCTTTGTTGGTCTTATCGTCTTTATTATTTGTATTGTTGGCCCGATATTCAAACCTCGTGAAAGAATCAAAGTATATTACGATGACAACGACCACTCAAAAGGCCATTACTATGTGAGCAAGCCCGGCGACACATATCCTGTCGGCTACCCGAAAAAAGAGATAATCAAGGGAATGGAGGAATACAAGCGCTTGAAGCGAGAGCAAAAAGCAAAACGCCGAGCCATGAAAACCGAAGAAACTGTCTCCACCCTGAAAAAGCCTCGTCCGATGTGGCTTGAAATACTGTTTATGACACCGGCTGAATATATGCAATATAGACGGCGAAGGAAAGAGGCGGATAAGCGATAAGTATCGGTGAATGGTTGAGACCTCAAGCTCGACTTTCCGGATGGCCTGCAGGCGCCGCCTGCGGAGCACAGTGATTCTTTGCAAGCGAAGCGGCAAGCCGATGAGCGAGGTCTATATCATTTCAGCGCATTGTCATATGAATCAGGGCTTCTTTTTGAAGTATTTGCTAATCCAAGCACTCAATATAGGCGCAAATGTACCTGCTGTTGCCACGGCAAAACCTATGATAACATATTCTTGCCAGCCATTAGCAAACCGGCTGCGCTCCCCCAATACAAGATTGAGCAGATAGCACATACAAGCACTGAATGCCCAAACAAAGAAAAATGCCAACAGGAGAGAAATATTCTTTTTCATAAAATGTGCTTTGAAGTGATTTTTCCAAGTCCAAAGTTACAAAATTTTCATAGAATGCCGCTCATCGAAAGCGAAAAAGAATCGTTGAACAGCGACAATAACACATAGTGCAAAGTTATGACGCCAACTATAAGAAAAAAAGAGGAATTTAACTATCTTTACAAAAAATATAACCCATGAAATCTAAAATCAAATACAGCCGTTTCGCAACAATTACCACCGTTGCCATTTTCTTGATTCTATTTGTCGGATGCATAGCCTCTTTAGCCGAAAAACCGATGTTCTTCATCTTGCTTTCAATCTATTTGTTTATGTTCGTTTTGGCGCTCTTATATGGTGTGGCATACCTTAAATCCGACGAGAATTATGTTGTGCTCGGAAGCATCCTTAAAAAACGGAAAATTGCCATGCGCGACATCGAGAGCGTCGAACTGTTTCAGCCGTCGATGGGCGCTGTGCGCCTTTTTGCCTCAGGTGGCTTTATGGGCTATTGGGGCCTTTTTAAAGAAGGCGACGTTGGGCGCTATTACGGATTTTACGGCAAAGCGTCAGACTGTTTTCTTGTCCGCATGAAAAACGGCGACAAATATGTCCTCGGCTGTGACCGCCCCGACACAATGGTTGAATATATCCGACAACATATCTCCCCCGCGGCCTGAAACCGCCCGCCGGCAATCTGCGGATTATACTCCACGTTTGCGTCTTACATATAGTTGCTCCCGAAGGCGATGGCCGAGGGAATATTATCCCGCCCAAAATTAAGATTTCTTAACGTGAAAATCTCGTCGATTTCGGCGGGATTTCGTCTTATCCAATAGAAGGCACCAATAACAATACCGTATGTTCTGGAAGAGGAAACGCAATAACGTCAGCAGGATAATCGAGGACAATCTCGATTATCTCGTTCGTTTTGCATATTTCCGTCTTGGAAACCTCATGGAAGCGGAGGACCTTGTGTATGATGCAATCCTCCGTTTTCTGGAGAAAGCTCCCGTTGATATTAACCCGGAAAGCGTCCGGCTATATTTATTCAGGATAGTTCACAATCTTTGTCATGACGCGACTCGAACAGGGCGCAATGACCGGGTACCTATTGACGGGATAGATGTCGAAGACAGGACAACGGATACTCTTGATTTGGAAGATGCCGACCGTATCAATGCTTGTCTTGACAGAATTCCGCAACGAGAGGCTGACGTAATCAGAATGAATGTGGTTGACAATCTTTCATTTGTTGAAATAAGTGAAATCCTTTCAATTCCTCGGACAACAGCTCAATCACGGTACAAGTCGGGTATGGATAAACTCAGAAAACTATTCATTAACAAATAAATGTCATAGCATGGAAGATTACAAAGAAATAAGAGAATTATTGAAGCCTCGCCGTGACATTAAAGCATCCGACGAGCTTCGCCGGAAAGTACGGCAGGCTTTTGACAAAGAACGCAAGAACCGCAGGTTGAAAAACTGGGTGTTCGGAGGGGTCAGCCTCAGTGCTGTTGCCGCCGTTCTGCTGCTCGTGCTTATTCCGGCCGGAATATCAGCCAAAGAAATTCTTTCTCAGGCAATAGAGGCGATGCGTAATTACGAATGCGTTGAAATGCTTGTCGATGTCAGAACCCGACCGGTTGAAAACTTCAGATATATCGGTCTTGATGATGAGTTCGTAACCCACCATATAGATATTGCTGCCTCCGACTCGCTGTTAAGATGGCGGATAGATAAGGGCGAACGTGTTGCCCTGAGCAATGGCAAGGACATCTATACATGGATTCCTTCCCTAAAACTGGGATTCCATTTGACCGACGCCGAGAATGAGAATGTATTGGGTTATATGGCAAACTTATTGACTCCACGCATGATACTTGAGGCCGAATTGCAGAATTGCATCGGCAATGGTAATGCAGACTACAATGTCAGTAAGTCCGAATCTGATATTATACTGACTGTGCATACGACGCCACAGGGCGATTTTGAGAATCCTTATTTGCTTAACAGTTCTATCTCGGAATCGGAAAATGTGCGGAGATATGTCATTGATGCAACTTCCAAGAAATTGAAAAGTGCAACGGTCAGTGTACTCTCCGAAAATAGAGAAGTCACAGTGCTCAAGGTGTTATCAATCAGTTATGATAACAACGGTAGTGCCTTCCCGCTTCCGGGAGGTGTTAAGTTTGTCGAAACCGAAAACCGGCCGATAGGATTGACGGGGTTAAGTGCTGTGGAAGCCGCCAGTGCCATTCTCAATGCCTTCTCTGAATGGGATGCAGCGATTCTCGACAAAGTGATGATTCATGAGATGTCTGACGCCGCATATCGTGAACAGTTCAGCGGATCAAAATTGATTTCAGTAGGCCGACCCTTTACATCAGGGTCGGGAAATTCAACATTCGTTCCATATACTTTGAAACTTAACGACGGCACCGTGCAACGTCATAACATAGCCTTGCAGAAATCAGACTCGGGTGGTTGGGTTGTGGCCGGAGGTTTGTAATTTAATAACAATTTAATTGTCAATAAATATGCCATTAAACAAATTGATGGCAGGGCTGTTGCTCTGCCTGTGCTTCAACACACTTTTCGCGTCAAATCAGGCTTATGAGGGTGTCATAAAGGACGATTTCGGAAACCCATTGGAATTTGTGAATGTAACCCTGATGGCACTTAATGATTCTACACTGATAGACGGAACGGTAACTGATACAACGGGGAAATTTACCGTTCGCGCTAACGGGGCTCCGGCATACCTGCGAATTACCGCTATGGGATTCGAGGATATGATAATCAGCAATCCGGCCCCCGATTCAGGAGTGATTATCCTTTCGCCGGCATCCTATATGCTTGGTGAGGTCGTTGTAAAAGGCTCTCGACCTATGGCTAAAGTTAAGGGAGATGGATTACAGGTGTCAATTGCAGGTTCCTATCTCGCCAACACGGGCACCGCACTCGAAGTACTCGGCAAAATGCCTTTCGTGACTAAGTCCGGGGCTGAGATTGAAGTTCTCGGGAAAGGCTCTCCGCTGATATACATTAATGGCAGACAGGTGCGTGATATGTCGGAGCTTGATCAGCTGTCTTCATCCCAAATTAAAACTGTTGATGTTGTAACCAATCCGGGCGCAAGATACGCTTCGACTGTAAACGCTGTTATAAGAATCACTACCGTGGCTCCTGTGGGTGAAGGATTTTCATTCAACGACCGCACTACAGTAGGCTACAAGCATTATGCCTATCTATTTGAACAGGTAAATCTCAACTGGCGTAAAAACGGTTTTGATTTCTTTGGTATGTTGAATTATGAGAATTATAGGGAGCGCCCCGGCTTCTCTAATAACACAACCCGATACCTTAAATCGGGGTGGGTGCAACAAAACAGCTCCGGACAGGATTTTGCCAAGTATCCCGTATATCAAGGAAAGGTGGGGCTGAATTATAATTTGTCGGCCCATAACCTTGGATTCTATTACGATTTTTCATATAAGCCATCGACAAATTCCGGCACTGCGACTGCTGACCGCTTCATTGACAATATTTTTTCTGAAACTCTTGAGGCTTGCTCCGCTTCAATACAGCGCAATCGTCAGCATTTGGCAAGTGCATATTATTCGGGGCAATTAGGGAAATGGACACTGTCGGCCAATTTCGATGCTTTGTGGCAGAGTAACGATAAGAATAGTATGGACACTGAATTTTCAACTGCCAATCCCGTGCGGCAATCCACAACAGTCAACAATGTCGTAAATCGGCTCCTCGCAGGTAACGTAACTGCTGCGTTCCCCGTCTGGAAAGGTAATCTGAAATTCGGAACTGAGCTGACCGATATTCATCGCTCAGATAAATATTCAGGCAATGCTGATTATATCAATGACAGCGATATTAAGATAAATGAGACAACAACGGCCTTGTTTGCCGAAGCTGAACAGTCCTTTGGAGCAATATCGGCAACTTTGGGATTGCGTTGGGAATATACTGATTCCAAATATTGGCAATCAGGACAACTCAGCGTTGACCAAAGCCGTAAATATCATAATCTTGCCCCTTCGGCCTCTATATCAGTGCCTATCGGTCGTGTCAACACCCGTTTATCATATATGAAAAAGACATCCCGTCCGGCTTTCGGGCAACTTGGCTCGGCTATAAAGTATATCGACCGATATAGTTATGAATCAGGCAATCCGAATTTGAAGCCTGTTTACCGTGATTATATTTCTGCCTCAGCCTCATGGAAAGATATTGTGGTGGAACTTGAATTTTGTTCAACCAAGAACTATTTTATGTGGCAGACATCGGAATATCCCGGCGACGATAACATTACGCTACTCACTATGATTAATATGCCCCGATTCAATACTTATGGGGCATATATCAATTATTCTCCTGCGTTCTTCGGATGCTGGCATCCATCCATAATGGCGGGAATAAATGCACAGGATTTTAAAATCAGTCATAACGGTAAAGTCTTGAACTTGAATCGACCCTTGGGAATATTTCGATTCGATAATGCAGTACACCTTCCATGGGATATGTGGTTGAATGTCGACTTATCGGCAAGAACCTCCGGAAATGGGGATAACTGCTATGTCAAACCATACTGGCAATGCAATCTCGGACTATATAAATCGTTTGCGAATGACACTTGGAGCGTAAAACTGCAACTCAACGATGTTTTCGACACATGGCGGCAGAGCATTACATTATATGATGCCATAAGTTGCAACGAAACAAATAAGTTATACGACACACGAGATTTTTCACTGACAATAAGATACAATTTTAATTCCGCAAGATCAAGATATAAAGGACGAGGAGCCGGCAATTCAGACAAAAATAGATTCTGAAAACCCGCCATACACCCGACGATTTGCAGTGCAGATGGTGCTAAATCCCCGCAAGCCAGCGACTTGTACGGACGCGATTAATCGAGGCCACTGAAAAATTCGGAAAATAGAGAAACTTGATTTTGAAATACACTGATTACCTACTACTATTTTTTAGGGAATAATGCAAAAAAGGGGGTTTTTCAGTGGCTTCGATTAATCGCGTCCGCGCCGACAGGTGGTAACATTCCATGTGCCTCCAAGCTCGCTTTTCAACACAAAAGCCCTGCACATCAGCGATTTGTATGGACGCGATTAATCGCGTCCGCGTCGAACGGTGGTAACTTTTAAGCTGTAATCACAGGTTAACTACCATGTAACAGCCGAAATCGGGTGCATATACAACGAAAGCCTGATAATCAGGCTTTCGTAGCGGAAGGAGAGGGATTCGAACCCCCGGAGGTGTGACCCTCAACGGTTTTCAAGACCGCCGCAATCGACCACTCTGCCATCCTTCCTTGGTGGCTTTGCGACTGCAAAGGTACGACATTTTTTTCAATTACGCAAATTTACCTTCACAACAATCGGCGATTGAAGCGAAAACGCAAAATTTCGTCCGCCCGCACCCCCGTGACCTTGTCGGCCGATGGAGTAGGGCGCTTTTATCGGCTTGGTGTCGAAGGCTCAGATATAAAGAGCTCGGCGCGTTGTCCAGCCACGAGTGCTGTTGCGCAGCGAAAGCTCAATCATGCCGCGCGCATCGCTGACGCGACGGCAAACTTCGTGCATCACGTCTGTGAGATTCGAAAAACCTGTGGCATTGAAGTCGGCAACAACGCGGCCCATTGCGGTGGCTCTTATCATCAGGGTATCTTGAAAGGAGAGAGTTTGCATGGCAGTATATAATTAATAGTGAGACTGTTGTTTTATACTGCAAAATTAAAGCGGTCGTGGGCATATGTATTGCCCGCGACCGCTAAACTATGATAAATGAGTCGAATGCTCCGTTTATCGGGTCAGAAACAGGGAGGCTCCGGGCCGTAATGTGCCGGATGCAACGCCGGAGGGCCGCCGGCAGGTGTGGCCCGAAGGTCGATTATACGCTGGTTTGACGACCCCCTGAACCTCAGTCCTTGCTCACGCAAGGCCTTGACGAAAGGCCCGTCGACAAGGACATCTATTTCATCGAGCAGCTCGAGGCATCCCTCGGGAGCACCTTCGGAAAAAAGTTGCTCATATGTAAAGCCTGTATAGCACCATATGTTATAGCCGCGTCCGCGGATAGCCTTGGCCAGTGCCGTGAGGGCTTTCGACTGATATATGGGATCGCCGCCGGTGAGGGTCACATTATGGCCGTTACGCTCTACCCGGTCGAGTATCTCGTCAACACTCATGTCCTCACCGGCCTTGAAATCCCAAGTCTGCGGATTATGGCACGAGTCACAGCCGTGAGCGCACCCGGCGAAATAAATCGCCGTGCGCAAGCCCGGACCGTCGACGCTTGTGCCGTCGACAAAGTCAATCACTCGAAGCGTTTCCATAATTTGACAGCCTCGGACACCGCTCATTTGTGGACCACGCGGTCGCGGAGCTCGGCGAGCTTGGCGTTGTTCCAGCGGTCTGTGGTGCCTACGAGGTAGCCGGTGATGCGCTGGAGGCGATCAATTGCTGCCGAACCGCACTTCGGGCATTTTTCAAGATTCTCGCTCGCATCCTCATAGCCGCAGTGCATGCAGCGGTTGCGGTTATGGTTCACTGAGCAATAGCCGATATTGTTTTTATCCATGAGGTCTACGATGTCATAGATAGCCTCGGGATTATGCGTCGCGTCTCCGTCGATTTCCACATAAAAGATGTGGCCGCCGCGAGTGAGCTCATGATAAGGCGCCTCGATCTCAGCCTTGTGCTTGGGCGAGCAGTGGTAATAGACGGGCACATGGTTGGAGTTCGTGTAATACACCTTGTCGGTGATTCCGGGAATCTCGCCGAAACTCTTGCGGTCTTTGGCGGTAAATTTGCCGGAAAGACCCTCGGCGGGAGTGGCGAGAACGGAATAATTGTGCTGATATTTTTCAGAGAAGTCATTGGCGCGCGAACGCATATGGCTCACAATTCTGAGGCCCAGAGCCTGAGCCTCGTCGCTTTCTCCGTGATGCTTGCCGACAAGCGCCACGAGGCACTCCGCAAGGCCGATAAACCCGATTCCGAGTGTGCCGTGGTTGATTACAGGCGCGATTTTGTCTTCAGGCGCGAGGGCTTCACCTCCCGTCCAAAGTTTGCTCATAAGCAACGGGAACTGCTTGGCAAGAGCCGTCTTTTGGAAATCGAAGCGGTCGTTCAGCTGGCGGGCGGCAATCTCAAGCACATCATCAAGACGGCGGAAGAAAGCGGCGATGCGCTCTTCCTTGTCCTGTGTGTTCATACACTCGATGGCAAGGCGCACGATGTTGATTGTCGTGAAACTGAGATTGCCGCGCCCGATTGAGGTTTTCTCGCCGAAACGGTCTTCAAACACGCGCGTGCGGCAGCCCATCGTCGCAATCTCGTATTTGTAGCGTTCAGGGTCGTCGGCGCGCCATTTGTCGTGGTGATTGAATGTGGCGTCGAGATTGACAAAGTTGGGGAAGAACCGACGGGCCGTAACCTTGCACGCAAGCTGATAGAGGTCGTAGTTGGGGTCGCCCGGGAGATAGTTGACGCCGCGCTTCTTCTTCCATATCTGAATGGGGAAAATGGCCGTAGCCCCGTTGCCGACGCCTTCATAGGTCGAATGCAGAAGTTCGCGGATGATGCAACGTCCCTCGGCCGAGGTGTCGGTGCCGTAGTTGATTGATGAGAACACCACCTGATTCCCGCCGCGGGAGTGAATAGTATTCATGTTGTGGATGAATGCCTCCATCGCCTGATGAACGCGGCTAACCGTGCGGTTGATGGCATGCTGGAGCAGGCGCTCGTCACCGCTGAGTCCGCTGAGGGGGAGTTTCTTGAAGTCTGTCAGTTGAACGGAGTGGAGGTGCGTAAGGTCTCGCTCTTCAAGACGGGCAAGATTCTCGACTTCTTCAATAAACGACGAGCGTACAAACGGTGCAAGATAAAAATCGAATGCCGGGATTGCCTGCCCGCCGTGCATTTCATTCTGGCATGTCTCAAGCGAAATGCAGGCTATGACGCTTGCGGTCTCGATGCGTTTCGCCGGGCGGGATTCTCCGTGGCCCGCGATAAAGCCGTAAGAAAGTATGCGGTCGAGCGGGTGCTGGACGCACGTAAGGCTCTTGGTGGGGTAGTAGTCCTTGTCGTGAATGTGGATATATCCCGAGCGGACTGCGTCGCGGGCCTCCGGCGAAAGCAGGTAGTCGTCAACAAAAGGCTTGGTCGTCTCCGACGCAAACTTCATCATCATACCCGCAGGCGAATCAGTGTTCATATTCGCGTTCTCGCGGGTGATGTCGTTGTTTTTGGCCTCGATGATTTCGTTGAACATGTCACGCGTCTTTGCGCGGCGGGCAATACTGCGCTGGTCGCGGTAGGCGATATAGCGCTTGGCCACCTCTCGACGAGGACTGCGCATCAGCTCGTCTTCAACGAGGTCCTGAATTTGTTCTACAGTCATGCGTTCCTTCCCCGAGCAACCTATGCGATCGGTGATTTTGTTGATGAGAGCCTCGTCTTCGCCAAGCTCGGTTGTGAGCATGGCTTTGCGGATGGCTGCCTTGATTTTTTCTTCGTTGTACCCGACAACGCGACCGTCGCGTTTGACTACTGTATGTATCATCGTTTGCTGTGTTGTATTTTGAGGGTGAGGTGTGGTTTTTGTGGCATGATTTGCATTTGCAAAACTACACTAAATTTCTCAAACAGCAAAGCTTTTCAATGATTAAATTTTCATTTTGGATAACTTTTTCGACAGTCGCAAGATGCAACGCCTTGATTTAGAGAGTTAAAAATTTCATTTTGGAAAACTTTGTGCAGCTTCGTCCGTAAACTACTTTTCCGAAATGTTGTTTTTCTTGAGCATCGAGAGGTCTTCGGCTCGTAATCCGCTGCGGCTTAAGGCCACGCCTTCATTATGGTCGTTGAGATACAGCCTGAGCGGCTCCCGGTAGCTTGGCGAACAAAGCGAAAATGACCTGTCCAGCGCCGGAAGCGAAAGCCCCGCAAGGTCGGCTACCGTGTGGAACATGCTTTCGCTCGAACTCACATTCTTGGACTCGTTCGCCTTCAGGCTTCTCGCCTTTTCCGGGAAGCGGTCTGCAAGACCCTCCGACATCCAGACAAGCATAGGCACATGGAGCTGGTAGTACGTCGGATTCGGAGAGGCATGAAGGAATCGCTCGCGCCCGTCATCGAAAATATCTTCGCCGTGGTCGGCCGCATAAGCCATTGCCGCAGGCCTGCCGCAGGCCTCGAGGGTCTCTATTATGGAATCCAGAGTCTTGTCCGTGGCGAGAATGCTGTTGTCATAAGCGTTGACAAGATTTCCTTTGTTTTCCTTGGAAGCCACAGCCGAGTTGTCCGGCCGAAAAACGGCCTCCGTCGCAGGATAACGCTCATGATAATTAAAATGAGAGCCGTAAGTGTGGAGAATCACAAACAAATTGCGCCCTGAAGCCTGATTGGCTATGAAATCCCTCAGACGCGATGCCAGTTCGATGTCGAAGCGGGTAGGGCTGTCCTCGGGGTGCTCGTCGCACAAATAGTCCGCGAAATCGGCGCGTTGACTGTAAAAGTCAATAAGCGAATGATTATGGGCCTGATTTGAAAGCCATGCGGTCATATAGCCGGCCTCTTTGAATGCGTCAACAATACTGCCTGAATAAAAAACCGAATCATTGAAAGTCGAAGCCGACAGGTGCGAAAGCATTAGAGGCACGCTTTTATGCGTCGTATTGCTCTCCGAGAGCGTCTTCGGATAGAAGCGGACGTCATGCCGCCGCGAAAGCCGGGGCGTCGTGGGCCGTTTGTAGCCCGCAAGCTGCCAATGGTCGGCGCGCGACGTCTCGCCGATAACCACAACAATCACTTTGCCCGGTGAATTTGACACCGTGTCCGTGTCAACAGCGTTAAACCTGTATCCCGCCGATACGCTCGGATAGGCCGCAGTCGCGGAACTCCGCTCGACAGCCTTGATTATGTTGTGGAGCACATTTATCGGAAACAGCTCGCGCCCCGGACGGTAGCCCTCGGACGAGCCGAAAGCCACGGCGCCGGCTGCGACGCCGAGAAATATCAGCCCCAGCGCCGTTCTGCGTCCGTAAACCAGCGCCTCCGCCGGAATGCGTGCACGGCGCACCTCTGCCCATACCCCCGCGCCGATAAGCGGGAGATACAGCGTGATGACAGCCGCAATGGCAGGCCCGAGGTTGGCGAGCAGTTCACTCGCCTCGTGGACGTTGGTCGTGGCCACATTCAGAAACATGTCGATGGCGATAATCGCCTCACCGTATAGAAACAAGAGCACAATCTGGAATGCGCACAACACCATGAGCGGAGCGAAAAAAAGGATTTTCCGCCCGATGCGTCCGCCCCATGCGGCAACCAGCAGATAGAAGCCTCCGGGCAACAGGACGTTTGCCGCCCGACTCCCGAGGCTGTAGCCCTCTGTGACGTCAAGAGCCGCATTCGGGATGATGAGGAGAAGCGGCAGCAGCCACATGAGCGCTGTCGCCGTTCTTGGGAATTCTCCACGCTTAGTCGGATTGTTCTCAGAATGCTTCATTGATGCTGAAATTTAAGCCCCATTCGTGGCGCCCGAAGCCCACGTCGACGCGTACGTTCATATTTTTCTTGAACTCCCAGCGATATCCGAAACCATAGTTCGGCAGAACGGTGCGCCACCGCATGGCCGAAAACTTCGGGAAAACAGAGCCGGCGCCAATCCATGCCACGACGCCGTTGCGGCGCCATACGTGTTGCCGGAGCTCGAGCGTGGCATCCATCTCCATTTTGTCGCGGTAGCGGCCCTCGAAGTAGCCGCGCATGTTTTTCGAGCCGCCGAGGGTCGACAACAGCCCCCAAGGCGTGTTGCCGTAGGTCAGGCGGGTGTGATAGCGGAATGCGAGGATGCCGCCCTTCCATACGCCCCCGTAGGTGCTTACGGTTAATTCCGTAAGCGAAAAGGCATATTTGTTGGCGAGAAAACGCGGATTGAACCGCTGGTCGAGCCGGAGATTGAGGCCGCGGGTCGGGGCTGTGAGGTTGTCGCGCGTGTCAAGCTGTGCCGTGAAGCCGACGCCGATATTGAACGTTCGGTCGCTCTCGCCCTCCCAGAGCCACGGTTTTTCAAACCGGCTTCCGTTGATATAGTCGAATGTGGCCTGCGGGCCGATGTAAAAGCGCTTGCCTGCACGCCATTTGTAAGCGGCTTCCACCCTCGCCGACACATACTTGTATTTCGACTCGTTGGCGTCATTCACTGCCATATCGTAGCCTATGCCCCAGAAACGGGTCTTGACGTAGCTGATACTTGCGCTGTAGCTCAGGCGTTGGCGGTCGCGCGGAAAGATATGGTTGCCGTCGAGGCCGAGTTCGAAATACATGCTTGTCGTCGCTTTTGCCGTAATCGAGACATCGCTCATCGGAATCGTGCGGTCCGATTTGTCATGACGATACTGGCCGGCGGCGACTACCGCGAGGCCGAACTTGGTGTCCGAAGAGTAGTAGGGGCCTCCGATAAAGCTGATGTCGAAATCTTTCTCTTCATGCACATCGTTGGTCTCGTCAAAGTAACGATAGACTTTGCCTATTATCCCTTTTTTGTAGAAAGGTAGCCCGGCGATGGAATCGGAATTGAGCGCCGCGTCGGTTTGCGCGCCGTCAATCGCCAGCGAATCAGGCGTTTCACTTGCCTTTGATACAACAGGGACAAGGAAAGCGAAAGTGAATATGAGAAAAAATCTTAGCATAATGTTGAAATCGCTTTGCAAAGTTAACGCAAGATTTGCTAATTTTGTTGGCGGAAACGACAAAAAAGCTACAATTAACACTTGAATGGATAGAATTTCCAAAGATGCATGTCTCATGCTGTGCGACCTTCTGGCTCTTTACGGAGTCAGAAAAGCGGTTTTGTCGCCGGGGTCGCGCAACGCTCCGCTTATCATAGCTATGGAGCGTTCGGGCGATTTCGACACTCACATCGTCATCGACGAGCGCGAGGCCGCTTTTGCGGCATTGGGAATGTCCGTAGCCTCGCAGCAACCGGTTGCGCTCGTGTGTACGTCGGGGTCGGCCTTGCTCAATTATGCGCCGGCCGTAGCCGAAGCCTGTTATCGGCGGACGCCGCTCATTGTCATCAGCGCCGACAGGCCCGCCGAGTGGATTGATCAGGACGACTCCCAGACCATCCGTCAGCCCGATGCGCTCGCCAATTTCGTGCGTGCGTCAGTCGACGTAAGCGAAAGCACCTATGCCGGCCCTGACGGCCCGTGGTGGCTCAACCGCCGCCTCAACGACGTGCTTTCCGCGGCGACAGGGCGAATAAAAGGCCCGGTGCATATAAACATGCAACTTGCCGAACCTCTTACGGCAATGACGGATGAAAGCACGCCCCGTGTGCGCGGAACGAAAATCGACCTCGCCCTGCCTGTCGGAGACGGTTTGCCGCACAAGCTTGCAGACACGTATCGCCGCTCCCCGAAAGTGTTGGCCATAATCGGATTCATGGACCCAGACCCGCAGTTCGGCGAATATGTCAACCGCCTTGCCGATACGGGTTGTGTGGTGCTGAAAGAAGCCCAGTCGAATATCGACGGCCGGTCGGAGTTTGTATCGGGCACAATTGACGCCACACTCCGCGAAATCCGCGGATGCGAGGACGAGTATGTCCCGGACCTTGTGATAACGATGGGCGGAGCCCTCCTGTCGCGTCACATCAAGGCATTTCTGCGCCGCCATGCCGGACGCACAACAATATGGAGTGTCGGTCATCATGACCATGCCGTCGACTGTTTCCGCGGACTTGACACCCGCGTGGAGATGGATCCCCGCGAGTTTGTCAAGGCAGTTCTCGCGCTCGATTCTCAAAAGCCTTTATCGTATGCGCAAGCATGGCGGAAGGCCTCCGACGCCTCGCGGCGCACCGCAGCCTTTGCCTCAGCCGCGCCGTGGAGCGACTTCAAGGCCGTCTATGAACTCATCGAAGCCTCGCCCCGGCTTCACCTTCAGGTCAGCAACGGCACGGCTATACGCTACGTCCAGCTTTTTTCAGGCTACGAACGCTTTGCATCGGTTCATTGCAACCGCGGAGTCAGCGGAATAGACGGTTGCACATCTACGGCTGTCGGATTCTCCGCCGTCCGAAAGCGCCCCACATTATTCCTCTCGGGAGACATGAGCGCGGCATATGATATAGGCGCACTGGCCTTGCCGATGATAACTCCACGGTTCAAAATGGCTGTTCTGAATAACGGAGGCGGGGGCATATTCCGGTTTATCCCCTCCACGCGCAATTTGCCCGAGTTAGAACGCTGTTTTGCCGCCTCGCCCCGTCTGCCACTCGCCGACCTTGCCCGCGCTTACGGATTCCGCTATTTCGAGGCTGCGGACGAAAAGACCTTCAAAGACCTGTTGCCCGATTTTTTTGCCGAGTCCGAACGCCCGGCATTGTTAAATATAATAACCCCCGCGGATATATCCGCCCAAATTCTGACTGAATACTTCCAATGAAACGACAGTGGACCCCGATTAAGGAATATAGCGACATCCTCTTCGAATATTACAACGGCATCGCCAAGATTACAATCAATCGCCCTGAGGTATATAACGCCTTCCGGCCGCAGACCAACGCGCAGATGCTCGACGCTATGGGCATCTGCCGCGACCGCTCCGACATCCGCGTTGTCGTCCTCACCGGTGCCGGCGACAAGGCTTTCTGCTCCGGCGGCGACCAAAACTACAAATCGCGCGGCGGCTACCGCGATGCCGACGGCACTCCGCGCCTGAATGTGCTCGATTTGCACAAGGCCATACGCTCGCTTGTCAAGCCCGTTATCGCTATGGTAAACGGCTATTCAATCGGCGGTGGCAACGTCCTGAACGTTATCTGCGATTTGTCTATCGCATCTGAAAACGCGCGCTTCGGCCAGACAGGGCCGAAGGTAGGCAGCTTCGACGCCGGATTCGGAGCAAGCTACCTTGCCCGTTGCGTCGGGCAGAAGAAGGCTCGTGAGATATGGTATCTTTGCCGTCAGTACACGGCGCAGGAAGCCCTTCAGATGGGTATGGTCAATGCCGTTGTGCCCTTTGAACGTCTTGAAGACGAGACTGTGGAGTGGTGCGAGACAATCATGAAGCGCAGCCCCTTTGCCATCCGTATGATTAAACGGGCCCTTAATGCCGAGCTTGACGGCCAGCACGGCCTTATGGAGTTTGCCGGCGACGCCACTCTCATGTATTATCTCATGGACGAGGCTCAGGAAGGATCAAAGGCATTCCTTGAGAAGCGCGACCCGGACTTCGACCAATATCCTCAATTCCCCGGCTGACGCATGCTGACGGCAGGGTGGAAGCCTTATGAGCTTCGCTTCTTGTTTGAGGCGCGCACATCGCGGGAGCGGATGTGGACGAAGAAAACCTATTTTGTCAATATCCGTGACGACGAATCGGGCATGACCGGAGTCGGGGAGTGCGGCCTCTTTGCCGGGCTCTCCGACGACGACGTGCCCGGATACGAGGACTTGTTGGATTACTATTGCCGCCATCCGCACGAGGCTCTTGCCTGCGGATACAGCTCGATACGAACGGGCTTCGAAACGGCCTTCCTTTCGCTCGCCGCGCCCGACGGATGTCTCTTCCCGGGTGCGCGGGCGTGGGTCGACGGAAACGAGGGGATACGAATCAACGGCCTCATATGGATGGGCGACAAACGCACTATGCTCAAGCGGGTGAGAGAAAAACTCGACGCAGGATTCTCCGTGCTCAAGCTCAAAATCGGAGGCATCGGTTTTGAAGACGAATGCGACATCATATCTTCAATCCGCCGCGAATTCCGGCCCGACGACCTTACGATAAGACTTGATGCCAACGGAAGTTTCACCCCTGCGAACGCCCTGACCCGACTCGGAGCTTTGGGCCGCCACCACATCCATTCCATCGAGCAGCCCGTCATGGCCGGACAATGGGAGGAAATGAGGCGCGTATGCCGCGACAGCGAAATCCCCATAGCGCTTGACGAGGAACTTATCGGTTGCCGCTCCGCCGAAGAATCCGCCGCCCTTCTTGATGCCATATGCCCGCATTTTGTGGTCCTTAAGCCGACGCTTTGCGGCGGATTTTCAGGGGCTGACGTATGGATTGCCGCCGCCGAAGCCCGGGGCATCGGCTGGTGGGCCACATCAGCGCTTGAATCAAACACGGGGCTAAACGCCATCGCCCAATGGGTTGCCGCCAAGCACCCGGTGCTTCCGCAGGGGCTTGGCACCGGCCAACTGTATGCAAACAATGTAGAGCCGGAAATGCGGCTCTGCGGAGAGTATTTGTACGGCAAATGATGGATATCGCTGAAGGAATATCGGCATTCGACGCCGAGTGGGCTTCGGACTCGCCTTTTGTTGCGGCGCATACTTCGGGCTCTACGGGGACGCCGAAAGAAATACGTCTGCCCAAAGCCGATATGAGACTCTCGGCCCGGGCCACTCTTTCGTTTTTCGGCATTTCAGCCGACGGACGAATCGGAGCGGCACTTTCGCCGGAATATATAGCCGGCAAGATGATGATTGTGCGTGCCCGCGAGAGCGGATGCAGCCTCGTCATGTTGCCTGCCGAGAGGCGCCCTGACCTGCACGGAGTCGTGCCCCTCGATTTGTTGGCGATAGTCCCGGCCCAGATAGACGGTGTTCTCGCTCAGCTCCGGGAGATAAAGGAGGTGCGCAACCTGCTTGTCGGAGGCTCGCCGATGACACGCGCACAACGCCGCACGCTTGTGGCTTCCGGCATAAGGGCTTGGGAGAGCTACGGAATGACCGAAACTTGCTCTCACGTTGCCTTGCGACGGATCGTTGCCGATGAGAACAGTCCGTTTGAAGGAATGCCCGGCATCACTTTCGAGCTTGATTCGCGCGGCTGTTTGTGTGTAGTGGCTCCGGCTTTTTCATGGGGACGCCTCGTGACTAATGATTGCGCCGAACTTGTCGACAGCCGCCATTTCCGCTGGAAGGGCCGCTACGATAATGTAATCGTCTCAGGAGGGATAAAACTCCATCCTGAAGCTCTTGAACGCGAATATGCTCCGGCTCTCGCCGGAATGGAGTACTACGTATGCGGGAGGCAGGACGAAGAGTGGGGCACCGCCGCCGTGCTCGTGGTCGAGGGGCCCGAGGTTAAAGACCTGGATAAAAGGATAGCCTCCGTAGTGGCGAACCGACGCCATTTGCCGAAGGCTATAATATTCAAAGAGCGATTTGCCCGGACAAGCAACGGGAAGCTTATCCGAACTTGCTGACTTTCCGAAGCGCGCTTTCGTTTATGATTTTGATGCGTCGGCCGTCGACAAGGAGTATCTTTTCGGCGACAAAGGTTGATAGAGTGCGGATGGCATTGGCGGTTGTCATGTTCGACAGATTTGCGAGGTCTTCCCGCGACATGTAGATGTTGAGCGTGGCCCCGTCGTCTTCGTATCCATAGCTGTCAAGGAGTACCATAAGGGCTTCAGCCAAGCGTCCGCGTATGTGCTTTTGCGTGAGGTTCACGATTTTGGTATCGGAGCCGCCTAGATTATGCGAGAGCTCACGGATGAAAAACCATGCCAGATTTATGTTGTTCTGTATTATCTGCTTGACCAATGAAAGAGGCAGTGCCCCGAGAACGGAGGGTTCGAACGCACACGCGCTGGACACATAAGGCTCACCGGCAAAATAAGCCCTGTAACCGAAATATTGCACCGGGCGTATAAGCCGAAGAATTTGAACACGGTCGCCGACTCCTTTCTTGGTTTTCTTTACTTTGCCCTTGAAAAGACACCATAGATGCTCAGGCTGCTCGCCTTCGGCGTAAATCAACTGATTTTTTTTAAAGGTGTGAAGCGTGAGATTATCAGTAATCAGGCGCTTTTCTTCGGGCGAGAGTATGGACCAGATTTCGGCCATGTCCTCATTTATAACCTTTTCAAGTGCATTCTTTAACATATAGTCTCCGATGTGGGGAAATGAGATGATGCCGTATAATAATGTTTTACGACATACAAAGGTAGCGATAATAATTATTTCGTCAAAAAAAAACTCAAAAAAATTTGGCTGTTAGAACAGAATGGGCTATCTTTGCGTTATCAAAACAAAGGCGAGAGAGCCTTATGACAAAGATTGACATTGATAAAAAGCTAAAGATACAACCACATCAAAGTGGATTGGGAAACTCTTCAAACCATATTGAAATCCCGAGACAAGCTTGACCGTCCGATGGCGGGCCCCATTCTCCTTCGGGAGAAGTTTTTGTGAAAACCGGGTGGATTACAAAGGACGGCGGGCGCTCAAATCCTGTCTATTCGGAGTTTCATCGCATCCTTTGATGTGGCTTTTTACAACACGACCCTCGAGACGCCGTTTACCGTTCGTCCGAGGGTCGCGTTTTTTTGTCAGGAGGGAAGGCCGTCAAAGGCTTTCGCGGAGGATGTCGACGATGTCGTCGTGTGAAAGCCGACGGTAGCCTCCGGGGAGGATAATCGTGGCGTCTGCGATTTTGTCAAGCATGTCGGAGGTGACGCCGAGAGATGTAATTTCCGATGCGGCGCCAATCTCCCTGATCCATGCGCCGAGAGCGTCAAGCCCTTCCGAGGCTATTTCTTCGTCGCTTCTGCCGTCGGGGCAGACGTCCCACACGACCTTTGCAAAGCGGGCGAAGCGTGCCGGACAGCCGGGCATGATGTGGCGGTAATATGCCACGGAGATGCCCGAAAGAGTCATGCCGTGTGTTGCGTCGGTGCAGGCGCTGATTGCATGGCCTATCATGTGGACCATCCAGTCTTGTGTCTTTCCGGCTTTAAGCAGGGTGTTGAGAGCCCAAGTCGATGACCACATCAGGTTGGAGCGGGCCTCGTAGTCCTCCGGGTTTTTGACGGCGGCTCGACTTGAGGCTATCACGGAGCGCATAAGACCCTCGGCGAGATAATCGGACGTGCAGTCGTCATCGCCCGAGAAATATTGCTCCATAATATGGCTCATAGTGTCGAAGATTCCGGCAATCATCTGCCTTCGCGGGAGGGAAAAGGTGTAGCGGGGATTGAGCACGGCGAACTTGGGCATGACGTTTTCGCCGAACACTTTCCCTATTTTCATATTTTCGGCCCGGTTTGTAATCACCGACCCGCCATTCATTTCCGACCCGGTTCCGGCCATCGTCAGGACCGCTCCGACGGGAATTATGCGCGCGTCGGCCGCCGGATTATTCTGATTGACCCAAAAATTGCGCCATGCGTCGCCGTCGTACCATGCCGACACGCTGACGGCCTTGGCGTAGTCAATCGTTGAGCCGCCTCCGACGGCAAGAATGAAGTCGACGTCATTCTCCCGGGCTATCCTGCGGCCCTCGTCGAGTTTGTCGAGTGTGGGGTTTGACATCACGCCTGGAAGCTCTACAATCTCTTTGCCTGCGGTCGTGAGCGCTTCGATGACGTCGTCATAAACGCCGTTCTGCTTGATTGACCCTCCGCCATATATGAGAAGGACTTTTTTGCCGAAGCCGCCGAGAGCGTCGGAGAGATGCTTTTGGGCTTCGTCGCCGAAGTAGAGTTTCGTCGGATTGGAATAAATGAAGTTGCCTAACATAATTTCAGGATTGAGGTGTTTGTGGTCGTGAATACGTTAATCGCGCATCCATGTATTGAAGAATGCGGCTATTTTTTCCATCGGGATTTTGTCGAGCCGGTCGTAGAGGTCGCAGTGGTCGGCGCCGGGGATAATCAGGAGTTCTTTATTGTCGCCTCGGAGAAGCTTGAATGTGTCTTCCCCGAAGTAGCGGGAGTGGGCCTTCTCGCCGTGGACGATGAGTACGGCGCTTTCGAGCTCGTCGGCGTATTCAAAGAATTTGAAATTCATGAAAGGAAGAGCCGAGGTGGAGTTCCATCCGTCGGTGGAATTGCCCGAACGGGCGTGAAATCCGCGGGGTGTCTTGTAGTAGTCGTAGTAGGCCTTGACAAACTGCGGAGCGTCGTCCGGAAGCGGGTCGACAACGCCTCCGGCCCGCTGATATTCGCCCGAGCGGAAGTCTTCGGTGCGGCGCTCGGCCAATGCGGCGCGGGCGGCATTGCGCTTGGCTTTGGAGTTGTCGGCATCGAAGTAGCCGTTGGCCGTCACGCGAGTCATATCGTACATCGTCGAAGCAACAGTGGCTTTGATTCTCGGGTCGTTTATGGCCGCATCAATGGCGATGCCTCCCCACCCGCAGATTCCGAGAATGCCTATGCGCCCGGCGTCGACAAGGGGGTGTACTGAGAGGAAGTCAACTGCGGCCGAGAAGTCCTCTGTGTTGATGTCGGGAGAGGCCACCCGTCGGGGCCGGCCTCCGCTTTCGCCTGTGAACGAGGGATCGAAGGCGAGGGTTATGAAGCCGCATTCGGCAAGCCGGATGGCATACAGCCCCGAACTTTGCTCCTTTACGGCGCCGAAGGGGCCGCTGACTGCGATTGCAGGGAGTTTGCCCTCCGCGCCTTTGGAGATGTACATGTCGGCGGCGAGGGAGATGCCGTATCTGTTGACGAATGTGACCTTGAAGTGGTCAACTTCGGTGCTTTTCGGGAAGACCTTGTCCCATTCCTGCGTAAGGACAAGCTGTTCGGTCGGTGCGAGATGAGTGTCGGTGTTCGGATTGTACATGGTCTGAGAGTTGGATGAGAGTATTCCTGTGGTTAAAACTGCGATTATGAGGAAAGCTTTTTTCATATAGTTTCTGCAATTTCCGGCGAAGCAGGGCCGGTATGTCGTGTGCAAAATTACGAATAATATATGCGTGGGACTGCCCATAATCACGGAAATTCAGCCCATAATGCAAGAGATTACGGGCTGAACGGTCGATGGCAGAATTATTCGGAAGTGAGATCGGCAGGCAAGGCGCGTGTGAGCCGGGCGAATATCAGCACAGCCGCCGTGATTATGACGAATGTCACGGCGGATGAGTGTAGTATGTTGCCGATGCCGACAACCGGTGTGACAATCGCACCGACGATATATCCGGCAATGCCGAGAATTGAGGAGGCTTCGCCGGCTTGAGCGCGCCCTTCGTTCATGGCTAATGTGTTGGATGCCGTGAATATATTTCCGAGGCCGAAGAGCGCCACAACCATGCAGGCTTCGAAAACCCAAATGCTGTGGATATGCCAAAGAGCTATTGATTCGGCAACGATGCCGACGGCCAAAATCCACGCTCCGGCGACAGCGGCATTTTTGAGAAATCTGAAGCGGAGTGCCGCCATCGAACCGGCGGCTACGAAGATTGCATTGAAGCCGATTACCAGCCCGTAGGTTGTCTGGGAGAGGCCGTAGTGTGTCT
The DNA here is from genome assembly GCA_910584905.1 of uncultured Muribaculaceae bacterium. Lineage (GTDB taxonomy): Bacteria > Bacteroidota > Bacteroidia > Bacteroidales > Muribaculaceae > CAG-873. The sequence goes on from CAJUCQ010000016.1 coordinate 21,792, forward strand.
GTAAAATAAACGGAGCTGTGGAGATATAGGCGAAAAGGAGGCCCAAAGCGGTCCCTTTGAGCGACACGTGAATCATGAAGGCTTTGTTGGTCAGCAGGCGCTTGTAGCCGGCGGTTGTCTGCGACAGAGGTCCGCTGACGCGCTTGTCCGGCGCAAGAGATTCTTTAAGCATCGGGCTGAGGGCGAGAATCAGAAGGGCGAATGCCCCGAGCACTACGAAGATGCCTTTCCATCCGTATGCGTCCGCCGTGACGCCGCCGATTACGGGGGCTGAGGCCGGAGCTATGCCGTTGATGGCGCCGATGAGAGCCATGAGCTTGGCCAGATCGCGCCCTTGATAGACGTCGGCAGGGATAGTGCGTGCGAGAAAATATCCGCCGGAGGCTCCTATGCCTTGAAGGAGGCGACAGCCATTGAAAAAGTGGATGTCGGGCGAGAGCAGGCTTGCGCCGGCAGCGATGACAAACAGCGAGAGCGAGCCGATGAGCACGGGTTTGCGGCCGAGCCTGTCGCTGAGCGGCCCGAGGATGAGTTGACCGATTGCCAGTCCGATCATGCCGGTCGAAAGGCCCATTTGTGCGGTAGAGACAGAGCATCCGAAAAACCGACACATGGCCGGGAGGGCCGGGGAATACATGTCGTTTACGAATGAGCCGAGTGCGCTCAGCACTACGAGGTAAAATACAAGGAATCCGTAATATTTTTTGTCGGCGGCAAGCCTGACGGCCATAGGCGATTTTGAATCCGGGAGGGTAGGTGTGTCCATTTTTTGCGTGCTTATATGTAGTGAAACACGCCGTGGAAGCAAAGAGTTTCCCCTCTCCCGAGGAAATCTACGGCTTGGTTTTCGACGCGAAGAGCGCGTTCACGCGGGCAGGGTTTGCTCCCAGCTCAATGGCGCGCCGGGCGTCGGCGCGAGCGTCATCAAGGCGATAGCGGTCGCGGTTGAGCCAAGCGCGGTAGTAGTGGAGTTCAGGGTCTGAGGGATACTGCCTCAGACCGTCGGCGATGACTGCGGCCGCTTCGCTCAGATTCTCAAGCTGAAGAAAGCAACCGGCGAGGGCGGCGTAGAATTCGGGCGCCGGTTCGCGGGCTATTACCGACTGATAGTAGGGGATAGCCTCTTTATTGCGGCCCGTGAGGGCATACAGCGTGGCAAGGGCGCTTTCGGTGCGATGCGAGTGCGGGTCGATGCGCTTAAGCACGGATAAATCGTCTTCGGCCACGTCGCGTCGGCCGGCATAGAGGGCCATTATGCCGCGATAGTAGCGGGCTTCCGCGTCGAGCGAATCAAGGGCGATAACATCGGAGAATGTCTCGAAGGCGTCTTTATCGCGATTTGTCTTGAGGAGGACTTTAGCCTTTTGGATGCGGGCTGTTTTCATGTCGGGGCAGTCGCTGATGACGCGGTCGAATGCGTCCAATGCGAGGGAATCGCTGTCCATCATTGAATATACCATGCCGAGGTTTGTCATCAGAAGTATATTCGACGGCGAATGCGGGCGCACCGCTATGGCGTCTTTAATACGGGCGGCGGCTTCGTGGCAGTCGCCCCTTGCCATTGCTGAATCGGCTTCGCCGCAAAGAATCACATAGGGGTCCTCGTCATATCCGTCGGAGGCATACATCTGCGGGAACGCAAGCGCCGCGCACAGGGAGAGGACAGAAATATACGATTTTTTCATAGATTGTAGAAAATGAAGGCCGCGCAGGCCGGTCGGGGCTTGTGCGCAGCCTTCATCAGGATTTGTCGGCGCAGGGCCGGTTTATTTTATAAGATACTGCGACGAGATTGACTGATTGGAGTGGACGCGGCGGATGGTGTCGGCGAAGAGTCGAGCAACCGACAGGATTGTGCACTTCTTGCAGTCTTTTGTGTAGGGGATTGAGTTGGTGAAAATCATCTCCGTGAGTCCGCAGTCGGTGACGCGGTCGCTGGCGGGGTCGCTCATTATGGCGTGCGAGGCGAGCGCGCGTACGCTTTTGGCTCCGTTTGCGAGCATGAGGTCGGCGGCTTTGGTGATTGTTCCGGCGGTGTCGACCATGTCGTCAACGAGGATTACGTTTTTATCTTTCACATCGCCGATGACGGTCATTTTTGCGACAACGTTGGCTTTTGCGCGCTGCTTGTGGCAAAGCACCAAAGGCACGTCGAGATACTTGGCATAGTTGTTGGCGCGCTTAGCACCGCCTACGTCGGGCGTTGCGATCACCATGTCTTCGAGTTTCAGGCTCTGGATATAGGGGATGAACACCGAAGATGCGTAAAGGTGGTCGACGGGGATGTTGAAAAAGCCCTGAATCTGGTCGGCGTGCAGGTCCATCGTAATTACGCGGTCTACACCTGCGGCCACAAGGAGGTCGGAGACAAGCTTGGCGGCGATAGACACGCGCGGCTTGTCCTTGCGGTCCTGACGGGCCCATCCGAAGTAGGGAATAACGGCAATGACGCTGGATGCCGAAGCGCGCTTTGCTGCGTCAATCATCAGGAGCAGCTCCATGAGGTTGTCGCTGTTGGGGAATGTGCTTTGTACGAGATACACCTCGCATCCACGGATTGATTCTTCGAAGGATACTTCAAATTCGCCGTCGGCAAAGCGGGTGATGTTCATCTTCCCGAGTTCGACACCGAGTTCTTTGGCGATTTCTTCGGCGATATATCTGGAATTGGTACCGGAGAAAATCTTGAAAGGGGGTAGGGCTTGGTTCATCGTTTTTTGAAATGTGTATTGATGAGTTGTTTGAAGAGTTTCTATGCTGGCGGAGAGTGTTTATTTTTCAGATAAAGCCCGGGGCGTCCTCAGCGGGCTTATGTTTTTTGCTGAGATTTTCCAGACCACGGCTCCATGAGGAGGGAGCACGGCGCGGAAAGCTTCGGTAGAGGCGAATGTCTTGGACTCCTTCGCGCCGCTTAAAAGTTCGCGGGCCTGACGGTCGACCCCTTCGGGCAAGTCGAGATACGTGAAGGCGTGGCGTGGGATATTGACTGCGGCTTCGGTCTGCTCGTCGCTGAAGTTTACGATTATGACAAGGCATTCGGATGCGGTGCTCCGCAGGAATGCGAAATGCCGGTGGGGGTTGAGGCCGGGGTTCTCGTAGTTGACGTACATAAGGTCGAAGAAGCGGCCTTCGCGGATTGCGTCCTCGGCGTTGCAGAGGCGGAGAATCCTCGAATATGTTTTGCGGAGTTCTTCGACGGGTTGCGGAAGTTTGCCGTTGCATGCGCCTTTGTTGAGCCACATGCGCAATAAGGCGATGCTCCAGTAATCGAAAATGGTAGTGCGCCCGTCAAGCCCGGAATATCCTTCGGCGTCCATGCCCGGCTCGCCGAGTTCCTGCCCCATGTATATCATCATCGGGCCGGTTGAAATCATCGAGCTGACCACGAGCGACGGAATGGCGCGCCACGGGTTGCCGCAGTAGAAAGCGGATGCGAAGCGTTGCTCGTCGTGGTTCTCAAGGAAGTTGAGCATGTGGTCGCCGATGCCGTCGACGGTCTGCCAGCAGGATGTAAGGGCGGCGGCGCTGACGTTGTGGGTCTCGATGCCGCGGAGTGTGTCGTAGAGGTTTACTTTGTCGTAGAGATAATCGAAGCCGGCGGATATGAACGGGCGGTATAGACCGATGTAGTATATTTCCGCGATGAATACCACTCCGGGATAGTGCGAGCGCACGTTAGGGATGGCCCATTGCCAGAATTCGAGCGGCACCATGTGGACCATGTCGCATCTGAATCCGTCGACACCCTTAGCGGCCCAGTAGCGCAGGATATGGAGCATCTTCATCCACGTCGGCGGAATCGGGTCGAAGTGTTTTGAACCGTTGGCCGGATCGACGCCGTAGTTGAGTTTCACGGTGTCGTACCAGTCGTTCGGTCCGGGGAATGCGTTGAAGCAATCGTTGCCGGAGGCTTTGGCCGGGAATTCGACGTATGCGTCCGGCCCGGCACCGAGGTCTATCGCGGGCGAGAACTGCTGGCGGGTAATGTAGTAGAAATTGTTAGTCGGGGAGAAAAACATGTCGGTGTTGTCTCCCTGTCCGAGGTCTTCTATTCCGGCGGGTTTGGCGTCGGAGTGATATTCGCGGGCCACGTGGTTGGGCACAAAGTCGATTATGGCTTTAAGCCCTGATTTGTGTGTGCGGTCTACGAGAGCCTCGAACTCTTTGATGCGGTCGGGGACGCTTTCGGCCAAGTCGGGGTCGATGTCGTAATAGTCGGTGATGGCATACGGGCTACCGGCATTTCCTTTGACAACGTGGCGGTTGTCGCGCCGGATGCCGAAGGCCGAATAGTCGGCGTTGTGTGAGTGCTCGATTACGCCCGTGTACCAGACGTGAGTGACCCCCATGCCTTTAATCGACGACAGCACCTTCTCGGTGATTGCGTTCAGTTTGCCTGAGCCGTTCCGTTCGATAGAGCCGTTTACGGCCGGGGTCTCGCAGTAGTTTGAAAACAGACGCGGAAGGAGCTGGTAGATTACGGGCTTTATTGCAGGTGTCATTTATTCGGGGTGCTATATGGTATTTAAGGCTTATTCCCTGTCGACCGGAGGTGTCAGGTCGGAGATGTGGCCGGTGTCTTTGGTTTTGTCCGGCGACCACATTCCGGCCTGTCGCAGAGCCCGCCTCATATTGAGGTAGCCGCTGACAAAGACCTTCTGGATATGTCGCAGGTCGAATACTTTGTAGTTGGAAATTTCCGTGACTTCGACGGCGATATCGCACAATTCCATGTCCTGAGCCTGATTCGCCTTGGCCATGAGATTATATGTGCGCAAAGCCACCCCGACAATCGAGCTTGTGTCGTATTTGCGCAGGGGACTTACGTTGATGCCGATAAGGAAGTCGCATTTATCGCGTATGATCCATGCCGGCATGTTGCGCAGAACGCCGCCGTCGACGTAGCGGACGCCGTCGATTTTCACAGGGGCGAATACTATGGGGATTGAGCATGATGCCGTCAGCCGCGGTCCGATATGGCCGTCGTGGAATTCGGTAGGGCGTCCGTTGTCGAAGTCGGTGACTCCTATATAGGTCGGGATAGGCAGTTCTTCGAGCCTACTGACACCGTCAAGATTGGAAAGGATGAACTTTTCAAAGCGCTTGATGGCGAAGAGGCCGCCGCTGCCGAGCTTTAATTCAGCGAAATCTCTAAAGCTTTGGTCGCCGAATATTCCGGCGATTTCAATTGGCTTTTTCCCGCCGGCATATAACACGGCGACTACCGAACCGGCACTGACCCCTGCAATGATGTCGGGGCGCAGACCGGCCTCCTCAATGGCCATCAGGGCGCCGGCATGGGCAAAGCCACGAGCGCCGCCTCCGCTCAGCGCCACGCCGAGACGATATGGCCGTAAGGGTTTTATGCCGTTTGATTCGGAAGATTCCATAATTTGCTCCGCAAAGTTACGCAGAATATTTTTATTAGTCAAACAACCGCCGCTATATTTTACCGTGTCGGCACGGCAAAAGCGTCAGTCTTCCAGCGGCAGGCGGTTCATTTCTTCGATGTAGGTCAGCAGGGCGTCGCGTCCGCGGCGGTCTTCGCTTGAGGTCTTGAATACGGGGGGGAGCTCTTCCCAGCGCTCAAGGAGAGCGGCGAGGTAGTCGGAGGTAAGTTTCTTGGCGGCGGATGACGTCAGCTTGTCGAGCTTTGTGAATACAATGCTGAAGGGCACGCCGTTCTCGCCGAGCCAATCCATGAATTCGAGGTCTATTTTCTGGGGCTTGTGGCGCGAGTCGATAAGCACGAAGAGGTTTGTCATCTGTGCGCGCTTGAGGATATAGCCCTTGATCATCTGCTCCAGACGGATGCGGTCGGCTTTGCTTCGGGCGGCATAGCCGTAGCCGGGCAGGTCGACCACCCACCATGAGTCGTTCACGAGAAAATAGTTGATAAGCATGGTTTTTCCGGGCTTGGATGAGGTCATGGCAAGGCCTTTCTGCCCGAGGAGCATGTTTATGAGTGACGATTTGCCTACGTTCGAGCGTCCGATAAATGCGTATTCGTGGCGGGAGAAGCCGTCGGGGCATTTGTCGACCGACGGGCTGCTTGTGGCAAAACGTGCTGTGTTTATTATCATGTCGTTGTCGTGGATAATTATCGGGGTGCGCCATCGGGCGCAAACAGTTCGGTGATTGATGTGGCTGAGAGCTTGCGTTCGCCGAGGTTTATGTCGGCGTCGGCGGCAGGGTCTGTCAGCTCGATTGCGCCGGCTTTCAGAAGCAGGCTCTTAAGGCTTACGGCTGAGTGAGTGCGTGAGGCGAGAGCTTCGCGAAGCGGATAGTCGGTCGAGCGGACGCTTGCCGCCCGATGTCCGATTCCGAGAGTCAGGAAGCGGAACACGCCGTCTTGGACGTGGCCGACAAGCTGTTCGGCCGAGTTGCTTGTCGCATCGGCTTCGACTCTTACGTCCATCGCATTGACAGCAAAGGCGTTTCCGCGGAGAGGCGTGTCGGCGGAACCCATTTCGGGCTTGCCGCGTCCTATGAAAAGCCTGAATGCCGCTCCGGGGTTTCCGAAGTAGCGGTTCACATAGACGAAGCAGTCGGGCGTGTGCTTGCGGAAGAACAGGATTTCACTTGCTTCGGGGTCTGCATTGGTCATGTCGCCGGAAAAGATTACGGATTCGTCTGCAGATTTAAAATCGCTGTTCCATCCTATTTTGATGTCGGCGTCGGCAAAGACGGCCGAGAGGTCGAAGTCGCGGGCACCCCATTCGTTGCGCCAGTACACTCCGATAAAGTTTTCGTCGCCGAGTATGCAGGAACTCATGAAGGGGATGTTTCCGACAAAGCTTTTTCCTGAGGTCGGCGCCGCAAGGTCGATGTGCTCGGGGAATCGCACAGTCTTTCCGCGAACATTGAGACGGCTTATTATTTCGTCTTCGACAATCGGAATCAGATTTTCAACAGCCGTCGGGCCGAGGCTTTCAGGCTTGTTTTTTTTGACAAAGGTGCGTCCGTTGCGGATAAGGTACAGCGCAGCTTCCGGGCGTCCGCCTTTCATCTTCAGATAGCCGAGGATGCGGATGAGGCGGAATGCCGACGGCTCTGCCGCTATGGCCTCACGTATTTCGCCAAGCGATGCGCCCGAGCCTGTGATGTCGGAAAGAATATCTTTTTTAAAGGGACGTTTGAACCTCGGAGCCAGTCTTCGCAGATAATTGATCAGGCTGACTGCGGCGAGCGCTTTTTCGCGCTCGTGTCCGCCGGTTGCGGCCGCCAGTTTGCGATAGCCATCTTTGATTGCGATGAATATATGCCTGAAGCGGAAGAATATTCCCGCAAGGCTTTCGAGGGCGGGTGCATCGAGCGGCTCGCCTAAAAAGCCCAGGCACGAAGGTTTCTTGCTGATGCCTTCGGCGATTTCCTCGAGTGTCTCCGGCGAATTGATGAGCATGGCTTTGCCGGTAGCGGCATAAACTATGGTGCGCAGGAATTCGACCGGGTCTGTCGGACGTGTGCCGGCAAGGATATAAAGCACGGCCCGGGCTTCGCGGTTGGGAATAGCGGCGATGTCGAGGGGCGCTGTGTCAGATGAACCGTTGAAATGCCGCACGATGAATGCGCACACGGCTTCCACGGCCTCGGACTTCAAGGCCACTCCGCTTTCGAGCGCCGACAGGCACATGCCTGCCATATCTTCGTCGCTGACGGCGCGTATGACTCTAAGCTCTTTGTAGAGCATTGCCGCCGGGGAAGGGTTCTTGGTGAACGCCGGTGCGGTAAACGCCGTGCCGTAGGTTGTCAGATAGTGGAGCATTTGGTCGCACAGCAACTCGATGCGGGTGTGAGAACTCACTTCTTCAAATGACTTGTAAAAAGTGGAATTGTAATTGACCGGAAAGTCTTTTATCGCTTCGAGTGTATGCGACGTGCAAGCCGCGGGCTCGACGAGGTAGCCGGCCTGCATGGCAATGCGGTTCACATCCCGCGGTTCAATGGTTTCGCCCTCGGGAACAATGGCATTAAAGAGCTTTATGAGTGCGGAATCAATGTTCATATAATAAAAAAAGCGCCCGACGGGAAGTAAATTCGAATAAATGCCGTATGACAGGAACTTCGTTGGTCTGAGCGCTGATGCAAATATAACAAGTTTTTTTCGAATAAGGATTATCGCGTGGTGTTTTTTTTGTAATTTTGCGTCCATGATTTCCATAAACAGTCTCTCGGTAGAATTCAGCGCCAAGTCGCTTTTCGATAATATAAGCTACGTTATAAATCCGCGCGACCGCATTGCTCTCGTGGGCAAAAACGGGGCGGGAAAGTCTACGATGCTTAAAATAATAGCAGGCATGCAGCAACCGACCTCGGGAAATGTAAGTGTGCCGGCCGATATCACAGTCGGGTATCTGCCCCAGCAAATGGTCATTGAAGATTCGCTGACGGTCGTGGAAGAAGTGAGAAAAGCCTTTTCCCACATTGCCGCCATGCAGGATAAGCTGGATGCGATGAGCTCCGAGCTCGCCGAGCGCACCGACTATGACTCCGAAGAATACCATCGGTTGATTGAGCGGATTTCGGAGTTGTCGGAGCAAATCGCCATTCTCGGTTCTGAAAACTCCGAAGCCGAGATGGAGAAGACGCTTATGGGCCTTGGATTCGTGCGCGAGGATTTCGGTCGTCCGACAGCTGAATTCTCAGGCGGATGGCGCATGCGCATCGAGCTTGCCAAGCTTCTGCTTCGCAGGCCTGATGTGCTCTTGCTCGACGAGCCTACCAACCACCTCGATATCGAAAGCATACAGTGGCTCGAGAATTTTCTCGTGGCCAAAGCCAAAGCCGTTGTGCTCGTGAGCCACGACCGGGCGTTCATCGACCGCGTGACAAACCGCACAATTGAAATCTCGCTGGGAAAGATTTATGATTATGCGGTGAACTACAGTCGGTTTGTGGAGCTACGTCAAGAGCGTATCGAGCAGCAGATGAGAGCTTTCCGCAATCAGCAGAAACAGATTCAGGATACCGAGGAATTTATCGAGCGATTCCGCTACAAGGCGACAAAGGCCGTGCAGGTACAGAGTCGCATGAAGCAGCTGGCCAAAATCGAACGCATAGAAGTCGATGAAGTCGACAACTCGCGCCTGTCGTTGAAATTCCCGCCCGCACCGCGGTCGGGCGATTTCCCTGTGATAGCCGAAAACGTAGGCAAGGCATACGGCGACCATCAGGTGTTCGACAACGCCACGTTTACTATAAGCAGGGGTGAGAAGGTGGCTTTCGTCGGCAAAAACGGCGAAGGCAAGTCGACTCTTGTGAAATGTATAATGAACGAAATCCCGTTTACAGGCCATCTGAAAATCGGACACAATGTGAAAATCGGATATTTCGCCCAGAATCAGGCTCAGCTTCTCGACGGCGAACTTACCGTTTTTGACACCATCGACAGGGTGGCTGTCGGAGATGTCCGCACAAAAATACGCGACATCCTCGGCGCATTCATGTTTGGCGGAGAGGCGTCGGACAAAAAGGTGAAGGTGCTCTCGGGGGGCGAAAAGACTCGCCTTGCGATGATAAAACTTCTGCTTGAGCCGGTGAACCTGCTTATTTTGGACGAACCGACCAACCACCTCGACATGAAGACAAAGGATATACTCAAGCAAGCGATAAGGGACTTCAACGGCACGGTGATAGTTGTAAGCCACGACCGCGAATTTCTTGACGGACTTGTCGAAAAGGTATATGAATTCGGGGGTGGGGCTGTGCGTGAAAACCTTGGCGGAATCTACGATTTCCTTGAACGCAAGCGCCTTGCTTCATTGACGGAGCTGGAGCGAAATGCACCCCGGGCCAAAGATGAGAAAACACCTCCCCGGCGAAGCGAGAACACTCAGCCGCCCACGGACTCACAACCCTTAAGCTACGCCGAGGCCCGTGAACGCGACAAGGCACTACGCCGCGCACGTAAAAAAGCGGAAGAAGCCGAAGCGGCAGTCGGAGTCGCCGAAGAAAGAGTCAAGGACGTCGAGGCAAAAATCGCCGAAGGAGACGTCTCTCCGAAGATTTTCGATGAGCATGCCACGGCCAACAAGAATCTCGAAAACGCCATGAGCGTATGGGAACTTGCCCAAATGGAGCTTGACGAAATGGAAGAAAAATACGGAAAACAAGTTTAGCTATAATCTTAAAAACAAAAAAATGAACAAAACAGTCACTCTCCTGTTGCTTGCAGCTGCCGGAACGTGCGCATCCGGGCTCTACTCTTGTTCCAAGAGCGATGCCAAAAATGACGCACCTCGCGGCTTTGACCTTGCAAATCTCGACACAACAGTAGTCCCCGGCGCAGACTTCTATGATTTTGCGTGCGGCGGATGGATGAAAGCCAATCCTCTCAAGGCCGAATATTCAAGATTCGGCACATTTGACCAGCTTGCCGAACTCAACCGTCAGCAGGTAAGAGACCTCGTGCTTGAGCTTTCCGCTCAGGACAACGCTCCCGGCACAAACGCGCAGAAGGTTGCAGACCTTTACGCTATGGGAATGGACAGCGTGCGCCTCAACAAAGAAGGAGCGGAAACAGTCAAGGGCGACCTCGCACGCATCGCAACGGCTTCGCGCGACAGCCTTATGACGCTCATGGCTTCGCTCCCCGGAGTCGACGCATTCTTCGGCACGGGCGTTGAGGCAGACCTCAAGGATTCGAATAAAACGTCCATGTACTGGGGTCAGGGCGGCCTCGGCCTCGGCGACCGCGACTACTACACCGACAAGACCGAACGCGCCGAAGCAATACGTCAGGCCTACGTGACCTACCTGAAAACCATTGCCGAACTCGCCGGTTTTTCGGCAGAAGAAGCCGCTCGTATCGCCAAAAACACGATGGAGCTTGAAACCACACTCGCAGGCAAGCAGAAGACCCGCGTAGAACTCCGCGACGTGGCCGCCGGATACAATCCGACAGCTGTTGCCGACCTCTCCAAGAAATACACCAATATCGACCTTCCCTCATATTTCAAAGCTCAGGGGCTGGCCGCGGATGTCGACACCGTGATTGTCGGACAGCCCGAATATTACGCCGCCGTCAACGATATTATCGGCACCATTGGTGACGAGCAGCTCCGCGATTACCTCACGGCCGGTTATCTCGGTTCGGCTGCACCTTATCTCAGCGACGACTTCGTGAACGCACGCTTCGAACTTACGAAGGTGCTCAGCGGCGTCGAGCAGCAGCAGCCGCGCTGGAAGCGTGCGCTCGGGGTGCCCAACGGCATGCTTGGAGAAGCGCTCGGCGAACTTTATGTGGCCAAGTATTTCCCTGCAAGTTCCAAGGCCAAGATGATTACGCTGGTGGAAAACCTGCGCACGGCGCTCGGACAGCATATCGATTCTCTCACATGGATGAGCGACACCACCAAGGTTCGCGCGCATGAGAAGCTCGACGCATTTACCGTGAAAATCGGTTATCCCGACAAGTGGCGCGACTATTCCGGCCTTGCCATTGACCCCGAGATGAGCTATTGGAAAAATATCCAGAATGCCATCGTGTTCAACAACCAATACAACCTCGCCGACTACGGAAAGCCCGTGGACCGCAGCCGTTGGTACATGAGCCCTCAGACCGTGAACGCCTATTATAATCCCACGACCAACGAAATCTGCTTCCCGGCCGGTATTCTTCAGGCACCGTATTTCAATCCCGATGCGAGCGATGCCGAAAACTATGGCGCAATCGGCGTTGTCATCGGTCATGAAATGACTCACGGCTTTGACGACCAAGGCCGCCAGTTTGACAAGGACGGCAATTTCTCCGACTGGTGGACGCAGGCCGACGCCGACGCATTCGAAGCTCTCGCCGACAAACTCGTAGCCCAGTTTGATGAAATCGAAGTGCTTCCCGGCACGCACGCAAACGGCCGCCTTACCCTTGGCGAGAACATCGCCGATCAGGGTGGTCTGCGAGTGGCATATACGGCCTACCACAACGCTCTCGGCGACAAGGAAGACGAAGTCGTTGACGGCTATGACGGCAATCAGCGTTTCTATCTCTCATACGCCAATGTATGGGCCGGCAATATCCGCGAGGCCGAAATCCTTCAGCGCACTCAGACCGACCCCCACAGCCTCGGACGCTGGCGCGTGAATGCTTCGCTCCGCAACCTTGAGCCTTTCTTCAAGGCCTTTGACATCAAGGAAGGCGACGCGATGTTCCGTCCCGTCGAAGAACGCGTGGTTATTTGGTAAAACAGTCGGCGGCACTTGTCCGCCTTAGCACATTCGGGAAAGACCGGATTCTTACACGAAAGAATCCGGTCTCTTTTCATTTTTTAATCCGCAAAAAACACCCCCCCGGAAGCCAACCATTCCTCCGGAGGGTGCGCGCTATAAAAGCAGAAATATAGCTTACTCTTCGTCGTTCTTCTCGGCGTATTCCTTAAGCAACTTGTCTTGTACGTCTCCGGGGACGAGTTCGTACGAGGCGAACTTCATCGTGAACGACGAGCGTCCGCCGGTGATGGAGCTGAGGGCCGTGGAGTAGGACGACATTTCTTTAAGCGGGACCTTCGCGGATATCTTTTCGAATCCGTTTTCGCTTGCCATGCCCATGATAAGCGCACGGCGTCCCTGAAGGTCGCTCATGACATCGCCCATGACGTCGGCGGGAACAAAAACCTCGACGTCGTAAACGGGTTCAAGGACCTTGGGATTTGCTTCGCGGAATGCCTGACTGAATGCGTTGCGGCCTGCGAGGCGGAAGGAGATTTCGTTGGAATCCACGGGGTGCATTTTGCCGTCGTATATACATACACGCACGTCGCGGGCGTAGGAGCCGGTGAGGGGACCCTGTTCCATGCGGTCCATGAGGCCTTTGACAATAGCGGGGATAAAGCGCGAGTCAATAGCCCCGCCGACGATGCAGTTGCACACGACAAGCTTGCCGCCCCAAGAGAGGGGGATTTCCTGAGTGTCGCGGACGTTCATCTTGAACTCTTGGTTGCCGAAACGGTATGTGTCCGGGGCGGGCATCCCTTCGGAGTAGGGTTCGACGATGAGGTGCACTTCGCCGAACTGTCCGGCACCGCCGCTTTGTTTCTTATGGCGATAGTCGGCGCGGGCCGCCTTGGTGATTGTCTCGCGGTAGGGAATCTTGGGTTCTTCGAATACAATCGGGAGTTTGTCGTTGTTTTCGACTCTCCATTTGAGAGTGCGGAGGTGGAATTCGCCCTGCCCGCTGAGGATGGTCTGCTTGAGTTCTTTGCTCTGCTCGACCTGCCACGTGGGATCTTCCTCGTGCATGCGATTGAGGATTCCGGCCAGCTTTTCGGCATCCGATTCAGTCACGGGACGCACGGCACGCTGGTATTTCGGCGCCGGGTATTTTATAAAATCGAAGGAGTATTCGCATCCCTTTTCGTCGAGAGTGTTGCCAGTGCGCACGTCTTTAAGCTTCACAGCCGCACCGATATCGCCGGCCTGAAGTTCGTTGACGGCTTCGCGGAGCTGACCGCAGACGCAGAAAATCTGTGCAAGTCTTTCCTTGCCGCCGCGGGTAATGTTCTCAAGGTCCGCTCCGGCTTTGAGGGTTCCTGACATCACCTTAAAGTAGCTTACCTCGCCGATATGAGGCTCGACTGTGGTCTTGAAGAAATATACGCTCAGCGGGCCCTCGGGATTCGGGGGCACGGTTTCGCCGGCGGCATCAACGGGCGCGGGCATATCGTTGACAAAGGGAACGACGTTGCCGAGGAATTCCATCATGCGGCGCACGCCCATGTCTTTTTCTGCGCTGACGCAGAACACGGGGTAAATCGAGCGGTCGATAAGTCCCTTGCGGATACCGAGACGGAGTTCGTCTTCAGTCAGATGTTCGCTCTCAAAGAATTTGTCCATAAGGGTTTCGTCGTTTTCGGCGGCTGCCTCTACGAGAATCTTATGAAGTTCGTTGGCGCGTTCGAGTTCGTCGGCCGGGATATCTTCGATTGTCGGCACGCCGCCGTCGGGTCCCCACGAGTATTTTTTCATCAGGAGCACGTCGATCATCGCATTGAATCCCGGTCCGCTCTGGAGGGGATATTGGATGGCGACAACCTTCGGGCCGAATATCTCGCGCATTTGTTCCATAACGTTCTCATAGTCGGCCTTGTCGCCGTCGAGTTGGTTGAGCGCGAAAATGACAGGCTTCCTAAGGCTGCTTGCCGTGCGGAATATGTTCTGGGTGCCCACTTCAACGCCGTACTGGCTGTTTACGAGAATCACCCCCGTGTCAGTGACATTGAGTGCCGTAATGGCCGAACCGACAAAGTCGTCAGCCCCCGGGCAGTCGATGACGTTGAGCTTCTTACCAAGGAATTCAGCATAAAAAACGGTGGAAAATACGGAGTAACCGTACTCCTTTTCGACAGGGAAGTAGTCGGTGACGGTCGACTTGGTGTCAACCGAACCGCGACGTTTTATAACTCCACACTCGAAGAGCATCGCTTCAGCGAGTGTGGTTTTGCCGGAGCCCTTGCTGCCAAGCAGGGCGATGTTTTTGATTTCCTGAGTTTTGTAGGTTTTCATTCCGGTAGTTGTATGGAGCGTTAGTATTATATTTAAGGATGTGTGACGAAGTCATTCATCAAACACGACTGCAATTTATAACTATTTTTTCGCAATTGCAGTAAAAAAACATATGTTTGAAAACATATTTTACACGTTTTATGAATTCGGACTGTCATTCTGTCGCACAAACTCTCAGTTGCTCACGGATTTGAGCATTTGGAATTTTTTTTGTAATTTTGGCACTGATTTTGTACAACAAAGCCATATGAACGAACAAAATTCTGAAGATTCATCTTTGAACAAGATAACAATCGATATATCCGAATTCGGGAAAGACCCCGATGCATCCAACCTGTATATATTGCCTACGCGCAATCTTGTGCTTTTTCCGGGGGTGACAATCCCTATTTCACTCGGGCGCGACTCGTCGGAAGCCTTGGCCCGTCGGGCCTCGGACGAGCGCCGCCCGATAGGGGTGGTGTGTCAGACAGACCCTGAAGAAGATTCGCCGACGATTGCCCGCGGTCTTTATAAATACGGTGTGATTGCAGATGTCCTGAAGGTTCTTGAATTGCCTGACGGGAATGTGTCCGCAATAATAAAGGCGCGCGAGCGATTCCGCATCCTCGGTCGGGGAAGCGACGGATTCGCCCTTACCGCGAAAGTGCGTATCATTGAGGAGTCGGAGCCTCAGGACAAGGAGGCGTTTCACGACCTTGCGATGCGAATATCCCAAGCGGCACAGTCGCTGTTCAAGTTGCACCCCGACGGAGCGGCCGTGTTGCAGAATCTGGCTCAAGCCGACAGCGATACGGCGATAGTGAACTATGTCGCAACCCACCTACCCCTCGAGCCTGAAGCGAAAATATCACTTCTCGCACGCTCACGGCAAGACGAACGTGCGACAGGCGTGCTGGCCTATCTCGACGAGACCGGTGCGAAGTATGCTATTTCCAATGAAATCGCGGCCAAGGCCAGAAAAGCGATGGATGAAAATCAGCGCTCGGCCTTCCTTCAGCAACAGATGGACACGATACGAGAGGAACTTTACGGCGACAGCGAGGAAGAAATCGACGTGCTTGTCCGCAAAGCGGAAAAAGAGGGTATGCCTCGCCGGGTGCTTGACACCTTTAAAAGAGAAGCGGCGAAAGCCCGTCACTTCAATCCGCAAAGCCCGGACTACGCCGTGCAATATGCTTACCTTGAAATGCTGGCTTCGCTGCCTTGGAAGAAAAGCACGGATGCAAACGATGATATAGTCAAGGCCTCGGAAGTTCTGGAAGAGGACCACTATGGTCTCGACCGGCTTAAGGAGCGCGTGCTCGAACAACTTGCGGTGCTGATGCACAATCCCGCAGGGAAGGCACCCATCCTTTGTCTCGTGGGCCCTCCCGGCGTCGGCAAGACTTCGGTGGGGAAAAGCATCGCCCGCGCTTTGGGGCGCAAGTATGAGCGTGTGTCGCTCGGAGGCCTGCATGACGAGGCGGAAATCCGCGGTCACCGCCGCACATACGTGGGAGCAATGCCCGGGCGCATAATCGCCGCGATGAAGCGGGCCGAGGTGGTGAATCCGGTCATAGTGCTGGATGAAATAGACAAAATCGGAGCCGACTTCAAGGGCGACCCTGCCTCCGCACTTCTCGAAGTGCTGGACCCGGAGCAAAACTGCCATTTCCATGACAATTATATCGATGTGGACTATGACCTGTCCAAGGTTTTGTTTATTGCCACTGCCAACACGTTGTCGACGCTCGCCCGCCCGCTCCTTGACCGAATGGAAGTGATGGAAATCAGCGGCTATCTCATCGAGGAGAAAATGGAAATCGCCCGGCGACATCTGATTCCCGGTACAATAAAGGAATACAAGCTTGCCGAAGATGAATTTTCAATCTCTGATGAAGCCCTGAAGGCCATTATAGAGACGTACACGTCGGAAAGCGGCGTGCGTCAGCTGAAAAAGAAACTGGCTTCGCTTGCGCGAAAAGCCGTGCTGTTCAAGCTCCGGGGCAATTCGTTCCCGTCGCCCGTACAGGCGTCGGACTTATATGCCCTTCTCGGCCTCTCCATCAAAGACGAAAATCGTTACGAGGGGAATGACTGCGCAGGAGTTGTTACGGGACTGGCATGGACTGAGGTCGGTGGAGAAATTCTTTTGGCCGAGTCGTCGTTGTCGCTCGGAAAAGGGGAAAAGCTCACACTCACCGGGAATCTCGGAGACGTCATGAAGGAGTCTGCGACAATTGCTTACCAATGGGTGCGGGCAAATGCGGTCGAACTCGGGATTGATTCGTCATTGTTCGAGAAATACAATCTGCATGTGCATTTTCCGGAAGGTGCCATCCCCAAAGACGGCCCGTCGGCAGGCATAACGATAGTGACGTCAATCGTATCGTCATTCCTTCAGTGCAAGACGGCACCCAAACTTGCCATGACGGGCGAAATAACTCTTCGGGGCAAGGTTCTGCCCGTAGGAGGCATCAAGGAGAAAATCCTTGCCGCCAAACGCGCCGGAATCGAGACTGTTGTCCTGTGCTCCAAAAACCGTCGTGATGTCGAAGATATTCCGGGTAAATATCTCGAAGGCTTGTCGTTCGTATATGTCGACACGATTTTCGATGTCATACGCGCAGCGCTGACGAACGAAAAAGCCGAAGATGCCAAGAGGCTTTAGCCTACGACGGCGAAAAGGTCTCAAAGCTTCCGTCAGAATATAGAACTATTATAGAGGTCACCTTTCTCGGGGTGGCCTTTTTTCGTGGCGTCGCCTCATCCGGCCCGTCGGCCCCGACGCCTTCAAGCGGTCTGACTTCGTACACAAACGGCGATTCTCCGGCAGATGCATCTTTTTCCTGACCCTTCGGGGCGATGTTCGGGCCGGAAAAGCCTGCCATTATTGACGAAATCTCTTCGGGCATATTTTCCCGACAGTCCGCAGACGCAGCTTCTATGTCGAATAGTGATTGATTATCTGCGCGTTGGCTGTCTGAAGTCGTGGGCGGAAGCTGATTTTGAGGCTCTGAGGTTTGCATATTTTCATCCGAAAGCATATTGCCAGTGCCAAACAGCAGCCAGCGAACGTCAAGCCGGGGAAATGTTTCGTTTATCTTGCGGAGGAACATGTCATTGATAGACTTGTTCCGTCCGTGCAACAACTGGGATAGGGTAGGGCGCGGTATCCCGGCTTTGTCTGCAAACTGCGAGTTGCTGAGCCCGGAATGAGCCATAAACGCTTTCAGGCGGTCGATTATCGTATTTTCTGTTTCCATGTGTAAACGCGGGGCGTAAATTTTCAGTTGCAAATATAGTTCAAATAATTGGCAAATGCAAATAATGTAATATCATTTTATAAATTAGCAAATGTAAAGAGTAATCGAGTGTACGATAGTATGGGGTTTGCAATCAAAAACCGCCATCAGTGGATGCATATACAAACCCACTGCAAATCCGCAAGTTAAAGTGCAACTTTAAGCAGATTTTACACTGATTTACAGCACGGTGCATCATATTAGTTGCATCCTCATACAGCCGGTGCGCCACCACGCCTTACGGCGATACCGATACTTTATATATTGATTACATAAAGCTGGGAATCAGTACATTGTGAGTATATTAAATTTATGTTAATGACGATTTTTGCGCTATATTTGTGATTGCAAACGGCGGATATTGAATGGATTTAGTTTCGTTGGTGCTGCGACTCATTGTTAATTGCAAATTCTCAAATTGTAATGCTTTGAGCTTGGGTTGTTTCAGTTTTTAAAACCGATGTGGGTTTGTCGACTGATTCTGTCAGATTGTAAATATTCTATTGTAAATCTTCGTGGCTATTTATGGCCTTAGATTCGGGAAAACGCTTTGACAGTCTTAGACTGTCGTTTTTACGACCAATTGCTCATGCTTGTGGAATTTCAACAAGCTCAGCACTTCAAAGGTTGAATAAAACCACATGGACAATATGATAATTTTATCTTAATTAGCAGATTACTCCCTTGATTGCACTTCGCTTAATATATATTTGCTGTTAGCCGAAATAAAATAAAACAGCCGGAGTCACCCACGTATCCCCCGTAAAAAACCGTTTGTTGTCCCTTTCGGACTTTAACAGACTCGGACTATATTCTCACGCGTAGCCTCCGGCATGCTTCGGTCAGCAATATAAGAAAATCCTGTGGCAACGTTTCACCCCGTACTTCACCTCCGATATCTCAGTCAACATATCAGTAGGGAAAATCCGACGATGCAATATAATAATCGAGCAGGTGCAGAGAATTATAAAGATATTAAGCTTTGTTTTATAATACGCATTATGTTAAATGTGCGTTATCGAGCAATTAACATACCACGATTTTTACGCTTTCTCGGCCGAGGCTATTTACGCCGCGGTTCGTTCCGCACTTGCCCTCCTTCCTTCTATGATATATGGCGGATATCACTTTTTTTACGTACCTTTGCGGATATAATCAGATATCCGAATAAAATGGCGAAAGTACACCAATCATTGAAAATCACAGCCAAGAAGGCGTTGAATGCCGGCTATTATCTACTCAGGTTGCGTCCTGTTGACGGAGTCTTGCCTGCAGGAATTCAACCCGGGCAATTTGTTGAGATAAAGACACCTGAGAACGCAAGCCTGTTACGTCGTCCGATTTCGATTCATTTTGTCGATTACCGGTTAAATGAGTTATCACTGTTGGTTCGCGCCGTCGGCGCCGGAACAGAGGCGATATGTGCGGTGAACGAAGGCGGCGTGTTGGATCTTGTATTGCCTTTAGGCAACGGGTTCACATGTGATTTCGATAAAGAATCGACAGTCGTGCTCGTCGGTGGCGGAGTCGGAGTCGCTCCACTGCTCTATCAGGCCGCTGTCCTTGCCGGCAAAGGGTTGAAAATCAAGATGGTTTATGGCGCACGCACCTCCGGCGAGCTCGTTGTTGCCGATGCTTTCGAGCCCTATTGCGATGTAGAAATCACAACTGACGACGGCTCCGCCGGCCTCCGCGGGCGCGTTACCGACAGCCTCACCTTCCGCGAAGGGCTTCGGGAAGCGGCCATGGTGCAGTGTTGCGGGCCGGCCCCGATGATGAAAGCCGTAGCCGCCGTCTGCCGCGAGGCCGGAATTCCGTGTGAGGTTTCGCTTGAAAACATGATGGCCTGCGGACTCGGCGCGTGTCTGTGCTGTGTGGAAAAAACGGTTAAAGGTAATGTATGTGTGTGCACCGACGGTCCGGTGTTTAATATAAAGGAACTGATATGGTAAATCTGAATGTAAACCTCGGGAATGGCTTTACGCTGAAGAATCCCGTCTTGACAGCCTCCGGAACGTTCGGATTCGGCGAAGAGTATGCCCCGTTTATCAATCTTGAGCGTCTCGGCGGATTTATCGTCAAGGGAACGACTCTCGAACCCCGTGAGGGCAACCCCTACCCCCGCATGGCCGAGACACCTTCGGGGATGCTCAACGCTGTCGGACTGCAGAACAAAGGGGTGGATTATTTCATCAACGAAATATATCCGCGCATAGCCGGACTTGACACCGAGATTGTAGTGAATGTGTCGGGTAAAAGCGTCGAGGATTATGCCGAGACCGCACGGCGCCTGTCTGCTCTTGAGAAGATTCACGCGATAGAACTCAATATTTCGTGCCCGAACGTCAAGCAAGGCGGCATGGCCTACGGGACGACGTGCGACGGAGCCTCCGAGGTAGTGTCTGCAATGCGCACGGCGTGGCCGCGTCATCTGATGGTAAAGCTTTCGCCTAATGTGACCTCCATAAGCGAAATCGCACTGGCCGTTGAAGCGGCCGGCGCCGACAGCATTTCTCTTATAAATACTCTTCTCGGCATGGCCGTCGATGTCGAACGCCGCAGGCCCTGTCTGTCAACCGTGACAGGAGGCCTTTCCGGGCCCGCTGTGCGCCCAGTAGCGGTGCGGATGGTATGGCAGGTCGCCAAGGCTGTGAAAGTGCCAGTAGTAGGCCTTGGAGGCATTGTCACCGGACGAGATGCCTTGGAGTTTATCATGGCCGGAGCATCGGCTGTTCAGGTCGGGACCGCTAACTTTATCAATCCTGAGGCAACGATGCTCGTGCTTGATGAGATAAGCGACTTTTGTGAACGCCACGGCGTGCGCGACATTGCAGAAATACGTGGAATCATTTAGAACGGTCAGCCCTTGAGCAAGAGCAAGGGGGCTTGTCTCCTTTCCGCCGTCTTGTCTGTCACGGACAGGGCGGCGTTTTCATACCATCCGTTCCGAGAACTGATATATTCGCAGGCGCTTTTGAAATCCAATGAAGCGAGAGGCTCATAATCCGTTTGCTCGTCAAGTACGAATATAGTTCCGGCAACAAATGAAGCCGAAGGCAGTTCTCTTTCAAAGGGGAATATCTCAATCCCGGCTTCGGCCGTGTATTTTATATAGCCGGGAATCAACACCCGCGCTTTCCACACTACCCTGTTGGCGAGAATGAGCTCTTCGTCACAAGGCGGAATGCTTATGCGTTTCATTTTTCAGAATCGTCCGAAGGGCCGTCGACCTGCACGGCCGGATGCAGACGCCCTTCGATGTTTTTCAATTTTCGCTGGCGATAATGCTGAGAATACAAGGTCTCGTTGAAACGTTTGCGCACGATGCCCATCGAGTCTATGAACGCGTCGTCTGCGTTTTTGCCGGACAGCGTGAGATAGCCGTATATTCTGGCGGCGGGCTGTACGGTATCCGTGAAAAATGTAATCTCCTGCCACCCGTCGCCGGCAAATGATGCATGAAGCGTTTCCGTCTTGCCGTCGGCGTATTCGGTGACAATCCCCCAGTTTGTAGTTCCCGAAGTGTTGGCAAATTTGGCGCGCCACGTATAAATATCTCCGGAATCCCAATTCTCGTCATGCGAGAAATTGAAAGTCAGGCTTCGCGTGGCTCCGCGCGGGCTGACGTGTATAAAACGGGGATACGGCCATATATCCACGCTGTCGCCGCTTACGGCGAGTGCATTGGCGGCGGCGAGGCGGTTGCCGCTCTCAATCATACGATGCTCGAGAATCTCGATGCTTTTGTCGCACACCTCGACATATTTCCTTATGTTCCGGCCATACCATGCAAGCGATGAATCCACTTCTTCGCCGCTTACGCCGTATTTGTCGTAAATCGCCTCCTTGAGCGCTGCTCTGTCGCGTTCCTGCGGATAGTTGCGGCGATTGGCGTCCACAACGGCCTCGCCCGTGTGCAGGTCGGCCAGCAGTTGCGCCATGGTGTCGGGTTCGATGATTCCTTCGGGAACATTCTTGCACGCACTCAATGCGCCGCATATATATGCGGCGCAAAGGAGCGGCAGTGTTCGGGAATAATGTCTCATGGACTTGTTGATATTCTAAGCCTTCTTGTCAGGCCATGCGATATGGCGCGAGTAGAACAGGATTATAACGGCCATTCCGACAGTGATGGCTGCGTCGGCGATATTGAACACGGGGTCGAAAAACGAGAAGTGGCGGCCTCCGATCCACGGAAGCCATGAGGGCCAGTCAAAGGAGAAGAGCGGAAACCACAACATGTCGACAACCAGCCCCTGAAACCACTGTCCGTAGCCGGTGCCTATTGCCGTGAATGAGGCAATCTCGGGAGGCCACGGATTGGAGAAAATCTCGCCGTAGAACACGCAATCAATAATATTGCCGGCAGCACCCGCCGTGATGGCCGCCAGCGCGGCCAAGAAGCCCGACGGCTTATCCGCGTCTTTGACAAAGCGGGCAAGCAACCATATGAGGACTCCGACCATCACAAAGCGAAAAGCCGTGAGGAACAGCTTGCTGCCAATTTCCCATCCGAAAGCCATGCCGTTGTTCTGGATGAAATGCAGATGAAAAAAAGGCAGTATCTCAAGGTCTTCACCAAGGTAAAAATTGGTTTTCACCCATATTTTAAGAGCTTGGTCAAGAATAAGAATGGCTGCGGCGACACCCGCGCAGAGCAGGCTTCTCCGCCGCAGTCCTTGTTCCGTCAGCTTCATTTATTGCGGTTGAGCTTGACTTCGACACAAAGCGTTGCGTGCGGCACGGCCCTCAGGCGCTCTTTGGGGATGAGCTTGCCCGTTTCGCGGCAGATGCCGTAGGTCTTGTTGTCGATGCGGACAAGAGCGGCCTGCAAGTGCTCTATAAACTGGCGCTGACGTTCGCAAAGACGTGCCGTAGCCTCTTGTTCAAGTGTATTGGCGCCTTCTTCCAGCGCCTTGAATGTGGGTGCGGTGTCGGATGTGTCGTTGCCATAGTTGTTGCTCAACGACTCACGAAGTTCGTCGAAAAGACGCCGTGCCGTCTCAAGTTTCTTGAGAATGAGGGTGCGGAACTCTTCAAGTTCTTCGTCGCTGTAACGTGTGCGGTTTGTTTCCATGTTATCAGGCTTTTTGGATTTTTACGTTCAGATTCCGGCCGTCAAGGTCCAGCGCCTCGAATGTGGAGCCTGCTGATGCAAACACGATTGCATCGGCAAGGACCTGACCGGCGATATAATCACGATAGTCGTCGACAGCGGCCCGTATTTCATCCGAGGCTGCATTGTCGAGTGTCAGGACTATATGGTCCGTAATCTCAAGGCCACTGCTCTTGCGGATGTTCTGCACGCGGTTGATAATCTCGCGGGCCATGCCTTCGCGGGCAAGAGCCGTGTCGATTTCGATGTCGAGAGCCACGGTGAGCACGCCTTCGTTGGCGACGAGCCATCCCGGGATGTCTTCGGAGATAATCTTAACGTCGTCAAGGTCGATTACCGTTTCCGTTCCGTCGGGCGTTGTGATGCCGATATGGCCGTCGCGCTCAAGCGCGGCTATGGCATTGCGGTCGAAGGCCGAGATGATGGCCGCGGCGGCTTTCATCTGCTTGCCGAATTTCGGGCCGAGCTTTTTGAAGTCCGGCTGTACTCGCTTCACAAACACTTCGTTGTCGCCGGAAGCGATTTCGAGTTCTTTCACGTTGACTTCCGACAATACGAGCGTCTTCACGGCCTCGAATTCCTCCCTCATGGCGTCGTTCATCGCCGGGACAAGGAGCTTGCCGAGCGGCTGGCGCACCTTGATTGATGCTTTCTTGCGAAGGGAAAGCACCAGCGACGTGAGCTTTTGGGCTGTTGCCATCCGGCTTTCAAGCTTCGCGTCGATAAGCGCTTCGTCCGCTTCGGGGAAACGGGCGAGATGCACCGATGGTTCGGCGTCGGCCATTCCTTCGGTCAGGTCTCTGTAGAGGCGGTCGCTGAAGAAGGGGGCAATGGGGGCAATGAGCTTGGCAACAGTCAGCAGGCAGGTGTAGAGCGTCTGATATGCCGCAAGCTTGTCATCTTCATTGCCTGAACCCCAGAAGCGTTTGCGGTTAAGGCGCACATACCAGTTCGAGAGATTGTCGCCGACAAACTCGGCAATCGCACGCGCTGCCTTCGTGGGTTCATAGTCGTCAAGGTCGTTCTGCACGTCCTTCACAAGCGTGTTGAGAAGCGAGAGAATCCATCGGTCGATTTCCGGGCGCTGCGCTACGGGAATCTGCGCTTCCGTGGCCGTGAAGGCGTCGACGTTGGCATACATCGCGAAGAAGTTGTACGTATTGGACAGTGTGGCAAAAAATTTGCGTGCCACTTCCGCTACGCCGTCGTTGTCGTATTTCAGATTGTCCCAAGGCGACGAATTCGATACCATGTACCAGCGCACCGGGTCGGCGCCGTATTTTTCAAGCGTATCAAAGGGGTCAACAGCGTTGCCGAGACGTTTCGACATTTTATTGCCGTTCTTGTCAAGCACAAGGCCATTGGAAATCACGACCTTATAGGCTTTCTTGCCGAATACCATCGTGCCGATGGCGTGGAGTGTGAAAAACCATCCGCGAGTCTGGTCCACGCCCTCTGCGATGAAATCCGCAGGGAAAAGAGTGCCGTTGTCTACGGCCTCCTTGTTCTCGAAGGGATAATGGAGCTGGGCGTAAGGCATCGACCCGGAGTCGAACCACACGTCGATAAGATCAAGCTCGCGCTTCATGGGTTCGCCATTCGGGGACACGAGCACGATGTCGTCGACATACGGGCGGTGCAAATCGATTTTATCGTAATTAGCCTTGGAGTAGTCGCCGGGCACGAAGCCTTTTTCACGAAGAGGATTGGTCTTCATAACGCCGGCTGCAACAGCCTTTTCTATTTCATTATAAAGCGTCTCGACGGAGTCGATGCAGATTTCCTCCGCCCCTGACTCGCTACGCCAGATCGGGAGCGGGGTGCCCCAATAGCGCGAACGCGACAAATTCCAGTCCTGAAGATTTTCGAGCCACTTTCCGAAACGTCCGGTGCCGGTCGAAGCCGGTTTCCAGTGGATTTCATTGTTGAGGGCAATCATATCTTCGCGGGCGGCTGTCGATCGGATAAACCAGCTGTCAAGCGGATAATAAAGCACGGGCTTGTCAGTGCGCCAGCAATGGGGATAGTTGTGGAGATGCTTTTCGATTTTGAACACCTTTCCGTCCTTTTTGAGATCCATGCAGATTTCAACGTCAAGGGATTCATCATCGGGCCCCTTCGTCGGGTCGTATGCGTTTTTCACATACTTGCCGGCCCACACGGCATACTCGCTCTCGTTTACCATTGTCCGTACAAACTCGGGGTCGAGGTCTTCGATGCGATAAAAGCGACCGCCAAGGTCTACCATCGGGCGGAGATTGCCGTCGCGGTCCTTGAGGTGCAGGGGCGGAATGCCGTTCTGGCGCGACACCCGGAGGTCATCGGCGCCGAAGGTGCCCGCGATATGCACGATACCTGTGCCGTCCTCGGTTGTCACGTAGTCGCCGGGGATTACGCGGAACGCGCCTTCTCCCGGGTTAACCCACGGCAGGAGCTGTTCGTAGTGCAAGCCCGTAAGGTCCTCGCCTTTGAAGTGCGCTACAACTTCATACGGGATAAGCTTGTCGCCGGGCTTGTAATCCGCCAACGCAATATCCTTGGCTTTCGGGTTGAGATAGGCGCTCATGCGGGCTTCGGCAATAATCACGGTGACAGGGGCGCCGGTATAGGGGTTGAAAGTGCGCACGGCTGCGTAATCAATTGCCGGGCCGACACACAGCGCCGTGTTCGACGGCAGCGTCCAAGGCGTTGTTGTCCACGCGAGGAAGCAGGCGTCGCCCCACCCCGTCATCTCAGGCTTGGGGTCGGTGATGCGGAATTGAGCCGTACATGTCGTGTCGCGCACATCGCGGTAACATCCGGGCTGATTGAGTTCGTGCGAACTGAGTCCCGTGCCGGCGGCGGGAGAATAGGGCTGGATTGTGTAGCCCTTATAGAGGAAATCCTTCTTGTAGAGTTGCGCCAACAGCCACCATACACTCTCGATATAACGGTTGTCGTAGGTGATATAGGGGTCGGTTGTGTCAACCCAATATCCCATCGTATCCGTGAGCTTCTCCCATTCGCGGGTGTACTTCATCACCTCGCGTCGGCATGCTTCATTGTAGTCGTCGACGGAGATTTTCTTGCCGATGTCTTCCTTGGTAATGCCGAGCGATTTTTCCACGCCGAGTTCGACGGGCAGTCCGTGAGTATCCCAACCGGCCTTTCGCTTTACCTGAAAGCCCTGCATGGTTTTGTAGCGGCAGAAAATATCCTTGATTGTACGCGCCATAACGTGGTGGATACCCGGGCGTCCGTTGGCCGAAGGGGGGCCCTCGTAGAAGACAAACGACGGGCAACCTTCGCGCACGGCCATACTCTCTTCAAAGAGCCGGGCTTCGTTCCAGCGCTTGAGCATCTCTTTGTTGACGTCCGTGAGATTCAAGGACGAATATTCGCGAAATTTTTTCATATTCTGGAGTGAGAGAAAAATGTGTGTTTGCAGACTGCAGTCAGCGACGCAACTCTAAATTCTTTATTCGGAAAATTGAAAAAGGGTGTGTCCGGCCACATGAGGTAGCGAACACACCCTTTTCGGTATCTTTCGAAGCCTTGCTTCGGAGGAGGTGAAGACAGGGGACGCGAGTCCTTCGCGGCTTATTCAGCGGCGGGTGCCTCGGCTTCAGCTTCAGCGGCTTCCTCTGCGTTTGCAGCGGCGGCAGCCTCAGCGGCAGCGGCGAGCTCGGCCTTCTTCTTTGCAACCTCTTCGGCCTTGGCCTTGTTCTTGGCCGCTTCCTCTTCGAGGCGCTTCTTGATGCTCAGTTCCTTGGTGTCGGCCATTGCTGTCTTCATGGCTTCAACTTTGGCTACCTTTTTGGCCTTCCATGCTTCGAAGCGCTTCTGTGCCTCAGCCTCGTCGAAAGCGCCTTTTCTTACGCCGCCGAGAAGGTGTTTCATCAGGAGCACGCCTTCGTTGGAAAGAATGGTACGTACGGTGTCGGTGGGTTCTGCACCTACGGTCACCCAATACAAAGCCCGTTCGAAATTAAGAGTAATTGTAGCAGGATTAGTGTTCGGATTATAGGAACCTATCCTTTCAATAAACTTACCATCTCGTGGTGCCCTGCTATCGGCGATGACAATAGGATAAAACGCATAGTTCTTGCGACCATGACGTTGTAATCTGATTTTTGTTGCCATTGATTGTTGTTTAAATTGGTTTTGTATTGCTAAGCGACCGCAAAGGTACGCTTTTATTTCGACTTCGCCAAATTTTTAGCGTCTAAAATGACGTTATGATTTCAGCTGTCTGAAAAATTCGTCTCTCATTTCGGGGTGTTCTTCGAAAATCCCGCTGTATTCGACCGTTGTCGTCGATGAGTCTTGTTTTTCCACTCCGCGCATCTTCATGCAAAGATGTTGCGCCGTGCATACGACAATGACGCCCGATGCGTCGACGGTCTCGCTGACGGCCCGGCAAATCTGCGCCGTAAGGCGCTCCTGAACCTGAAGCCTCCGGGCAAAGACATCGACAAGGCGAGCGAGCTTGCTTAAGCCGACAATTTTGCCATTGGGGATGTAGCCTACGCTGATTCGCCCGAAGAACGGGAGCACGTGGTGTTCGCACATGGAGTAGAACTCGATATCTTTCACTATGACAATGCGGCTCCCTTCATGCTCGAACAGCGCCTGACGCATGAGCGATTGTGCGTCCATGCGATAGCCCTGTGTCAGAAACCACAGCGCCTTTGCCGCCCGCAACGGAGTCTTAACCAGTCCCTCGCGGGAGCAGTCTTCGCCGAGCAACTCGATAATTTCCCGAAAGCGGCTCGCAACGGCCTCGATTCTTTCGGCGTCGGTCAGCTTCGATATTTCTTCTTTAGTCATAGATGTTTATGCGGTCTCGCACAATGCGTATATATGCCTTTAGCCCCGGGAAGGTTCTGCGGATGTCGGCCATTGCACTTTCGGCTTCGGCCCTCGACTTGAAGTCGCCCACTTTAACCCGCCAGTACGGAGAGTTAAAGCTGACGTATGCGCGATAAGCCGGGAAGGCGGTTTCGATGCGGCTTTTGTACGAAGCCGCGGCCGAACGCGATGTGCGCGGGTTGTTGTCGTCAAAAACCTGTACTCGATAGCCGGCACGGACTGCTGTCGCAGACTTCGCGGCCGAGGCTTCGTTTTGTGTGGATTCCGGCATCTCGCCTCCGGCATCTTCGCCGGGCTGAAGCCGTCGACTCAGGCGCTCGGTCAGTGCTTCCGGCTGGTCGATGCTGACGTGGCCTGAAGCATTGATGTGCGCGACAATGCTTACGACGGAATCCGACGGCTCGTCCTGCGGAGCGGCATGAATCTCCGCGCCGCAGGCGGCCGTCGCCACTGCGACAGCCGCCATAACGGAGCGGAAGATATTCTGCTTGGATTTGATGTTCATCGTATGGAGGAGAGTGAGAATGAGATTTTATCAGAATGCGTCTACGATACCCATGAAGTCGGCGCACTTGAGCGAAGCACCGCCGATGAGGCCGCCGTCAACGTCGGGCTTTGCGAAAAGCTCCTTGGCGTTGGAGGGCTTGCAGCTACCGCCATAGAGGATAGAGGTGTTTTCGGCTACTTCTTTGCCATACTTCTCTTCTACGGTCTTGCGGATGAATGCGTGCATTTCCTCAGCCTGCTCGGCGCTTGCGGTCTTGCCGGTGCCGATAGCCCATACGGGTTCGTATGCGAGGACGATTTTTCCGAAGTCTTCGGCGCTGAGGTTGAAAAGGCCGTCGACAATCTGCGACTTCACGACGTCGAAATGGGTGTTGTTTTCGCGCTCTTCGAGAACTTCGCCGATGCAGAAAATCGGAGTGAGTTTATTTTCAAGGGCGAGTGCCACTTTGGCGCGAAGAGTTTCTGCCGTTTCGCCGTAATACTGGCGACGTTCGCTGTGACCGAGGATGACGTAGGTTGCGCCGGTCGAAGCGACCATCGGAGCGGAAACTTCACCGGTATAAGCGCCCTTGTCGTGGTCTGCGCAGTTTTCGGCGCCGAGACCGAGCTTTTCCTGATTGATTTTGGCGGCGATGGATGCAAGGTGTGTGAAGGGCACACAAATCACTACATCGCAGTTGGCCTGACGGCCGGCGAGGGCTTCGTTCACTTCTTCGGCAAGTGCAACGCCTTCCTGAAGCGTTGTGTTCATCTTCCAGTTGCCGGCAACAATATTCTTTCTCATTGTTTAATTGGTAATTTATGAGTCGCGATTCCGAAAACGGCGCCGCGACTATGGTTTAAATCTTTTTTCAGAGCGCAAATTTACACAATTTTTTTCATTCGCGGGCTATGTATCCCAAAATAGTTGCGGCTCAGCCGAGCTTTGCTTTCAGCCATCGGCCCGTCGGTGTGTCAAGCCCCGAAATGGCTTCCGGTGTGCCGGTGCCTGATATATAGCCGCCCTTGTCGCCGCCCTCGGGGCCGAGGTCGATTATATTGTCGGCGCATTTGATTACATCCATATTATGCTCAACAACCACGAGAGTGTGCCCAAGCGCTATCAGCCTGTCGAATGACGACAGCAGCAGATGGATGTCGTGGAAATGCAGGCCGGTCGTAGGTTCGTCGAAGATAAAGACAGTCGGAGCGGGATGGTCCTGCGACAAGAAATAGGCAAGCTTGACGCGCTGGTTTTCGCCGCCTGACAGCGTGCTTGACGATTGACCGAGGCGAATATAGCCGAGGCCGACGTCGGCCAACGGCCTCAGACGCCGCACGATACGCGCGCAAGCAGAGTTCGAGGCGGCGTCTTCGCTGAAAAAATCTATCGCTTCTTCCACGGTCATTTCCAACACGTCGTGTATATTCTTCCCGCGATATTTCACTTCAAGCACTTCGCGCTTGAAACGTTGCCCGTGGCAGACATCACACTCGATTGTGACATCCGCGAGGAATTGCATCTCTATCGTTATCGAACCTTCGCCTTTGCAGTTCTCGCAGCGGCCGCCTTCCGTGTTGAACGAGAAATGCGCCGGCGTAAATCCAAGCTGGCGCGAAGCCTGCTGATCGGCATAGAGCGCGCGGATTTCCTCGTATGCCTTGATATAAGTGGCCGGATTCGACCGGGTGGATCGGCCGATGGGGTTCTGATCCACAAACACCACCTCCTCTACCCGACCGAGATCGCCGCTGAGTTCCTTGAACATGCCCGGGGCCTCGCCTTCTCCGGTCAGATGGCGTCGCAGGGCCTTGTAAAACACATCCCTTACGAGAGTGGACTTGCCCGAACCGCTGACACCCGTCACAACCGTCATGACACCGAGCGGAAAATCCACACTCACGTTCTTCAGGTTATGCTCCGAGGCTTCATTCACTCTTATTGAATCATGGGACCTGCGGCGCACCTTCGGCACCGGGATGGCCATCTCTCCTGTAAGATACTTGAGCGTCAGACTTCCGGTCGCTTCCTTCAGGCCGCCCACCGGGCCTTGATATACGATTTCTCCGCCAAGACGTCCGGCCGCCGGGCCTACATCTATTATCCAGTCGGCGGCACGCATTATGTCCTCGTCATGCTCCACCACTACCACCGTATTGCCCAGTTTCTGCAACTTCCGCAGCACCCGAGTGAGCCTCTCGGTGTCGCGGGAATGAAGGCCTATCGACGGCTCGTCGAGGATGTAGAGCGACCCCACGAGCGAGGAGCCGAGCGATGTAGCAAGGTTGATTCGCTGGCTTTCGCCGCCTGAAAGCGAATTGCTGAGACGGTCGAGCGTGAGATAGCCGAGTCCGACCTCGTCCAGAAACTCAAGCCGCGACCGTATTTCCTTCAGCAGGCGCGCGGCTATCCGGGCATCCCTGTCGTCAAGTTTTATGTTTTCAAACCACGCTCTCAGCTCGGTCACAGGCAGACGCACAAGGTCGGTTATCGAGGCTCCGCCGACTTTGACATACGATGCTTCCTTGCGCAGTCTCGACCCTCCACAGCTCGTGCACACGGTCTTGTCGCGATAGTGCGACAGCGTCACACGCGCAATCATGCTCGCACGGTTGCTTTCAAGCATGGCAAAGAAATGATTTATCCCCCTGATGCCGCGGGCGTCGTCGCCCTCCCAAAGCAAGCGCCGCATCGACTCATCGAGGTCTTTGTAAGGCGTGTGTACCGGGAAATCTTTTGCAGAAGTAATGAAATCCATCCTCCATTGCGACGACGTTTTACCGCGCCACGGCGCGACGGCATCTTCATATATGCTTTTGTAGGGATTCGGAATCACCAGCCGCTCGGAGACGCCGAGTGTACGTCCGAAGCCCTCGCATACGGGGCATGCGCCGAGAGGATTGTTGAAGTTGAACATCTGTTCCGAAGGTTCCGGGAACGTTATCCCGTCGGCTTCGAAACGCTTTGAGAATACGAATCTCTCGGGCGCGTCTCCGCCACTCCATACATACAGCACGGCCTCATCGCGGCCTTCGAAAAAAGCCGTCTCCGCGCTCTCCGCCAAACGCGATGCTTCGTCGCTGCCTTCCGGCGCGACAGCAAGACGGTCGATAAGCAAAAGAGGCATGGCGTCGTCCTCTTTGCGGGTATATCCGTCAATAGTCCGGAACTCGCCATCGGGGCTTATCAGGCGGGAATATCCTTCTTTAATGTATATGTCAAGCTGTTCAGGCAAGCTGCGGCCCTCCGGGAGAATCACGGGGGCGGCAATAGCGATGCGTGTCCCCTGCGGATACGAAATGGCCTTGGCGAGCACGTCTTCGACAGTGTGCTTCCGGACTTCAACGCCCGACACCGGCGAAAACGTATGGCCTACCCGCCCGAAAAGCATGCGAAGGTAGTCGTAGATTTCCGTAGACGTTCCGACGGTGGAGCGCGGATTGCGGGTATTGACTTTTTGTTCGATTGCTATGGCCGGAGGAAGACCTCGGATAAAATCGCATTCCGGTTTTGCAAGTCTCCCGAGGAATTGGCGGGCATACGCCGAAAGGCTCTCCACGTAGCGGCGTCGGCCCTCGGCATAAAGCGTATCAAAAGCCAGCGAACTCTTTCCCGAGCCGCTGAGGCCTGTAATTACTATAAATTTGTTTCTTGGCAGGCTGAGGTCAACGTTTTTGAGGTTGTTGACGCGTGCGCCTTTGACTTGTATATCGGCAGCCATCAGTGTTTGATTCTTAGATTAAGTTATGTATAACAAATATCAGGCCACAAGTTTCATTTCAGATTTCAATTGTCAGGCCGTCAACGGCGATTTCCACGTTTTCAGGCAGAAGGAGCGAGGCTTCGGCATGGAGTCCCATGTCGTGGCTGAGATGTGTGAGGTATGCCCTTCGCGGGGCTATGCGGCGAATCACCGACAGCGCCTCGTCGAGACTCATGTGGCTCATGTGCGGACGGATGCGCAGTGCGTTTATAACCAGCGTGTCCACTCCGGCGAGCATCCCGAAAGCTTCGTCAGGAAGCCGTGAACAGTCGGTGATATAAGCCAGCCGCTCCATCCTGTAGCCGAGGATATGGAGTTTGCCGTGCATCACGGGGATTGCCCGCACGTTGAGGTCCGTGCCTTGCGGAACAAACGTCAGGCCCTCACGGATTTCATGGAGCGTGAATGTGGGCACTCCCGGGTAGAGCACTTTTGCAAAACAATAGGGCACACGCGCACGCAAGTCCGCCGCCACATCCTCGCGGCAATACACGGGAAGATGGCTTCCGTCGGCATCGTAGCAGTAAGGGCGTAAGTCGTCTATGCCTCCGACGTGGTCGTAGTGGGTATGCGTAATCAGCACGGCCTCAATATCAGGAGACCCCGCGGCGAGCAGCTGTGTGCGAAAATCCGGGCCGCAGTCAATAAGCAGGTTCTTCCCCGCGTCGGTTTCGACAAGAACCGAACTTCGCAGGCGCTTGTCGCGTGGGTCGGCGGAGGTGCACACGCGGCATCCGCAACGCATCATGGGCACACCTGTCGAGGTCCCGGTTCCAAGGAATGTAAGCTTCATAAACGGTAGCGCATCAATATCCCTTCAGGGTTGAACATAAGATATATGCCGTCGGAATACCCCCATCGCTCGATATCGCCTGTGCGTGTCGGGGTGAGTTCAACCGACGATGGCGACCCGAGGGCAAGGCGGCATTCTTCTTTTGTCATTCCTTCCGTCACTTTTGAATTGACAATGAGCGCCCACACATCGTCTGAGATATGCGGATAGCGTTTCCGCGGCTCGTCAAAGGCAAAAAGGCTTGCAAAGGTGCGAGTGTTCACGCCCGCTTTGCCTCCATGAGCCATGAAAACCATTTTTTCGCCTCGTCCGACATCGGTTTTTGCGAGATTGGCATCCGCAACATGGAAATATACTTTCAGCGGAAATATATGATTGCCGGGGCGCACCGAATCGACGCGCACGCTCACGAGTCTATATCCGCCCACATCTTTTTCCGTCGCAGCATCGTACCACAAAGGCGACAGTATATACATCGTCCCTGAGCGCTCGGCCACAATGGAGTCGGCGCGCTCAGCCAAAAGCGGGTCTACCGTAAAAGGCACATCGACAACAGGGGCGTTCTCGCCGGTGAGTTCTGCCGGAGACGAGGCTATGCGGTAGCGAAGTTCGGGATAACCGTCGGCCGCGAATACCGCATCAGCGGCTTCATTGCCGAGGAGGGCCGTTGCCGGTTCGAACCGACGAAAGGTCAGAACAGCCCCGGGGGTGAGGTCGGGCAAGGCCCCGCCGTCTGCGGTGGTGAGGACCAGACGTATCTTGGCGTCGGCGACAATGAGTTTGCGTCCCGGAGTCCACTCCGACGTCCTCGCCGACACAACAGCGTCCAGAAAAGCATCTTCGGGCGTAGGCCGGGCCACCTTAGCCCGCTTGAGTTCGGACGCATCTATTTTCGGGGTAGACTCCACGCCGGTAAAACACGACGATAGTATAGAAAGAGCGATTCCCGCCCCGAGGGGGGCAAGAATCGTTCTAAGGCATAATGTTGTCGGGCGGCGGCTCACTTCGAGGCCTCCTTTGCCGTTGCGGGCTCAAGCCCCATGTTGTAGAATATAAACGAATAAATATCCGTGTATTCATCTATCACCTTTCCTATCGGCTTGCCTGCGCCGTGTCCGGCCTTGGAGTCGATGCGGATGAGTTTGGGGCGCTCGCCGGTCTGCGCGGCCTGAAGGGCGGCGGCATACTTGAACGAATGCGCCGGAACGACGCGGTCGTCGTGGTCGGCCGTTGTCACCATGATTGCCGGATATTTCACATCCGGGCCGCTCTTGACGGTGTGCAGGGGCGAGTAGCCGAGGAGGTAATGGGCCATTTCGGGGGAGTCGTCGGCGGTGCCGTAGTCGTGAGCCCAGTTCCAGCCGATGGTGAAAAGATGGTAGCGCATCATGTCCATCACCCCTACCCTCGGGATGGCAACGCCGAACAATTCGGGGCGCTGGTTTACGACCGCACCGACGAGCAAGCCGCCGTTTGAGCCGCCTTCTATGGCAAGAAGCTCGGGCTTGGTCCAGCCCTCGTTGATCATATATTCGCCGGCGGCGATGAAGTCGTCGAATACGTTCTGCTTCTGCATCTTGGTGCCGGCCTCATGCCATGCGTGGCCGTATTCGCCGCCGCCACGGAGATTGGTCTGCGCGTAGATGCCTCCGTTTTCGAGCCAGAAAAGACGGTTGGCGCTGAAGCCGGGAGGGAGGCTCACGTTGAAGCCGCCGTAACCGTAGAGATACACGGGGTTGGAGCCGTCGCGCTTAAGTCCCTTTTTGTAAGTAAGGAACATCGGAATTTTGGTGCCGTCTTTGGACTCGAAGAACACCTGCTCGGTGATATAGTCTTCGGAGTTTACTTTGGCTTTGGCGTCTTCTCGGTCAATCAGCAATCCGCTTTCTCCGGTGGAGAGGTCGTAGCTGTAAAGCGTTGAGGGGTATACAAAGCTTGAGAATGAATAGAACGTCTCCGGGCCGGTGCGTCGGGTGGAGAACGATGACGACCCGTAGGTCGGGAATTCTATTTCGCGGATAAGTTCGCCTTCGGGCGTGTAAAGATAGGCATGGTCGGAGGCGTCCTTGGAGTAAGTGGCAATGAGTTTGCCGTCGGCGAACTGCACGCCGCTGAGCACGTTCTCGCCCTCGGGGATGATTTCGGTCCAATTGTCTTTGGCCGGACGGGAAAGGTCCACCTTGACAAAGCGATACAAGGGCGCATCCACGCCTGTATAAAGATAGAGGTTGCCGTCAAAGGCATCGACAACTTCGACATCGTAGTCCTGACTCGGTTCGATTGTCACCCAAGGAGCACCGGGCTTGCGGAGGTCTTTGGCGAGAAGGGCGTTGCCGTTGCCTTGACCGCCGATGGCGATAAACATGGCGGATTCATCGTCGCTGACTCCTACACTGTGGAAGTGGAGGGGCGCCTTGCGATCTTCAAACACAACTTTGTCTTCACTTTGGGGTGTGCCGAGTTTATGATAGTAGACGCTGTGATACTCGTTGGCGGCCGAGAGTTCTTTGCCGTCGGCAGGCTTGGGGTATGCGCTATAGTAGAACCCGTCGCCGTGCCATGCCGCACCGGTGAATTTGGCCCACTCTATATGGTCGGGCAGAAGTT
The DNA here is from genome assembly GCA_910584905.1 of uncultured Muribaculaceae bacterium. Taxonomy (GTDB): domain Bacteria; phylum Bacteroidota; class Bacteroidia; order Bacteroidales; family Muribaculaceae; genus CAG-873. The sequence goes on from CAJUCQ010000016.1 coordinate 57,195, forward strand.
CGCGCGTTGCCGTGTCGAGGACATAGATTTCGGTCCAGTCCGAGCCGCTTCTCGAAATCGTATATGCCGTCTTTGTGCCGTCTTTGCTCTGGAACACGCCCGTGAGGGCCACGGTGCCGTCCTCCGAAAGTGCATTGGGGTCGAGAAACACTTCTTCGCCGTCGCCTTTGGCGTCTTTAGCTCGATAAAGCACCGCCTGAGACTTGAGCCCGTCATTTCGGAAGTAGTAGAACTTCCCGTCGTTTCCTCGCCACGGCAGACCGTTCTTGACATATTCGTTAAGCGACGTCAGGCGCTTGCGCACGCCTTCGCGGAAGGGAATGCGGTCCAAATATGCGTTCGTCACGGCGTTCTCGGCTTCGACCCACGCAACGGTGGCGGCCGCCGTATCGTTTTCGAGCGGACGATAGCGGTCGTCGACAGTGCGCCCGAAGGCGTCATAGACCGTAGAATCCTGAGGCGCTTCGGGATAATCAATCCGGGGGTTGGGATTGCTCCGAGTGCAGGAGACCCCCGATGCCATCAGCGCAATGCTTGCGCACAAAGGAAATAGCTGTTTCATATCTGTGATAAATTTAATCTTTGGTTTCAACTTACAAAAATAATCAAATTTGTCATATAATGCAAAACGGGGAAAATTTTGCTGTTATTATATAATTTGAGTATTTTTGTCAGTGCATTTTGCGCTTGAATCTTGCTCGCTCCTGTTTCCTATTGATATGACACGCCGCATTCTTATCCTTACAGCCATCACTTTCGCTATCGCTGCCGCTCTGATTTCGTTCAATAATATCTTTCCGCACAAATCCGAGTCGGAAAGAAAAACGGCGCATCTCAGCATTGATGACGTCGAAATCATGACAGGTGACATTATCCGACACCAAGACGAGTACAATTCAATATTTGACAACCGGTTTCTTTCATTTCTGAAGGATTGCCACGATGAGTACGGGGCCAAGTTCACCCTTTATACGTACGCACATACTCCGGCCTATTCCCTGCGGGAATTTCCTGACAAGTTCAAGGATGAGTTTTATGCCAATCGCGACTGGCTCAGATTCGGCTTTCATTGGATTGAGCCGGCGTTTAGAGAGGGGGTCGACGTCAAGACTTTCAAAGAGGCTTTTCACGAAGTAAACACTTCGATTGAACGTTTTGCAGGTAAAGGCTCAATTTCGCGGACGCTCAGGCTTCATTATTTCTATCTACCTGATAGCCTGAGAGATGTAACGGGGGGGGGTAATTTATTGTCAGCTGACACCGAGGGGCGCCAAAGCTACAATTTGTCCGAGGCCGAATGTGAACGGCTGTGGCAGGTGAAACATTTGAAAAAAGACAGTACTGAATATTTTACGACAGACATACGAATTGAGAACCATCCGCTTATAGCATACGAGCTCAAGAAGCATCAGGACCGCGACACGCTCGTGGTCTTCACCCATGAGTGGCAACTCGGGAATCAAAGCTATAGGGAAGTTATCGGCGCATTGATTCACGACCGCGAAATCCGCAGCAAAAAACTAAACGAGTTTAATCTCAGATATACCTGCAGATGGTTGCGCGACAACGGCTACGAGTTTTCATTTCTCGAATGACACTTATTCAGCCAATAAACTGATTGCGAAATCGAGGATTGTGTCGTGTCCGTTGTAGGCGGCCTCAGGGTCCATGTCGATTTTGCATCCTTCCGACGGTTCGACGCCCCATTCCGTGAGTTTTCCTTCGGGGTCATACACCGGACACGCCGAAAAACGCACCCCCCAGCCGCATGGGAGTTCCGACGAAAAGGGCATGCCGCTGCCGCCGCCGGTGCGGTCGCCTACAATACGCACGCGAGGCAAGGTTTTCATTACGGCTACAAACGTATTGGCCGCGCTGAATGTGCTGCGGTTGGTGAGGACTACAACCTTCCGAAGCCATCTCACGTGGTTCATCTGAGGGTCGTAATAATATTCATACGGGCTTGAGAATGCATCGTGGGCAGGCCCTGTCTTATGGCTGATCGAGCCGCCGAGAATACGCTCCTCAAGGAAGCGGCTGACGAGCTGCTTCACCCTTGTGATATCGCCTCCTCCGTTATCGCGGACATCAATTATAAGTCCGTTGCATTCCTTGAAATTCATAAACATCGCATCGAGGAAGCTTTCGCCCATCGAATACGCGAATGATTCATAGCGGACGTAGCCCACCTTGCCCGGCAATTCCTTATAGCTCAATCCGCCGCCGCTTGTGTAGTCGAAGTCAAGATAATGCTCCTGAATCAGACGCCAGTCGAAATTCTGCGGGTAGTCGCTCCACCATTTTCTGTAATAAGACACGGCGAAGGGCGACGACAGATTCACATGGCCGTCTTCAAGACAGTCGAGCATCCCGGAACACACGTCGAAGAGGTCGCTCATGCTCATGTTGTCCTTAATCCGCGAGCGGTATTCGGCGCCTGTCGCATCCCAGTCGATGCCTTTGTCGTCGAGGAAACAGTAGTGCTCGTCAATTATAGTCCACAAGGCGTCAAAATTGCCTCTCGCGTCGTTGTCCCAATTGTCGATACTGTGGCATCCGCCGAGGGCGAGCATTGCGGCCGCCAAGATACATTTTGTCTTTTTCATCAGTAGGCGGAAATAATTTTGAGTGATGGCTCAAATGATTTGTCACGGTTGACCGACAGCCATTCGCCGGTGATGCCGAATATGAAGGTGTGGCTTACGGTCCGAGTCACGATATGAGAAGCTTTCGACGAGAATACGCAGGCTCTGTATCCTACGCGCAGGCCTGTTGCGCCGAAGCGCAAGTCGACAGTCAAATCGTTGTCGAACCGAAAAAAATTGCCGGGCCATGCCCCTCGCACCAAGCCTGAATGGTTGCCGAGGTATATTTCATAATATAATTCGCCATAAGCCGGAGAGAAGAATACACCCGCCATAGGGAGGTCGGCGCTGTAACGCAACATCACCGGAAGGCGTCCGAAACGGTGGGTCCATATCGCCCCTATGCGCGGGCCGAGAGTCCACGAGGCTTTTGCCGCCGCCGGGTTGTTGCTGTTTTTGGCGAGGTAGAACACGCCTGCATCAAGTCTCGTGAATCCGCCGGCGAGGAGCGACACCCCCTCGGGCATACGCCATTTGTGCATCATCCCCCACTCCAGCTCAAGGTTGAGCCGCCATTCCTCGACGTTGCGGGCCGGACGGTTGAGCGTGCGGTCAAGGGCGAGACGCCCGCCGAGCTCCATGTGCCATTGCTCGGGAGCGAATTTCATGGCCTGTGCGCGTTCATATCTGAGAGCCGCGGTCCATCCGTCGTAATGGAGTGGCGACAAGTAGGTTTCCGCCACGTGCGAACTTCCGGCCTCGAGCGTATAAGCCGCATATACCGGGCGCAGGACTTCGCTGTTTTGCGCCCCGGCAACAACCGAGAAAGCTGCAACGGCCGGCAACAAAAACTTTCGGATATTCATTTTTTCAGACGCTTTCGGGGCGTTTAGAAGATTCTCTTTTGTCCGAGCAATTCGTCTCTGACTTCGTCGTCGCTTTTATCTTCTGACGGTTCAAGATGCCCCATTTCTTCATCGGGGACAATGTCGGTGATTATTCCTTCGTCGTTCTCGGTGGTTTCGTCTCCTGCTTCGGGGACGGCCTTCGGTTCGATTTCGCGGACCGATGCAAGTTCCCACGTAGTAAGCCGCTTGCCCTTGGCTTCGACCGACTTGAGCCCGATATATTCCTCCGCATCAATTGTCACAGGGTCGCGGAAACTGTCGGCGCCGCCGAATGTCAGCTCAAAGCGCGCTCCCGGTGTGTCGGAGAGGAGTATCAGGGTCGATTTGTCGTTTTTCCCCGAAAAGCGCTGTTTGCGGGCGGAGGGTTCGAACAGGAATCTTTTTATATACGGATAGCCTTGGTCGGCGTCGTTGAGGATTGCGGTCCACTCGACTTTCGGACGGAATTTCTCGATGCGCAGGACGTTGTCCTCGTAGTGGTTTGTGGCTTCGAATCCCGTGGTATAATATTCGCCGTTTTTGAGGACGACAAGCACTTGGTCGCGGCCTTGGAATTCGCCGAGAAATTCGCCTCGCCCATCATAGTTGAGGCGCATGACATCGTGGTCAAACCACACTTCGCGCCCTCCGAGGGTCGAGGCTCCGCGCTCCTTGAGCGCGAATGAGTGCACTTCGTTTTTTGTGACAAGGTTGCCCTGCGCTCCTCGGCCCTTGATTGCAAGCTTCGAAAAGTCAACGTCGAATTGCAGGGTTTTCAGACGGAGCTTGGGCTTGAGCGTCACTTTTACGACCTCGGCCTCGCCGTTGGGGTTGGCCGAAAACCACACCACGCGCGTGCCGGGCAGGCCGGGAGTGAGGTTGTATTCCTTGTCGCGGGTCATAGAGGTCACGGCAAAGCGTTTCATATAATAGATTCCGCCGCGGCCGTTCTGATAAATCACATTGTAGATTGTGCGGGAATCGTTGCGCTTGAATACATTTACGTACAATATATTCTTGTCGACAAAAAGCTTGTCGGCCACCCTGACGATTTTGTAGCGTCCGTCTTTATAGAAAATGATTATATCGTCAAGCGACGAGCAATTGCACACAAACTCGTCTTTTTTCAGCGATGTGCCAATAAAACCCTCTTTGCGGTTGATGAATAGTTTTTCGTTGGCTTCGGCCACGGTCGAGGCCTGAATATTGTCGAATCCGCGGATTGTCGTCATGCGCGGATATGCTTCGCCGTATTTCGCCCGAAGGCCTTCATACCATTGAATGGTCACGGCATCCATATTCTCGAGCTTGTCAAGGATGTCGGAAATCTTCATCCGCAAATCCGAGATGTATTTTTCGGCCTCGTCGGCGTTGAAGCGAAGGATACGCTTCATTCTTATCTCAAGTAGCCGGAGGATGTCGTCGCGCGAGATTTCGCGGATAAACGAGGGTTTGTACGGTTCCAGACGGCTGTCGATATGGCTTATCGCTTCATCGACGCTTGCGGCCGTCTCGTATTCCTTGTCTTTATAAATGCGCTCTTCGATAAAAATCCGCTCCAATGTGGCATAAAGCAGGTTTTCACGATGTTCGCCGAGCCTGATTTCGAGCTCGCGCCTGAGGATGTCGCGTGTGGAATCGACATTGTAGCGCAGCACATCGCTGACACCGAGGAATAGTGGCTTCTTATCGGAGATTACACAGCAGTTCGGCGAAATGCTCACCTCGCAATCGGTAAACGCATACAGCGCATCTATGGCCTTGTCGCTCGAGGTCCCCGGGAGGAGATGCACGATAATTCTTGCCTGCTTGGCCGTGTGGTCCTCGACTTTGCGTATTTTTATTTTATTTTTCTCGACGGCTTTAAGGATGGAGTCGATAACCGTGCCCGTAGTTTTGCCGTAAGGGATTTCAGTCACGGCAAGTGTGCGCGAATCGACTTTCTCGATTTTTGCACGCACCTTGAGCGAGCCCCCGCGGCGCCCGTCGTTGTAACGGCTCACGTCGATGAGGCCCCCGGTCGGGAAATCGGGCAACAGTTCGAATTCTTCGCCCTTGACATAAGCCACGGCGGCGTCTATTATTTCATTGAAATTGTGGGGGAGGATTTTCGACGAAAGCCCGACGGCGATGCCCTCGGTACCGTGCACGAGCAGAAGTGGGAATTTGGCCGGCAAAGTCACCGGCTCGTCATTGCGGCCGTCGTAGCTTTTGGTCCAGTCGGTTACCCTCTTATTGTAGAGCACATCAAGCGCAAACGGCGACAGCCGGGCTTCGATATAACGCCCTGCGGCGGCAGGAGCACCGGTCAGCGTATTACCCCAGTTACCCTGAGTTTCCACAAGCAGCTCTTTTTGCCCGAGCTGCACCAACGCATCTTTGATTGAGGCGTCGCCGTGGGGGTGGAACTGCATTGTGTGGCCCACGATATTGGCCACCTTGTTGAACCGGCCGTCGTCCAGACGCTCCATAGAATGCAGGATGCGCCGCTGCACGGGTTTGAGCCCATCGGCGATATTCGGGACGGCACGTTCCAGAATAACATAAGAGGCGTATTCAAGAAACCACGTCTGATACATGCCGCGCAGATGGTGACGCACGACATCGGCTGGGCTCGTGTACGGCTTCAAGCCCGAAAAACGCACCGACTCGCTTTCAGCGGCCTCTATGTCGTCTTCAGGGATGTCGCCGCCGCCGGCGGCAGGGGTGTCTGGTAAATCTTCCGGAGTATATTCGTCGCTCATGTTCCGTATGGTCAATAGATGGTTGAGCACAAATTTACATATTTTTTTCGAAAAATCACATTAAAAAAACAAAAATCTCGCCTACAAGCCCCGGAAAGCCCTTTTAAAAATTTTTTATATAATAAAAGTTTAGATTTTGCAGATAAATTATTACCTTTGTGTGCCGAAAATTGAACGCGGCAAAATAATAGCGACATAAAATCAGCCAACTTCATACATATACTTAAAAATGAAAAAAAGCGCATTGCAAAAAGCTCGTGCAGCTTATCAGCCCAAGCTCCCTATCGTGCTCACTACCCCCGTGAAGGCCGTTGAAGGCCGCCCCACTCAGTCCGTTGCCGATCAGGAGGCTATCCATGCTCTATTCCCCAACACATACGGTCTTCCCGAACTCCGTTTTGAAAAGAACCCCACCCCCGTCCCCGGCAAGCCCCTCAATGTAGGCGTAATCCTTTCCGGCGGTCAGGCTCCCGGCGGACACAACGTGATTTCCGGTCTTTTCGACGGCATCAAAAAGATTCATCGCGACAGCCGCCTCTTCGGCTTCCTCATGGGCCCCGGCGGTCTTGTCGACCACAACTATATCGAACTCACCGCTCCTATCATTGACGAATACCGCAACACCGGCGGCTTTGACATCATCGGCTCCGGCCGCACGAAGCTCGAAAAGAAAGACCAGTTTGACAAGGGCCTCGAAATCTGCCGCGAACTTGGCATTACCGCTCTCGTAATCATCGGCGGCGATGACTCCAACACCAACGCCGCAATCCTCGCCGAATACTACAAGAGCATCAACGCCGGCGTGCAGGTAATCGGCTGCCCCAAAACAATCGACGGCGACCTTAAGAACGACCTTATCGAAACGTCGTTCGGCTTCGACACCGCCACCAAGGTCTACTCCGAAGTAATCGGCAATATCCAGCGCGACTGCAACTCAGCAAAGAAATACTGGCACTTCATCAAGCTCATGGGCCGCTCCGCAAGCCACATCGCCCTCGAATGCGCGCTCCAGACCCAGCCCAACATCTGCATAATCTCCGAGGAAGTCGAGGCCAAGAACATGAGCCTCAAGGACATCGTCAAATACATCGCAGGCATCGTCACCGCCCGCGCCGCCGAAGGCAACAACTTCGGCACCGTCCTCATCCCCGAAGGCCTTATCGAATTCATCCCCGAATTCAAGAAACTGATTGCAGAGCTTAACGAGCTCCTCGGCGCCCACAAGACCGAAGTTGCAGCCATGAACGAAGAACAGCTCACCGCCTTCATTCTCGGCAACCTCAACGAAGCAAACGTTGCGGCCCTCAACTCGCTCCCCGCGGCTGTGGCCCGTCAGCTCATGCTCGACCGCGACCCCCACGGCAATGTTCAGGTGTCGCTTATCGAAACCGAAAAGCTCCTCAGCGAAATGGTGCGCGAATACCTCGCCGCCAGCGCTGACTTCAAAGCCGCCAACGGCAAATTCTCCGCGCTCCACCACTTCTTCGGTTATGAAGGCCGTTGCGCCGACCCCTCCAACTTCGACGCCGACTACTGCTACTCGCTCGGCTACAATGCCGCCGCCCTCATCAACTCGGGCGTAACCGGCTACATGTCGTCGATTCGCAACCTCGTGAAGCCTGCCGTGCAGTGGATTGCCGGAGGTATCCCCATCACCATGATGATGAACATCGAGCGCCGCAACGCCGAAGACAAACCCGTAATCCAGAAAGCTCTCGTACGCCTTGACGGCACCCCCTTCAAGAAGTTCGCCGCTCAGCGCGACGACTGGGCGCAGAACACATGCTACATCTATCCCGGCCCCATCCAGTATTTCGGCCCGGCAGAAGTCTGCGACCAGCCTTCGATGACGATGAAGTACGAGCACATGGACAAATAATCCAAGCCTGAAAGGACGCGGCGACTCCCGGCTGAAAACGCCGGGCGATCGACGCCGCAATCCTGAATAATCCGAGAGGCCCGTGCGCCTCTCCTTGCCCGAATCACAGCTTGCAGAGGCCGGCCCGGGGGAGCAACAACGCTCTTGGCCGGCCTCTTTCTTACCCGCCAAACGTCTTAAACTTCACCTACTCCTTTATCTATCTCCGATGGGTCGCATAGACCAAGAAACCGTCAACAAGATTCTTGACACCGCCGACATTGTCGACGTGGTGAGCGACTTCGTGAAGTTGCGTCGCTCAGGCGCAAACTACAAGGGCCTTTGCCCGTTCCACAACGAGCGCACCCCGTCGTTTTCCGTCAACAAAGCCCGCAACATCTGCAAATGCTTCAGTTGCGGCAAGGGAGGCTCGCCCGTGGGCTTCATAATGGAGCACGAGCAAATGAGCTATGTCGAGGCTCTTCGGTGGCTTGCAAAGAAATATAACATCGAAATCGTCGAGCACGAGCTCTCCGATGCCGAGCGCGAGGCCGCTTCGGCAAGAGAAGCGATGTTTGCCGTCAACGAATTTGCCCTTCAGCACTTCGAGCACAACTTATCCGAGACCGACGAAGGCCGCAGCATCGCCCTCGCCTACTTCCGCAGGCGAGGCATCAACGATGCCATGATTCGGAAGTTTCACCTCGGATATTCGGCCGAGCGCTCCAATACGCTGCTGTCCACGGCGCTCTCCAAGGGATTCAGCGAGGATATCCTAGTCGACACCGGATTGTGTATCCGCTCGGACAGAGGCGATTGCTACGACCGCTTCCGCACGCGCGTGATATTCCCGATTCATACCGTGTCGGGACGTGTGGTAGGATTCGGCGGACGAACGATGCGCTCCGATAAGCAAGGCGCCAAATACGTCAATTCCCCGGAATCAACAATATATTCCAAAAAAAAGGAAATCTACGGGCTGTACCAGTCGAAGAGCGCTATTGCAAAAAAAGATAAAGCCATAATGGTCGAGGGCTATATGGACGTCATTTCCATGCATCAGGCCGGAGTGGAAAACGTCGTGGCGTCCTCGGGCACATCTCTCACGCAGGAGCAGATTCGCGCCATCATGCGCTTTACGCGCAATATCACCGTCATCTACGACTCCGACCCGGCCGGCATCAAGGCCTCCCTCCGAGGCATAAGCCTTATCCTCGCCGAGGGGCTCAACGTCCGAGCACTCCTCCTTCCCGAAGGCGATGACCCTGACAGTTTCGCCCAAAGCCACTCGTCGACGGAAGTGGAGCAATACCTCAAAGACCACGAACAGGATATAATTGCGTTCATGACCGATATCCTGATGCGTGATGTCGCCTCCAACGATCCTACGGCCCGCGCCAAGGTAATCAACACGATTCTGCAGACTGTGGCCATGGTCGACGACCAGATAACACGTATGAGCTACGTGGCTCAATGCGCCCGCACATTCGGCATGAGCGAAGATGTGATTGCCCTGCAGCTGCAGCGCTTCGTGGCCTCGCGCGCCGAAGTCATCGAGCGCGAAGCCGCCCGGGCGCGGGCGGCCGAAAGCATCCGCCCGGTGCTGCAGACTGAAGATACGCCGGACTCTCCGCAGGCCGACGCCGCGACCGCGCCCCCACCCGGGCCTCCCGAACCCGTCGCCGTTGCGGCACCGCTTCTGAACCTCAACCGCAACGCGCTTCTGCCTTACGAAAGGATATTGCTACAGTATGCCGTGCGATACGGGCTCCTGTATTTGTGCGAGACGCCCGGCGACGACGGCTCGATGCACCCCGTCAACGTGGCCGGATACATAAATATGGAGCTTAAAGCCGATGACACAGCTTTTACCGACCCGGACGTGGCCCGCACATTTGCTGCCATACTCGAGATTTCCGAGGGCGAAACCTTTGCCGCAGAGCATCAGGAGGCCGAAAGCCGCTTCTTGGCTGAGCGCGAGGCCATGTTGATTGACGGCCGCGAGAAAATACGGCAAGAGGCTTCATCCGTAGCCGAAATAGAAAAAGCCGAGCAAGCCCTGCTGTCAAAGCTTGATGCCGAGCTGTACGAAAAACTCGACCGCTTTGACAACGACTATCTCCTTCGGATTTTATGCTCGTCGCCCGACGATTCTCTCCGCCGACTGGCCACGGACCTGAGTTATGAGAAATATACTCTCAGCAAAATACACTCCAAATTCGCACATCTCGAGACCGAACAGGAACAGCTCCGCACGCTCGTGCCCCGTGCGATTTACGAGTACAAGGCGGCCATACTCGCTCAGGAGCTCTCGTTTCTGAACGAGCGTCTGAAACAGGTCCCCGCCGATGACACGGAAAGTTATACGGCTATCCTGAAAGAAATCATAAACCACCAGCAGCTTCAAGCCCGATTCGCAAAAACCAACGGCGAAAGAATAATCTTGCCGAAAAGGAAATAATCCCATCTGCGCACACAAAGCCTCCACGTGAGCGCCTGTCGCATCGACGAGATACGGGAAGACAGCATTCACCCTCTTTTTTGAAATAGAATCATGGACATATCATCACACGAAGATGGCTTCTCGGAAATGCAGGCCGTAAAAAGACGCTTTTTCGCCCTGCGGAACGGCATTATAAGCGATACGCTCCGCAAGGGCGGCTCGCCGTTCAAAATCATTTTCGGCCTCAACCTGCCCCAGCTTAAGGAGATTGCGGAATATACGGGTAAAGACGCCGGACTGGCCGAGGCCTTATGGACCAACACAACCACGCGCGAAAGCATGTTGCTTGCCCCGATGATTTATCCCGAAGAAAAATTCACCGCCGAAATGGCTCGTGAGTGGCTTGAGGCCTCGCCGGCGGCTGAAGTCACCGATATGCTTTGCCACGCTCTCCTGAGGCGCAGGCCCTTCGCCTCGGACTTGGTCTACTCAATTACCGACGACAACACCGCCTGTCCGGCCCTGATTTATGGAGCATTGCGCCTGATGTTCAATCTGCTCCCCACGCTCGACCCCGAAAAGGCAAGGGCCGTGGCGGTGCGTTTCTCGGATTTTGACGGCGATGCAGCCGTAAAGCGGCTGGCAATGCAGCTTATCGACGAGCTTGATTTCCTGTCCGGGAATTGAATCCGGAACAAAAAAAACACGAAGCGGACCTTGCAGTGCGTCAAATCGCATATACTGCAAGGTCCGCTTTTTGGGTGAGCGCTTGTCAGTTGAACTGCTTGCGATAGAACACAAAGTTGCGCCCGAGATATTTTTCGCGGACAATGGGGTTGTCGGCGAGTTGCTCGGATGTGCCCTGAAACAAGATGCGGCCGTCAAAAAGGAGATAGGCGCGGTCGGTGATGTGAAGGGTCTCCTGAGCGTTATGGTCCGTGATGAGAATGCCTATATTCTTGCTCTTCAGCTTATATACAATCTCTTGTATATCTTCGACGGCTATCGGGTCTACGCCGGCGAAAGGCTCGTCGAGCATGATGAATTTGGGGTCAATCGCAAGGCAACGGGCTATTTCGGTGCGTCGGCGCTCGCCGCCCGACAGGCGGTCGCCAAGGTTTTTGCGCACCTTCTCAAGCCGGAATTCGGCAATCAGACTTTCCAGTTTTTCCCGCTGGTAATCGAGCGGCTTGTCAGTCATCTGAAGCACAGCCTTGATGTTATCCTCGACGCTGAGCTTGCGGAATACGGAAGCCTCTTGCGGGAGGTAGCCTATGCCATTCTGCGCGCGTTTGTACATCGGCATATCCGTGATGTCAAGGTCGTCAAGAAAGATACGCCCTTCGTTGGGACGGATAAGTCCCACGGTCATGTAGAAGGTCGTTGTCTTTCCCGCGCCGTTAGGGCCGAGAAGCCCCACAATCTCACCTTGCGACACCTTGATGCTTACGTGGTTCACGACCGTGCGCTTGCCGTATTTTTTTACGAGATTGTCCGTGCGCAACTCGCCCGTAACCATGCTTTCAGGCTCCGGCGCAAGCGGGCGGTCGTCGGCAATGGTTGCGCTTTGCAGGGTAAACGGCGAGGGGCATTCCTTAGCGTGCTTGTCCTGCGTCGCCTCCGGGTCGTCGATGTTGCTGAAAAATTCCATTATTTTCTTCTGAGTCTCGATTCGATATAATCGGTAAGCAGGGTTATCGCCACGATGTTGCTGCCACCCTGCGGCACAATGAGGTCGGCAAAACGCTTCGACGGCTCGATATATTGGCAGTGCATCGGTTTGAGCACCTCCTGATAGCGGTCGATTACAATCTGGGGCGTGCGGCCGCGTTCGATGCAGTCGCGGGCAATGACGCGGATAAGACGGTCATCGGCATCAGCGTCGACAAACACTTTGATATCCATCATCCCGCGTAATACGGGGTCGCAGAGCACAAGAATACCTTCGACAATAACCACGTCGGCCGGATGCACCTCCACGGTCTCTTCCTGCCTCGTGCACGTCAGATATGAGTACGTGGGCATCTGAATCGTCTTCCCCTCGCGGAGCTCGCGAAGATGCTTCACAAGCAGCGACCACTCTATGGCATCGGGCTCGTCAAAGTTGATTTTACTGCGCTCCTCGGGGGGAATATGGCTCGAATCCTTGTAGTAGGAATCCTGAGGAATCACTGCCACTTCTCCGGCCGGGAATGAGTTGATGATTTTGTTTACAACAGTTGTTTTGCCCGAGCCGGTGCCTCCGGCGATACCGATGATTATCATAGTGCGTCGAAAAGTCTGTTTAAATGTTACCGGATGCGAAATTACTAAAAAAATATGATTAACCAATGAATAACGGGATAAAATTCGTACCTTTGTAAGTATTCTGAGCCCTTGTATTTTCAGCTTCGACACTCCACGTACACAGACAACGCAAACGACGACTATCATGCAATATAATTACGGACAAGTATATGTATTTCCGGTCATTCATCCTGAAGGCGCCAATGATAATTTCATATATCTGCAATGCGAGAACTCTTCCGGCGAACTTGTCGAGGTGCGCCTTCCGCGCCTGATGTTCCAGAAAACGCCCGGATATTCGACGCCGGAAATGCTTGGTTGCCGCGTCAAAGGGACGTCTGCCGACGGCACGCCCATTCTCTCTCATGATATCGTGCAGTATGTCAAGGAAATCTACGGCGCGCCCGAACAGCAGGGCGAGATATATGATTTTACGGTCGTGGTGCCGAGTCAGGACGGCAACGAATATATGTCGGTCATCGACAGGCACGGAATCATATATCGCGTGAAACGCCCTGAGACTCCCGTAAGAAAGGGCCAGCGCGTCAAAGGTCATTTCTATACGGCAAAAAACGGTTATCTCAACCTTACCCTCGTGCGCGAGTCGGCCCATTTTCCCTTCTTCCGCTTCGACGAAGTGTGCGAGGCTCTCGGAATGGATGCCGTGGAGCGGAATTACATCGACCGTCTCATCTCCACCCTCCCGGAAATGAAGGCGGTGCGTCGGGAAATCGACGGCAACTATCCGGAATGGCCTCTTACGGCGCTGAGGGTGATGCAAAACTGCATGCCGCGATGGTTCATGCAGGCACGCACGGCCCGGGGAAAGCAGATTCTGACTCGCACAATCGATTACATGCGCGCGCTTGGCCTTTACCTCCTTGAAGGGTCGTCGTTTCTCAACTTCCTCCCCGGCGAGCATCGCCTTGACATGCAACAGGAGCTTACCACACTTGTCGAAGGCGTCAAGCCCTACAACATGACGCTCCGACTGGTCACTGACGGACGCCACGGAGAGTTCATAACGTCGCTGCTCGACCGCCTTCAGAAATCGGGATTCATCTATCACCCTTCCCGCCAGTTTGCTGTTTTGATGCTCGTGTTCCGACTTTTTCCCGAAGAGGTCCAGACCAATCTTGACAGAATATTTGCCGTTATCTTCGAACGCAAACTCTCAAACTGGCAACTCGAGCCTTTCAGACAAGCATTTATCGAGCAGTTCGACATCTACGTGAAGATGACCCGCGAGGACGTTGACGCTCTTCCGCAGGTCGAGAGTCCCGAAGAGCGCAGCCGCCTCGGCAATCTTCTGACAGCCATAGCCCTCGAACTTCTGATAGCCGGCAAGGACGGGATGGCTGAAGACCACTCATCGCGCCTGCGCTCGCTCTTCTACCGCTACGCATCGCTGGTGAACCCGCGCGAGGCCGACACACTCTTGGGCAAGAGCTTCCTTGCGCTCATGAACAGCGACAACTTTCCGCCCGCATACACCTACGAGAACCTCAAGCAGCCGATGGTGATGCTTGCAAGAGCGGCTATGCCCCTCGCGGAAGCCGATCCTCTTCGTGCGCTCGAGGCTTCGCATATTTTCAGCAACGGCTACGTCCGGCTTACTGTCGATTCCGAGGGCTTGCGTCTCGGGCGCACGGGCGCAAGAGACGAAGACCATTCGTCAATCCCCGCCGATTGGATGCCTTGGCTCAACCCCGGAATCTCTCTCGCCGGACTTGACGCCCCCACCCGCGCCGCAATCCGCAATCTCAACGACCGCGCCGCATGGTGGGCCTCGGCCGAACATGCACTGTTCGAGCGCGGTTCTTCCGACGAAAGCTCATCGGCTATTCAGGACCGCACCGTGTCGGAGCCGGTAGTCGGCGAAAGCGTGTTCGTCAGGCTGACCGGCCTTAAAAACACCGGAGCAGGCAATCCCGTGTTCACTTGTTGTGTCGTCGACGAAGACTACACGCCCGTTTCCGGCACAATCCGCCGCGAAGACATCGTTGACTTCAAGACCCAGTCGGTCGATGACCGCTCATGGCAGACCGCCGGCCGTGGCCGTATAGTCAGAGCCACTGTGATTGAAGACAACCGCGACGGCACATTCAGATTCTCGCTCAAGGGCATCGTTCAGGATTTTCTGCGACAAAATCTCATCGTCGGAGAAATGTACACTGCGGGGATAACAAACGACAAGCTCTTCCCGCGAATAGGAGCAGTGTGCTCGCTGGGCTTCGGGCTTTACCTCTCCGACCCCGAACACGTGAACCCTCGCAACGGGCAGACAGTAGCGTTCGAATACCTCGGGCTTGATTCCCTCGGCAACCACGAGGGACGCATACTCCACCTTTCCTCAGAGGGCCGCTTCGAAAACGCCAAGACACTTACCGAACTGCTCGAAGCCATCGAAGAATTTGAGCAGTTCGAAAACCCGGACGAAAACATATCCGACGAGGACGACGAAATAGAGATTATGCGCGATTCGGATGAGATCCTTTCGCGCGAGGATGTGCTCGAGCTCGCCATGCTCATGCGCTTCAAGGCTGTCTCGGCCGAAAATCTTGTTCAGGCGTTCGACTACATCCACTATGCCCGCCTGTTGGCGCGTCTGGCAGACGACGCTGATATGGCCGAAGACCTCGCCCCCCATGCTTCCCTGCTGACGATGACACAGTTCTTCGCCACCAATGACAGGCTTGACGCCGACGCGTTGCGCAAACTGCGCCCGAGAGTCGAAAACCGTCCTCTTCTGACCAATCTCTACCGCCGTCTCGAGATTGTGGGACTCCTCGGTAACGTTGACGCCACGACGCGCCTCGGCGAGATAATCAAAGCTCCGCACAATGAGCTTGAAGGCAATCTCGCGCGGCTTGCACTGTCGTACACGTTTGTGAACCTGACTTGCCACGATGACCCTGCTATGGCCGACGGCATCCGCAAACGAATCAAGAGTCTGCTGAAGGTAAACTACGAAACCCCCAAGAGCAAATATTACGGTTCGGAAAGCCAGTTTGTCGAATTCAAAAGCTCGACAATATACAAGGCTGTTCGTCAGGGCGTGAAAAGCGTTCCCGCCGCGGACGAACAGCGCTTCGAGTTGCTCCACATTATAGCCGGCTTCCTGAACTCGACCGGCGGAACGCTATATGTCGGCGTAAATGACCGCGGCTATGCCAGCGGCTTGTTCGAAGATATGGAAGTGTATCGGCGCGGACGGCAAAAAATAGGCAAAGACTGGTTTACCATCACCGACGCGGCTTCGCTTGCACTTATGCTCGAAAATCTCGTGCAAAACTCTTTCGGCGACACTGTCAGCCGCAAGGTCAGGATATGTGTCGACGACGAGGCGGCTGCGCTCAACAAGGATGTAATCCAAATAAGCGTCGAGCCGTCGTACGTGCCTGTGCTGCTTGAGGGCAAGCTTTTTGTGCGCACATCAACGTCAACCCGCGAGTTGCGCGACGCAAACGAGCGCGAGATATTCTGCCGCGAGCGCGAACTTCAGAACATCGAGCACGAACACGCCCTGCGCAAAGAGCTGGAACATACAGCCGTCAAGGCCCATACACCTGTCCCGGCTACCGACGAGATTGCCGAGTCCGCCACCGAAAGTGAACCGCCAAGCGCGGCTGAGCCTGCAGTGGCTGAGGAATTGCCGCCTACAACGGTTGTCGAGACATCGCTGTGGAAAGAACTGCACCTTCATGACGATTCCGACCTGTTTGTGCAGCCGGCCTATTACCTCTACTTCACCGCTGACGGCAAAGTGGATTTGAGCAAAACCGATATTTGGCGCGACACGCAGACCGACTGCGTCCTCGCCCTCCCGGTGCTTCAAGACGAAGCCCTCGGCGGCTGGCTCGTGGTGGCGTTCGACAACGGGCGCATCATGAAATTCCGACTCGCCGATTTGACCGACATCCGCGACATCCAGCGGGGAGTCCGCATCACGCGCGAAGACACGAAGCCCGTGTTTGCCGCGACAGTCGATGCCGGCGGATTCCTCGTATGCTTCGGCTGTGAAAAATCAGGCACGCTCATGCGGCGCGCCGTGGCTGTCGAATCTTTTGAAACGTCCAGAATGGGAGGTGACACTCAGCCGTTCTCCGCAAATGTTCCCGAGCATGTTTCGGCGTGGGAAATTGTAGCGTCAGGCGGCGCTGACTCAATCGCCGACTGTCTGCCCGGACGCAGCCAGCGCTCTTTCGGTGTGACCATGCGCGTAAGAGCCCTCAGCCCCGAAGGCGAGGAAGCCATAAAAAAATATCGTAATAAATTAGGCCCGACATTCTGATGAATCCACTGATAAGCATTATCACGGTGTGCTATAACGCCGAGGCAACCATAGAACCGACGTTGCGTAGTGTCGACGCTCAGGACACAGCCGGTCTCGACATGCCCGTATATGAGCATATCGTTATCGACGGCGCATCGTCCGACACCACGCTCGACATCCTTGCGGCTCATCCCAACCCCTGCCGCACGGTTTTCAGCGAGCCGGACGGTGGCCTGTATCATGCCATGAACAAGGGGCTGGCCAAGGCCCGCGGCGAATACGTCGTTTTCCTTAATGCCGGCGACCGTTTTCACGGGACAGATGTGCTCCGCCGCATCTCCCGGGCCGTTGCCGGGTCGTCAGGGCCGGGAATTGTCTACGGCCAGACCGTCCTTGTCGACAACGACGGACGCGAACTCGGCCCGAGGCATCTCCGGGCGCCGGAGCATCTCAGCCTCGCATCCTTCAAAGACGGGATGCTTGTGTGCCATCAGGCATTCATCGTCCTGAACAAAATAACCGAACCCTTCAACACCGAATTCCGCTACTCGGCCGACTATGAGTGGTGTATTCGCTGTCTTCAGCACTCACGCCGCAACGTCTATCTCGGAGACACTCCGATTATAGATTATCTCAGCGAAGGCCTGACTACCCGGAATCGCTTTGCATCGTTGAAGGAGCGTTTCAAAATAATGTGTTACTATTACGGCACCGTCTCGACCGTAGCGCGCCACGCGGGCTTTGTCCTGCGTCTGCTCCGGGCCAAGAAGGGCCAATCACGGAATTGACCATGTATCTTGTAAACACCACATTTCAGGCAGAGCTCTCCATCGCCGAGAAATTCCTCGAGGAGCTCGACAGCTTCATACCGACAGTAGAGCGCGCCACGGCGCTCCATTCTCCCGTGCTGACGCGCGTGGCCTCCCACCCCGCCGAAGGCTCGGCCGACACGGCAACATTCGCCCTCCAGTTCAGGGCGCCTTCCGCCGCGGAGCTTGACCGATACGACTCGTCCATACTTCCCGAACTCTTCGGACGGCTATACAAACTCTTCGGCGAGCGTGTACTCTACTTCACGACAATCCTTGAAGTTATCAGATGACAGACCCGGCAATAGAGAAAGCTGACCGAATAATCCTCGGCATCGACCCCGGAACCAACGTCACCGGTTACGGCGTGCTGGGCGTCTACGGCAAGACCCTGCGCATGATTGCAATAGGAGTCCTCGAGCTCGGCAAAGTCGGCGACCACTATATGCGTCTGAGCCATATACATGCAAAAATCACGGAAATTGTGGCCGCGTATCTTCCTGACGAAATGGCCATCGAAGCGCCGTTCTTCGGGAAAAACGTGCAAAGTATGCTGAAACTCGGACGCGCGCAAGGCGTGGCCATCGCCGCTGCCATCGCGCGCCAAGTGCCTATCACCGAATACGAGCCCCGCAAAATCAAAATGGCCATTACCGGCAACGGCGCAGCCTCCAAGGAGCAGGTGTGCGAGATGTTGCGTCGCATGCTTGACATCCCTGCGGAAGCTCTCCGCACAAAGCTTGACGCAACCGACGCGCTTGCGGCGGCGCTGTGCCATTATTACGAGTCCGCCAAGCCTGCGGTCGCCAAAGGCCCCAAATCGTGGAAGGATTTCATTGCCAAAAACCCCGACAAAGTTTCCGGACTCTAAGCTACCATAAACAGCATTTACAAAATGGACGAACTGAACGAACTGGAGCGTCTGCGTAAAGAATTGCACCTCCACAACCACCATTATTACGTCGAAAATTCGCCCGTAATCAGCGACCGCGAGTTCGATATACTGATGAAACGTCTTGAAGAACTTGAGGCTCGCCACCCCGAGGCATTCGACGCCAACTCCCCCACTCAGCGCCCGGGCTCGGACATCGCCAAGGGCTTCTCCCAAAGCGCACACATCTACCCTATGCTGTCGCTGGCAAACACTTATTCTGTCGAAGAAGTGGATGCATGGGTGCGGGGTATCGGGAAGCTGACCGACTCGGACGATGCCGAACTTTGCGGCGAGCTTAAATTCGACGGCACGGGAATTTCGCTGATTTACGAGCACGGGCGTCTCGTGCGCGCCGTCACTCGAGGCGACGGAGAAAAGGGCGATGACGTGACCGCGAACGTCCGTACCATCCGCACTATACCGCTTGTACTTCAGGGCGAGGGCTATCCCGATTTTTTTGAGCTTAGAGGCGAAATCGTATTGCCGTGGGAGGCCTTCCGCAAGCTGAACGCCGCGCGCGAAGAGGCCGGTGAAGCTCTCTTCGCCAATCCGCGCAATGCCGCCGCCGGGACGCTCAAACTTCAGAACTCGGCCGAAGTGGCGCGTCGCGGTCTTGACGCATACATTTACTATATTCTCGGCGAAAACCTGCCGTTCACGACTCATTACGAAGCCATGACGGCTGTAAGGTCTTGGGGCTTCAAGGTGAGTGATGCCATGACGCGCCTTGATTCGATTGAGGCCGTCGACGCCTACATCCGCAAGTGGGACGACGAGCGCCACGCGCTCCCCGTGGCTACTGACGGACTTGTGTTCAAGGTCAACTCCCTGCGCATGCAAGAGGAACTCGGACTCAGAGCCAAGTCGCCGAGATGGGCCGTGGCCTACAAATTCGCCGCCGAGCGAGCGCTCACGCCCTTGCGTTTTGTAAGCTTCGACGTAGGCCGGATGGGCATAATCACACCCGTCGCCAATCTGGAGCCGGTTCTGCTCAGCGGCACGGTCGTCAAGCGGGCCTCGCTGCATAATGAAGACATAGTCAATGCCCTTGACATCCATGAGGGCGATACGCTCTACGTCGAAAAGGGAGGCGAAATCATTCCTAAGATTACAGGCGTCGACCTTTCGGCCCGAATCCCCGGAGCCGAGAAGGTGCGTTTTGTGAGCCATTGTCCCGCGTGCGGCACCCCTCTTGTGCGCGTCGAGGGCGAGGCTGCCCGGGTCTGCCCCAACAAGTGGGGATGTCCGCCGCAGATTGTGGGGCGTATCGAACACTTTGTGGGCCGACGGATGATGGATATTGACGGTATCGGCGAGGAGACAGCCCGCGCCCTTTACGAGGCGGGATTCGTGCGCAATTTCTCCGACCTCTACTCTCTTGAGCCGGAACAGCTGATGAAAATCGACGGCTTCGGACGCAGAAGCGCCGAACGCGTGATTGAAGGCATCAGGCGCAGCGCCGACGTGCCGTTCGAGCGCGTGGTTTATGCCTTGTCAATCCCCTACGTCGGCGAAACAACGGCAAAGAAAGCCGCGCGGGCCGCAGGCAACATCGACCGTCTGATGACGATGACTCAGGCCGAACTTGAAAGCATCGAGGATGTAGGTCCGCGAATCGCCGAGAGCATTATCGACTATTTTTCGGAAGCTGAGAACCGACGGGCCGTCGAGACCTTGCGGGCGGCCGGCTTGAAAATGGAAATGGCCGCGGATGAGGCCGCCGAGCCGCTGAGCGATATTCTCGCGGGGAAGACCGTAGTAATCAGCGGCGTATTCTCCCGCTATTCCCGCGACGAGTACAAACGCATAATCGAGCGTCACGGCGGAAAAAATTCAGGGTCTATCTCCAAAAAGACCGACTACGTCCTTGCCGGAGAAAACATGGGTCCTGCAAAACTTGAGAAAGCGGTGAATCTCGGTATCAAGATTCTGAATGAAGAAGAATTTCTCAAATTAATCGGCGATACGACCGAGTAAGCCCCCACCCCCATTATCACACGAACAATTACTCCCGCATACAGCCGGGATTATATAAACCAGTTTTTGCGATTTATTTATGAAGTTAATAGCCGACAGCAGCAACACCCGCACCGAATGGGTAATCGTCGAAGGGACGGAAGTGCTTGAGCGCGCCTTTACCACGAGCCTCAACCCCTACTTTCTTTCCCGACGCGAGATTTCCCATTCCATAAGGCTTGAATTGCCCGAGACCTTCTTCAAGAAGCGCTGGGAGCACGTGTATTTTTATGGTGCCGGATGCAACACTAAAGACAAAGTAAAGACGATGGAGCAATCACTCGTGGCGCAGTTCAAGACGCCTTCGAGTGTCAATTCCGATTTGCTCGGGGCCGCCCGCGGCCTGCTTGTCCGCGAACCGGGGCTTGCATGCATCCTCGGGACCGGCTCCAACTCGTGTTTCTACGACGGCGAGGAAATCATAAAAAATGTGCCTCCGCTCGGCTTTATCCTCGGCGACGAGGGCTCCGGGTCATCTCTCGGCAAGCGTCTTATCGCCGATGTGCTGAAGGGCATCGCGCCTAAAGAGCTTTCGGATGCTTTTTTCGATAAATTCTCCATCACGGCCAACAAGCTTATGGACGACGTGTATTCCTCGCCTCTTCCGGCCCGGTCGCTTGCGGGCTACTCGACCTTCCTTGCCGACCATCTTGACTCGGAATATGCCTACAAACTCGTTTACGACGGCTTCATGGATTTCTTCATCCGCAACATCGCATTCTACGACTATCCGCACGAGGCGGTGAATTTCGTCGGCTCGACGTGCACAACCTATCGCGCCGTGCTTGAAAAAGCGGCAAAGGATTATGGCGTCTCAATAGCCAAAATCATACCGTCGTCGATGCCCGGCCTAATCCAGTATCACGCTACAGAATAACAAAAAAATATTATGAACAAACTGATCAACACTATCACCATGAGCGCGGCATCCATGCTTATGCTGACCGCGGCATCCTGCGGCAACGGCGAAGGCACCCCCGTCGCTGAAGGATTTCCGCGCCCGGAATTCAAGGCTCCGGCCGACAGTATCTTTAACATCGAAGCTCTCGAAGCTCTCGGACGAGTGGGCGCGCCTGCCGTGTCGCCCGACGGAAAGACGGCTCTTTTTGCCGTGTCGTTCGAAGACCTTGAGGCCAACACATCCCACACCGAACTTTATACCCTTGACCTTACGGCGGAAAAGGCCGAACCAAAGCGCCTGACCGACTCGGAGAAAAACGAGGCCGGCGCCGTGTGGATAAACGGAGGCAAGACCATCGCCTTCATGTATCCCGACAAGGACGATAAAATGCAGGTATGGACCATGAACGCCGACGGCAGCGGACGCACTCAGGCCACGGAGCACGAAGGCGGAATCAGCGGCTTCCTTTTCTCGCCCGACGAGAGCAAGGTGGTGCTTATCGGCAACGTAAAGTATGCCCGCACGGCAGCCGACATCTACCCCGATCTCCCCAAGGCGACCGGGCGCGTTGTCGACGACCTCATGTACAAGCACTGGGACGAATGGGTCACTGAAATCCCCCACCCCTTTATCGGCGATTTCGACGGCAAGAAGGTCAGCGCCACCAAAGACATCATGGCCGACGAGCCGTTCGAGGCCCCGATGAAGCCTTTCGGAGGCGTGGAATCATTTGCGTGGAGCCCGGACAGCAAAATACTTGTGTACGTCTCGCGCAAGAAGACCGGACTTGAATATGCCGTGTCGACCAACTCCGACCTCTATGCCTATAATCTTGAAAGCGGAGAGACCAACAATCTGACCGAGGGCATGGAAGGCTACGACACTATGCCTGCTTTTTCGCCCGACGGCCGCTATCTGGCATGGCTCAGCATGGAGCGCGACGGTTACGAAGCAGATAAGAACCGCTTGTTCATCGTCGACTGTCAGACCTCGGAGAAGCGTGATCTTACGGCCGACTGGGATTATACCATTGATGAATTCGCATGGCGCCCCGACGGCAAAAGCATCTATTTCATCGCCGCCAAAGACGGTGTTACGCCCGTCTTTGCCATCAATCCCGCCGACGGCAGCGTTTCAACGCTCATTCAGGAGCAGGCCGACTTCAACTCGCTCGCCCCTGTGGGGAACGATGTCGTGCTGACAAAGCGCCACTCCATGCTCCGTCCCGACGAAATTTTCCGCCTCGATATCGCCGACAACAAGGCCACGGCCACGGCTCTCACGGATGTGAACGGCCCGGTATTCGAAAAGCTCGTCATGCCCACTGTCGAGCCTCGCATGGTGCCCACTACCGACGGCAAAGAGATGCTTACGTGGATTGTCTATCCTCCGCGCTTCGACCGCAATAAAAAGTATCCGGCGATTCTCTACTGTCAGGGCGGCCCGCAGCAGGCTGTGAGCCAGTTCTGGAGCTATCGCTGGAATTTCGCGCTCATGGCCTCCAACGGATATATCATGATTGCGCCCAACCGTCGCGGCCTTCCCGGCTTCGGCACCGAATGGGAAGAGCAGATTTCCAAGGACTACCCCGGCCAGAACATGCGCGATTATCTTGCCGCTGTCGACAACATGAAGAAAGAACCGTATATCGACACCGAACATATCGGAGCCACAGGCGCAAGCTACGGCGGCTTCAGCGTGTATTACCTCGCCGGAAATCACGACGGACGCTTTGCCGCCCTTCTGGCTCATGCCGGTATCTTCAACATGGAGGCGCAGTATCTTGAAACGGAAGAAATGTGGTTTGCCAACTGGGACATGGGCGGCGCATATTGGGAGAAGGACAATGCCGCCGCACAGCGCACCTTCGCCAATTCGCCCCACCGTTTTGTCGACAAGTGGACCACTCCTATCATGATTTCGCACGGCGAATATGATTATCGCATTCTCGCCTCTCAGGGCATGGCCGCCTTCAACGCCGCCAAGCTCCGCGGCATCCCTGCCGAGATGGTAATATATCCCGACGAAAACCACTGGATTCTGAAACCTCAGAATGCCGTCATGTGGCAGCGTCTTTTCTTCCGCTGGTTCGACAAATGGCTTAAGCCCGCAAGCACGGAGGCCGCTGAAGAAGCATAACGACCGACTCGGCCGACACGTCGGCTGAAGCCGACAGGCCATGAATACAAGAGGCGCACCCGAATCCCTGAGATTTGCGGTGCGCCTCGTTTTTACCCGATATTCGGTAATGCAGCCTCAGGTTGCGGCGGCAAGGCGCGAGGCAAGGCGCGAGTTGCGTTTGCGGTCGGATTTGTTGCCGACGGCATAGGCAAGGGCGCGTTCGTCGCCGACAAGGACACATATACGCCTCGCACGCGTTACGCCCGTGTATATCAGATTCCGTTGAAGCATCACATAGTGGTTCATCGTCACGGGTATGACGACAATGGGGAATTCCGAGCCCTGACTCTTGTGGATTGTCACGGCATATGCGAGCGAAAGTTCGTCTATTTCCGAGCTTTCGTATTCGACGTATTTTCCATCGAAATCGACAGTGAGAGAATTGTCGTCGATGTTAATCTCGGAAATATAGCCTATATCGCCGTTAAATGTTTTCTTGTCATAATTGTTGCGAATCTGCATCACCTTGTCGCCGACACTATAGGCGCAATCGCCTCTTGATATGGCGGCCTTGCGCGGGTTGACAGCTTCGCGGAGGCGTTTGTTGAGGCTGACGCTCCCGATGTCGCCGACGCGCATGGGCGTCAGCACCTGAATTTCTCTTGCAGGGACACCGTATGAACGAGGGAGGCGCTCGGCCACGAGGCTGACCACCGTGTCGGGGATGGAGGAGGCATCAGGTGTGCGGATGAAAAAGAAGTCCGTATCACGCCCGTTTGAAATGTCAGGGAAGCGCCCTTCGTTTATGGCGTGGGCATTCATGACGATGCGGCTGCACTGCGCCTGCCGGAATATTCGCGTCAGCCTTACGACGGGGATTACCCCGGATCCGATAACGTCTCTCAGCACGTTCCCCGGGCCGACACTCGGCAGCTGGTCGACGTCGCCCACCATAATCAGACGCATCCCTTTGGGGATGGCGTCGAGCAATGCGCTGAAGAGACCGATGTCTATCATGGAGCATTCGTCGACAATCAAGGCGTCGCCCGACAAAGGGTCGTCGGCATTATGAGCCCACCCTTCGGCCGGGCTGTAGCCGAGCAGGCGATGGATGGTTGCGGCCTTCATTCCTGTGGCTTCGCTCATGCGCTTGGCTGCACGGCCTGTCGGGGCGGCGAGCAGGATTTTCATGCCTGCTGCCTCAAAGGCAGTAATAATGCCTTTTGTGACTGTGGTCTTGCCCGTTCCGGGGCCTCCCGTTAGGACCATTACTTTTGATGCCGCCGATTTGCGTATGGCTTCGAGCTGTATGTCGTCGTATCTTATTTCGCAATCCTTGGATGTCGTGGTGCATTCGTTCTTGCAGACTACCGCCGGAGGCGCTTTCATCAGCACTCCGAGCAGTCGGGCAGAACTTGTCTCGGCCTGGTGGAGCGAAGGCAGATACAAGGCGTCGCCGTCGGTAATGATGTCGGCCGTACGCACCATGCCTGCGATAGTTTCCGAGACAAAGTCAACGCCGAGGTCGAGCATGGCGGAGGAGGCTTCGGTGAGCTGTTGCGATGTGGCGAATACGTGGCCGTCGTCAGAAAGAAGCCTGAGCGCATAAAGCACTCCTGAGCGGCAGCGGTTAGGGCTGTCGACGGCATATCCCATATTCAGCGCTATCGCATCTGCGGTCTTGAAGCCTATGCCGCGGATTTCGTCGGCAAGGCGGTAGGGGTTCTCGCGGACCTTCGTGACAGCTTCAGCGCCATAGCGCCTGTATATCTTCGCGGCATACGCCGGGCTTACGCCATTGCCTTGAAGGAACACCATCACCTGTCTGATTTCTTTTTGCGAGGCCCAGCTGTCGACAATCTTTTCAATACGTTTGGGGCCGAGGCCGTCAATCTCTCTCAGGCGCTGACTCTGATTTTCAATTATATCGAATGTGTCAGCACCGAAACGACGCACGATGGCTTTTGCGTAGGCCTTGCCTATGCCTTTTATAAGCCCGCTTCCGAGATAGCGTTCTATGCCGAGAAGAGTCGACGGCATGACAATCTCCCACGACCCGGCAGCGAACTGCAAGCCGAAACGCGGGTCGTTGCGCCACTCGCCGCTCATGCCCAGCATTGTCCCCGGAGGGAGGTCTATGAAATTCCCGACAACCGTAACGGGCCCCTTGCAGCCTTCGGCTGTAAGGCTCATTACAGTCCACCCGTTCTCGCCGTTGTGGAAGATGATATGTTCGATTATGCCGGTCAGCTTATCCATAAGCGGCGGCTATTCTTTTTGCCCGTAGACTCTTGTGTGGAGCAGGCGCACGGCCTCGGCAACAGCTATGCCGATATCGCCGCGTACCATCAGACGCAATTCAACCGAAGGCAGTTCCGGCGTGTATGGCGGCTGGATATAGGGGTAGTCAAGCAGGCGGAAGCCCTGACGCCGATAAAATGCTATGCGACGACGCGCGGTATCGCCGGTCTCGGGGGGTTCTACCTCGATGAGCAGGGGACACGAGAGACACTCCAGCGCGGAGGCTCCGATTCCGCCTCCGCGCAAAGAGGGGTCAACGGCGAAATGTTCGATATAAGTAAAGGTGCCGAAATCCCATGCCGTAAGGAGGCCGGCGACGGAACGGCGCGACGACGATATGTTGTAGAAGCGAAAGGCCTTGTCGGCCGGGCGCATCGCCTCGCGCGGACGACGCTCCTCCGGGGGGAAGGCCTCTTCGTATATACTGATGTGCTCGGGGCTTATCTCCGCGAGAGCGAGACTGACGTTTTCAAGATTGTTTTTCATATTTCCTATATAAAATAATGAGGAGTCCGCACCCTGCGGCAACGAATGGAATTCCGGCAAGGGAGGTGGCGGCATAGCCGTGTCCGGCGGCGATGACTTGGCCGCCGATCCATGCGGCGAAGGCGTTGCCTGCGTTGTAAGCTATCTGGATGCATGCTCCGCCGAGGAGCTCGCCGCCTTTGGAGTAGCCTACTATCGACGACTGCAAGGGACTGCCTGATCCGAAAAGCGACGCCGTGCCGGCCATCATCAGCAGCAGGGCCGCGATTTTGTGAGAGCCTGTAATGTAGAAGAGTGCAAGCACGACGATGCCCGCCCCCATGACCCACGCCGATACCCAAGAGGGCTTGTAGCGGTCGGCAAGAGAGCCGGACACAAGGTTGCCGATGAACATGCCGCCTCCGGCAAGGACCATTATGGCGCTGAGGTCGGACGCGTCGAAGTGCGCCACGTAGAGCATCTGCGGGTCAATATAGCTGTACCAGCAGTACAGCCCCGTCTGCCCGAGGATGACTCCTCCGAATATGAGCCACGGCGGCATGGTTTTCATGAAGGCGAATTGTCCCCGGAAGCCCCTGTCGGGCAGACGCGGCAAGAGAGGTATCAATGCGAGAATGGCTATGGCGGTTGCAAGCCCGGATACGGCTACAATGCCGAACGACCATCGCCATGACACGTTCTCGGCAATAAAAGTTCCGACGGGCACTCCGGCGATAGTGGCTACGGTCATTCCTGAAATCATAAATGCCACAGCGCTCACCGTCTTTCCGGGCGCGGCAAGTTGCCGCGCCACAATGGCCCCCACACCGAAAAAGGCACCGTGAGGCAAGCCGGAAATGAAGCGGGCGGCGCACAGGGTCAGGTAGCCCGGAGCAAACGCCGCAAGCGCATTGCCAAAGGCGATAAGCGATGCGAGCACTACAAGAATCGTCTTCAGCTGCATTTTGCGGGCAAACAGGAGCACCGGGGCGCCGACGCATACGCCGAGGGCGTAAAAAGATATGAGATGACCGGCCTCCGAGATGCTGACGCCAAGGTCGGCGGCAAGCGCGCTGAGAATGCCCATCATCATGAATTCGGTGATGCCCAGCGAGAATGTGCCCATAGCGAGGGCAAATATACCCTTGTTCATTGTCGGTCCTCCAAGATGCTTACGAGAGCTTCGGCTTTGCGCTCGCTTTCGAGCCACTCGTCGTCGACGACAGAGCTTTCGATGATGCCCCCTCCTGAGAAAACACACCAATGACCGTCGCGGTCTATACGGGCACAACGGAGGTTGACGTAGGCTTCACGTGTCTCCGAGCGGGGCATACGGAATTCGATATATCCGCCATAGCATCCGCGTTTGTGCGCCTCAAAGCGCGAAATTGCTTCGCGGGCGGCGTCGCGCGGGGTGCCGCACAAAGCCGGAGTGGGGTCAAGCCGTTCAAGCAGGTTGCGGAAGGCTGAGTCGTCGCCTTTGGCCGAAATTCGTGTGCACAGATGCTCTATGCGTCCGAATCTCAAGGTGGCGCGGTCGTCGGTTTCCGGGATAAGGCCCGCATCGCGGAATGCCGTCTCGATAAAATCGACGACATAAGCATGTTCTTCCGAATTTTTTTTATCCCACGGGCCGTCGCCGTCGGCAAGGCGTGTCCCCGCAAGTGCCATAGTCGAAAATCTGCCTCCGTTTTCGCTTTTCAGCAGAAGCTCCGGGCTCGCACCGAGCCAGAATCCTGTGGCGGGTGTGTAGTACAGGAAGCATAAGGCCTCGGGGAAGCGCACGAAATACTTGCGGGCTTTTTCGACGATGGTGTCAGGGGCGATGCGACCGCATGTTGTGCGCGAAAACACTACTTTGCGCAAATTCGGGCCAAAACTCCGGATGAGAGCACCGAGCCTTGCGGCGTAGTCCTCGCGGCTCGTCGGAAGATAGTGGCGGGAGCCTTCGTCCCACGGTGAAATTCTGAAATACGGGCCTTCGGGCGTAGGGGCGTCAGTGTCGAGGGGCGCATCGAATATATGGGCCGCGCCGTCGGGACGTCTCACAATGGCGAATGACTCTCCGGCAGCAATATGTGCGCCGACGCGCCGCCACATCTCAGTCGACGGGCTCGGCATAGAGGTCATAGGGTGCGGCTTCGGTGATACGTACGTTCACGATATCGCCCGGATTCAGCTTGCGTGTTTTGGCCACAAGCACGCCGGGGTCAACCTCCGGCGAGTCGTATTCGGTACGTCCGAGATAATAGTCGTCGTTCTCGGAGTCGATTATGGCTTTCATGACACGACCGACCTTCGCCTCGTTGAGTTCGAGGGAGATTTCCTGCTGGATAGCCATCAGCTTGTCGAGACGTGCCTGCTTTACCTCCTCCGGGATTGAATCCTCGAATTTGCGCGCGGCGTACGTGTCGTCTTCCTCGCAGTATGCGAACGCACCCATGCGTTCGAAACGCTGTTCGCGCACAAATTCGCACAATTCCTCAAATTCAGCCTCGCCTTCGCCGGGGAATCCCACCATCAGCGTCGTGCGGATATGTATGCCCGGGACTTCACGGCGAATGCGGGCGAGAAGCTCGCGCGTGGCCGAGCCGTCGATATGACGGCGCATATTGTCGAGCACCTTGTCGCTGATATGCTGGAGGGCTATGTCGAGATAGGCGCACACCTTGGGGTTTTCCGCCATAAGCGGCAGAATATCGTAGGGAAAATCAGCGGGATAGGCATAGTGCAGCCGTATCATCTCGACCCCCGGAACAGCGGCCATTTCACCCACAAGGGTGGCAAGAAGCGATTTGCGACCCGGGGTGAGGTCGCGGCCGTAGTCGCTGAGATCCTGAGCTATGACGTTGAAATCTTTGGTGCCGCGCGCGGCAAGAGCGCGCACTTCGTCGATAATTTCCGCTACGGGACGCGAATGATAGCGGCCTGTGAAGAGCGGAATGGCGCAATAGGCGCAGAAGCGATTGCATCCTTCAGCGATTTTGACGTACGCGCTGTGAGGGGCTTTGGAGAGCTCGCGCTCCCAGCCCGGCGAATCGCAGGGTGTCTGCGCGGTGAAGGCCTTGACGATATCGGGCCAATCGAACTTTCCATACCACCCATCAACTTCGGGCAACTCCTCGGGCAGTTCCTTGCGATAGCGCTCGGAGAGGCAACCCATGACGAATATGCGCCCTATTCCGCCGGCTTCTTTGGCCGCGGCGGCATTGAGAATCATTTCCACGGATTCCTCTTTGGCGTCGCCGATAAATCCGCATGTGTTGATGACGACGTCGCCGCCGGTGAATCCGTCGGCATCAAAAACCACATCAATCCCGACGCTGCGGAACATGTGGGCGAGACGCTCGGAATCGACGAGGTTTTTTGCACAGCCCATCGTGATGACGTTCACGCGGGGCGCCGAATGTTGTTCCATATTTGTCACTTTTCGAGCTTGGAGGCGAAAAGCGATTTCACAAACTCGCGTTTGTTGAACATCTGCAAGTCGTTGATACCTTCGCCGAGACCTATGTATTTCACGGGAATGTTGAACTGGTCGCTGATGCCGATGACCACGCCGCCGCGGGCCGTGCCGTCGAGTTTGGTTATGGCGAGGTCGGTGACGCGCGTGGCGGCCGAAAACTGGCGCGCCTGCTCGAAGGCGTTCTGCCCGGTGGAGCCGTCGAGGACAAGGAGCACCTCATCGGGCGTTTTTCCGAGGACCTTCTCGGATGAACGCTGGATTTTTGTCAGCTCGTTCATCAGACCGACTTTGTTGTGCAGACGCCCGGCGGTGTCGATAATCACGACATCGGTGCCTTGCGCAACGGCGGAAGTGAGCGTGTCGAACGCCACGGCCGCGGCATCCGAGCCCAGCTGCTGTTTTACGATAGGCACCTCAGCGCGTCGCGCCCACTCCTCAAGCTGCTCGATTGCAGCGGCGCGGAATGTGTCGGCAGCGCCGAGAACCACTTTGTATCCGGCGTTGCGATACTGGTGCGCAAGTTTGCCTATAGTGGTGGTTTTCCCCACGCCGTTGACGCCGACAACCATAATCACATAAGGGGCCTTTGCGTCGGAGGGGATGTGGAAATCGTCGCCGTCGCCGCCTTTGGAGTCGGCAAGCATGGCTGTTATTTCTTCGCATAAGAGTTCGTTAAGCTCGTCGATATTCATATATTTGTCGGCGGCGGCGCGGGCTTTTATGCGGTCGATTATTTTCAGCGTCGTCTCCACACCTACATCGCTGGAAATAAAAATCTCTTCCAGTTCGTCAAGGAAATCATCGTCAATAGTGCGACGTCCGGCAAAAGCGCGTTTGAGTTTGCTGAAAACTCCTTCTTTGGTCTTTTCAAGCCCTTTGTCGAGTGTTTCCTTTTTTTCTTTTTTGAAAAAATCAAAAATTCCCATAATTAATTCCGTGTATATTCAAGTACAAAGGTATAAAAAATCCTGCAATTGGCAAAATTTGCGGCCAAGACACAAGTGGTACGCATTTTTTGAGTAATTTTGCATTATGATTTACCCAGATTCTTTTGAACACAAAATCGGCTTTGACGCCGTTCGCGACATGGTGCGCACGGAATGCACTTCCGGGCTTGGCCGCGCGTGCGTCGACGAAGATCTTGCATTCTCGTCGGATATGGCTACTGTCACAGCGCGCTTGAAGGCGACAGCCGAAATGGCCGGAATCATAAGCGCTGACGGCGGCGCCGGCTTCCCGCTCGGTCCGATTCACGACCTGCGCGAGGAGCTCTCACGCCTGCGCCTGCCGGGAACTTGGCTTCCCGAGGTGGAATTGTTGAAGTTGCGGGCATCACTCGGCGTTATGGGCGACATCGCCGCCTTTTTTGCCGAGGCGCGCGACGACGACGGCTCTACTCCCTACCCTGCGCTTGACGTCCTTGCCACGGGTTTGCACGGATTTCCCGATATTATCCGCGAAATCGACCGCGTTCTCGACCGCTTCGGCGAGGTCAAGGACACCGCCACTCCCGAACTTTCGCAGATACGCCGCTCCATCGCCGCGACGGGCGCTTCGGTGGCCTCGGCCATGCGACGGGTGATTTCGCAGGCGGTCAGCGAGGGCTATCTGGAGCCGGACACAAGCCCCTCCGTGCGCGACGGCCGCCTCGTCATCCCCGTGGCCCCGATGCACAAGCGCAAGATTCCGGGTATCACGCATGACGAATCGGCTTCGGGCAAGACTTACTTCATCGAGCCGGCGGCCGTGGTCGAGGCAAACAATCGCCTGCGCGAGCTGCGCATCGAGGAACGCCACGAAATAGCACGTATTCTCACGGCCCTTGCCGACCTCATACGGCCTCATCTTGACGAAATCAAGGATACGGGCTTCGCTATTCTGGCCGCCTTCGACTTTGTACATGCCAAGGCGCGCTTCGCGGTGAAGGCCGGGGCTTCGATGCCCCATATCCAGGAGCAGCCCGAGATGGAATGGTATCACGCATGCCACCCTGTGCTGGAACAGTCATTGCAGCGTCAGGGCAAGGAAATCGTTCCGCTGGATATCACTCTCGCAGCCCCCGACAGCCGCATCCTCGTCATTTCCGGTCCTAACGCCGGCGGCAAATCCGTAACGCTCAAGACCGTGGCCATCGTCCAGTATATGGTGCAATGCGGCCTGCTGCCTACATTGCACGATAATTCGCACATGGGCCTTATGGAGAGTATATTTCTCGACATTGGCGATGACCAAAGCATCGAAGACGACCTCTCGACCTACTCGTCGCACCTTCGAAATATGAAGAATTTCCTCGCCCGCGGGAACGAACGCACGCTGATGCTTATAGACGAATTCGGCGGAGGCACCGAACCTCAGCTCGGCGGAGCCATCGCGCAATCGTTGCTCCACGCCTTCAACGACAAGGGCATGTGGGGCGTAGTGACAACCCACTACCACAACCTGAAGCAATTCGCCGAGGAGACACAAGGCCTTGTAAACGGCTCGATGCTCTACGACCGCCACCGAATGCTGCCCACATTCCGCCTTGCCATAGGCCAACCCGGCAGTTCATTCGCCCTTGAGATTGCGCGCAAGACCGGCCTGCCCGAAGAGCTTCTTGAAGAAGCCCGCTCGCTCGTGGGCACCGATTATGTGAACCTCGACAAATATCTCCTCGATATCGCCCGCGACCGCCGTTACTGGGAAAACAAACGCCGCGACATTCACCGCAAGGAGAAACATCTCGAAGACATTATCGAAAAATACAGCGAAGACGCCGAGACCCTGCGGCTGAAGCGCAGGGAAATCATCAGCGAAGCACGCGATGAAGCCCGCAAAATCCTCGAGAGTTCGAATGCGGCCATCGAAAAGACCATACGCGACATCCGCGAGGCTCAGGCCGAAAAAGAACGCACGCAGGAACTCCGCCGTAAACTGCGCGAAGAACAGAAGTCACTCGCATCTCAGGGCGACAACGCCGGCGAGGCTCACCCCCTGCTTGACAAGGCAAAGAAACGCCGGAGCAAAACTCCGGCGCCTGCAGCGCCCGTTAAGGACGAGCCTCTCAAGGAAGGCGATAATGTGGTGATGGAAGGATCGACTGCCGTCGGCACGATAAGCAACATCAGCGGCAAAACAGCTACGGTCGTTTTCGGACAACTGAAGACAAGCGTGCGCCTTGACCGCCTCAAACGCACGATACGCAAGGCAAGCGAACCGACCCGACGCCCTGGCGAGGGCGCCAACGCGTCGTATCTCTCATCGGCCACAGCCGAAATGAGCCGCCGCCGACAGCTCAATTTCAAACAGGAAATCGACGTCCGCGGCATGAGAGTGGACGAAGCCGTGCAGGCCGTAATGTACTATGTCGACGACGCCATCCAGTTCAACGCCGGGCGAATACGCATCCTCCACGGCACGGGCACCGGCGCGCTGAGGCAGTATATCCGCAACTATCTCCAAAGTGTCAACGCCGTCAGGAGCTTCCACGACGAGGATGTAAGGCTCGGCGGCGCGGGAATCACCGTCGTAGAATTTGACTGACATCATGAAATCCTCCGACACTCATCCGCGACTTCTCCGACGCCTCTTCGCCACATTTTTCAAGATAGGGGCTTTCACCTTCGGCGGAGGCTGGGCCATGATCAGCATCATCGAGCGCGAAATCGTCCACAAACACCGCTGGCTTGACCGCACCGAATTTCTTGACCTCCTTGCCATCGCTCAGGCTATGCCGGGCATTTTGGCGGTGAATATCTCCGTTGTTGTCGGCGACAAGTTGCGCCGCACTCCGGGTGCTCTCGCCGCGGCATTCGGCACGATTCTTCCATCGTTCCTCATAATCCTTGCGATAGCCATGTTCCTCACGCCGGAAACCATAATCACCAACCCTACACTCTCGACCATATTCAAGGGCATACGCCCGGCGGTCGTGGCGCTGATTGTGGCGCCGGTAATATCTTCGGCGAAAGCCTCGAACATCGGATGGAAAACTTGCTGGATTCCGGCGGCGGTGGCGCTTCTGATCTGGAGCAAAATCCCGTTCGTTTCCAACCCTATATTGTTCATCATCCTCGGCGGTGTCTGCGGCTGGTATTTTACCGCCCGCGGCATCATCTCGCTTGACACGCATAAAGCCGGCAAGGAGGACGGCGCCGAATGATATTCCTGAGAATAATTTGGAGCTATCTCAAAATCGGGCTTTTCGGCTTCGGCGGCGGATATGCCATGCTTGCGCTGATTGAAAACGAAATCGTCACGCCCGGATGGATAACGGAGCGCATGTTCACCGACATCGTTGCCATTTCCCAGATGACGCCCGGACCGATAGGCATCAATTCGGCCACATATATCGGCTACGTCGCCGTGACCAATGACCCCTCCGGCGCGTTTGCCTCGCCGCTGTGGGGCATCCTCGGATCGATTTTGTGCACAATGGCCGTCGTCGTGCCTCCCTTTCTGCTGGCCCTCTACGCCGGCCACTATGTGAGCCGCCATCGCGACAGCGCTGTAATCAAAGGCATATTCGCCGGTTTGCGTCCTGTCGTTGTCGGGCTTGTTGCGTCGGCCGCCCTGTTGCTGATGAATTCGGCCAACTTCGGCGAGACGCAGCCGGATGTAATTAAAAGCATAGCCATCGCAGCAGGCGCCTTGGCCGCGGTGATGCTGACGAAAATCCACCCCATATGGGTGATTGTCGGCGCCGGAATAATCGGATTATTAATCTTTTAACCCCGCAATACAATGGTAATACAACGCATTCAGACTCTTTTTCTCCTCGTGGCCGTAGTCTTCATGGCCCTTTTCTGCCTCACCCCCATCGCCACACTTGACGTGGCTGAAAGCCCCGAGTCGTTCTCGCCCGTATTTGTCAAGGACGCCCCCGTCTTCATGGTGCTCAACATCCTTATCGCCGTGCTCCTTTTCATCGGCATCTTTTTGTTTAAAAATATCCGCCGCCAGATGACCGTGACGCTTGCATCAATGGTGCTCATCTGCGCCTCGATTGTCACCTTCGGTTTTGTGCTCTACGTCGGTATGCCCGGCGCCCACATCGTGTGGACCGGCGGCGTCCTTCTGCTCGTCGCCGCCCTCATTGCGGCGCTCTTCGCCTATCGCGGCATGAAAAAAGACAAAAAGCTCCTTTCGAGCTACGACCGCCTGCGCTGATGGCGCCTCACCAATCGAGCGGGGCCGGAACGTCGACTGCTTTACGCGCGCGTTCCGGCCCCGCTCGGCATTTACGGTGCTTACTCGTTTTCGAAATTGCTTATCTGCGAAAGGAGTTCGCGGGCCTGCTTCTGGAATTTACGGTAGATAATGCTTACGGCGATGACACCGCCTGTGAGGCCAAATACAAGATTTACGGCCCAGCCGACCATCCCGAGTTGCGCGATGATGAAATTGTCGGACGCGGAGAGTTCATAAAGAAACCACGCCGCCCACAAAAAGAAAAGCGGAAGCTCTATCATGAATTGGAGTTTTCGGGCATTCATCTGCTCAACGATTTTTCGTCTCAACTCAAGCATGGGCAATCCGGCAAAATCCGAAGCCGGCATGCGGACTATATGATAGTCCCATATCACATCAATGACGAACATAGCCGCCGTGAAGGCAACGAAAAGTCCTGAGACACCGAGATAAACCTTTATGCCCAAATATAGCAGAATGACAAACGGCAGGAAGAGAATCTCAAAGTAGACATATTTGTTCATCCACGCCGAGTCTTTGGCCATGACGCGACGCATGAGCTTTTCGGATACAATTTTTTGAGTTGAAAGTGATTGGCGAAGGGACGACATTTCATCACGGAGCACATCAAGTTCGTCACGGGTCGTGTTGTCGGGATTATTCATAGTGTCAATTCTGTTTTTTTAATTTTTCGCGAATACGGACGAGTTTTACCCCCACATGTTTCGCAGGGATGCCGACAATAGCACCGATTTCCTCATACGAGAGATTTTCAAGCCACAGGAGCACGATAGCCCGGTCGAAGGCCTCAAGGCAACTTATACGCTCTCTCAGCATATGAGCCTGACGCCCGGTCTCGGTTTCGGGCGAGAGCAGGCTTGAGTCGATTTCAAGCTCGGCGGCCTTGCGGCGGCGCTTCTTGCGGTCCAGCGAGATGCAGGTGTTGAGGCTGGCGCGATGAACCCACGTGCGCACCGAACTGTCTCCTCTGAATGAGTCAAAGCCCTTCCAAAGATTTATAAGCACCTCCTAAAACAAATCGTTGGCTTCGTCATTGTCGGCGGCAAACATAAGACACACCGAATAAATCGTGCTCTTCTGCTCACGCACCAGCCTCTCAAAAGCCGTTTCCTTGTCGTTCATTTTCGTCGTTTTTACACATTAGACGCATCAACGCGCCTGAAAACTACAACACGACACTTTTTTTCGAGCACATTCAGCGCTCGAGCACGGCCGACGCGAGTGTATCGGCCGTGTGTATCACAGCCTGAAGAGGCGTGTGCTTCGAGGCCTGACGATAATACTTCTCGTCTTCCTTTCCGAGATTCCACGGACCCATGTGCCAGCGTATGGCGTAGATTTCGTCGTCGTCAAGGTCAAGGCCCGAGCGCAGCAACAGTATAACGGACTTTTCACCGTGGCCGCACGGAAACATTTCATCGTGAATCTCATAAGTCTCCATTTCCTCATACACGCCTATCTCGTTGCGGCGTTTCTTTCGCACAAGCTTGTAGCGGTCGGCCTTGCAAACATCGTGGAGAAGGGCCGAAACCGCTATTTTTTCAGGGGTAAGCTGCTTTTCAAACTCCGGGCGTCTCTTGAGTGTCGCCTCTCGGATTTCCATAGCCATGTCGTAGACGCCGAGCGAATGCTCAAGCAAGCCTCCGGCATAAGCGCCGTGGCCCTGACACGAGGCCGGGGCCGTAAAAAAGCCTGCGTCTTCAAGGTCTTCAATCACATATTCGATATTTTCGCGTCCGGTTTCGCGGAGGATTCTGCAGAAGCGTTCCTGCATGGTTTCAGTCTGAGACATGTTTTTTTCAGAAAATTAAAGTATAGGGCTCAGCAGACGCACCACCGACTCTATCCCCTTGTCGATGACAGGCCGCTTGCGCCACGCCGAAGCCGTGATTCGCTCGCAGGCGCGCAAATCCGCGGCAAATATATCCGCGAGGCGCGAATTGAGCGCTCGGCTGTAAAGAAACAAATTTGATTCGAAATTATAGTCGAAGCTCCGAAAATCGAAATTCGTGGAGCCAATCGAACACAGTTCGTCGTCGATAATAATGGTTTTTGCGTGCAGCATCCCCGCGGTATAGCGGTATATCCTGACCCCGGCACGAAGACACTCGTCGAAATACGACGATGTGGCGTGGGTCAGCATCTTGGAATCGGATTTTGCCGGCACCATGATGCGAACGTCGACGTGAGCGAGAGCTGCCGACTGTAACGCGCGGAGCAAGCCCTCCGTCGGGAGAAAATACGGCGTCTGGAGATAAACCCTGCGGCGCGCCGATGCTATCGCACGATGGAAAGTCATAGCGATGTTGCTCCATTGCGACGTAGGGCCCGACGTGAGGAACTGCGCCCCCACCCCGCCGATTGCGCCCTTGCCCGGCTCGTGCACTCGCCGGGCGTCCGCGTCGGGATTTTCTTCGAGAAGCTCTCCCGAGGTGAAATTCCAGTCAACGGCAAAGGAATACGACAGCGCGGCTACCACCGGGCCGATAACGCGGACGTGTGTGTCGCGCCAAAGCGGGAACGAACCGCCGGTGATATAGCGCTCGGCCACATTCATGCCTCCGACGTAACCGACGATACCGTCGATGACACACACCTTGCGGTGGTTGCGCCAGTTGATACGCGTGCCGAATTGGGGAAACGAAACCTTGAAGAACGGGTGCGCGTCGACACCCTCGGCGCGAAGACGCTTGAAAAAGCCGTTGCTCACCTTGAACGACCCCACATGGTCGTAAAGCAAACGCACCTGCACGCCCTCGCGCGCTTTTTCCACCAACAGCTCGGCAAATCGCGTCCCGAGTTCGTCATCTTCAAAGATGTAATACTGGATGTTTATATACGACTTTGCCTTGCGTATATCGTTCATTAGCGCGTCGAACTTGGTCGCACCGTCCGTAAAAATCTCGACTGAATTATGCGAGTAGTATTGTGACCCGGTGAGCGACGACGCCGTGCCTATCACCTGAAGCGACGTCAACTCCAGACCCTCGCGGCGGGGGTCGAAATTCGTGCGCTTCTCGTGGCGGCGCAGACGCCGCCTGTTGCGCCGCGAAATCATCCGCTGATTCTTCAGATTGCGCCCGAAAAACACATACAGCACCATGCCCGCAATCGGCAGAAGCAGAAGAACCGTAGTCCATGCCAGAGATTTGACAGGATTACGGTTCTCGCTTATTACTACGGCAATGAGCCCTATGATTGTAGCCGCGTAAAGGAGGCCTACGACTGTCGAAATCCAGCCGTATCCTTGCAATACGTCGGGCAGGAGAGGATACAATTGATGTGCAGCGTGTTATAAACTTATTTAATAATACTTGCCGGGCGCCCTCTAATCTTCCATGAGGTCGCTGAACGACTCGGCGTCGAATTCGTCTTCGTTATATGCGTCGTCGCCGTAGAAATCGGCATCAAGGTCATCGGTCGACATCGTGGCGGCTTTTGCGGCCTTGGCATCGATTATGGCATCAAACTCGTCCATATCCATAGTCTGCGCCGGAGCCTTGCCCACTGAGAGCGTGCACACGGGGTCTTTGAGCGTTCGGCCCGGCACCATCTCGGTCATAACGACAAAAAAAGCTCGCTCGGTCATGTAGTCGAACACATACAGCAACTTCTGCCCTTCGTCTTCGATGAGGTCGCTGAGGATGGCATCGTCCATAAGCTCAAACTCCTGATCAGCGTCGAAATCCATGTCGTCAGACGTAATTTCGAGCTTTTTCTCCCATGCATCGTCGCAAAGGAAGAACGAACTGAACTGGTTTTTGTCATAGCCTGTCGAATCGCAAATTGCATTGCGAAGGTCCAGAAACGTGGCTGTTGAATCAATATTAATCTCGCGCTTGAAGTTGTCGACTTCGTCGGAGACAATGCGAAAGTTGAATATCATATCTGGTTCGTGAGAAATAAAGGTCGGACAATGGCGACGCCTGAAGCGCCGGTGTCAATTTACGGTGCGAATATACAAAGATAGATTGTAACTGCAAAACAAAAATGCAATCAATAGCACTCAGAATGCATTTTTTTCGCCACGCACTGCATTCCACACCGTGCGGACCATGATTTTGAGGTCAAGCAGGAAACTCCAGTGCTCGATATACCACACGTCATACTCCACGCGTTTTTCCATCTTCCACAGTTCGTCCGTGATACCGCGATAGCCGTTGACCTGCGCCCAGCCGGTGATGCCGGGCTTGACGGAGTGGCGCACCATATAACGGTCGACCAGACGCGTGTATTGCTCGGTGTGAATCAGCATGTGAGGTCTCGGGCCGACGACGCTCATGTCGCCGCGGAACACATTGATAAACTGCGGCAACTCGTCGAGCGAGGTCTTGCGGAGGAAGGCGCCAAGACGCGTCTTGCGCGGGTCGTCGGCCGTGGCCTGAGCTTTGTCGCTATCCTTGTTCATCTTCATGGTGCGGAACTTCAGGCAGTCGAAATCTTTGCCGAGATAGCCGGTGCGTTTCTGCCTGAAATATACCGGACCGGGCGACGACGCCTTGACCGCGATGGCCACCGGGATGTAAATCAAGGGGTAGAAAATCAGGAATGTTCCGGACACAAGGAGGTCGAAGCTGCGCTTGAGCACACGGTTGGTCCACGAATTGAGCGGATTGCTCAGAGTCGACAACACCGGCATCGAGCCTATGTTGTTGAGCTGGAAGCGACGCGCGTAGTAGCGCGAAATCTGAGGCACATAGTAGAAATCGGCGACATTGTTGTCGGCGATGGCTGTGACGTAGCTCATTGCCTCATGATGGCCCGAGAGTGTATAAAAAATCTGGTCGACGTTTTTTTTGCTCATAAAGTCGCCGAGGCCGGCTACCGGGCCGAGATACGGAGCATCAATCCCCACGGGAGCGTGGTCGCCGAAAACGCCGAGGACATTATAGCCGAAGCCTTTGTCGGCCTTCATTGCCTCGTAAAGACGCCCTGCGGTCTCGTCCGTGCCTATAATCACGACCTTGGCGCTGTTATGGCCCTTGCGCCGCAGATACTTCACAAGCAGGCGCACGGAGATGCGCATGATAAAGAGCAAGACAAGAAAGTTGAGATAGAAGAAGCCGATCGCCCTGTACACTTCCGGAGGCTGAAGCCCCATGATAATCATAAGCGAAAGAAAAACGGGGACGTGAAGCCCGAGCGTATAAAAAACTCCGCGGACCACACCCTCCATCTGCACGGCGCGACGTGCATGAGCATGCTCTTTCTGGAAATAAAACGACGGAAGCATGGCGATATTGGCTAAAAGCCACATCAGCTTTTCCCCGGAAACGCCGTCAACGCAAGAAAGTCCGGGATAAAAACACCACGCTGACAACGCGGCAAGGTTTACGACCACAAGGTCGCATAACACATATATCGAATGCAGATAGCGCCCGTAACCGCTTACACGACGCCCGGAAGGTATTGAATCTTGCATAATTTCGATTATGAGGAACTCCCGCATCCGCCCGTAAAAAACCGGCGGATGCGGGAGAGGGTGGATGTTATTGTTCTTTAGAGGCTATACCGGCGTCGATGACGGCGATTTTCTGCTCAAGGTCGGCAATGTCGGCCTTGAGGCGCTCAATCCTGCGCTGCAAATCGCGCACGAGAGATTCGCCGCTCTTGGATTTCGACGAAAGGAAGCCGAGATTGTTCTCGTATGTGCGGAGGTCGTTCCGGCGAGCCTCAAGGATGCGGAGCGTATGCTCGCGCTCGCGGTAGAGCTTGTTTTCATCGCCTTCAAGACGCGATATAATCTCGCGGAAATTATTCATCCGTCGACGCGACTCCTGAAGGTTGAACTTGTCGCGCACGGCGTCGCAGGCCTCGCGGTAAGCTTCGTAGACTTTGTCTTTTTCGCGGAAGGGCACATGGCCTATTTCCTGCCACCCGGCCTGAAGACCGCGAAGACGGGCGAATGCTTCGTCGCGGCTACCTTCGAAAGAGAGAAGAGCCGACAGCTGACCGATAATCTCGCGCTTAGCCTTCAGATTGGCGGACTCTTCGTTGCGGACGCCTGACGTGGCCTCTTTTTTGCGGGCGAAAAATGCGTCGCAGGCGCCGGAAAAACGCTTCCACACGGCATCGCTCTGTTTTTTGGGCACGGGGCCGATTGTGCGCCATTCCTTCTGGAGGGCGGCAAGAGCCTCGGTCGTCGAGCGCCATTCGGAGCTTTGGCTCATGGCTTCGGCGCGTTCGGCAAGTTCGGTCTTGCGGGCGAGGTTGCGGCTCAGTTCTTCGCGCGAGTTTCTGTAATATTCAGCCTTTGTGCGGAAAAACTCGTCGCAAGCGGAGCGGAATCGTCCGAAAAGACGGCGATTGGCCTTCGGCGAAGCCTGTCCGGTCTCCCCCCATGACTTTTGAAGGGCGAGAACCGTGGCCGTGGCCTCGTCCCAAGCGGCATAGGTCTTGAGCGCGGATGTGTCAAGACTCTCGATCTGCACGCAAAGCGCCTCCTTTGCGGCCTCATGGACAGCTTCTTCGGCCTTGCGAGCTTCGAAATAGGCCTGATAGCGTTTGTTTATCTCAACGGATGCCTCGCGGAAGCCATTCCATATCTCGTCACGGAGTTCCTTGGCAACGGGGCCTATCTGACGCCACTTGTTGTGAAGCTCCTGAAGGCGGCGGTATGCCGCAATCACGTCTTCGCCGGCGGCAAGAGTCTTGGCTTCGCCGAGAAGCTCCTGCTTGGTATCAAGATTTTTCTTGAAATCGTAGTCGCGGAGCTCTTTGTTGATTTTAAGATTGTCGGAGAAGCGTTCGCGCGCCTCCTGAAAGCGCTTCCACACGCCGGTTTCTTCGGTCTGGTCAACTTCACCGATAGCATTGAACTCATCCTGAAGTTCACGATAGCGCGGGAACGTGCGGTTCACGTTGTCCGTATCTTCCGCAAGGGCGATGATTTCCTCGATGATTGCGTTTTTGCGCTCAAGGTTTGCGGCCTTCACAGCCAGTTGATCGGCACTCCAAGCGTTCTTTTTTTCGCGCGCTGCGTTAATGAGGTCATTGAAGGTGATTTCCGCAGCATTGCGGGCCACGCTGTCTTCCGCCGAAACAGTTTCGGCAGCGGCATTATGGAGCGAGAAAAACTGCTGGCGCAGACGCCTTAGCTCGTCGTTGGTGATTTCTGAAGCATCCTTGGCCAAAAGCTCGCGGGCGGCGTCCAGCAGGGAGTCGTAGGTAAGTTCCGGGCGTCGGGGCGATGTCATTTCAAGCTCGGCGGCGGCTTCAGGGTCTTCGTGGTCGGGACCGACGGTCTCGATTGTTTCGGTTCGGGCATCGGCGGCCGCATCGGCGGTCGACGCCTCGGTCGTGGGGGTTGCCGTGTCGGCGGCTGAAAGCTGGTCTTTTGTCACTTCAGCGTCCGACAGAGGGGAGGTTTCTCGCAATTCCATAATTTAGAACAGGGGGTGACTGTAAAACGAAAATATAGTGACGCGTCGGCCTCCCGGATGGGAGGTCTCGACGGGGTTCACGGCTCAAAAGTAGTAAAAAACTTTCAATCTGCAAAAAAATGTTTACTCCGATGCGTCTTTCCCGCACGGCAATCACAGATACGGCGCTGTGGGAGAGCTTCCTGCGGCGATTTCCTCGGGAGTGCCTTCGGCCACGATGCGTCCGCCGCCCGACCCTCCCGACGGCCCCATGTCTATGATATGGTCGGCGGCCTTGAGCACGTCGACGTTGTGCTCGATGACAAGCACCGTGTTGCCGCGCTCGACAAGTCGGTTCAGGAGCGAAAGAAGTGTGTTCACATCTTCAAAATGAAGGCCGGTGGTCGGCTCGTCAAGGATGAACAGGGTGCGGCCTGTGTCTTTTTTTGCCAGCTCGGAAGCGAGCTTCACGCGCTGGTTCTCGCCGCCG
This sequence comes from uncultured Muribaculaceae bacterium, assembly GCA_910584905.1. Lineage (GTDB taxonomy): Bacteria > Bacteroidota > Bacteroidia > Bacteroidales > Muribaculaceae > CAG-873. The sequence goes on from CAJUCQ010000016.1 coordinate 100,328, forward strand.
GAAAGAGTCGACGACGGCTGGCCGAGTTTGATATATCCCAGACCTATCTCCTGAAGCACCTTTATTTTTTTCAATATCTGCGGCACTCCGGCAAAAAACTCCACGGCCTGATTTATCGTCATGTCCAGTACGTCGGCTATGCTCTTGCCCTTAAAGCGCACCTCAAGAGTCTCGCGATTGTAGCGTTTCCCGGAGCAGGCCTCGCATGGCACGAGAATATCGGGCAGAAAGTTCATCTCTATGGTCTTGTAGCCGTTGCCCTTGCATACCTCACAACGTCCGCCGGCCACATTGAATGAAAAACGCCCCGGCTTATAGCCGCGTATTTTTGCTTCCGGGAGATTCACGAAGAGCGAACGGATGTCGGTAAACACGCCCGTGTATGTCGCCGGATTCGAGCGTGGCGTGCGCCCGAGTGGCGACTGGTCGACCGTGACAACCTTGTCGATGTTTTCAATGCCGTCTATTCCTACGTATGGCAAGGGCTCGGTTTCCGATTGGTAGAAATGACGGCTCAGCACGGGTTGGAGCGTGCCGTTGACGAGCGATGACTTCCCGCTTCCCGACACGCCCGCGACGCATATAAACGTGCCTAACGGAAGCGTGAGCGTGACGTTTTTCAGATTGTGGCCGGTCGCTCCTCTCAGCGTTAGGGTTCTGCCATTGCCTTTGCGTCTCGCCGCAGGCATGAATTTCGGATGACGCCCGTTCAGGAACCCGGCAGTAAGCGTATCGGATTCAAGCATTTCGGCCGGAGTCCCGGCGAAAACCACTTTGCCGCCCTTGCGTCCGGCGCCGGGGCCGATGTCGACTATATAATCGGCTTCACGCATGATATCCTCGTCGTGCTCGACCACGATGATGCTGTTGGAGGCGTCGCGAAGTTTTTTCAACGACGCAATCAGGCGATGATTGTCGCGCTGATGCAGGCCGATAGACGGCTCGTCAAGGATGTAAAGCACGTTCACAAGCTCCGAACCCAGCTGGGTGGCAAGCCTGATGCGTTGGCTTTCGCCGCCGGAAAGTGTGGCGGAATTGCGGTCGAGCTGAAGGTAGTCAAGCCCGACCTCTACAAGAAAATGAAGACGCGCGGAGATTTCTTTGACTATCTCCGTGGCGATGAGCCGGTCACGCTCGTCAAGGCGTTCGAGCAAGCCGACACTCCACTCGTAAAGAGCGGCAATGTCCATTCCGCACAATTCGGCTATATTCTTGCCGTCGACGAAGAAGTGCAAGGCCTCGCGGTTGAGGCGCGCACCCTGACACTCGGGGCATACTGTTCGTGAAAAGAATTTTCCGCTCCAACGCTTTGATGCGGCCGTGGCCTCATCGTCGTCCTGCTGAAGCTCGATATATTTTACTATTCCGTCGAACGACGAAAAGAAATCCGCGCCCGGAATGCTGTCGCCGTGCACAAGTGGCGGAGTCGGAGTGCCGTGAAGGATTTCATCGACCGCTTCCTCAGGGAGTTCGCCGACAGGCGTCCTCAAATCGGCGCCGTGGCGCTCGCAGATGGCGCCAATCTGCCTGAACAGAATGTTGTCTTTGTATTTGCCTATCGGAGCAAGTCCGCCGGAATGAATGCTCAGTTTTGGATCGGGCATAAGTTTATCCCGGTCGACGAGGTCGACATAACCCAAGCCCTTGCATCGCGGACATGCGCCCTGCGGGGAATTGAACGAAAAATTATGCGGAGCCGGGTCGTGATAAGATATGCCGCTGACGGGGTCCATCAGTTCCTGACTGTAAAAATAGACGGCATCGGCGTCGACGTCATATACGGCCATCTCGCGGTTGCCCTGCTCAAGCGCCGTCTCCACCGAGTTCAGCAATCGCGCCGTGTCTTTATCTGACACTTTCAGGCGGTCTACGACGAGTTCGATGGTGTGGTTTTTATATCGGTCGAGCTTCATGCCGGGGGCTATTTCACTGATTCGGCCGTCAACGCGCACGTTGAGATATCCCTTCTTTGTCAATTGCTCGAAAAGGTCGCGGTAGTGTCCCTTGCGGTTCTTCACCAGAGGCGCGAGGATATACAGCCTGCGGCCGTCGAACTTCTCGGTTATAAGCCCCACGATTTTTTCAGGCGTATATTTCACCATCTCCTCACCCGTGATATAACTTCGGGCGTGGCCGGCACGCGCAAACAAAAGTCGCAGGAAGTCGTAGACTTCGGTGGTGGTGCCTATCGTGCTTCGAGGGTTGCGGTTGACTGTCTTTTGTTCGATGGCTATGACCGGGCAAAGACCGCTGATTTTATCCACGTCAGGACGCTCGAGATTCCCGAGCATATTGCGGGCGTAAGCCGAAAAGGTCTCGATATAGCGGCGCTGGCCTTCGGCAAAAATAGTGTCGAAAGCCAGTGATGATTTCCCTGAGCCGCTGAGCCCGGTGATAACCGTGAGCTTATTGTGCGGAATCTCCACGTCAATATTCTTGAGATTATGCACCCGCGCTCCGATGACGGAAATTTTTCCGCTTCCGTCAATGTCAGCAAAGCTCTCTTTTTCCGTGGTGTCGTCTGTCATAATACATTTGCGTTTGTCACGTTCAGTCCACGGTCCAGTGGTCGGAATACGTGGTTGTGCCTGCGGCTTTCCGCGAAAGCGACTCCTTGAGCGGAAGTTTTACTTTGTAGGTTTTCCCGGTTTTATTGGGCAAGGTCTTGGAGCGAATCCACGGGTTGGCGTCGCGTAGTTGCGCGTAAGTCAGCCCATACTTTTTGGCCCAGTCGGCCCAGTCGGCAACCGGAGTGTTTACGGTCACGGTCTTGTATTTTCGCGGCTGATAGAGCTGTTTGTCGCGGAGCTTGTAGCCATATTTCGACGGATTTTTCATCAGCTCCTTGTAAGCCATCACCCGGAAGGGATAGCGCGCCGTTTCTTCGGTGAGCCAAAGGTCAAGCGAGGTTTTGGCCTGCTGTTTGGCAAGCTCGTTGGTGATGCGCGTCGGCCCCCCGTTGTAGGCGGCCATAACCGATGGCCAGTCGCCGAATTTGGCATATGAGTTTTTGAAATATCGGCAAGCCGCAGCAGTGGCTTTTTCGAGATTATAGCGCTCGTCGACATCTTCGTTCACTTCGAGCCCGTACTGCTTGGCCGTCGAAGGGATGAACTGCCACAGCCCGGCGGCCTTGGCCGGAGAGTATGCCCTGTTGTTGAGCGTAGACTCCACGATAGCGAGATAGAGGAAGTCCTCGGGGACTCCGTTGGCTTTCAACAAGGGCGCAAGCTCGGGGAAATAACGGTTGGCGCGCTTGAGAATGAGCATTGTCGTGCCATGATTATAGATTATCGACGTGAGTTCGCGGTCGAACGCCTCGTAATATTCGGTTTTATCAAGGTCGATTGTCTGTCCGCAGATAGAGGTCTTGGCGGGTATCTCCGGGCTGTAGACCGGGGCGTAGACCTGACTCCGCTCCGGTTCGGCAAAGGCCGGTGTGGCCGGAGCCGCAAGCATCCCCGCCGCGACTGCGGCGGGAAGAAGCGATATATAGCGTATGGTGAGTTTCATGTCGGTGGTGTGTTTTTGCGGTGGTTAAACGGATATATAACGCATCATGGCGTTGCGGAGTTGTCCTATTCCGGATCTTTTTCGCCGCCTGAGCCTGTCGCAGAGCCGCCGCTGTAATTGATTATATTGATGTCGCCGCTTTTTTTGTATTCTTTTCCGTCGGCGCCTTTGGCTTTTATTACATAGTAGTATGTTCCTGCCGGAACGACTTTTCCGTTGTACTTTCCATCCCAGCCCTGCGACGGGTCGGTGAGTGAGCACATCTTTATGCCCCACTTGTTGAAGATGTGGCATTCAAACTCGACGAGACTTTTGTAGCTGACCTTCCACTCGTCGTTGACTCCGGGCGACGCCCCGGGCGAAAACGCATTCGGGATGTCAAGCCTCGACTCGCCGATAAAAATCTCGTAAGTCGTGCCGGTAAACCCGCAGGTGCCGGCATCGTTGTCGGCGACGAACCTTACATAGCTCGTGCCGTTTTCAAGAAATGTGTATGTAAAACTTTCTTCATTGAATGTATTTTCAGGAATATCGAAATCAGGCGAGCGGGAAATCTGCCATTCCCGGAATACAACGCCGTCGCTCACTGCCGCCGAAAATTCTATTTCGCACGGCGCCGATCCGCCGAGACCCGAATCGGCATTGTCGCTCTGCTCGTTGTCGTTTGAACGCTCGGTCTGCACGGCCTTTGTTTCGGCGGCGATGGCCTGAGTCGCACACATCTCGGACTCGACACTCCGCTCCATCTTCCACGCGCGCAAAAAGCGGTCGCCCGACAACCGGAAACGCGTGTCGCAAAGAGGGGCCTCGATGCCGAATAACGCGCCGGCTCCGGCGAGGATTTTCTCTTCTTCGGCCGTCGTGTAGGCGACTGCATCCTCATCAAATGCGAGGGTGGTATAGCTCAGCTTGAGCTCTCGTCCGAGTTCATCGCGTCGCCCCGTGATGGTATAAAACGGGATTGCCTCCGCCCGTCCGTCGAGCGCGAGGGCCATGCGCGAACAGTCGGATTCCCCGGGGGCCGCAGAGAGGTTGCGAAGCTCAAGCTCATGACGCGAATAGTCGACAATCCAGTAGCAGTACTGTCGGCCGCCGGACGTCACAATAATCCCCGTGTCGCCGCCCGAAAGCGTCACAGTCCCGCCTGACGCCGGGAGGTCCTCGGCATACGCTCCCCCTGAAGACCCGAATGATTGCCACGCGGTTCCGCCTCCTGTGTACGACACCCGCACCCCGGAGGCGTTGTTGATGACATAAATCATTTCGAGCCCGGTCGACGCGGCCGGTCGGACTTCAACCACCGGCAAAGAAGCGCCGTCGAACGTAAGAGCCGCCGAAGCGGCAAAGGGCATTGAAAGCGTGAAAATTGAGATTGATACGAACTTGTTCATCAGAAATGTGAGCGGGTATAATCAGCAAAAATACAAAAAAACGTCTGAAAAATCAAGCCCGCGCAATGCCGCGGGCCATTCTTAATCTTTTTTAAGCCTGTTCGACTTTCATTCCGATTTTTCGAGGCCCGTTCTTTGTGTTTCTTATATTTTTTTGTTAAGTTTGCAAAAGCAAAACGGACTCATAGATGAAATTCGTCAGCACAAGCAACCCAAGAATCGAAACAGACCTCGCGGAAGCGATAAGAGGATGTATAGCTCCCGACGGCGGACTTTTGCTCCCTGCCGGCATCCCGCGTCTCCCCGTGGCTTTTTTTAACAATATAGCGGAGCTTTCCCTTCAGGAAATCTCCTATGTCGTCGCCACAAGCTTCTTCGGCGAAGACATTGCTCCTCAGGCCTTGAAACGCATCACCGACCGCACATTCGCCGCCGGCATACCGCTCGTTTCGCCCCTCGGCGACGGCGGTCCGCACGTCCTTGAACTCTTCCACGGGCCAACCCTTACGGTCAAAGATTTCGGAGCAGCGTTCATGGCCGGGATTTCCGTCGAAATCGCCGCGGCAAAAAGCCCTGAAAAGCCGCAGAACATACTTCTCGCATCTTCAGGCAACTCTGCCGTGGCTATTGCCGCCGCGTTCCGCAATCTTAAGTCCGCCGAGCTTTACGTCATCTGCCCGCATGGGTCGGTGAGGCGCAAGCGCCATTCCATCCTCTCGTCGTTCGGCCCTCGCGTGCATCTCCTTGAGATTGCCGGAGGCATCGACCAATGCAACGCAATCGTCCGCACCTTTATCGCCGACGAGCGCGAAGCCGGCAACGACAGCTTCTGCGGCGCAAACAGCGCAAATATAGCAAGGCTGATTCCTGAAGTGACATTCTATTTCCACGCATACGCCCGCCTGCGCGAGAAGTACGGGGCTGAAATCGCCGGACGGGCGGCCTACGCCATTCCGTGCGGAAACCTCACGGCCCTCGTTGCCGCGGTAATCGCCCGGAAAATGGGCCTGCCACTCGGACGCATCGTCGCGGCAGGAGCCACAACTGACGCCCTCGGCAACTTCCTGCGCAACGAGACGACAAGCGCCCCCAAGGCCCACAGCAGATACGCCCGGGCCATGAACGCCGATCATCCCACCAACCTCCCCCGCCTCGTCAGTCTGTGCGGCGGCCGCGACGGAATTGCCCGCGAAATCGAATGCCGGACCGTCGATGACGACACAATCGCTGACACCGTGCGGAAAATGCGCCTGCACGCGGCCTACAGCCTCAACCCCCACTCCGCCGTGGCCTTCAGCATTGCCGATGAGTTCACGGCCGAAGGCGTCCCCGTCGTATGCCTCGCCACGGCCCACCCCGCCGCCGACATTGACGCATTCACGGAAATCACCGGGGCCCCGGTCGAACTGCCCGTGCAGCTGACACGTTTAATGGACACACGGCTTTCGCCGGTCGAACACATAGCCCCTACCGTGCCTGCCCTGCGCAGATTTATCAGAAACGGGGCCTTAAAAAACCGAACCTGAACGCCGGCGCTTGACGCCGGATATTACTAACCCCTCAAAACAACACGATTATGAGCAACCGCCGAAATTTTAAAAAGTACGTGCGAGCCGTCTGCGGAGACCTCGCCGCCGGCATCCTCGAGACATCATACGCTTTCGAAGGCGTAAAGCACTCCGACGTGCGCGCCATCATCAGCGACATCGCCACCCTGCAGGTCGACACCCTCGCCAAAGCCGGCGTGGCATACGACAAGTGCCCCTCGGCTATGGAAGCCGGTGAATACCGCAAAGCTCGCCGCGCATATTTCCACAAAGCCTACAAGGCTCTCGCAGACGAATTCAACAACTCCGTCAAAGATATACTGAAGAAAATAAACGCAGCCCTCCCGGCTGACGTGCGCGAATCCTTGAAAGAGGCCGCAAAATAATGAATTTTGCAAGCCGAATTCTGAAAGCCTTCGGGTGGTCGGTTTCCATCACGGTGCCCGACCTCCCGAAGTGTATAATATGCGTGGCTCCCCATACCAGCAACTGGGACTTTCTATGGGGAAAGCTCGCATACACATCCGTAGGCCGCGAAGCCGGTTTTCTGATGAAAGAAACATGGTTTTTCTGGCCGCTGAAATATATATTCCGGGCAATGGGCGGAATCCCCGTGCCGAGAAAACGCGGCTCGGCCCTTTCGGACGCTATAATCGAAAAATTCCGAACGCGCGAGCGCATGTGTCTCGCCATTACCCCCGAGGGCACTCGCAGCCGAACCTCGCGGTGGCGCACGGGATTCCTGAGGATAGCATACGAAGCCGGGGTGCCGATTCTGCTCGGAGTCCTTGACTATGAAACAAAGCTGATCCTTATCGAGGATGAATTTATCCCGTCGGGGAATATTGACGAAGACATGGCCGCTATAAAGCGTTTCTACCGGCCATTCAAAGGCAAATACCCGCAAAATTTCTGCACCGACGAAGAATAAGACTCATGGCACTCAACTCCACTCTATGCGCGGTGGTCCTCCCGATTGACATCGTCTGGGCCGACCGCGAGGCCAATCTGGCTCTCGTTGAAAAAGCAATGGCCAAAATGCCGGCCGGAGTAGACCTCGTGGTCCTTCCCGAGCTGTTTTCAACCGGATTCATCAACGACGCCCGCCTTCTCACCGACCTCCCCGAAACCAACACCGGGCACACCATACGAGAACTTCACCGACTCGCCGCCCTCCATAATTGCGCGATTGTCGGAAGCTTTCTTGCGTGCACAGCCCGGAACGTCTACAACCGCGCCTTTTTCATAGAGCCGTCCGGCGACGAAACATTCTACGACAAACGCCACCTCTTCTCCCTGAGCAGCGAGTCCAAGACCTACACCCCCGGGCGGAATGCCGTCCCCGTGGTGAGATTCCGAGGATGGAATATCGCCATGATAGTGTGCTATGACCTCCGCTTCCCCGTTTGGTGCAGAAATAAAGCCAACGCCTATGATGCCCTTATCGTACCTGCCAACTGGGCCTCGGCGCGCGAATACGCCTGGCGCCATCTGCTCATAGCACGCGCCATAGAGAATCAGGCATACGTAATCGGCGCAAACCGCAGCGGCCGAGACGATTACGGCGAATACGACAACATGTCGTATATATTCGACCCGATGGGACATCCCGTAAGCGAACCTCTCGCCGGATGCGACAATGCCGTCATTGCATCTATGACCAAAACAGCCGTCGACGAATGGCGGCGCCGATTCCCGGCCTCGGCCGACGCCGACTCATTCGACCTGCCGTTGGAATTTTAGAGCCGGAGAATGAACCATGAAGGCCTGCGTGTGTTTATATTGTAGAACTTTTTTAATTGAAACTGCAACAACACATTTAAGCACACACATTCTCCATGAACTACGAACAACCCCAACTCCCCTACGAGGCCGATGCCCTCGAACCGGCCATCAGCGCACGCACGGTTGACTTCCACTACGGAAAACACGAAAAAGCATACATCGAAAACCTCAACCGCCTTATTAAAGGCACCGAATTCGAAGATCTGGAACTTGAAGAGGTAATTGCCCGCGCAAAGGGTCCGCTCTTCAACAACGCATCTCAGGCGTGGAACCACATCTTCTATTTCTTCTCGTTCTCCCCCGACGGCGCACGCGAACCGTCAGGTCGTCTGCGCGAAGCGATTGACCGCGATTTCGGTTCTTTCGAAAAATTCAAAGAAGCATTTGTCGACGCCGGCGTCGGCCTGTTCGGCTCCGGATGGGTATGGCTCTCAAGAGACGACAATGGCAAGCTCTTCATCTCGCAAGGCCCGAACGCAGGAAATCCCATCACCGAAGGGCTCACTCCCCTGCTGTGCTTCGACGTATGGGAGCACGCCTATTATCTCGACTACCAGAACCGTCGCGCCGACGCGCTCCGCAAACTCTGGGATATCGTCGACTGGGACATCGTCGACAACCGCTACTGATGCCCCGTGCCTGCGCCGTCGCCCCACCGGGCAACGCAGGCCGTAGCACACCCCATACGGCGGGCGAAATATCCCGCCGTACGTTTAGCATAATGTGATGAATGGAAACGGAGGTACTCGTGAGAGCACCTCCGCTTCTTTCTCTTACAAACGGTCCTGCGCCTATATGTCAGTGAAACATGTATTGCCCTTTTCCTTCGGTTGCTTTCCCGTAGGCCACGGCATGACACGGGCAGATATGATAGCATCGCAGACACAGGGCGCAGTTGTCATGCCACCGCGGGCCGTCGGCCGTCATCTCGATATTCATCAGCGGGCACTTGCGGGAACACAGCCCGCAGGCCGTGCAGGCCGCCGTAGTGTGAAACGGACGAGCCGACATGGCGTACTTCTTGAACCACGGATACACTATCGCCGTCTTGATTCGCGCAAACGCGCCCCGACGGATAAGCGATTGCCGCTCGCCTCTCCCGTCGATTACGGCGGCAATGCGCCCCACTGCCGCAGGCATAGCCTCAAGCTTCGCCGCCGCAACTTCCGGCGTGTCCACATCGAAGCCCTTCATAAGCGTATAAGTATTCGGCATAATCACGGAGAACGCCGCCCCTGCCGCCTTCCAGCCGCGAGCCTCGACAAGACGCCGGAACACGCCATCGGTCCGCCCGGTATCGTCGCCGCAGGTAGTCACCATCCAATGGACTGCCGCCCCGACACTGTCGTCCGTCCGAATATCGCGGATAAAGCGGCCCACAACCGGAGGCACACCCCATGAATAAGTCGGAAAAACCCACACAATCCGGCTGTCGCCCGCCGCGAGGCTGAGCATAGCCGCCTCCGAAGGCCGCGCCGCGGCTATGCCGCTGATTTCATACAGACTGTCGCATAAAAGCGACCCGAGCCGTTGAGCCACGGCCCGGGAATTTCCTGTTCCCGAAAAATAGACAATCATCTTTTTCCGGCTTTTTTCGCCGCCATCGGGCGTATTGTCACCTGTGTCGCGCCATAGCCGTACTCCTGAAACGACGCATCCTGAACGTCATGCCCCTTGAAGCGATGGTTGAGTTCTTTCATCAGGGCCTGCCGGAGCACCCCCTCACCCTTTCCGTGGATGAAGACTATCTTCCGGCCTGCGGCATGCAGATTTGCCTCCATGACCTCCGTAAAACGGTCAATCTGCCGATTGAGTATATCGGCGTTCGACAGCCCTCGCATATCGTCAAAAAGCTCCGACGCATGCAGGTCTACCACCACAGGCTCATCCTGACGCACCCGCTCATGAACACGCGGCTTAGGCACCTCCCGACGCTCCTTGGGACGAGCGCCCCGAACCATAGCCTCGGCTATGTCGCGGCCCTCGGGAAGCGGACGGCGCACACACGGAGCGTCATCCCGGACAACATCAAGAGCGATTACAGGCCCCTCGAAATAGCGGTTGGTGTGAAAACAATGGAGCTTTGAAAACTTCGTGGTATCAAGCTTCATCTCCACCAAAGCCGGCGACTTGGCCTCGAAGGCCTTGCCATCTTTATAGGCCACATACTGGACGGCCACGCGGTCCATCACCGGAAGGTGCTCGCGGGCCACGCTCCACACGTGGGCCTCTGTGTTCGGCTCTATCAGGCCGGCGTAGCGGGTGGTCCACAACCGATCTTCATTGGCACGGCTCATCACAACGACTGAAAGCCAATAATTGGAATCGTTGATAAGATAAGCCTCGAAGCCCGACTGCGACAGCGCCTTCAAATCCGCAGGCTCAAAACCGAGGACTATATTCATCACATCGCCGTCGGGGGTTTCTATGGCATTGACGATATCTTTGACCCGAGGCGAGGGGGCGGGAGCGGCGGGAGCGGGAGCCGGTTTTTCTTTCGGAAGGATGGACGGACGCTCGGTGAAGCCCATCGACGTAGCCGGGTCGACCACCACACACTCGCGGAGCTGCACCGGGATTTCGAACCCGTCTTCATCCTCTACATATGCGATGGCGTCGGCGATACGGACCACGCGTCCGCCGCCGACACTGTTGAGGAATCGCACCGTGTCGCCTGTTTTTATATTAGCTGACATAATCAGTGACTGTGATTGAGTGGAATTTAACGTTTTTACTTTTTTCGTTTCTTGCCCGGCATAAAGCGTCGCAAGACCCGATATGCCACGAGGCCGTACTCAAGATAAGTAAACCAGCCCGACATCCGTCCCATAAAGCCCGAGCCGTTGCCTCCGAGAAGAGGCGTCGACTCCCGCATCGTCTCGGCGGAAACCGACAGGCGGTATTTCTCGATTTCCTTGCGGGCATACACTTCGGCGCGGCGGATATACAGCTGTTCCAGCGTGTAGCCGCGCCATGCCGCAGCGCGGCTGGCAGGGTCAGAGATTTGTTTCATCTTCAGGTTGGTTTTGGTCTGATTCCGGTCTGGGGGGCTCGACTATAAGCCGCGTGACAAAGCGGCAGATGGGATCAATCAGCAACTGCCGCTTGAACACCACAAGCACGACGAGCACCAGAATATAGAAAAGCGCGATGTACAAATATGCCATCAGAGGCGCGACTGTCGCGGCAAGCCAGTGGCCGATGCCGATGGAGACAAACACCAAGGCTACCGTGCCGACGATGAGAAGCAACGCAAAATATGTCACCGTGGAAAACAGCACCGTCAGCTTCTCGGCCGCGGTAAGGCGCAAATCCTCTACCGTCAGCCGAAGATAGCTCATGAGTATGGCACTCGCGCGCCGCATCTGCGCACCCGTCGATTCACCTTCCGGGCGTTTGGAGAATAATCCCATATTAGCGATTTTAAAGTTTAGCTTGATGTGAGGAGAAGGAGAGGAGAATGACAACAGACCGGGAGTCCGGGCCGTGACGCCTGGCTGCGGACGCATGGACCTGACTCCCGGCGGATTTTACTTTTCGGGAGCCTCCTCGACCTGAGCGGCGATATACTCTACGAGCTCGTCGATTTTATCAGGCTCAAGGATTCCGCGCTTCTGGAGCTGAATGCGGATGCGGGCGCGGAGTTCGGCGCCGGTGACGGGTGTATAGAGGGCGGTGGCGACCGCGCCGGCAAGTGCGCCGAGAACGAATACGGTTAAGTCTCTCATGTTTTTCCGAAGGGGATTTTTATTTTTGTTTGAAATCAACCCGGCTCTCCGCCGGAGCGGAGGCCGGATATCAGATGCGTTATTTATTATTCAGCTTCGCGAATTTCCTCGGCGATTTTCTCGGCGAGATTATTGATGCGGTGCTCCTTCATGCCGGGGCAACGGGTGCGAAGGAAATCGCGTACGGTCTCGCGGGTCTTGTCGCCCGACTGAGGGGCGGTCAGCAGGGCGGCGGCCGCGCCTACGAGTGCACCGCCTACGGCGGCGAGGATTACATGATAAGCTTTCATTGTCTTAGTTGGTTTTTAGAAGTTAGTAAAAAGTTCTTTACCTTTTCAAACGTACAAATATAATAAAAGTTCATCATTCCGACAAGTCAACGGCGAAATATGCCACTTTTCCCGAAGGATATACGCCCGTGATGAAAAGGGCCTTGTTGCGGTCGGTGGCCATGCTTGTGACCTTGACCATTTTTTCAAGCTCCTCGGGAGTCGTCACCCGCATGTTGTTGATTGACACAATCACAAGTCCGTCGCGGATTCCGGCCTTGGCGAAGCGTCCGCCGCTGACGACGTTTTTAACGCTGACACCGCCGTTGAGCTCAAGCCTGCGGAGAAGAGCCTCGTCGGCGCGGGCGAACTCGGCACCGAGAGCAAGCTTGTCGCCCGAACTTACCTTGTCGTAGGTGCCCGACAAATTGCGGAGCGTCACCGAAGCCGTCATCGCTTTGCCGTCGCGGAGGTAGCTTATCTCCACTTCGTCGCCGGGGCTGAATCGAGTGATTACTTCCTGCATTTCGGCGCCCGTGCCGGTAGGCATTCCCGAGATGGCGGTAATCACGTCGCCTTCTTTCAGACCGGCCTCGAAGGCGGCCGAACGCTCTTCGACTGCTCCGACGTATATGCCCTTGGTTGCCCCCTTGATGCCTTCGCTTTGGATTAGTTCGGGCGACAGCTCGGCAAAGCGGATGCCGAGATAGGCCCTTTGCACCGTGCCGAAGCGCTTGAGGTCGTCCACAACCTTTTGTACTATCGACGTGGGGATGGCAAACGAGCACCCGGCGTACGAACCCGTCTGCGAATATATGGCCGTGTTGATGCCGACGAGCTCGCCTCGCAAGTTGACGAGCGCACCGCCGGAATTACCCTGATTGACCGCGGCATCAGTCTGGATATAACTTTCGATATTGCCCTTCGACGGCGCGCCGGTCATGTTGGAGATGCTGCGGGCCTTTGCCGACACAATGCCGGAAGTGACCGTCGAGGTAAACCCGAACGGATTGCCCACGGCGAGAACCCACTCGCCGAGATGAAGATTCTCGGAATTGCCCATCGGAATCACATGCAGGGCCTCTCCATCGGGAACTTCTATTTTTATGAGAGCGAGGTCGGTGGTCGGGTCCGCGCCTATCACCTTGGCTTCGTAGTTGCGGTTGTCGTTGAGCGTCACCTCAAGGCGCTCGGCCTCTTCGATGACATGATTGTTGGTGACGATATAACCGTCGGAACTGATTATCACACCCGAGCCGAGGCCCATTTGCCGGGGCTGACGCGCCTCAGGCGTTTCGGGCACCGCCTGACGACGACGCTGTTGAGGCCCGAAGAAAAATTCGAAAAGAGGGTCGTAGTACTCCTGTTGCCGCGCGCCGGAGCTTCGGGGCGAAGCATATACATAACTCTTGACGGACACTACGCCGTTGACAGTTTCCTCGGCCGTTCGCGTAAAATCGTCCTGAGAGATTACGCGCCCGGGAGTAAGCCTTGCCGCCGGAGCGATGCCGCTTTCCGAGGTGTCCCCGGCGGCGGTTGCGGCCGAACCGGTATGCGAAGCAACGGCAAAAGAGACTGCGCCGCCCGCAAGGACACACGCGCCTCCGAGAAGGAAGGATTTCAGATTCTGATTCATAGCACTCATGAAATGAATATGTAGATTGTGAGATTGGAGTTTTGCATTATCTGAGTGCAAAAATAATGCAAGGTTTAAGATTATGACACGTCTTTATCTTTAATTAATAAATAAGTCGCACTCTTAACTGATTTTCACTGTCAATATTCAAGTTCCTGTCAAATTGTATAGCCGAACCATGTCACTTTTTGTCTAAATACTGAAAAACTGCTGTTAATTCGATGCTATTGTTCCTGATTTTTCAGTGTTTTGTTTGGGAATGTCACAAATAACATCTAAATTTGCGTATCACTTTCATATAAATCACCATGTCGTTTCGCCGCCTGTCTTCGCTGACAATATTATTGTTTTCCTTATGCACTTACGCCCAATCTTTATCCGACTTCAAAATCGAAAAGATTGAAAAGCAAGTAAAGGACTTCCCGCTTGATTCTATAAATCTGTCATCTCCGATAGATTATTATCTTTCAAGGGCACAGGTGCGTTTGTCCGGCAAGTTCAAAAATTGGGGCAAAATTTCATCTTCAATGTTTGATTACAGCGCCGATGTGCCCGACGAGTTTATTGATGATGATTTCCGAAATTATGTTCTAAATGAGACAATCGACTACGTCGTAAGCTATCGTGATTCCGTTGCGACAGTCGTGACACATACCGATGGCGAAGACATTTTGATGCTGAACAACTGCTGGCTTGAAAACGGACGTTGGGTCAATCGCGGACAAGGCATGGCTGACGACCTTAATGACGCACAAGTTAAAATAGTCAGGCAACTGCCCGAGGCATTATACAATCTTCCGCGGGTCGACATTATCAACCGCATTCCAGCAGATGCCGGGCCGTTTGCAGACTTTCTGTCGGGAATCGAGGAATCGCCCGAGGTTTTCCTCATGGAAATGCTCAAGGCCCGCACACTGGTCATAAACGGCGAAATTCACCGCCGAAAAGTTTCGTGGGATATGTTGAAACGCCTCATATCTCTCCCTGATTTCCCTGATGAAGCAGGATGCATTTTCATGGAACTGCCCTCATGGCACCAGCCGACGATGGATAAATTCATGAATTCCGCCGTAACCGACACCGACCTCTTGATTCAGATTTTCCAAGACGAACAGCTCAACGGCTGGTGGGATAGAGGCGAATTTGAGTTCCTGTGCAAGCTCCGCGAGCTGAATAAATCCTTGCCCGATGCAAAAAAAATCAAAGTTGTGTTGGCGGATTATCAGGTGCCGTATTCCAAAATCACAAACAGGGACGAGGCAAAAGAAGCCGAGGACAGGAACACCCACATGGCAAATATCGTTGTGAACACAATTCGAAATTCCGCCGACTCAAGAAACAATTTATTCCTCGTCGGATGCGCCCATGCATACAAATCAAAACAAGCGGGTTTTGCTTCTTCAGCACATGGAAAGCAGGCGGAATTGACAGCCGCCGCACAAATAGCCGATGCCCTTGGCGACGACAACGTCTTTACCGTCCTCCAGCATGTTATGTCGGGCGACAATGGAGGCAATAACAAATCTGCCGTACGAGGTGGTATATTTGACAAGGCTTTCGAACTGAACGGAAATCGCCCCGTCGGCTTCAGACTCGCTGACACTCCCTTCGGCGCCGAACCCTTCGATGCCATATACGAAATCAAATATAAGACCGCAACAGGGAAATACGAAGACAACTTCGACGGCTATCTCTTTTTAGCTCCGTTGGCGAACGAGCCCCGAGCCGTTCCTCTGACGGAAATATTTACAGACGAATTTGTTGCCGAAATGCAACGCAGGGCCTCCGTAATGGGCTATAACAACTTGCGCCATATATGGTTCGGGCGCCGGGCCTCGGAATTAACCAAGGAGTACATCATAGAAACGCTTTTACAGGAATAGACTCGCCTCATACGCCCCATAATTTTGGCGCGAAGCCGGGCGGCGTCTGCGCAATCGGCTTGCGCACAACGGGTGAATTTGCTATTTTTGTAAAAAAAATTCTGATTATGCCTCTGAATCGCGCCACTCTCATCCGTATATCCACCATTGACAAATGCCTTCAGAACCGCTACCGCCGCTGGACCATCAACGACCTGATTGACGCCTGCACTGATGCGCTGGCCGAATTTGAAGGGCGAAGCAATCCGGTGAGCCGACGCACGTTTCAGAACGACCTTGCGCTCATGCGAAGTGACCGTCTCGGGTATAATGCTCCGATTGTGGTAAGGGAAAACAAATATTATGAGTACGAAGACCCCGATTTCAGCATCACGCACCTTCCGCTCAATGACGAAGGACTCGACGCCCTCAACTCGGCTCTTGATATATTGCGTCAGTTGCAGGGCTTCCCGCAGTTGGCCTCATCCATCGACACAATAAGCAAACTCAACGAGCAAATTTCGCGCCACACAGGCGCATCGGTCCCGGCTATGGACATGGAACACGTCGCCGGATACAAAGGGGCGAAATTTATCGGCGACATATACGATGCGGTTCGTAAACAGCAGACTGTCGTCATTGAATATCAGTCATTCAAGGCTCGCCACCCGGAAGCGCTGACAGTGTACCCGTATTTATTGAAAGAGTATCGCAACCGATGGTTTCTTATCGGCGAAAAGGCCTCCAACCGCGTCCCAACGATCAATATCTTCGCCCTCGACCGCATCCTGTCGGTTTCCGTCGACAAAAAACAACCTTTCAAGAAATGCGTAGCCTTTGACCCGGAACACTTCTTTGACGACACAATCGGCGTGACCAAAGGAATACATGACAAAGCGCGAAAAATAGTTATGACAATCGACCGCGATCAAGCTCCGTACGTTGAGTCAAAACCATTTCACGCGAGTTCGGGATAAGAACTTAATGATTTTCAACCAATCAAAAGACATAGAGTATTGGGCGGCCTTTCAAGGTCGCCTGATTTATTTGTACAGTTTGGTGTTGTTAATCCCAGAGGA
>CAJUCQ010000017.1 GCA_910584905.1 uncultured Muribaculaceae bacterium
CCCGATCGAAAAATACCGCGACCTGCTTCCCGACCGCTGGAAACCCTCACTAAAATAGCCGCCCAAAATCCGGACGGCTATTTTTTTAAGCTATACCTGCTGTCGCGGACGGTTGTACCCGACAAACACCACTGCCGCCAAACCCATAGACACAGCAAGCAGCATCATTGACACAACAGGAATTTCGCGACGCTTCCGGTAATAGACACACAGCCACACGGCATATATCACTGCAAACCACAAAAATGTCTGAATCGGAATATACGCAGCAGACATACGATATTCCCCGGACCGGTGGTCGGAGCCGGGAATATAGCATATCAAAGCCGGATATTTTGAAAATTGATTGAACCGACTGAGAAGCAAATACTTCAGCAACGCTGTTTTGTTGGAACTTGCAACGCTGTCGGCATAACGCTCCTGCTCCGCCAAATCAAGCTCAAAAAACGGTCTGATTTCCCGTTCTATGCTTTGAAAGTCGACGGATTCGCCATCCGTCACGTTTGTTTCTATAATCTCTCTTATCGCCGAAGTCGTTGCCGAAGACGGAGTCATCAGTTTTGCCTCGCGTATCAGATAGAGGTTATTATAAACGGATATATAGGATATTGTATGCAAGCCGTAACAGCGATTGACGGCCACACCATAGCCTGCGTACAAACCGACAACGACAGCAAGCGAGATAAGTCCCGCACGGACCGTACGCACGGCCTCTCTTCGGAATCGAAGCCACAACACTCCTGCATACAAGGCTGTCAAGGGCAATAGATATATAAAGGCCGGACGTAGAAAAACAAGAAATGTCAGAGTCACGGCTGCAAGATATATGTCACGGACTTCAGGCGTTTTGCCGAGCCGGATTATAAAATACATGAAAAATATCATGCCTGAAACAGCAAGCGATTCCGTAATGTAGCATATATTGTAATGGAACACACCGGGACACAGCGCGAAAACGGCGGTTGCCAGAAATGACCCGCGCAAGCCTACACCAAGCAAAAGAAGCGATTTCCTGAAATAATTCACTGCGACTAAAAAGACCAGCCACTGAAATATTGCAGTCATCATACCGCCGGCATCAAGGCCGAACAACACACGGAAGGCCGTAATGACAAGAGGATAAACAGGCGTCCGCGCACCGTCGGGTCTGAATTCCTTGAGATGTAGCCATGCGTTGAAATATGACGGGGTGTCGCCATAGCCGTCATAAAAAGGACGCAGATAGCAAAGACTCCACAGCATGCAAAAAAACATCAGCACATAAAGAGCCTGATATGACAACAAGGGCGACGCATAGCCTGAGTCGGGGAAAAGCCTATTTAGTTTCATGATATTCGTTCTCCGTGTTTACATTCCACACATCCGCTTTGTCAGTCGCCCCGGCGATTATCGCGTCAACGGCCTTCATGGCCGTGAGCATGGAATGATCCATATTGTTGTAGCGGTGCTGTCCGTTGCGGCCTATGCAGAAAAGATTGGATATCGAATCAAGGAAGCTGCGCAGTTTGTTGATTTCGTGGTATGTGCCGAAATATGCAGGATATGCTTTTTCCATACGGATGCGCACGGCGTCGCGCACATCCTCCCTCGATATAATCCCGATTGATTCAAGCTCATTTATGGCAAAGTCTATGAAATCGCCATCGCTTGCTTCCCACATATCGTCGCCTTCATTACAAAAATATTCGAGTCCGAGCCACACGGTGTTTGTGTCGTCCCTGACGAGTTGCGGCGACCAGTTGTTGAATATCTGAATCCGGCCCAGACGCACGTCGCGCTCCTGAACATAAATCCATGTGTCAGGGATGCGGTCGCCGTCGGGGGCGTTGATTTTCAGGCGGTCGAGGAGGAGGCCCACCGTGATAAAATCGCGATACGGAAGGCCGCCCGCCACCCGACGCACCTCGGCGGGGACATCAATGCCGTCAAGTGCCTCGACGAGTTCGCCGAGCGGCATCGACGAGATAAACACATCGCAATCAATGCGCTTCGGGGACCCTTCGGCGTCAACCACCGTAACGGCCCGCACCCGCTTGTCAGGGCCGAGATGTACCTTCTTCACTTTAGTGCGCATCTCGATTTCGGCGCCGCGCTCGCGTGCGCGCCGCCCCATTGCCTCCCACAGTTGGCCGGGACCAAGAGGCGGATAGAGAAATTCGTCGATAAGCGACGTCTCCACTTCGGACGGCTTGCGCCGCGATGCTTTCCCGCGTCTGAGAATATTGTTCAGTATCGTGGATATCGAAAGCCCCTTGACCCGCTGGCTGCCCCAGTCGGCTCCCAGCTCCGACGGATGCACACCCCATACTTTTTCGGTATAATCCTCGAAAAACATTCGGTATAGCGGGCGTCCGAAGCGGTTGATATAAAAATCTTCAAGACTGCGCTCCTCTCTTTTGTGAATCATCGAGCGGATATATCCGGCCGACACTCTCAGAATCCTCGCCGCACCCAAGGCGCGAACGGTCGATAAAGAGAAGCTCACGGGGTAGTCAAAGAAACGGCGCAGATAATAAATCCGCGACACCCGCGGGCGACGCATCATCGGCATAATCTCGTCCCATTTGCGCTGCACACGCTCGCTTTTTGTAAAAAAACGATGGCCTCCGATGTCCATGCGGTTGCCCTTGTATCCGACTGTGCGGGAAATACCGCCGAGTAAGTCACTCGCCTCACACACGGTCACATTCATATCCGTCCGCAAGGTCAGTTCGTGGGCGGCGGTAAGCCCCGCAGGGCCTCCCCCTGCAATTACGACCAATGCTTTGTTCCTTTTATGCGTCATTGTCTGAAATATAACATGCAAAGGTAGCACATTCCTCCCGATTGTGCAAAAACCGCACGTAAAACGTACCCGAGGAATCGGCTCATCCGCCGGCGCTTACAAAAAAATCATACCGCACGCCGGAAATCGTCCGGGGGTACGGTATGATTTTATTACACTGCATGTCGCACGGGCAAGCCCGGCATTGTTCAAATCTGCGTCGTCAGGTTTTCAGGCTCGATTACATGTGTGGAGACGCTGTTTTTTTCCTTGTCGAAATCGACAATAATCTCCGAGCCTTCTTTCACGGCGCCGGTAAGTATCAGCTCGGCAAGTTCGTCCTCAAGATACTTCTGGATTGCTCGCTTGAGCGGGCGCGCGCCGAACTGGACGTCGCAACCCTTGTCGGCGATGAAGTTCTTCGCATCTTCCGTGATGGTGACGCCATAGCCGAGTCCGTCCATGCGTTTGTAGAATCCGGCAAGCTCGATGTCGATAATTCGGAAAATGGCGTCGCGGTCAAGCTGGTCGAAAATGACGATGTCGTCGATACGGTTAAGGAACTCGGGAGAGAAGGCCTTGTGGAGCGCCTTGGACAGAACTCCGTGGGAATACTCGCGGTCGACTTCGCGCGTGTTGAAGCCCACGCCTGAGCCGAATTCCTTGAGTTGGCGCGTGCCGATGTTGGACGTCATGATGATTATGGTGTTCTTGAAGTCGATGCGACGCCCGAGGCTGTCGGTCAGTCGTCCTTCGTCCATCACCTGAAGCAGGAGGTTGAACACATCGGGATGAGCCTTCTCTATTTCATCAAGCAGGACCACCGAATACGGATGACGGCGCACACGCTCGGTGAGCTGACCGCCCTCCTCGTAGCCCACGTAGCCGGGAGGCGCTCCGATAAGACGCGACACGCTGAATTTCTCCATATACTCGCTCATATCGATGCGGATAAGCGTGTCGGCCGAGTCGAAGAGGAATTCGGCGAGTTTCTTCGCAAGATGTGTTTTTCCGACACCGGTCGGCCCGAGAAACATGAAGGTGCCGATGGGCTTGTTGGGGTCTTTAAGTCCGAGGCGGTTGCGCTGGATTGCCTTTACAATCTTGGCCACAGCATTATCCTGCCCGACAATCGCGCTCTTCAGTGTCGAAGCCATCTGAAGGAGACGCGCCCCCTCCGACTGGGCTATGCGCTGAACCGGCACGCCCGTCATCATAGCCACGACTTCGGCCACGCGGTCGGCGTCGACAAGCTCGCGGTTCTCGGACAGGGCTTTTTCCCAAGATGTGCGTTCGTCGGCGAGTTTCCGGCTGAGGGCCTGCGCCTCGTCTCTGAGAGCGGCGGCCTGAGCGAAGTCATGGGCGTCGGCCGCTTCAATCTGACGGCGCTTGACCTCGTCATACTCCTTTTCAAGAAGTTCGAGCGTGCGCGGTACGTTGATATTGGCGATGCGCGTGCACGAGCCGGCTTCATCGAGAGCGTCGATGGCCTTGTCCGGGAAATTGCGGTCGGAAACATAGCGTTCCGTAAGCTTGACACATGCCTCCAGCGCGGCGGGAGTGTAGTTCACGCCGTGGTGCTCTTCGTATTTCTCTTTAATGTTATTCAGGATTTCGAGCGTTTCCTCCGCCGTTGTCGGTTCGACCATGACCTTCTGGAAACGGCGCTCAAGAGCTCCGTCCTTTTCAATATTGGTGCGATACTCGTCGAGGGTTGTGGCGCCGATGCACTGGATTTCGCCTCTTGCAAGGGCGGGCTTAAGCAGATTCGCCGCATCCATCGAGCCCTGAGCATTGCCTGCGCCGACAATCGTATGGATTTCGTCGATAAACAAAATCACATTCGGGCTCTTCGCCAACTCGTTAAGCACGGCCTTTATGCGCTCTTCAAATTCGCCGCGATATTTTGTGCCGGCAACGAGCGAGGCCATGTCAAGACTCACAAGGCGCTTGTTGAAGAGAATACGCGACACCTGACGGCGCACAATGCGCAAGGCGAGCCCCTCGACAATGGCGCTCTTGCCCACGCCGGGTTCGCCGATCAGCACCGGATTGTTTTTCTTGCGGCGCGAAAGAATCTGAGCGAGGCGCTTGATTTCGACTTCGCGTCCGACCACGGGGTCGATGCGGCCCTGCTCGGCGGCGAGGGTCATGTCGTTGCCGTACTTGTCGAGGGTCGGCGTGTCGCCTCGGCCCGAGCGCGGATTCGAAGCCTTCCGAGTCTTTGACCGCGGCGCCTCGGCGTCGTCAGTCTCGTCGTCCGGGGCATTGTCGGCGGAGGCTGTCGGGGCCGTAGCCGTGTCGCCGTCCTCCATATCCTCGCGTGCAATCCTTCGGAGAGAATCGTAGTCGATGCCGGCGGCGATAAAGGGCTGCACCAGCGGCAGGTTCTTCACTTCCTTGTTGTGAAGGAGCGCAAGCAGGAGGTGCACCTCGTCCACCTGCGACGCGCGCAGATAGCGGGCCTCAAGAATCGAAAGCTTGATTATCAGAGACACCACCCTGTTGTAGTACTCGGCAGGCTGTTCGCTGAAGTCGGATGTGCCGAGAGCCATGTTGAGGTCCGACACAAGCTCCTCGAGTTTCTGAGGGCTGACCACACGCAGCATCAGCGCGCCCGAGGCCGTGGCCGGGGCGGCAAGCTCCAAAAGGAGGTGTTCAGGCATGATGCAGGCGTTCTTGTGCGCGTCGCACTGGGCCTGCAGGCGGCCGATAATCTCGACCGCGGATTTTGTGTATTTGTTATTCTCGTTATTCATCATTACAATATCGCAGAAAGGCAATAATCATGCCAAAATACAAGCGCTCGGATTTTTCACAAATTATAACCTTAAAATTTCGTCTAATCGCAGAACAAAGGTACAAAATTTCAAAAATATTCCGTACCTTTGTATGTTAAAAATAATGCGCCTATACCTTAAAAATGGCAAAGCGCACACAAATAAGCCTAATTTACACAACCTTATAGCATGTTGGAAGAAGAAGCAGAAGACAAAATCTTTAAAATTAAAATTGAAGAGGAGATGAAATCGGCCTACATCGACTATTCGATGTCGGTCATCGTCTCGCGCGCACTCCCTGACGTACGCGACGGCATGAAGCCCGTGCACCGCCGTGTCCTTTTCGGCATGAACGAAATGGGCAACACCAGCAACAAGCCTCACAAAAAAGCCGCCAACTGCGTAGGCGAGGTGATGGGTAAATATCACCCGCACGGCGACTATTCCATCTACGGCACCGTTGTGCGAATGGCTCAGGACTGGTCGTTGCGCAACACCCTCGTTGACGGCCACGGCAACTTCGGCTCTATCGACGGTGACTCGCCTGCAGCAATGCGTTACACGGAAGTTCGCCTCTCCAAAATCGGCGAGGAAATGCTCCGCGATATAGACGCCGAGACCGTCGACTTCCAGCCCAACTACGACAACTCACGACGCGAACCCGTGGTGCTCCCCACCCGCTTCCCCAACCTACTCGTCAACGGAGCTTCGGGTATTGCCGTGGGCATGGCCACAAACATGCCCACCCACAACCTCGCCGAAAGCCTCAACGCGTCAATCGCCCTCATCGACAACCCCGAGATGGAAATCTCCGAACTCATGAAGGTGATTACCGCTCCCGACTTCCCCACCGGCGGCATCATCTACGGCTATCAGGGTGTAATCGACGCATACGAGACCGGCCGCGGACGCATCGTCATCCGTGCCAAAGCCACAATCGAGGACAACGGCTCGCACGAAAGCATTATCGTCCACGAAATTCCCTACGGCGTGAACAAGGCCGAACTCGTCAAGGGCATCGCTCAGCTTGTCAATGAGAAGAAAATCGACGGCATCGCCGACATCAATGACGAGAGCGACTTCAAGGGAATGCGCATCGTCATCAAAGTGAAGACCGACGCCAATGCGAAAGTCCTCCTTAATAAATTATACAAGATGACCCAGCTCCAGTCGTCGTTCAGCGTCAACAACGTGGCTCTCGTTCACGGACGTCCGCGGACGCTCAACCTCAAGGAGCTCCTTCAGGCCTTTATCGACCACCGCCACGACGTTGTCATCCGCCGCACACAATACGACCTCCGCAAAGCGCGCGAACGCGCCCACATCCTCGAAGGCCTGATGATTGCCGTGCAGAACATCGACGAAGTGATTCAGATAATCCGCTCGTCAAGCACCCCCGACGAAGCCCGCAACCGTCTGGCCGAGCGCTTCAGCCTCACCGAAGCCCAGACGCAGGCCATCGTCGACATGCGCCTCCGCAGCCTCACCGCCCTGCAGATTGAAGAGCTCCGCAAGGACCTCGACGAAATCCACGCGCGCATCGCCGAACTTGAGCTGATTCTCAACGATGACCACGTATGCCGCGAACTCATCAAGAGCGAACTTATCGAAATCCGCGACAAATACGGCGACGGACGCCGCACGGAAATCGACTACGCCGGAGGCGACTACAGCGCCCTTGACTACGTGTCGGACGACGACATGATTATCACCATCTCGCACATGGGATATATCAAACGCACCCCGCTCGCCGAATTCCGCGCCCAAAACCGCGGAGGCATGGGCTCCCGAGGCTCCCAGACCCGCGACGAAGACTTCATCGAACACATCTACACCGCCTCGATGCACGAGCAGATGCTCTTCTTCACCGACCGCGGCCTCGTCTACAAGATGTATGTATACGAGCTTCCCGAAGGCTCCAAGAGCAGCAAAGGACGCGCACTCCCCAACCTCCTCAGCATCGATCAGGGCGACAGCGTAAACGCTTTCATCCGTTGCCGCAACCTCGGCGACGCCGACTACTGCGCCTCGCACTACCTCGTGTTCGCAACGCGCAACGGCATTATCAAGAAAACCGCCCTTACGGAGTATGCCCGCGTGCTCGCCAAGGGTAAAAAGGCTATCATTATCCGTGATGGCGACGCTCTCGTCGGAGTTGAACTCACCGACGGCGACTGCGAAATCCTCATGGCCAACCGCAACGGCCGCGCAATCCGCTTCCACGAATCCAAGCTCCGCACAATGGGCCGTGTAAGCACCGGCGTCCGCGGCATGCGCCTTGACGACGACGGCATGGATCAGGTGGTAGGCCTCATCACTATGCCCCGCGACACCGAAAACAGCGTGCTTGTTCTCTCGGACGAAGGCTTCGGCAAACGTTCGCCCCTTGATGCATACCGCCTCACCAACCGCGGCGCAAAGGGCGTGAAAACAATGAACATCACGGACAAAACCGGCCATCTGGTGGCATTCAAGAGCGTCAACGACGACAATGACCTCGTCATCATCAACCAGTCGGGCATGACCATCCGCATCCACGTCGCTTCCATCCGCGTGATGGGCCGAGCCACACAAGGCGTGCGCCTCATAAACATTGGCAAGCGAAACGACGTTATAGCTTCAGTATGCTGTGTCGATGCAGACCCCGAAGAGGAAGTCGAAGAAGTTCTCGACGCCGAAGAACTTCCCGGACTCACCGAAGACGAGCTCGACGCCGAAGCCGCAGAAGAGACCGATACCGACGATACAGATGATGCAGAATCTTCGGAAGAAGAATAACTAATACCATAACAATTAACCCTCAGAAAGCTCAAAAATGAAACACATCTCATTGGCAGCTATTTGCGCCTGCGCCGCACTCGGCGCCTCCGCACAGACTTCGCTGGTGAAGGAAGCAAAGGACGCCTACGGTAAGGGCAAAGCCTACGCCGAAGTCATCACAATGATTACTCCGGCATTCACCAACCCCGAAACCTCGCAGAATGCCGAAACATACTACGTGCCGGGCGAAATGTCCTTCAAAGAGTACGACGAACTCTATAAATACACGCAGATTCAGCCTTCGAAGTACAACGCCGCCGACTCCGCGCGCATGGGCAAAATGCTCGTTGACGGCTACAACTATTTCATGAAGGCCTTCCCCCTCGACTCCATCCCCAACGAGAAGGGAAAAGTAAAGCCCAAGTTCTCCAAGAACATGATCAACACCCTCGTTGACCACGCCCGCGACTACCGCGCCGGCGGCGTGTTCCTCTACAACACCAACGACTACAAGGGCGCATACGACGCTTGGATGATTTACGGCACACTCCCCGAAATCCCCGAGGTACACAAGAAGCTCGAAAACCTCAACAGGATGACCCCCGGCATGATGCCCTCCGACGAGGAAATCAGCGAAATCCTCTACAACGCCGGTCTGGCAGCATGGCAGATGAATGAATTCGACAAGGCATACGACGCCTTCATGAAGGCGAAAGCCAAAGGCTACAACAAGAAGCAGGTCTACGACTATGCAATGGCTGTGGCTCAGCAGGGCGGCCACGAGGACAAAGTGTTTGCTCTCGCCGAAGAAGCCCTCCCCCTCTACGGCAAGGAAGACCCCATGTATGTGCGCCTCATCCTCAACCACTACATTGTCAACAAAGAAAATGACAAGGCTTTCGAAGTCGTGAATCAGGCTCTTGCCGCCGAACCCGCCAACTCGCAGTATCTCGTATTCCGTGGCATTCTCTTTGAAAGCAACGGAGACATTGATGCCGCCAAAAAGAACTACGAAGATGCCGTTGCCGCCGATTCGCGCAACGCGCAGGCACTCTATTACCTGGGCCACGCCCTCTATAACGAAGCCAGCGCTCTCAGCGACAAGGGCCCCGCAAACCCCGCCGAATCGCAGAAGTACTTCACTGACGTCGTGAAACCCGTGCTCCTCGAGTCAATCAAGTATCTTGAAAACTCGGTTGACGAAGAGCCCGCCGACACGCGCCTTGACGCTCTCCGCACCCTCCAGAACGCATACTACGCACTCAACGACAACGCTAACTACGAGTACACGCAGAAGCGTCTGGACGCAATGAAATAAGTTAAAAAAAACTAACTGCACTATCGGGGGGCTTCGGTCTCCCGATTTTTTTGTAACTTTGCACTCGGTTTAGGCCGAAGCCCCAAAGCCGCAGGCCTGCCGCTCAGACAAATTCATATATCACACCATTAAAACCTTCTTAGAATGCACTTAAATTCTGAAGAAAAAGTACAGATCTTCGAGAAGTACGGTAAGAGCAAGACTGACACTGGCTCGCCTGAAGCACAGATTGCATTATTCTCCATCCGTATCGCTCATTTGACTCAGCACCTGAAGTCAAATCACAAGGATCATACCACCGAACGCGCTCTTAAAATGCTTGTCGGCAAGCGTCGCCGTCTCCTTGACTACCTCATGCGCAAGGACATCAACCGCTACCGTGCCATCATTGCACAGAAAGAGCTGGGCATCCGCAAATAAGCCGGAAGTCCCCACGACCACTCATTCTCAAAACAACCGCCTTCCGGGTCTTGACTCACACGGAAGGCGGTTGTCATTTACGACCGGTCGTATAACTTTTGGCCGCCCGGAGCGTTTATATTATATAATAACAAAATCACCGGCAATACGCCCACACGACTAATAAAACACAACTACCGACAAAATGAAATCACACCACATTTTAGTAGCCGCTTTGGCTACAGTGTTAGCCGGCACATCATGCACGGCCATGCAGAATGCCGTATCAAAGGTAAAAGGCCATCGACCCGACGCCCTTAAAGAACAAGCCGCCGACTTCACAACCGCAGGCTTTACAGCCACAACCGGCACGCTCACCGGCGAAGATATAAACGGCGAATGGCAGCTTGCAACCATTAACTCAAAGAATGTGACCGAAGAAGAAGATCTCCCCTACATCTATTTCGAGACTTCCAAGGGACGGTTCTATGCCTACAACGGTTGCAATACGCTCAACGGTTCATTCCGTATGACCGAC
Organism: uncultured Muribaculaceae bacterium; assembly: GCA_910584905.1. Classification (GTDB taxonomy): domain Bacteria; phylum Bacteroidota; class Bacteroidia; order Bacteroidales; family Muribaculaceae; genus CAG-873. The sequence goes on from CAJUCQ010000017.1 coordinate 10,560, forward strand.
GGTGCCATCTCTTTCGGAGGTGTTGCAAGCACAATGAAATACTGTGCCGTCTCCCCCTACGAAGCCAAATTCAACGCCGCCGTGAACGACGAGTCCACGCTTATGACCACCCCCATATACCGCATCGGGGCTGACTCCTATCTCACCCTTACAGACAAAGCCGGACAGGCGGTAATGACCCTGCGCAAGAAAAACATGGAATTCCTTAACGGCAACTGGCAGATAACGATGGCCGACGGCATCGCTGTCAACGACGAAGAAGCGACGGTGTTCTTCGACATACGCGAGCTCAAGCTCCACGGCAACACGGGTTGCAATTTCGTCAACGGAAACATATATATCGACCCCCAGCGCCCCAATGCCATTGACATCTCCAATATGGGCATCACACGCCGCGGATGCCCCAAGACCGAGCAGGAGCGCGCCATCACCGTGGCTCTTGAGAGCGCCTATACGGCTACCGAAGGCTCCGAGCCGGACACTGCCGTGCTCATGGATAAGAGCGGAAAGGCTATAATGACGCTCAAGCGCACCAATGCGCCCGTGGAGACGGAATAAACAGGTCTTGGCGCACACATTATGTCGCCCGCAGGCTGCAACCGAGAGCCTGCGGGCGACAGTCTTTACTCAGTGCTTCATGCGCAACACGGCTTTTACAGCCGGAGGAGCGGTCATGGCCGCTACAAAGATGCCGCCACAGTCAGCCGCAAAATCGAGCACATCGGCACATCGCGTCTGCTTGAGCAGTTCCTGAAGGAGTTCGTCAACCGCACCGAAAGCCGCGACCGCAAGAGCCAGCATAAATAGAACGCGACGCCCCGGCGGGGCATCAATTCCACGCCGACGCATATCGCGCCGAATATCAAAAACAATCGCGCCATATAGGCCGCCGAACATCAGGGCGTGGATAAACTTGTCGAGATGCGGAATCGCGGGGAAGCTCCCGGGAAGCTCCGGGTTTGGCCACAACGTGGCATACAGCACCACCGAGAGAGTGATGAGGCTGGGCCAGAATGATACAAAAAAACGAAGGATATTCATTACGCCTGCAAAATTAATAAATACAAAAATTTTTTGCTAATTTTGCAGGCACAAGTCCGCAAAAAATACCACACATGAAATATTATATTCCTTTGTCCGCCGTCCTTTGCCTCGCTATTTCGGCGTGCGGGACGGATGAACCGGGCGGCGGAGACCCCGCCGACAAGCCAGAAGCCACAGCCGGCTATGTGCCGGTGACAGTCATCGAGTACAATCCGGCTCCCGGACAATTTGTCAACGAAATGCCTGAATACCGCGAGGGCATGACAGCCTCCGATATGACCGCGGCCGCCAACAGCGCTATCGCCGCCGGAGACCTCGTCAGCCTCGGCGGCTGGGGCGGCTATATAATCTACCGTCTCGAAAAATATATCGTCAACCGCCCGGGAGCAGATTTCAGGGTCGTTGGCAACGCGTACTACTCCTTTGTGAAAGACGGCGTGCAATACGGCAACTGCGAGCCGGGAGTTGTCTACGTGATGGCCGACACCAACGGCAACGGCCTCCCCGACGGCACATGGTATGAGCTGATCGGCTCGCATACGACGGAAGGCCGCAACGTCGAAGTGGAATACACTCAGACTGCAACCGAAACCGGTTTTGAAATCAACGCAGTGTGCTCAACCGGAGAGACTCAGACGTGGATATCCAATCCGGGTTTCCATCCTCATTCCTATGCTCCGCTATGGCTCGGAGAGAGCGCTCTGCGCTTCAACGGGCGCCTTCTACCGGCCAACGGCGAAAAGATGGAAAACGGGCAGTACAGCCAGATTTGCTACACCGGCTACGCCGACGCGAGGCCAAACAACGACGAAGCATCTGCGCTTGATATCTCCGCGGCAATTGACAGCGACGGAAAGCCTGCTACTCTTGAACGCATTGATTTCATAAAGGTACAGACCGGAGTGCTCCAGTTCAACGGACCAATCGGAGAGTGCTCGACAGAAACAGGACGCATTCAGGCGCTCTGAGTTTGACTCCAAAATCAGCCCCGGCAAATTAGTGTTCTAAATTCAATTTGCCGGGGCTGTTTTTATATCGTATCAATATAGTCGGAGGGCCTGAGGGCCGTGCCGTTATGCCAAAGCTCGAAATACAGCAGGCCGTCGGGAGGGGCTGTATGCCCTATGCGCTGCCCTCTTACAACCGATGCGCCTTTCTCGACGAACACTTCGCGCAGACCGCCGTAAACGCTCAGAAAATCATTGGGGTGTTGAATCACTACAGTGGTCATGCCATCCGAAGTGCCCACAAGGGCCACGACTGCACCCTTGTAGACGGCTGTTGCCGGAGTGTTACGCCCTGTTGAAATTTCAAGCGAGGCGTCGGTTGTCTCGCGCGTTCGGGAAGCCAAGCCTCCCACCGGCGAACCGAATGCCATGCCTTCGGCAGCAATAGGCGCAAGCACCGAAAGGTTGAAACGCTGATTGCCCTCATAAGCCTTTACAAAGCGTTTTTCATTCTCACGCGCGGCCAAAGCGTCAGAATCAGCCACAGCAACCGCGGCCATCGGAGGAATCGTGTCGCTCACGGGTTTGCCGTCAAGAATCGCGCTTACCTTGGTGTTATAGACGGCCTGACGCTCGACCACACGTTCCAATGAATCCAGCTTGAGTGAGGTTTCCAAATAGCCTGCGCGGATTGTCTTTTCCATGCTCACGGGCAAAAGCCTGCGCATAGGAGTGAAAGCGAAAACGACGAAGATAAGCGCCGCGACAGCCGCAAAAAAAGTCAAGCCTCCGAGCCACACGCGCGTGCGCGTCATGCGGATGCTCCACAGGCGGTTGAACGTATTCTCTTTTATGAAATCAAGCCTGTAGTGCCTTGGGTTGCGCACACGAGTCCGACGCGTGCGTCGGCCTTTGATTTGTCCTTTGAGGTCGTTGTAATCCATTTCAAAAACAAAATTACTAAATTTTCCCGAACTATTGTGTCATATAGCATGTTATGATAAAAGAAATTTTTCACGTCTAATTCATCCATCAATGAAACGAAACACTATAACAGGCGCATTCCTCTTGTGCGCGGCCGCGGTTTCGATGCCGCATGCCGCCGACGCGTGCTCGCGCGTGGTCTATCTCGGCGATAACAACGACGTAATATTTGTGGGACGCACACTCGACTGGCGCACGCCCATCCCTACCAATCTCTATGTCTATCCGGCCGGAATGCAGAAGCAAAGCATGCCGTCGGGGCCGATGCTCAAGTGGACGTCTAAATACGGCTCTGTCCTCGCCGTGGGCTACGACGGGGGCGTCACGGAGGGCATGAACGAAAAAGGCCTCGTGATGAACGGGCTGTTTTGCAAGGAATCGGTATATAAAGAAGCTGTAAGCAAGAACGACAAGACTCCCGTAATGAGTCTTGCCGTCTTCGTGAGCTATTTTCTTGACAACTTCGCAAGCGTCGACGAAGCCGAGTCCTGGCTTAAAGCCAACGATTTCAATATCTCGGGGGAGACTTTCGACGGCGGCACGGTATCGCTCCTGCACTGGGCTCTTACCGACCGCAGCGGCACTACGCTACTCATCGAATACGAGAGTGGCAAGATGAAGCTATTCAAGGGCCGCGACCTTCAGGTGCTCACCAATGACCCGCAACACGAAGCCATAATTTCAATCAACAATTACTGGAAGGCCGTAAACGGCGCGAATATGCTTCCCGGCACAGTAAGGAGCGCCGACCGCTTTGTGCGTGCATCGTTCTTTATTCATCACGTCCCCACAAACTTTGACTATCCTCACGCATTTGCCGCCATCAACAGCATCATGGGTAATGTGGCCGTGCCTTATGGATATGAAATCGAAGGCGAGCCTAATATTTCGTCGACTCAATGGACGTCGTTCGCCGACCTCAACAGAGGCCGATACTACTTCCGTTTCGCCGACAATGAGGGGACATATTATATCGACCTCGGTCGTCTTCGTCTGCAACCGGGGGCACCGGTGCTGAAACTCGACACCAACGATTCCGGCCGCCCGGGCTTCTTCGGTGATGTCAACGGCCATCTCAAAAAATCGGAGCCATTTACACCTATGTGGTAACGGACTCTTTATTACGACCAAGCAACTCTCTTATCACCTCGCCCTGTATCTTTGACCCGGCGAGGTGATTTATTAACAGATACAGGCCCGCGCCGACAATCAGCTCAATGAGGACCTGCCCTCCGGCCCACGGGCAGATATGGCCGCAAAACGCCATTACAGGTGCGAGCAACGCTACCTGCGCGGCGTAGGGAACGAGATCATACAGGAAAACCCGCTTTGAAGCTCCGACCACGCGACAGGTTATAACGAGCGTGACAATCCACGTCAGAACGGTAGCGGCGACCTGCCCCCACAAAAGATATTCCAAACCGAGGACAGGGTTGTCCGGGGTGGAAAGCCCGACGAAGGGCAAGGCGACAAAAAGAGCGATGAGCGCTACGGTGTCGCGCAGAATCTCCATCTTCATTATCACCCCCGCTTCACCCTTGGCAAGCAGATAATTGTTGTACAACGAATTCAGAACTACAAAAATGCCTCTGAATGCCAGCAACTGGAACAGGACAATGGATGGGTCCCACTTCGAGCCGAACAGAAAGTGGAAAATCGGACGAGCCATGACCATAAGTCCAATCATGGCCGGCATCAGGAGATAGGCTGTAAAGCGATTAAGCCGCGAACTTATCTTTCGAAATCTTTCATCTTCGTTCTGCACAGCCGCGAGAGTTGGCACGAAAGTCGACGTCAGCACCTGACTCAGTGAAGAAATCCCCATTTTACTCCATTTGTCGCTTTGCGTATAATATCCAAGCGACGACAACCCTACCCTGTTGCCGATAACGAACCCGTAGAGGTTGAGAAACACGGTGTTGAGGAAGCTTGTGCCCATCATGCGGGAAGCTACGCCTGCGAATGAGCGGAGCGAAGTGAACGAGAAACGCATCACCGGCAACCAGCGGCCCGTGGACCACAGCACAAGTGATTTCACGCCTGCGATAATCAATGTCTGCCACACGATGGCCCAAGCTCCATAACCTTCAACAGCCAGCCAAATCCCGGCCATACCGCCAAGGAAAAGCCCTGCCGTGTTGGCAACGGCCACCATGCGGACGTCCATGCGCTTCATCAGGCGATTTACCTGAACTATCGCCGAGGCGTTGAGTATCAACACCACAAACATGCCTCTCGAAAGCCCCACGAGGCGGGCGTCGTTCTGAAACAAGCTTGCGATCCACGGGGCGGCCATGTATAGCAGACCGTATATGACTAATGCGGCAAACAGGTTGAACCATAAAACTGTCGAATAGTCAAGCCGCGTCGGATGCTTGCGCTGAAGAAGGGCCGACGAGAATCCGCTGTCGATGACAAGCGACGCAAATGCCTGAAATATGGCCACAGCGCCGACAAGGCCTATTTCTTCGGTTGAGAGCACGCGAGCCAGCACTATGCCGGTTATAGCGTAGAGCACCTGCGTGGAGACACGGTCGACGATGTTCCACTTCAGGGACGATGCTGTGCGAGCTTTAAGAGTGATGTCAGAGAGGTTTTAAGGTTAGACAACGCCGGAGGTGCTTACTGCAACGAGTCGATGGGGAGCGCCTTGACCATGCCGCGGCGGGAAATTTCCTCGGGTTCGGTCATATAGTAGACGCGTCCGCTCAGTCCGCCGACTGCAAGTTTTTTTGTGGGGCGGCAAATAATATGCCCGGGACCGATGCTTGACGAACGCACTTCTTCCGCCTCAAGGCCACCGGCATCGACAGAGCCTGTGCCGGCAATGAAAAGACGCGCTTCGACGGTCTTTCCGTCAAGCTTGACGGCTCCTCGTCCGGCCGTCACCTTTGCTTCGACCTTATGGGCATTGAGATTGTGGACTTCAATGCGTCCGTTTCCGATTACTTTTGCAGTGAATTTTTCGTTAGGGTTAATCAGATGCACTACCACAAGTGAGTCGCCTGAATTGGATACGCTTTTCAGCGCCGACGAGTACACGCGGATAGCCGGAATGCCGGAGGGGATTCCTTCATCTATATCAAGCTGTATGCGGAGATTGCTTTTATTGTTCGAGAGAAGTATCTTCGAGGCGGCATCGGGCTCGCACTCGAACGTGACCCATCCGGCAGAATCCTGCTTGCAGACGTATTCGACATTTATGCCGTTATCGACTGAAAGCGATGCGAAATCCGCTACGTTAAGAGCGTATCGGGCGGCATCGGCTCCGATTGCCGACGACAGAATCAGCGAAGCGGCGGCCATAAGCCGCCCGAAGGCTTGGCGGGTGAATCCGAAAATCATAGGTCGGGGATTATATTGTTTTCGATATGCGTAAGGATTTCGTCGAGTTCGGCATAAGTCGCTGCCTTAAGCATCGCTATGCGTGTGGGACGGAAATTGGGAATGCTCTTGAAAAGCGGAGATGCGGCAAGATGACGCCGGATATGGAGGATGCCCCTGTATTCGTCAATGCGGTCGATACTTTCACGAATCTGACGCCGCAACAGGCGGAATTTATCCGCGACGGGAATGCGTGCGATTTCGCCTTCGCGCAAAAGGGCGGTCATCTCACGGAAAATCCACGGAGCGCCTATCGACGCGCGACCTACCATGACGCCGTCGACGCCATAGCGGTCGAAAACTTCGACAAGACGCTGCGGCGAGGTTATGTCGCCGTTGCCGATAACGGGAATTTGCAGACGAGGGTTGGCTTTGACTTCGCCTATCATCTCCCAGTCGGCTTCGCCGGTGTACATCTGCGAGCGAGTGCGCCCGTGTACGGTAATGGCCTGTATGCCGCAGTCCTGAAGCTGCTCGGCGAGGGAGACAATGATTTTTGAATTATGGTCCCATCCGAGACGGGTCTTTACCGTCACAGGCAAACCGGGCACTGCGTCTACCACCGCCCGCGTGATCTCCAACATCTTAGGGATGTCGCGCAACATTCCGGCACCGGCGCCTTTTCCGGCCACCTTCTTTACCGGGCATCCGAAATTTATGTCGAGGATATCCGGCCCTGCGTTGGCCACGATTTTTGCGGCTTCGACCATAGGAGCCACCTCACGGCCATATATCTGTATGGCCGTGGGGCGCTCTGCTGTATGGATATGCAATTTGCGCGTCGTTGCGGCAATATTGCGGATAAGAGCGTCGGCCGACACAAACTCAGTATATGTCATGTCGGCCCCTTCTTCTTTGCAGATGAGACGGAAGGAGCTGTCGGTGACGTCCTCCATTGGAGCGAGCATCACCGGACGTTCACCGAGATTTACGTTGCCGATTTTCATATTCTATTCAATCTTTTTTATTTGTCAATTGCGTATGTGAAGCCTCCGACGGCGAAGTATGCGGGCGTGTTAAGGCCCCACTGGCCGGAGTCGGAACCCTCCATCGTGAATACAAGGCGGTCGACACGCGAACCCACGGGAGCAAGGTCAACTTCGGTGAAGTTGGTGAGGTAGACATTGTCGGCTGCAAGGTCAATGCGAGTCATGCCGGTCTTTTCGCCATCGAGGAAGCCGGTGACGATAAGGCGGAGATAGTCGTCCTTGGTGAAGGGGCTGCTGAAGGCCGAGCCGTTGAGCATGGTGTAATAGGCATATGCGGCGTTGCTGACGGAGATAGTCAGGGGCATGAACGACGCGCCGTCTTCAAGGGAAATCACACACGATTCAGAGCCGGAAAGCGTTTCGGGATATGCCTCTTCGCGCACGTCCCAGTCGCCGATGACATAGGCCTTATGGGTCTTGTGCCAGCTTTCGGATTCCATTGCGCCCCACTGGTGGTCAAGCCAAGTGCCGGCGTCGGTGTAGTCCGTGAGGTCATATACTTTGGAGGGGCAGAAGCCGTTCCATGAGTAATATTTCACGCCGTCCCATTCGGTGATTGTGACCGAGTGCGTAAAGTGCACGCCGTCGATGTCCGCACCGGCGGCTGAAGCGGGGTCGTAGCACTGCGCCCAATAGCCGTCTTCGTTATAGTCGGTAAAACGGTCAAGGCGCATGTAGTACATGTCAAGCTCGAACTTGTCGTCGTCGCACGATGTGAGTCCGGCAAAACCGCAGGCGCAAAGGGCCACTGCGGGAATGAGTCTGGATAGTTTCATGTCTGATATGTAATTTCGGTTGGTTTTATCGTCAGTCGCCCGGCATGATTTCCGAAGCGGCCTTCATTTCTTCATATTCCTCCCAGTCGGGGTCGTTTTCGGCAGAGATTTCGAGCGGGAGCAGGGGGAACGGAGCGAGCACGCGGTTGAGGTATTTTCCGAAGGTGTCGGTGCTGAATGTGTAGAACACCCATTCGCGGCGTCCGTCGCCGGTGTAAATCCCGGTAAGGATTGCCGTGGTCTTTCCTTTCAGGCTGTCATGGAAGGCGTCGGTCACCTGTTCCATGAGTTTGGCTGTTTCCTCGTCGGGGAATCCCTGCCTGTAGGGGCTGTAAGGCCACGCCACGGTCACTCGGATGTCGTACTTGCCTTTGTTTCTGAAAGTGTCGACGTCGCGGCGGCCGGTGACTATAATGGTCGTACCGTCCGGGCCTTCGGCCGGAGAGGTCCACCAATCGTTTTTCTCTGCCATCGTCTGTGATGTTTGAATTAAAAAAAGGACACAGGCCGGAGTATAAGCCGAGTTATGTGGCGCGCGTGCTTTCGCGTACGAACGGAGTTCCGCGACGCCGTCTGTCATTTATCTGAACTCCGAGGGCCGAACCCGCCGGAGCGCGTGAGCAGTCTACCCCCCGGCAATGGGCGAGCAACCCTTGAATGCCGGTGTACTTGACCTTGCAACCCATAAGATGTGCGGCACGGAATATCGCTATCCCGCCCGGTGAGCTCTTACCTCACCTTTTCACCCTTACCGTCCCGTCCGCGAGGATTGGACGGCGGTTGTTTTCTGTCACATTACTCTACCGTTACCGATAGCTTTCCGTTAGAAAATATGGTGCTCTGCGTTGCCCGGACTTTCCTCTCGCCCTTTATATGGAAGGCGAGCGACAGACCCTCCGACCTGTGTCCCGATATGTTTATGTTCTCTCTTTTTTTCAGCCTCTGAGCACGCCTCGTCCTGAGCTGCGGATAAACCCGAGGATGTTGTCGAGCTCGGTCGAGGGTTCCATCATCAGGGGCAGACGCTCAATGGCGTCGGCGATGTTCATGCCGCTATTGTAGAGAACGCGGTAGATTTCCTGAATGAGGCTTATGCTCTCGTGCGAGAAGCCGTGGCGGCGAAGGCCGATGACGTTTACCCCCGTAAAGCTGATGGGCTCGCGGGCGGCAAGCACATAGGGGGGGATGTCCTTGTTGATAAGTGCGCCTCCCTGCACCATGATGTAGGAGCCGAGATGGCAGAACTGGTGGACGAGAGTGCCGCCGCCTATTACGGCGCAGTCGTCGACAACCACTTCTCCGGCAAGTTGAGTGGAATTACTCATGATGATGTTGTTGCCGAGCTCACAGTCGTGGGCCACGTGGCAATATGCCATCAGGAGACAGTTGTTGCCGATGACGGTGCGGCCTTTCGAGGCCGTGCCGCGATGGACAGTCACGCACTCGCGGAGGGTTGTGCCGTCGCCCACAATCGCAAGGGTGTCCTCGCCTTTGAACTTGAGGTCCTGAGGCTGAGCACCGACGACGGCGCCGGGGAAGATGGTGCAGTTGCGCCCGATACGGGCGCCGTCCATCACCACGACATTGCTTATGAGGCGGGTGCCGTCGCCAATCTCAACGTTGCCTTGAACGTTGCAGAAAGGGCCTATTTCGACGTTTTCGCCGATGTGGGCTGCGGGGTCGACACACGCTAAAGGATGAATCATAGTCGGTCTAAATTAATTCTTCGCGGATAATTCTCATTATTTATTTTTTACAATCTGCGCCATGAATTCGCACTCGCAGACGCATTTTTCGCCGACAAACGCACGGCCTTTCATGACCGCGCATCCGCGACGCATCTCGGTCATAAACGACACGTGGAAAAGGAGTGTGTCGCCGGGAACGACTTTCTGACGGAATTTCACGTTGTCAATCTTCATGAAATAAGTCGAATAGCGTTCGGGGTCATCAACCACGCTCAACACGAGGAGGCCGCCGGTCTGAGCCATTGCCTCGACAAGGAGGACGCCGGGCATGACGGGTTCCTGAGGGAAGTGGCCCTGAAAGAAGGGCTCGTTGGTGGTGACGTTCTTGACGCCGACGATATAGCTGTCGGTCTTGTCGATAATCTTGTCAACCAGCAGGAAGGGGTAGCGATGGGGAAGATGATGGCGGATGGCGTTGTTGTCCATGAGAGGCTCGGCATTGGGGTTATATACCGGAGCCTGCACCTCGTTGCGGCGGATATCGTTGCGGATTTTCTTTGCGAGGGTCGTGTTGATTGTATGGCCCGGACGGGTGGCAATCACCCGGCCCTTGAGAGGACGCCCGATAAGCGCGAGGTCGCCGATGAGGTCCATAAGTTTGTGACGCGCAGGCTCGTTATCGTTGCTGAGGGGCTTGGGATTGAGATAGCCGTAGCTGTCAGGAGTGATATGAGGCGCTCCGACTGCATCGGCGATGCGGTCGAGCTGTTCCTGTCCAAGGGGGGAGTCGTATATGACAATGGCATTGTCGAGGTCGCCGCCTTTTATCAGGTTGGCCTGCATGAGGGGTTCGATTTCGCGGACGAAAACGAAGGTCCTCGACGGCGCGATTTCCGTGCCGAAGTCGGCGATATTGTCAAGAGTAGCGTATTGGTTGGCAAGCACGGGCGACTCAAAGTTGACCTTGACGTCGACGCTGAAATCGTCGTCGGGCAGAAGCATGAGCTTCGAGCCGGTCTCGGCGTTTACGACTTCTATTTTGTGCTTGACGTAGAAGTATTCCTTGTCAACCTTCTGTTCTTCAAGGCCTACTGTCTGAATGGCGTCATAGAAAGGCTTAGCCGACCCGTCAAGGATGGGCATTTCGCCGCCAGTGAGCTTGATAAGGCAGTTGTCGACACCGCAGGCATAAAGAGCGGCCAAGGCGTGCTCGATTGTGCTGACGGTGAGAGCACCTTTGCCAACTACCGTGCCACGGTTGGAGGCCACGACATTCTCGGCCACGGCATCAATAGGAGCCGCATCCTCGACGTCGGTGCGGAGGAGTTTGTAACCGTGGTTCTCGGGTGCGGGGCAGAATGTTGCCTCAATCATGGCTCCGGTATGGAGACCTTTGCCGGAAAGGGTAAAGGATTCTTTGAGTGTAAGCTGTTTCATTACGAATGAAATGTGATAACTTCGTATGTATATGTTTAATTTATTTTTTCTTTAAGTTCGGCGATTGATTTCCGAAGGTCGTCGACGCTCTTGAAAAGCTGACCGAGGCGCTTTACATAGACTGTATTGCGAGCAAACTCCGTTGCCGGCACGGCCGGATAACCCATAAGCCTGCTGCCGGGAGCAACATTATTGGAGATGCCGCTCTGCGCACCGATGCTCGTGCCGTCGCCCACGCGTATATGTCCGGCAAAGCCGGTCTGGCCACCGATTACGCAGTTGGCGCCTATTTTTGTTGAGCCAGCCACACCCACTTGTGCAGCCATCACTGTGTCGTGACCAACCTCTACGTTGTGTGCAATCTGAATCAGGTTGTCGAGTTTTGCGCCATGATCGACGAACGTACGTCCCATCGTCGCGCGGTCGACCGTCGTGTTGGCGCCGAGTTCAACGTCATCGCCAAGCTCGGCGATGCCAATTTGCTGGATTTTGTGGTACACGCCCTGTTCGTCGGGCGCAAACCCGAAGCCGTCAGCCCCAAGCACCACTCCACTGTGGAGGACACAACGGCATCCGACCTTACAGCCTGGATAGATTTTCACTCCGGGGTAGATGATGGTATCATCGCCTATTTCGCATCCGTGGCCTATGTAAGTCTGCGGATATATCTTTACGTTGCGGCCAAGTCTGACGCCCTGCCCCACATAGGCGAACGCGCCGACATACACCCCTTCGGGGAGCTCTACACTCTCATCAACAAACGAAGGCGTCTCGACCCCCGTCGGGACAGGGCGCATGGCTTTGGCAGCCATATCGAGAAGGAGCGCAAGGGAGGCGTAGGGGTCATCAACACGGATAAGCGTTGGCTTGACCGGCTTGTCGACCTCGAAATCCTTGCGCACGAGCACAACCGAAGCCTCGGTCGTATATATATAATGGAAGTATTTCGGATTTGCCAAGAACGAGAGGTCACCGCGAGCGGCCTCCTCGATTTTAGCAAACGAAGACACCTCGGCATTGGCATCGCCTTCTATAATTCCGCCCAATGTCCGGGCTATGATTGCAGCAGGAAATTTCATTTCTAAGCAAGATATCTCGCCCGCGTGCGGACGAACTTGAAAATTCAGACTGCAAAGTTGCAAAAAAAAATCCGTATTTGCCCTATTGATATCTCTAAAAGTACCCGACGGCCAAAAAAACGGCATTTTATGCGACTGAAATTTGGATATCCGGCAAATAATAGCTATCTTTGCACTCCAAATCACAAGCGCATGTGGCGTAATTGGCAGCCGCGTTAGACTTAGGATCTAATGTCCTTGTGACGTATGGGTTCGAGTCCCTTCATGCGCACGAATACCCTCTATTTCTCGTTGAGTTTTAGAGGGTTTATTATTTCTACAAAGCACACGCAAAGCACTTTTCACACGCACATGAGAAACGCGCCTGACTTTACAGTCGGACGCGCTCCTCATAATTTACTTATTACGGACTGGGTAAAAAGTTTTTGTTTTACATGCAGGATTCGTAACTACAATAGCTATTATACCGCGAGGCGGCTCAGAGGTTGCAGGGGCTATTTTTTACGTCCGAGTCCCGCCCTCCACTCCAAGACGTTTCTGAACGAGGGTTATAAGCGTGCGCTTTAGCTCCTCCTTGCCCCCACAAGGTCAATCAGCTCTCGTACAGCTTCGGGGACTTTCGCCACATTGTCCTTGCGCCGTCGGCTATGTTCCCACATCGAGCGACCCTCGGCGATACATATCATCGCCGCGAATATGATTGACATATATGGCAGATTGTACCACGGGAACAGTGAAAAAATAACGCCTATTACTCCAACGAGTATCTGAAAGGGTATCTTGAAAGTTATTGAGATTGTGCTTTTTTGAGCCATTTTATTTGGTTGTTTGTTATTTACAATGATTCGGTAAAATTTGAGGTTGTTCAGCCTTGGCTAGGCCGCTAACTGAGCCAACCGATGATTTATTTTCTGAATTATTTTGAGATGCGGAGATTTTCCGCAAGTCGAAATAATTGTTGAGGCGAGATAAGATTCAAACATAAGCCGTTTGAACTGTGCTAACGAAAGATCCGGATAATCTTTCCTTATGACCTCCTTGCAGACATTGAGCGCAGTGAAGGAAAGATTGAATGCGAAGTCAAGCCGGTCTTTGTCGCGTGTCTGTTGCGACTGGAGTCCTGTAAACTGTTTGGCATCGCGTATGCCGAACTCAATCTGAAAGCGGGTGCG
>CAJUCQ010000018.1 GCA_910584905.1 uncultured Muribaculaceae bacterium
ATTCAGTAGCCATGGTCGGTAAGTGTTGGTTCTAATTTATAACACATAACCGGCCATGGCCGTTTTTGATAACATTGCCATAAGTTAATAGCATTGGGACGCGATTAATCGCGTCCGCGCCGACCGGGAGTAACTCTCCGCCCACAGCCAATCATAACGCCAAAGCCACAAAGTCTCGTATCCTCCCCCGGATAAACAAAAGAAGAGACTGTGTCGGATAAAATCACGACACAGCCTCTTCCGGCATATACGTTAAGAGATAATCGCTCGATGGATTACTTCTTCTCGGGGCGACGCGGACAGCGGCGTTCTCCGCGGCCTTCCGCTCCTTCCCGACGCGGACCGCGAGGGCCGCGCTGAGGCTCTACATAGCCTTCAGGCTTCGGAAGAAGTGCACGCATCGAAAGACGGTATTTACCGCTCTTCTTGTCGATTTCAATAAGCTTGACCTCTACCTTGTCGCCCTCCTTAAGCTTCGAGGCTTCCATGTCGGGCAGACGCTCCCACGAGATTTCGCTGATATGGAGCAGGCCGTCGCGGTGAGGCATGAATTCGACAAATGCGCCGAAGTCCATAATCGAGCGGACTGTGCCCTGATATACCTTGCCCTCTTCGGGGAGTTCGACGATAGCATTGATCATCTCAAGAGCCTTGTCGATTGCCGCCTTGTGCGGAGCGGCAACCTCGATGTAGCCGCCTTCCTCGATTTCGTCGATGCTGACGGTGGCGCCGGATTCCTCTTGGATACCCTGAATCACCTTTCCGCCCGGGCCGATTACCGCACCGATAAGCTCCTTCGGAATCAGCATCGTCACGATGCGAGGCACGTGAGGTTTGTAGTCCTCGCGGGCCGCGGGGATGGTTTCTTCGATTTTGTCAAGAATATGGAGGCGACCTTCACGCGCCTGATTGAGAGCACGCTCAAGGATTTCATAGCTCAGACCGTCGCACTTGATATCCATCTGCGTGGCCGTGATGCCGTCGCGTGTGCCCGTAACCTTGAAGTCCATATCGCCGAGATGGTCCTCGTCGCCGAGAATATCGCTCAGGATAGCATACTTTGTGCAGTTGGTGTCAGTGATAAGTCCCATCGCAATACCGCTCACGGGCTTCTTCATCTTCACGCCGGCGTCAAGAAGCGAAAGCGTCCCGGCGCAAACCGTAGCCATCGACGACGACCCGTTGCTCTCCAGAATATCGCTCACGATACGCACGACATAAGGGAAGTTCTCCGGGAACATGCGCTTGAGCGCGCGGTGTGCAAGATTGCCGTGGCCGATTTCGCGGCGCCCTACGCCGCGCTGAGGCTTGGCCTCGCCGGTTGAGAAGGGAGGGAAGTTATAGTGAAGAAGGAAGCGCTCGCGACCCTGATTCAGAACGTCGTCCAGAATCTTCTCGTCAAGCTTCGTGCCGAGTGTCACCGTAGCGAGAGCCTGTGTCTCACCGCGGGTGAACACTGCCGACCCGTGAGGCCCCGGCACATAGTCGGTCTCACACCAGATCGGGCGGATGTCGGTCGTCTTACGGCCGTCGAGACGGATGCCCTCGTCAAGCACACAGCGGCGCATGGCTTCTTTCTCGACGTCGTGGTAATAGCGCTTCACCAGCGGAGTCTTCTCCTCGCGGATATCCTCGGGGAGAGAGTCGATGTATTCCTGACGGATTGCATCGAACGAGTCCTGGCGCCAGTGCTTGTCGGCCGTGCCGGTCTTGGCGATGGCATAAGCCTTAGCGTAGCACTTGTCGTGGATGTCCTTGCGGAGATCTTCGTCGTTTACTTCGTGGCAGTATTCGCGCTTAACGGTCGCACCTGCCGCTTCGGCGAGTTCGTTCACAACCTTCACCTGCTCGCGGATTGCCTCGTGGGCAGCCTTGAGCGCGGCAAGAAGATCGGCTTCCGAAACCTCGTCCATTTCGCCTTCAACCATCATGATATTGTCGTAGGTTGCACCTACCATCAGCTCCATATCGGCCTTCTCAAGCTGTTTGAAAGTGGGGTTGATGACAAACTCGCCATCAATGCGGGCCACACGAACCTCGGATATCGGACCATTGAAGGGAATGTCGCTCACGGCGATTGCGGCTGAAGCCGCAAGTCCCGCAAGTGCGTCGGGCATATCCTCACCGTCGGCCGAGAACATGATGATGTTGACAAATGTGTCGGCGTGGTAATTGTCCGGGAAAAGAGGACGAAGCACGCGGTCTACAAGGCGCGACGTCAGGATTTCATAGTCGCCGGCGCGGCCTTCTCGCTTGAGGAAACCGCCCGGAAAACGTCCGTTCGAAGAAAATTTCTCTTTATACTCTACTGTCAGGGGCATGAAGTCGACGCCTTCGCCGGCTTCCTTTGCCGATACCACGGTGGCAAGCAACATCGTGTTGCCCATCCGTAGTTCTACCGCTCCATCAGCTTGTTTTGCAAGTTTGCCGGTCTCGAGCGTTATCGTTCGGCCGTCCGCAAGCGTGATGGTTTTTTTAATGGGATTCATAAAATCGGGTTCGTAATGGTTTATTTACTTCAAATTCGCGCAAAGATACAAAAAACACCCCGAAAGCGCAAATTTTAAATCCCTTTTCCGCTGTCGCCGTGCTAACACATGTTAAATCCACACGAAGGGGTGAATTCGGCTTATACGGTTAATTCATTAAAAATCAGCAAACAGTACGGATGCGATTAATTGCATCCGTATCGGTTGCGAGATATTTTTGGTGTTGCCATGAAAGCTAAAGCAGTGCAAACCAGCGAATTGTATGGGCGCGATTAATTGCGTCCGCGCCGAATGAATGTAACCCCCCCCGCGCCGCCCAGCCGACAACGCTTTCTCGCGACCGCCCCGAAAGCGCCGCTCCTCCGCCCGCAAAATACAAGAAAGCCACCGCGGAAATCTCCGCGATGGCTTCACTGCGCTTCAAGATGGACTCGAACCAACGACCCTCTGATTAACAGTCAGATGCTCTAACCGACTGAGCTATTGAAGCATAAAATAATCTTTTGTTGAACTTGCGCTTCAAGATGGACTCGAACCAACGACCCTCTGATTAACAGTCAGATGCTCTAACC
>CAJUCQ010000019.1 GCA_910584905.1 uncultured Muribaculaceae bacterium
TAGACGTCGATTGAATAGCTGAGGGCCTGAAACGTGTAGAAGCTGATGCCGACGGGGAGGAGGACGTCGATGGTGAACCAGTCGAGCTGATAGCCGATCTGGTCGAAGATAATTCGCAGGTTGTCGGTGAAGAAGTTGAAGTATTTGAAGAATCCGAGGATTGCGATGTTTACGGCGATGTTTAGTCCGCAGACGAGTTTTGCGTGGCGGCGGTATTTGTCGATGAGGACACCGCTGGCGAAGGATAGCACGGTGGTGAGGAAGATGAGGAAAAGGAATCTCCAGTCCCACCATCCGTAGAAGAGGTAGCTTGCGGCAACGACGATGATGTTGTTTCCGAGGAGGTTTTTCCTGCCGAGCCAGTAAATGGCGAATACAATCGGCAGAAAAATCAGAAATTCAAAAGAATTGAAGAGCATGACGGGTTTATTCTACTGATGAAATGACCTCTTTGTAGTATTCCTTGAGGCACTTGCGGACGTATGATTGTTCGAAGCGAGATGCGATAAGGGGGCGGCTTTCGCGGGCCATGCCCGCGAGCGCGTCTGGAGATGTGGCGAAGGCTTTCATTTGGCTATAGAGGGAGTCTTCGTCGCGGGGAGGGACTATGACGCCGTTTTTGCCGTCGATGATTATTTCGCGGGAGCCGTTGATGTCGGTGACAATCGACGGCAGGCTCATTGCTCCGGCTTCGATGACCACGTTGGGGAATCCTTCGCGGTATGATGGGAAGACGAAGGCGTCGGAAGCGGCGAGCCACGGGCGCACGTCGCTTGTCGGGCCGGGGGCTTCGATTGCAGGGTTGCGGTCGATTTCGGCGAGTGTTTCGGCGGGCAGGGGGTCGAGGTCCTGTTCTTTGCGACCGACGAGGATGAGACGCGTTGCGGGGATTTCGGCGTTGAGGCGTCGGAATGCACTGACGAGCTCGTTGATGCCTTTGTCGCGGACGAGGCGTCCGATGAACAGGAATGTGAATACGCCGTCCTTGCGGATTTTCAGTGCGTTTTTCATGACCTCGGGGGTACGGTCGTAGTGAGCGAGGTCGATGCCCCGGATGTTTCCGTGGCCGAGGACGCGCAGGGGTTTGCGTGTGATCCGGAAGTTTTCGAGGTCGGCTTTGACGCCTTTTCCTTCGGGCACGATATGTGTGGCGCAGGCGCAGGTGAGACGGTCGGTGAAAATCAGTATTTTTTGTGTCAGGCCGGTGGCTGTGGGGAATACGAGTCCGGTGAATGTGTGGATTCTGACGGGCACTCGGCAAATCCAAGCGGCGAGCATCGAGAGAAGCCCGGCTTTTGGAGTGATTGAGTGGACCATCGCCGGTTTTTCGCGGCGGAATACCTTGATAAGCCTGAAGAGACTCTTGAGGTCTTTAAGCGGAGCCATTCGGCGTTCCATCGCGACGGCAATCGTGCGCACGCCTTCGCGGCGGCTGACTTCGTCGAGGGCCTCGCCGGGCGAAGCGATGGCAATGACCTCGTAGCCTTCGTCGTCGCGGAGTTCGCTCAGGAGTCCGCGGCAGAAGGTGTTCAGCGAGGAAGGGACGGTGCTTGTGCGGATGATTTTGGATGAGGCCATTACAAAATTGGTTTCGATTT
Source organism: uncultured Muribaculaceae bacterium (assembly GCA_910584905.1). Classification (GTDB taxonomy): domain Bacteria; phylum Bacteroidota; class Bacteroidia; order Bacteroidales; family Muribaculaceae; genus CAG-873. The sequence continues at coordinate 1,599 of CAJUCQ010000019.1, forward strand.
GATTTCGGTTTTTGTGAGGATGAGTGATTCCACCGGCTTGGCTATGCGGTTTATCAAAAGGGCTACAAGGTAACTTGCTACAACTGTTGCGGAGAAGATGACAATAGGATACGAGAGCGAGTAGAATAAATCCATGAACAGATATAGGGCCAGCCATGAATGAACCATCCACATGTCCATTGATTGATTACCTAATTTTTCCAATGTGCTACGGAGCCGGCGGGGCATCCGTGCGAGGTTAATCAGGGAAATCATAATGAAGGCATAGAAGAAGTTGTACCGGAAGCTGCATTGAATTACAACTAAAATAACGATATATATATATATATATCTTAATTTATGAAATTTTGCTTTAAGCTTTTCAAAGAATCCGTATCGGGCGGACATTGCGCCGAGCATGAAATTCAGCAGAAAATGAAAGACCACAAATATGTTGTAGAGCCATCTGTTCGGGTATATTATCGTAGAGCCATAGCGGCTCAGCATATAAGATGTGGCGAGGTGAATGAGCAGAGCCGCGATGACGACGTATCTGCAAGGGATGTTTTTTGTGATTCTGAATAGCCAAGGCGCGGCAGCCGACAATATAACGTAGGGGAGCAGAAACCACATTTCAGGGTTATAGGTCGGGTTGTATGCGCTGAGGTTTTCCAGCATGGACGTAAATGTCCAAGAAAAGTTTTCGCGCCGCAAGGCGTATGCGAGAGGCAAAAAGACAAGTAGCGTAATCCAATAGTGGATAAAAAGTTTTAGAAGTCGAGTAAGGCGTCTTTTGTCGCCTTTGGCATAAACTTTATAAAGTCCGTATCCGGCAATAATCAGGAAGAAAGCCACAGGATTTGCCGCCCGGGTAAGAAATAAAACAAGCGGCATGTTGTCGATATAAATGAGATTGTGGCAGAGGGCCGCTCTTGCCGGGGAGTTGAAAAGATGGAGAAAAATCATCAAAAGGATGGCTATCCCTTTGATGATTTGAGATTCTTGGCGTGTCATTTCTTTAGCAGAAGAGCGGCATATTTATCCATCCATTGTCGGCAGATGGCGGTTACGTCGAATTCTTTTGCGCGGATGCGAGCAGCCTCGGCCATTCGGCGGCGGAGGTTTTCGTCGGCAATCAGTTCGGAGAGTTTTCGGGCGAAGGTGCTGTCGTCGTGCATCTCGGTGAGGAATCCGTTTTTGCCGTCCTCAATGATGTCGGCAGGGCCATACGGCGTTTTGAAGCTTACCGGCACGCAACCCTGCGACATGGCTTCGACGATGACGAGCATGAAACCTTCAAAGCGGCTTGTGCCGACGAATATCGACGCGGAATTCATTTCTTGCTGCACGGCGTTGGAATAGCCTGCAATTTCGACGCTGTCGGCGATTCCGAGTTTGACGGCGAGAGCCTTCAAGTCCTCTTTATGTTCGCCGTCGCCGATGATGCGCAGGCGCCAGTCGGCGCGGTCGGTAACGGCCCATATTTTAAGAAGTTCCTTGAAGTTTTTCTGGTCGGTGAGGCGTCCGGCGGCAAGGACGGTTTTTGATTTCTGCGAGAAATCGATTTTATCAATAATTTCGAAAGAACTTGGATTCCACATGAAGTCGAATCGACCGGCGTTTTTGAAGTGTTCGTCTTTGTCTTGTCGAGTCAACAGGAAGTTGCCGTCGAACAAACGCGACACAAGGGTGTTTTCGAAGAAATTAATCAGCCGAGGCTTCCATGTCACCTTGCCGTGTCGGGTAAACTGTTCGAGCTGGCGGTAGTCGCTGGAGAAGTGATATTCCCTGACGGTTATGTATTTCCGGTTGAATATCCTGACGAATGGGATTATATATTTTTCGAATTGTCCGGTGGATATTACGACGTCGGGCTTGAATTCGTCGACAACCTCTTTTATTTTGCTTCTTAGTCTGAGGGCTTTGGCCGGGAAGCGCCATAGAATGTCGAATCGCTTGGGCTCGCGGTCCCAGAACGGACTATCCATATCGAATACGCGCACTTTGGGCGAGAGGGGATGGATTGCGTTTTCGGGCCAGCCGAGGCGGTCGGAAAACGCAATTGCCACTTCATTGCCGGGTATTTCGGCAAATTGATTGGCTTTCACGGTCGTGACGCGTTGGATGCCTCCTCGGGTGCCGAGGGTGGTGGTGACAAAGAGGATTCTCATTATGCGTTGATTCCGTAAAGGGGTAATAAGACTTTGAGGTTGTTTGCAACGTCGTAACCGGCTTCGATGATTGTTTGGCGTCTATCGCGCCGTTTATGGAGTCTTGCCGTTTCAAATTTTTGAAACCAAGCCTCCGCCGGTGCTTTAATCGGTAAAAATGAGCAGTTTCCGCTTATGTCGGTCTGCTTGTCGATGGTGTCGGCGAGCAGGCATGGGAGGTCGGCGGCCTGAGCCTCCACCACGCTCACCGGCAATCCTTCGTAAAGCGAGGGCATGAAAAACAGGTCCAAAGCCTGCAGGAGTTCATTGACATCCGACCTCGACCCCAAGAATAAAATTTTGTCGGAAATGTTTAATTCTCCGGCGAGTTCAATCATGTTCTGCATCAGCGGCCCTGTTCCGGCCAGCGCAAGACGGGCGTCGGGATTTGTTTTTGCATAGTCGGCAAAAAGCCGGATTATGAAGGAGTGGTTTTTTTGGGGACAAAAACGCCCTACGTTGCCTATAAGGAATTATTACTGTCCGCTAAACATTTTTTGAGCGGATGAAAAATTAGGGCTGGCACCTATTGCAGGAGTCAGCCCTAAATGGTTACTTTGCTTTTGCGACAAAACATAGATAACCATGGGCAAAAATAGTAATTTCTTCGGACAGCCGATATATGGTCAGCTAATAAAATCACTTGACCGCGAAAAAATTGTACGAATCAGCCGAAAACACGGCGGAGAGAAGTATGTGAAGAGCTTTGATGGCTATACGCATCTGCTCACGATGCTCTATGCCGTAATCCAACGCTTCGATTCATTGCGTGAGATAGAGACATCTATGACTGCCGAGGTCCGTAAACTCCGTCATGTCGGTATAGAAACTGTGCCCAGACGCAGTACCCTTTCGGACGCAAACGCCAGACGGTCAGAAAA
>CAJUCQ010000020.1 GCA_910584905.1 uncultured Muribaculaceae bacterium
CCCGATCGAAAAATACCGCGACCTGCTTCCCGACCGCTGGAAACCCTCACTAAAATAGCCGCCCAAAATCCGGACGGCTATTTTTTTAAGCTATACCTGCTGTCGCGGACGGTTGTACAATTCGACAGTATATTTATAATTACACTCTCGCGTCCGTCAGCTCTTATAACAAAAAGAGGCCGTGTCGTAAAACACAACCTCTTTCGGATACGGTAATAGTCAGTTTCCGTCAGTCCTTGGCCTGCTCGGGAAGCTTATGTTCCGGCGCCTTCTTGATGCCGTCGCGCATCAGAAGAGCATCAATTGTCGGGTCCTGTCCGCGGAAACGGCGATAAAGCACGGCCGGGTCCTCGGTGCCGCCGCGTGTCAGCACATTCTTTCGGAACGAATCAGCGGTGGCGCGGTCGAAAATGCCGTGCTTTTTAAAATGCGCGAATGCATCGGCGTCGAGTACCTCGGCCCACTTGTAGCTGTAATAGCCCGCGGCATAGCCGCCGGAGAAAATGTGGCTGAACTGAGGCGCTGTTGCCGTCCCGTCGACAGGGGCGAAGAGTTGCACGCTCGCCGTGGCCGCGCGTTCGAATGCTGTCACATCATCAATCGGCGCCTCGATTGTGTGGAAAGCCATATCGAGATAACCGAAAGCAAGCTGGCGGAGGCATGCATAAGCCGCGCCATACTGCGACGAAGCAATCAGGCGGTCAACAAGCTCTTGAGGAATGGGAGCGCCGGTCTCATAGTGGCGTGCAAAACCGTCGAGGAATTCTTTTTCAGTCAGATAGTTCTCGTTGAACTGCGACGGAAGCTCCACAAAGTCGCGATACACTGCCGTGCCGCTCATGGATGCATACTTCGTGTCGGCAAGAAGCCCGTGGAGAGCATGGCCGAACTCGTGGAGGAAAGTCTCGACTTCGTAAGGCGTGAGCAGCGAAGGCTTGTCGGCTGTGGGTTTGGTGAAGTTCATCACTATCGACACCTGCGGGCGAGAGTTCGTCCCGTCATTGTCGATATACTGGTCTTTGAAGCCGGTCATCCATGCGCCCGGGCGCTTCGATTCGCGGGGGAAGAAGTCCGTATAAATCACGCCGACAAACGCGCCGGTCTCGTCAGTCACGTCGAAGGCTTTAACGTCGGGATGATACACCTCGATGGCGGGATTCTCCGTGAATTGCAGGCCATAGAGTTTGGTTGCAAGCCCGAAAACACCCTTGATTGTGTTGTTAAGCTCGAAGTAGGGGCGAAGAGCCTCCTCATCAAACGAATATTTGGCCGCCTTGAGCTTGTTGGAATAATAGGAGTAGTCCCACGGCTTAAGTTCCACGGCGTGTCCTTCGGTCTTGGATGCAAACTCCGTCAGCTCGGCCATCTCGGCTCGGGCGGCAGGCGTATATGCATCGCGGAGGCGGTCCAGAAGGTCATAGACCGCTTCGGGAGTTCCGGCCATCGTGCGTTTCAGGTTCTGCGTCGCATAGTTTTTGGAGCCGAGAAGCTTGGCCGATTCGAGGCGAAGTTCGGCGATGCGCTTGAGGATAGACGTGTTGTCGTATTCTCCCTTGGTGTTGCGCGCCGAATAGAGGCGATACATCTTTTCGCGAAGGTCTGCGCGCGAAGAATATTTCATGAATGCCATGTAGGTCGGCTGGTCCATCCCGAAGCGGTATTTGCCGTCCATGCCCTTGGCTTTGGCGCTTTCGGCAGCGGCGACAATCGAACTTTCGGGAAGCCCCTCGAGATCCGAGGCGTCGAGGATAAGCTCATAGTTGCCGACCTCGCGGAGTACATTCTGCCCGAAGGTGGTCGTCAGCTCCGAAAGCTCGCTCATGAGCGCCTTAAAGCGCTCGCGGTCGGTTCCCTGAAGTGTCGCTCCGGACAGCGCGAACGAATCGTAGGTCTTTTGTATCAGCATCGAATCCTCGGCGTTGAGACCGGCCCACTGTGACTTGTCGTCATAGACAGCCTTTACGCGCTGCCAAAGGCCCTCGTTGAGGATGATAGACGTCGAATAGTCGCTCAGCTTACCCGACGCGCGCAGTGAAATCTGCATCATCTCGTCGTCGGCATTCGCCGAAAGAAGAGGGTAGAACACATTGAGCACGCGGTTGAGGTCGCTCCCGGTGCGCTCGAGAGCCACAATCGTATTTTCGAAGGTCGGTGCCGACGTCTGCGCTGTGATGGCCTCGACTTCGGCGCGGGCAAGCTCGATGCCGCGGTCTATTGCCGGCTCCCACTGGCTGTTCTCGATTTTCGAGAAAGGCGTCGTCGAATGTGGACCGTCGAACGGTTGGAAAAACGGATTGTCTGTTGCCATGACTGATGGTGTAAGGATGCCTGCGGCGGCTATGCTCGCCGACAAGGCTATGGTCTTGATTGTTTTCATATTCTGTTATTGGTAATAGATTGCTGTCCGGCAGGGTTATTCGCTCATAGTGCGCAGAAGCTCGGCGTTGTCTTTCGTCCGCTCCATGCGGTCGCGGATAAATTCCATCGCTTCGATAGGCATGCGGTCCGACAGGAATCTCCGCAGAATCCACATGCGGTTGAGCGTCTCCGAGTCCAGCAAAAGGTCGTCGCGTCGAGTGCTCGATGCCATGATGTCTACGGCCGGGAACAGGCGCTTGTTGGCAAGAGTGCGGTTCAGCTGCAGCTCCATGTTGCCGGTGCCCTTGAACTCCTCGAAAATCACCTCGTCCATTTTCGAACTCGTTTCCGTAAGTGCTGTAGCGATAATCGTCAGCGAGCCGCCGCCCTCGATATTGCGCGCTGCGCCGAAGAAGCGCTTGGGCTTCTGAAGAGCGTTGGCGTCAACGCCGCCCGACAGGATTTTCCCCGACCCCGGCGCCACAGTATTGTATGCGCGCGCGAGACGCGTAATCGAGTCAAGAAGAATCACCACGTCGTGGCCGCATTCGACCATCCGCTTGGCCTTCTCCAGTACGATGCCCGCTATTTTAACGTGGCGCTCCGCCGGCTCGTCGAAGGTCGACGCTATGACTTGGGCGTTAACGCTCCGTTGCATGTCTGTAACCTCTTCCGGGCGCTCGTCGATGAGCAGAATCATGATGTAGGCTTCAGGATGATTCTCCGCTATGGCATTGGCTATGTCTTTCAGAAGGATGGTCTTGCCCGTCTTGGGCGGAGCCACGATGAGCGCTCGCTGGCCCTTGCCGATAGGAGCGAACATATCGACCACACGTGTCGAAAGCGTACACGTACGTCCCGACGTAAGATCGAATTTCTCGTCCGGGAAAAGAGGCGTCAGGTGCTCAAAGGGGACACGGTCGCGGATAAACTCAAGCGAACGCCCGTTGACCTTCTTCACCTCGACAAGCGGAAAATACTTCTCGTTCTCGCGGGGCGGACGGATAGTTGCCTCGACAACATCGCCGGCCTTAAGCCCGTAAGCCTTGATTTGCTGTTGCGTCACAAGGATATCATCAGGCGACGCAAGATAATTGAAATCCGCCGAACGAAGGAAGCCCTGATTGCCGTTCTCGATTTCAAGAACACCGCTTGCCGTAAGAATATTGTCGAAGTCATATCGCGGAGCCTGCTGCATGGCGGCCTTGATAGTCGCCGGTTGCGATTTCTTTTTCTTGTTCTTGGATTGAACCGGCGCGACATCGTTGACCTCGGCCTCCGTCGAATCAGGCGCCGGAACGGCTACTGCCAATGGAGGAGTGTCAATGCTCGGAAGCATACCGTCCTCGCGGAGACGCTGTGCACGGGGCACAAACTTGCGCCCCTCGCTCCGCGGGAAGAACGACCCCAGCCCCGGAGTTTCTTTCTTGATTGAAGGTTGGCTATGAACACTTGCAATTGGCTCGCTATCGGCGCTGTTGGTTTTTTCGGGCTTTTCAGAGGTGCCGTTGGAGTTTTGACCCTCGCCGTGGCCTTCGGTTGATTCAGGATTTTCGTTCGCCGTGTTATCGCCATGGCGCATTATCATATCCGAAGGGCCGGACTCAGCCATAGATTCCTCAGGGGTGGCAGCATTTAAAAGACGAATGCCCCCATTCGAAGCAAGCTCCGACGGATTGGCATCAGCAGCCGCTTGCTCCGACGCGACCTCCGCTTTGCGCGGACGTCCTCGACGCTTTGGAGGCTCGGGAGCGGCGCCCCGGTCAGCTTCATGCGCAAGTTGATTTTCAGCGCCGTCGCTCCCGCCTTGCTCGATGTCGCCCGTTTTCGTGCGTGCGCCGGAGTCCTTTGCCGTGATTGACGAATGCGTGGCTTCTGCCGCCGCTTTGACGCGCGAGCCGCCGGGTTGGCCGTCAGTCGGCTCCGCCGGAGCCTTTGACTGGGCCTCGGTTGCTTCCGGCTTCTTGCGGGTGCGCTTTTTTGCCGGCGAATCACCCTCCGAACGCGTCGATTTCTTACGCGCAGGAGCAGCCGCAACATCCGCAAGAGCTTGTTCGTCAATAATTTTGAATATTAAAGCCTCGCGGTTGTTAAGGTCGATTTTCTTGATGCCAAGTTCTTTGGCCACGCCGGCCAAAGTCTCGTCCGGCATCTCAGTCAGTTGTGAGATATTATACATTGTGTCAATGGGGGGGATTGTCCTCGCAAAAATCCGGCTCGGAAGTAGTTGGAGTCGATTGTGAGTTGAAAAATAGCGTGGGGGTGAAGCCTCCTTAAAGGCCGTTGCTGCAATATAAGTCTGCGGCATTTCAGATTACACACCGTAGTGCGTGCGGCCGGAGATGCGGGGATTAGAAATGTTCCTTATATTAGTGCTTGGACGCAAACCAAGCGACACGCCTCGCGGCTTTCGCCTTGTTCGCATCGCAAAATTACATATTTATTTTTAAAAAACAAATTATTTACCCGCGAGTTTTCGTAAAAATAACATATAACCCCCACGGCAACTCGCCGTCGCATCACCTCCACCTCCCCGTCGCCCCGGAAACTCATCCTGCCGGCCGCCCCCGAAAATTCAATAAAAGTCAAAAAAAAACGCCCTTGCATAATGCAGTGTAAAACATATTGTTAAACAAGATTATAGGAAAAACGGATTATTTTTCGGTAAAAAAACTTCAAAAAAATTTGGAGAATAAAAAAAAACGTCGTAACTTTGCACCGCAATTGAGAGGGAAACACCTCCGAAAGCAAAGCAAAGCAAAGCAAAGCAAAGCAAAGCAAAGCAAAGCAAAGCAAAGCAAAGCAAAGCAAAGCAAAG
>CAJUCQ010000021.1 GCA_910584905.1 uncultured Muribaculaceae bacterium
ATCGTCGCCCGACAATACTGAAAACTGCTGAGGGGGCTTATCTTATACATGAAGTATGCCCAACTTCTGCCATTCAAGAAGTTGGACTCGACGTTTTATGGTTTAGCGGACAGTAATAATAAGGAATGTGTTTTCGTCGATGCCAAGCTCATCTCTCTTTTTTTTGCGGATATCGGGATTGTAGATGAATTTTTCAGTGGAAACGGCATTTTTGAACACTGTGAAGTTCTTGCGCCCGTAAAGATGCCGCCCGGCATCAACTCCGCAGGCGAGTCGGGTTGTGACGTTTTTGTTCAAATATATTTGCGCATACAGGCGGAATATATATTTGTAGTCAAGGCGCGAGGTTGCGATGTGGCTTGAGCTTAGCCTGTTTTCGATGCCGTATTTCTTGGCATAGCGGAGGGCGAAGCCGGTGTTTTCCTGAATATGTCCGTGGACGGCGCAATATTCCGAGGCGTGTTCTTTAAAGAATTTGTCAAGCCAAGCGAAATAGACCGGATATGTCCACGGGCGTATGGCGGGAGCATGGAATATGCGTCCTCCGAGGCTCTTGATTTCGTCGTCGTAGTCGCCTTTGTCGGGATAGTGGACCAAGAAGTCGAACTGCACTTGTGTGCGATCCAATGCCCTATAGTGGTTCATGAGCATTGTCTCGGTGCCTCCACGGTTCATTTTAGCGACAACCTGAAGGACTCTATATGGAGGATTTGCCATTTTTTACTTTTTTTGTAAGTCTTGAATAGAGGGTGTTGCCAAGCAGAGGGACGATGATGTTGATGCGCACGAAGTTGATAAAGCGCGTTTTGGGCGATACCCACGTGATTGTATGCCAGTGAATCGCATAAGAGTTGCGGGTGATGTTGAGTTTGCCCGAAACAAGAGACCTTACATGGAAGAAATCATCGGGGTAGACGACAATGCCTTCATTGAGTTTGCGGAGTGTGTTTTCGACTTTATAGCCGTATGACGCCAATATATCCTGCATGGAGGTGTTGTTCACTTCCATGTCGAGTTTGCCGTCTTTCATCACGAACGAACGGCGGTTGAAGGCGTCCATGCATTCCTTGATAAAGGGGTGGCCTTTTTCGGCCATCATCAGAGCCGTGAGGTAGCCGCCGTCGTCGGTTCCGAGAACACAGCGCGCGGAGAGGAATTCGTTGTCAAAGGGTTTGAGGACTTCGATGTCGGTATCGAGGTATATGCCGCCGTAGTTGTAGAGGGCCCACAGGCGCACGTAATCCGATACGAAAGCATATTTGCGGTGCTCGTAAGCTTCTTTGACAAAGGGAATGGACGCATCGATGTCGAAAGTCTTTTCATTCCAAAGCTTGAATTCGTAGTCGGGCAGATATTTTTCCCAGCTTCGGATGCATTCTTCAACTTTTTTGGGGAATGGTTTGTCGCCGAACCAGATGTAGTGGATAATTTTGGGTATCATCGTTTTAATTTTCGGATTATAATGCCGGCCGGCGCGAGCGTCAGATAAATCGGGTGAATCATTTTTGCTTTTGAGAAAAAGCTCTTTTTCGACTTTTCGCCATAGCGCCAGAAGAGGATGGCGTATTTTATCTTGGTTTTGAGTGAAATAGCGGGATTTTTCAGGGCTTCGGCATACAGGAGCATCGAATACTCAGGGCTTTCGCGGCGACATTTTACGCGCCCGGCGGTGAGGCCGTCGCCGAGATATTCACAGACGTATATTCCTTCGTAGCAGTAGCGCAGGCGCGCTCCGGTCATGGCAATGCGATTCCATATCAGGCCTTCGGAGCAGAACTTCTCTCCGGGGAATTCGGGGAATGGAAAACGGCGCAGGACGTCGGTCTTGTATATTTCGGCGAGGTCGCCGGTGACACCGTAGCGGGTGCGAATCTCGATGGCGTCGGCGTCAATTATGGAGAAATCGTTTTCGCCCCCGATTTTAGAGCCGTCGGGTTTGATGCGCAGACCTGAAATGCCGGCGAAATCCGGGTTGTCGATAATCTCGCGTGATTTTCCGATAGCCCATTCGACGGCCTTGTCGGTGAGGTGGTCGTCGGAGTCGACGATAAAGAACATTCGCCCCGACGCCTCGCTCACGCCTCGGTTGATGGCGCGGTGTTTACCGCCGTTGGCCTGTTTGAAGTAGCGGATTCGGACTTTTCCGTCGGCAATGAATTTTTCCATCAGCTCGTCGATGTTGTCGGTCGAGCCGTCGTCGACGACAAGCCATTCAAAGTCGTCGCAGGTCTGCCTGCACAGGCTGTCGTAGAGTTTTGTTATAATGTACGCGCGGTTGTAGACCGGCGTAAATACGGTGAGAAATGCCATGGCAATCGTGCGGGAGGAGGGGGGTTATATCATCTTGAATGCGGCTTCGCCGAGGAGTATAATCGCAAGCCAGTAGTTGGGCCGTTTAACCGGGGCGTCGCGCTGAAGGAGGGGATATACGAGGACAATCGGCATCATGAACCACGACAGGTATGCGAAACGGTCCGTGAAGTTGGCGCGGATAACGAGCACCCAGAATGAGTTCGTGAGGATGTAAGCATTTAAAATCTGCTGATAGAGACGATTCTTATAATTTTTCTTTGCTGTGTAATAATAACCTACAATAATGGGAATGAAAGAATATATGATAAAGTCCCATCTGAAGCCCTGCTGATACAATGTATTTTGAGTTGTGAGATAAGATGTGCGTGAATCATCGACTATGGTGGATAAGAAGGAATTGAAGATTGAACCGGCTATAAGTCCGATAGGCACGGCAAGAAGCCAAAGTTTAATATACAACGAGGTTTTGTTATAATATTTACTTATTAAAATCATACATATCGGAATTGACATGGAAAAATGCGTCAGTACAGATATTGCAAAAAGGGAGTACATTATTATAGGGCGGCGATGGAAAGACAAACCTAAGAAAATGCCGCTTATCGCGATGCCGGCGCGCAATGTGTTGACCCCGTATGACGTGAACCCCATGCTGGCCACCGTGACAAGCAGAAGCCATAAGATATTGCCTTTTGCAAACCTCTGACATGCAAAAAAATAGATGGTTATGTATATTATGGCTAATACAATTAGGTATAATTCTACATCGCAAAATGGAGCGCATATATTTGAAATAAGGCCCCACATCGGATCTTTACCTTCAAGCATAAAGTCGTAGCCATTGTGTTTGATTGATAAAAAACCGGTTGCATATGCCATACGGTCGCCATAAGTAGTCCATCCTACGGGATTACATCCAAGACGGAATATCATCAAGGCTGCATATGCGGTAGCAAAGAAAAATGTGTGATTTTTCTTATTTACCGGTAATGTAAGGGCAAAAAAAGCTCCGATTATACTTACGACGACAACTATAAATTTCGTCTGATTGTACCATTGGAGAAATTCAAGAAGCTGTGGAGTCAGATTCATGATTTGGTTGATGTCATTTTATGGAACATGCGTTCAGCTGAAGACTGAATCTTCTTAGTATTCTTTTCAAATATGAGATGAAATATATAGGCGAAGATTATGCAACCAAGGCAGAACACGATAAAAATTGAAAAAGTTTTAAAGTTTAACTCGTTAAATTTGTGTCCGTATTTCATCCAAATTTTTATTAATTGATAATGAGTCAGGAATAACGAATAACTGAATTTTGCAAGTTTGTCTCCGCAAAATGAAATTGCTTTTTGAATCTTGCCCGATGGAACATGATTGACTGCTTGCGATATGAGAATGGCCAATGTGCCGAATATTATAATTCGCATTATTATGCCTGTCTCAGGCGGAAATACATTCCAGATTGTGATGTTTGAATTTTGATGGGAGAACATGCCCGCTCCAAAAGCAAGGATGCCAATCAAAGCGGTTAAAGCAAGGTTTTTAGGCTTTATTTTGTAGTCTTTGAGATAGAATGCGGCCAATCCGATGAAAATACAGAAAAACCATAACACATTTAGTTGTGATAGCATCCATCCTGATACACAAAATAAAATCAGCCCCCAAATCATCGACGTTCCCTTTTTCCTGAAAAACAAAAAGCCGGTAAACAGTATGATATAGAACCATATTTCATAAGCCAGGGTCCAAAAAACGCCTCCTGCATCACCAACGATGAATTGAAGTCCGACGTATTGTCCGGCTAATTGCCCCCAGTTGACATGTAGCCCAAGGAGTGTATTTGTCAGGATTATAAGTAATATTGCGCCGGTGAGCGGTACTCCGATTCTGAATATGCGGTCAAATAAAAATTTTCTCAGAGAAAGTTGTCCGGTTTTAAATCGTTGAATATTGATGCCGCCGACAAGAAATCCTGATAGTATAAAGAATAGAATGACTCCGAAAAGACCGTTCCCGCAGATGAAATAAAATAATATAGTCAGGAGATTTTGTGATGATGGTAAAAGATTTACGTAATATTCAAACATTTCCCCTCTGACGTGAACGAGAAGAACTAATATAGCAGCAAAAGCACGGATTGTGTCAAGCCAATAGTAGTGTTGCGTTATTTTTTTCATAATTGTTTACATCTTAGAGAGTAATCGGTAGATATTTGCAAGTTGGGCGTCGTTGTCCGGGGTCTCGGATTTCAGCCGTTCGATATAGCTGCGTTGCAGAGCGGGGTTCTCGGCGAGTGTGCGTATCCCTTCTGCAATTGCCTCGGGCGTCATTTCCACGATTGTAGCGTTTACGCCGTTGGTGAACTGGTCGTTTACGGTCGAGAAGTTTGTCACAACCACGGGCTTGGCCAGTATCTTGGCTTCGTCGAGGGCTATCGAACGCCCCTCGAACAGCGACGGATGGACGAATATATCAGCCCGCGAGGTGTAGGCGTACGGGTTTCGGCGCAGACCGAGAAATGTGATGTTTTCGTCAAGGCCAAGTTCTTTAATCAAGGATTTGTAATCCATATCGCCAGAATCTTTTCCGATAAAGAACCAATGGAAGTTCATTCCTTTGTCTTTCATTATTTTGGCGGCTTTCAGGGCGAGGTCGGAGCCTTTGTTTTTGCTGATATGACCGACGGTAATCAGGCGGAGTGCGCTGACATTCATTTCCGGCGCTTCTTCGCGGGCAAGTTTGTGAATCAGCTCGGGCGAGGATAGATTTGGGATAACTTGGATTTTATGCGCTTCATCAGGGAAAAACGCTCTCAGCGAAGCTGCGCAGATTTCCGAGATAGTGAAGATGCCGTCGGCTTTGGGAAAATACCGTTTGTCGGCCATGTAGTAATAAGGCCATTTGGCATAGTCGCTGTGGAAGAATGTATATTTTTTGCGCGCTTTCAGCTTGTCAATCATGTAATAAAGCTGTTGCTGGCCGTTGTAGTCGACGATGACGTCGAATTCGCCTTCAATCGCCGGCATAAGCCGCGCCAAAAGCGTGCCGGCTTTGGCTTTGTCGAAGCGCGAGAGCAGGAGGCGCGCACAAGAGCCGACGAATGCGGCGAAAGCGCCTTCTTGGAGTAGCGGTAAGAGCCCTGACGGGCCGGCAAAGAGCCGGGCAATGCGCCTGTGGCGGATAACGGTAATTCCGTCGGGGAGGAGGGGCTCCAGCAGGTTTGCGCCGTCGCCGCAGATAAGCAGAGAGATGTCGAAGCGCTTGCGGTCGATGAGGTTGAGCAGGTTGACGATGCTTTTCGACACGCCGCCCTCGCCGAGATTGCTTATGATGAAGAGTATGCTTGGTTTCATATTGTCAGGTCAGCTATTGCATTTATACAATTGTTGACGGAGTAGTCGTCGGGGCGACGGGCGGCGGTGCGGGCCAGCTTTTCTCTCTTTTCAGGCTTGTCATAAAGGTCTTTCAAGGCCTCGAATAGCGATGGGGCTGAAAAGTCGGTGAGGATGCCGTATTCGTTGTTGCCGATGATTTCCGAGGGGCCTGCCGTGCGGGTTGAGATGACGGGCACTCCGAGACACATGGCTTCGGGGATGACGAGGCAGAAGCCCTCGTAGTTTGATGTCACCATCAGGACGTCGGCCGAGGCTATGTGCGGGAAGGGGTTCTTTTGGAAGCCGGTGAATTCCACGCAGTCTTCAAGTCCGAGGGCTTTTGTGCGTTCGAGCAGGGCGTCGCGCAAGGAGCCGTCGCCCACCCATTTGAATTTAATGTCCAAGCCGGCCTCTTTGGCAAGCCGGGCCACATCGAGAAAGCGCTCGGGTTTTTTGGGCTCGGTGAGGCGTCCGACGGTTACTACCGTAAACGAGTCGTGCTTACGCGCTTCGCCGGCCATGCGTATGATTTTATCGCGGTCGATAGGGTTGTAGATTACGCGCATTTCTGACGTACATTCCGGGAAGCGGCGTCTGAACGCGTCTTCGCAGTATTGCGATACGTTCACTACGTAGTCCATATTGTTGTATGCGGCTATTTCTTCGCCCGGAAAGAATTGTCCGGCTTCGTAACGGTGGAAGTCAAGGTCGGCGTGGACCCAAGCGGCTTTTTTTGCCGCGGTGGTGCGCAGGGCGCCGAGTTTTGTGGGCATGCCTTCGAGGAAGGATATTTCGAGGTCGTAGTCGCGACGGAGTTTGGGGCCGTTCATCTTGCGCGAGAGCAGGCGGTTGCAGCGGAACCACATGGAGAGGCGTGTGGCAATTTTGTAGCCCGTGGTGTATCCGTCCCACAATTCGATTACGTTCACCTGTGGGGGCACTTCGTCCATAAGTGCGCCACCGCGGCATATCACGGCGAGGTCTACGTCGTAGTGGCTGTAGTCGATGTTGCGCAGGAGGTCGATGAGCACGCGTTCGGCGCCGCCTCCGCCGAGGGGGCCGTCGATAAAGAGAATGCGTTTGCGTGTTGTCATTTGCTAAATCGGTGGTGTAAGGCCTGATATATCAAATTTGCCGATTTCAGTCGGAGCAGTAGCCCGAGAATTTTGTTTATACCGAGTCGATGGAGTGCGGTGAGGGAGGTGTCGTAGGTCGGGAGGCGCAGAATCCGGCGGATTTCGTTTGTGGCTTCGCGGCTTGAAAGCGGGCTTTTGGTGTTGGATATGTTCACGAGTCCCCACATTATATGTTTCAAAAAAATCAGTTTTGAGTCCTCGGTCGGATTTGTGATGGTCTTTGCTGCCTCGATTTCGATTTTTCCGAGTGTGTAGGCTGTGTTGAGGTGGAAGCGGCCGGTCGATGATGTCGGATATTTGATGTAATGATATGTCGCCGCCGGTATCATGCGCACGCAGCTGATGTGTCGGAAATATTGAAGATTGAACACCAAGTCTTCGGCGTAAGAGATTTTTTCGTCAAATCTTATGTCGTTATCCTTGATTATGCTTGTTTTGTATATTTTGTTGCAAGGCGACGAAAGAAGATAGTTGTCGAATAAGATGGCGAAATCCTCTTTTTCTACATAAGTGTTGTTGTGATATATAGCACTGCATACAGGGTCGAGTTCCGAGGGTCTGCCGTCAATGAAGTCAATCTGCATTTGTATCATAGAGCAGTCGGCTTTGGGTGAGAGGCCGCCGACGAGGGTGCTCAGATGGTGAGGTTCGACCAAGTCGTCGCCGTCAATAAAGATGATGTATTCACCGTTTGCGGCCTCTAAGCCTGCGTTGCGAGCACGGCTCACGCCTACGTGGGGCAGGCGGAGCACTCTTATTCGGCTGTCGTTGATGTTTTCGGCTTTTTCGGCGGTGCCGTCATCGCTTCCGTCGTCAACGACGATGATTTCGATGTTGCTGTAGTCTTGAGCCATCAACGACGCAATGCAGCTCGCTATATAGGGTGCTGCATTATATGTCGGCACAATGATTGATACAAGCGCGTCGTTATTTACCATGAGTGCGCAGGCGTATATATATTTGTAGTAAAAGTGGGCATATGACCCCGGCTTTGAGTATGAGTCGTGTTGTGGTTGAGTATTCCGGCATGTTGCACCATAACGTATTCGCTTCAGGCCACATCTTGATTGCAAGTGAGGCGTTGTGCATCCCGTCGCGGAACAAAACTTCTCCTTTCATCTTTGCTTTGAATGTGAGCATAATAGAATCCGGAAGATTGTGTTCTTTAAACCACATATCAAGTCGGCTTATATTCGGAATGATATTTCTTTCAAAATTAATCTTGAATTTTTGGGTAGTTATGGAGTCTGAAATCGTTCGGTCGTAGTTATACAGTATGTCGTTTATACTTTTTACTTTTTTAGAAAGAGCGTATGCTCTCATCATGACGTTGGTATCCTCGCCGGAATTTATTCCATCAAAAGGATATATTTCGTTTTTGGCAATCAAATCTCGGCGTACTAAACAGTTCCAGAGCGTAAATGAGAATTGCCATTTCAAGAGGGCTTCAAGTCCGGAGCCTTCGAAGGTTGGCCGATATTCGGCAGTACTGTTTCTTTTAATTTCGCGGTATCCGAATGTAAGAATATCAGTATTATATTTTTCTGCGGCTTCATAGCTGCGCTCAAGTGTTGTGAGTTCCATCCAGTCATCGGGGTCACAATGTATAATATATTTGCCTTGAGCGGCTTTCATGCCTGTGGTACGGGCGGCGGCTACCCCCTGATTCGTTTTGTGGCTGATTATTTTGAACTGTTTGTGCGGAAAGTCTTTGGCCGTTTGCTTGAGATTTGCTATGGATTTGTCGGGCGAACAGTCGTCTACAAATATAAATTCAACATCTTCGAGTGTTTGTCCGAAAAGGCTACGGGCACATCTATCAATAGTGTCCGCTGCATTATATACAGCGATTATGACAGAGACTTTATATTTCGGAGAACTCATCATTTTATTAAAAGTTTTATCCCTGCCATCAGGATGCGATAACGCATCAACGGGCGATTCATATTTAGATAATATAAAATGATTTTGTGCGAGAACGATGCCTGTCTGCAATTTTGAAAAAAGTTAAAATCCTCTCGATATATGGATTGGGAATAAGGAAGGTAATCTGCAAATTTTATAGAGAGAAGGTGATTGCAGATGAACTTGAAGAATGCATTATCCCATTTTGCATTAGCGGCTGCGACATTTCTCAGAATCTGAGACCTTCTTTTATGGCGGGCTTCTTCTTTATCGGATGTCATTATGGAGTTTTCCCGCTGTCGATACAGGTAGGTCGCTTCTCCATATAGCAAAATAGAGTAGGAGCAAACAGCAAAGTGGGCTCTTAGATGCCAATCGAAATCTTCGTTGATAAGTCCTTCGGTAAAATATAGTTCGTTATCTTTAAGCCAAGAGGTTTTTATAAGTCTGTTACATGCTATTTCCGGGAAAAGGAGATGGTATTTCCGTACGGTTGCCGTGGCGTTGCTATATGCAGGAGCATGGAATTTGGCTAAGTCAAGGTATGTGCGTTTTTCTTCAGGATCGGGCACGCACACCGTTTTTCCGTATACAATTTCAACTTTGGGATGTTCTTCGGCGAGTTGCCAAAGCCGGCTGATGCAATCGGGCGATATATAGTCATCGGAGTCAAGGAAGTATAGATATTCTCCGGCGGCTTCGTGAATACCTGAATTGCGAGCCGCGGAGAGGCCTCCGTTTTTTTTGCGTCTTATGATTTTAAAATCGATAGGGCCGTTATAGCTGTCAATAATGCGCTCGGCAATGTCGATTGATTTGTCCGGACCGCAATCGTCGACAACGATACATTCGACCGATATTTTGTCGACCGCTTTTTGGGCCATGACCGATCTAAGGCACTCTTCGATGTAGTCTTCAACTCCGTATACGGGGATGATTATGGAGATGTCATATTTGGAAGTATCAGTCATATTTTTCAAGAGAATCGGTCAGTTGGAATTCCTTTTCATCAGGGTCGTTTCTGAAATAATTGTAAAGAAAACATTCGTATTTTGCGTTGAAAATTCTATAAAACGGATGCTTGATAACACGTGCAGGCATTCCGGCGATAAGACTGTATTCTTTTACCCCCCTATTTATTGCGCTGTTAACCAGCGAGTTGGAGCCAACGGTTGTATGTGGCGGCAGTATTACGTCTTTAAGAATGCTTACTCTCGAACCGAGCCAGCAATATGGACCAAGTACGACAGATGAAAAGTCCGGACGAACTTTCATGTCTGCTCCGAATGTGAAATGAAAATCCGTATCGAAAAGCTGGCATTGCGGTCCGAACACACAGCCGTCGCCGATTGAAATTTTATGGGCGCATCCTATCGTTGTCATAGGCGTTATGGTGACGTTCTTGCCTATGGTGAGAACTCCGTCGCCATAAATAAGCCATCTGCCTCCGGAATATATATCTGTTTTGCCTTTGAAAATTATTTTGCCCTGAGTAATAGTGATTTCAAGCGGTTCTCCCTGTGGGGTTGGACTGTCGTCTCGCAGGTTGAGTTTAATCATCCCTTTTTCAATTTCGTTCAGCGGCATGTCGATTTCGATATTTCCGTTGAAGCGAGAAAATTTCAGTTTCCCGTACACGTATATTGGAAACTTTTTTGCCTGATGGAATGGCAAAAAATAGAAATTTACAAATGCTGTGCGCCACCAGTTTAGCCTTGTTCGGCTCACATGTAGCATCAGTCTGGCAGAGAGCCCGCGAAGAATTCTACGTATAATCATGATATATTATTAGTCGTACATTGATAATGGTTCCTCAACAACCTGTTCATTGAGGTCTGGATTGAGTTCGAACGCGGAGTATAATTTCCCTTCCCATTTCGGGTTAAAAATTCGTGAGAAAGGATGTTTCAGCAGTTTGGCCGGACTCCCCCCGATAAGTGAGCGTTCCTGTTCGGTAACGGACTTGTTTACGAGCGAATTCGAAGATATGGTCGTGTATGGATGAAGAGTTACGCCCTTCATGATTGTCGCACGGTTTCCAATCCAGCAGTGGTGTCCGAGTTCAATAGGTGCGCTGTTGCGGCGTACTGTTCTGGAAGCTCCGAAAGTGAAATGGAAATTTGTGTCCAATAATTGGACTTCGTGTCCTACTCTTGAACTATTGCCGATTGTTATGCGGTTGCAACATGCAATGTTTACCATATTGCTGATATATGCTTTGTTGCCAATAGTAAGGGTACCGTTGCCATAAATCAGGATGTGGCTTCCGCTTAAGAATGTTGTTTCGCCTTCAAATATAATCTTCCCGTTTGCTAAATATATTTCAAGATTGCCGCCTTGATAAGTTGGAGCTTCTCCTGTAAGATTAAGTTTTATCATCCCTTTCCGGCATTCATTTGCCGGAGTATTTACTATTATTTTGCCGTTCAGACGAGGAACTGTCATCTTGCCATATACATATATTGGAAATTTGCGGGCTTGTTCAAATGGCAGGAAATAGAAATTCATAAACAGCGTTCGCCATAAACTTAATCGCGGATTGCTTGTCCGACGCATAAATTTGCCGAGCATGCGGTGAAAGAGATTGATGATATGGTTGTTCATGCGATGTGAAGTTTCCTTTTAAATACGTTTTTAAGCATAGTCCGGTCTGAAGGTCGTAATACCGTATTGTAAGAAATTGTCATCCCGGCGATACAGGTAAATACAGTTCCGATGAAGAGTCCGGCCCAGTTGTCGGGAAGAAAAAGCCATTTAAGGGCCAAAGATACGCCTGTAAGAAGTGTCAGATTGATGGTGTTTCTTATAATCAGGGGATAAAAAGTGAAGCGTGGCAAGTCAAGACATTTTGCGCCGTAGAAAGGCAGGAAGGTGAGACATCTGAATGCGCCGACCACCTAACTTGTTGCTGCCAGCACTAGCAATCGATTGCGGTCGCCGTCGACTATGAACATTGATAAAAAGACAATCGAAAATGTCACACAACTGTTGTATAGTAGATTGAGTGAAGAGCGGCGTATTTTGTTCGTTACGGTGAAAATTTGCCATAACGGTTCCTGAGGAAGGGCGAAAGACATCCCGAAGAGCGAAAGGCACGTAAGGGTATAAAGCCAGTCGGCATCTTCTGTCGGAAGCCATACGTGATAGAATATATCTCCGTAAGCAAAGCATATGCTTATGGGTATAGCACTTAGAAAACCGTTGATACGCAGGCTTTGATTGAAAGAGCTAAGAAGGCCGTTCATGTCTTTTTGTGCATACAAACGCATGTATTCAGGCGAAAAATTCCCAACGATTGTGCCGAAAAAACCGATTATTATGCTCGGGATGGTCGATACTATTGAAAGAACACCCATTGCATGCGCGTTAATGAACAGGTTGGCTAATAGCAAGTTGAAGCCTTGGCTTAACATGCTGCTTATGCGTGTTATGATGGTCCACATACCGGCTAATGTTACTTCGCATAAGTCTTTGAATCTAAAGTATATTTTCCGAATGTGTAGTTCAGGCGTCAGCCGACGTAAAAAAATATAATTACGTAGGAATGCATATGACGTCATGGCAAGAGCGGCTATGCCATAATACCATAATTTAGGAGGCAGCAACCCAAATAGCAATAGAATCAGAACTGCGCGCAAGACAGAGCCTATGATGTTGGCTATATTGGCTAAATCAAGCCTGTTGCGGATGAATGTGCCTACGCCTATTACTCCCGAAATCAGCCCTATACATGATGATATGACAAACATAAAAAACATCAGTTTTACGTCGGAAACAAGTTCTGTAGGGATGTTTATTATGTCTTGAAGGAAAATGGTCATGATACTGAATCCGACCAATATTATAAGACTGATTCCGGCATTTGCAAAAAAGACGGAAGATAGATAGCGGTTTGCTTGTTCGATATTGCCTTCGTGCACGCTGATGGTTATAAATCGGCCTGCAAGAGCGTTTATGGCCACGGTCAATAGCGATGTATAGCCTATGATTGTGTTGGACAGGCCAATGAAACCGTATGCCCCTGTGCCTAATTTCTCAACGATATATGGAGTCAGGAAAAAAGTTATACAGAGGTTAAGAACAAAAACAGCGACGCCTGATGCCATATTTATGGCAAGTTGCCGGTTGCTGCCTTTTGGAGTTGAAGTCATTTCTGCGTTCGGGATTTTCGAAGGGAATTGCGCCACGTGTTATATTGCTCGTCGATGTTTATGAGACGAAGCGTTTTGTGGAATTTCCGGTAAAGAAATACCTTCGTTTTTTGTTTGAATGGAAGGTTGTTTACGGGTAGCCAGCTTCCGGAAAAATGATGGATTGTGTGTGTACGCTCCGTAAGGTTAATTTCTCCCGTACGCCAGTCTTTCGGGCAGAAGTAGTCGCTGGGATATATACTTGCGATTCCGCTTATTTTCTGGAATGAGCCATCTTGAACGAGTCCTTTGGGTTGTAAATAGGCTGTAATAATCTGAACGTTGGTTGTCAAGTCGAATTCACCGTCCGGCTTTATGAAATGGCGCGATTTATAATCGTTTAGCAAATCAAGAACCCATCTTGCACCTTTGGTCGTGGCCATTATTCCGGTTGAGACAGCATCGTTGCTCTCAAAACCGAGGATGCCTTCTTCCATGAGAAATTTATCCAACGAACTAAGTACTTCTACATCGGTATCCATATAAATTCCACCGTCAGTCAATAATGCGTATAGACGTACATAATCCGAAACGAATGCATATCGTTTGCAACGATATGCTTCACTGACGTATGAATTTGTCTCCACGTCAAAGTTTTTTTCGTTCCATTCCTTGATTTCATAGCCGGGAAGGTGCTTTTTCCAGCTTTTGATGCATTGGCGCACTTTCCGAGGCTTGCGTTTTTTGCCAAACCAACAGTAGTGAATTGTTTTTGGAATCATTATTTCGGATTTAATTTCTGTCTTTGAACTATTTGACTCTCGTCGCTGAGGAGGTATTCGAGGTCGAGGGTGTGGGCTTCGCGGGCGAGTGGGGGGAGGTCTTCGCGGTCGGTGAGGCGGTGGAGGAGTTCGGTCTCGAGACGGAAGGCAGTGTTATCGTCGATAAAGCGGTTTTTGGCCGCGCGGACAAATGTCAAGGCGCTTTGGAGGGTGGCCGAGTCGAGGTCGGCGAGGCTGGTGAGTTGAGCCAAGCAGAGGCGGCTCAGCCGCTCTTTGAATGCGTCCTGCGAGGGGGTGAATGCGTGCAGGTTGCGTTCGAGGAGGTAGCGGGCGGCTTTGAGGGCTTGGGCAAGCGGCATGCTGCGGAAGCCGCTGTAGCGGGCGAGGCGGCGGATGAGGCTGTCGGTTGTCGAGGCGAGCCATCGGGCCTGACGCTCGTCGGGGACGCACGCCGGGGCCGAGAGGGCTGTGGCGAGTTCGGTTTCGTCAACGCGGAGGTCGCCGCGAATCCGGGCTTCGAATGCGTCGGTGCGGCAGGCTGTGGCAACGGCGCCGACGGGGGCGGAGGGGTAGGTGAGGCGATAGAGGGTGTCGTAGCCTCCGAGAGCTTTGAGCCGCAGATGGCAGTGCAGGGCGGGGGCGGCGACAGCGATGCGTTCGAGCCACGTCTTGGCTTCGCGCTCGACGGCCCGGCTGTCGGCCGCGGCGACGTCGCGCCGCCGATGTGCGGGCGTGCGTTGCATCAGAGCCACAAGCAGGCGACATGCGCTCTCGGCTTCGTCGACATCGGTGTAGTCGAGGCGCGTGCAGTCAGGGATGCGGTAGGCGGCGGCGAAGTTTGCCTCTATGGTTTTATTCATTTTCGAAGCTCAGAAATTCTTCCGGAATCTCGGCTGTTATCTTGAGGTTGCCCAGGGCGGCGATTCTGACAACGACTTTGTAGCGCTCTTTGGCGAGGCTTTCGACGAGGCAACGTGTGCCGGCGAAGTGGCCGTCGGTTATTCGGGCCGTTTTGCCCTTCAGTTCTTTGATGTTTTTGGGCTCGTAGGCGGGGAAGTGGTAGGCTATCGTCGAGGCGCCGACGTTGCATAGGAACATGAACGTGCGCATCTCGTTGTCGGGGATGAATGCCGGGGTCTTGGATCCGGCAAGGGTGAATACGTAGGCGCTTGTGGCGACGGTTTTGCGGATGTGTGCGGCGACGTCGGGCGTGCAGTGGAAAAAAAGCATTTTTGCCATTATCCGTTTGTCGGGATCTTTGTCGGTCCGCGTGTCGCCTTCCGGGGCTGTGAAGGTGTCAAAGAATGCGTCGCCGCGGGGCAGGGCGTCGCGGCGGATGCGTTCGGCTGTATCCTGCGGGCTGCCGTCGTGGCAACGCATCACGTACCAGCGGGGCACGGTGTCGACAATGGCGTTAGCAACGCGCTCGAGGGTGTGGCGAACCATTTCGGCTGTCGGCGTGTTTCTCTTTATGAGGTTGCACCTGAAGCTTGTCTCATCAGTTGCGGCGGCGGCCGCCACATCGTCGGAGATGCCTTGTGCGCGTGCGATTTCCACCCATGATGTCGCTGCCGCTTCGGGGCGGAGGCCGCCTGCGAGCCTCAGCTTGTAGGCTATCGTGTCGAGGGCTTTCTCGTAGGCTTCGGGGCTCACACTGCGGATGAAGTCTTCGGCTTCCGTGCGATGTTTCAGCGGGAATTGCCGCAGAATCTGCATTTGTTGGTCCACGCCTCGGGTCTTGAGCGATGCAATCTCTTTTTTGAGCCTTTCGAGGGGCAGGCCTCCGCTGTAGAAGGCGAGCATGAACACGTCGCGGATTTTCTGCAGAAATTCGATGCCGTCGAGATTTGCAAGGGCGAGTTTCTGCAACTCGTCCGTGCTCAGCCGCGGGGTGGCTTTCGGGTTTGCGGATTCGACGTCGGCAAATACGCGTTTGAACTCGGCGCGCCTTTCGGGTCCGTAGACGGTCTTGAAAGCTGCTCTCAGGCATCGTAGCAGCTGCGCCACGGTTGTCGGGGCTATCTTTTCGCGAATCAGATAGTCTCTGAATCCGGCGATATAGCCGGGCGTGAGCCGCGAGAGGTCAAGCACGGGCTCGCCGTTGAAAGCTTCAAGCCGTTTAAGAGCCGTCGTATAGTAGCGGGCTGACGACGCCGCTTTGCCGGCGGCAAGCCTATCGCGCATTTCGGCGAGGTCGATGACGAGGAGAGGGGAGGGTGTGGCCATGCCGTATGCTGAAAAAAATTACACACCCGTTTTTCGGAGAAATTCTTCTCCTCACCCGACCAGCAGTGAAGCATAGGGCCGGGATGCAGGATGGACGATGTAATGCTCTGAACAACAGTGCATAATTCCAGGTGTGCGGAGCGCGTCCGAAGGCCTTTTGGCCACTCGTCCGCCTCATACTCTCTTAATTAGAGAGGAATTATGGTGCATAAGTTACGATATTTTTGATTAATACGCAAAACAAGTATGAAAAATCAACTCTTTAAAAACCTCGCTATAATATTGTTTGCCTGTCGGCTTGTGTCTATGTGCGTCTGAGCCTGCAAATCATCTTTTTATTTCAAGTGTGCATCTCTAATTAAGAGAGTCGCAATGCCGCTCCGAGCGGGAGGCTTCAAAGGCTGTTCAGGATTATGGAATTGGCTTTGTCGACAACCGACGATTCGAGGCTTGCGAGATATATACGGGTGGTGGTTTCGGAGTCGTGGCCCATTCCCTCGCTTATCACGCCGAGCGGTATGCCTTTAGTCTTAGCGGCCGAGGCCCAGCTGTGGCGCGCGCAATACATCGTCAGTGGTATTTTGAGGCCGAGTCGGGCACCCACTTTTTTGAGATGGCGGTTGATGCGGTAGGCCGCGTTGCGGTATGCTTTTCGTTTGTCGGCCACATCTCCGGCGAGAATGGGAAGCAGGTATTCGGAGCCGGATTCCGAGTATTTATCAATCAGCGATTGCATTTCCGGGGTCCATCCTATGTGCAGGGTTTGGCCGGTTTTCCGGCGTCGATATACGATGCGCCCGTCGGCGAGGTCCTTTTTGCGTAGAAAGGCCATGTCTATAAAGCTCATGCCGCGCAGATAGAAACTCATCAGAAACATGTCGCGGGCATATTCAGTCGCGGGGTTGGCCGAGAGGTCGAGGTGCTTCATTTTACGGATAAGCGGCAGGGGAAGGGCGCGTTTTACGGTCTTTTCGACTCCCGTGTACACGTGGCGGAAGGGGCGTTCGTCCTCAATTGCACCCTCGTCGACGGCTCGGTTGTAGACGGCCCTGAGTATGCGCATGTAGAACGACGTCGTGTTCGGCGTGTTGCCGCGTTTGCGCAGCGCCGCCTCATATGATTCGACTATTTCGGCCGATAGGGCATCGAGCGTGAGGTCGCAGTTGTTGCGGAACTTCATGAAGCTTCGCAGCGCGCACATGTAGGTCTCGGCTGTGCGTTTTTTTTCGTGGCGGTGCATAAGGTCAATGAGCGACCGCGTATAGCTCCCGACCGAATATGTGAGCCTGAACAGTTTGAACTCGTCGATGATATCGTCGGCGGTAAAGACGAGGGTGCGCGCTTCCAAGTCGCGGATGATGCGCCGGATGCGCTCGACATCGCGCGAGATGCACTCCCTGTACCACGAAAGCGTGCGGTTGCGGCCCGAGTCGGCGCTCACCCCCGGCGCCGAGCGCCGTTCGTTCCACTCCGATCGGAGGAGTGTATAGGGAGTGGCCAGATGGCGCACCTTCCGTTCGTGGATTACCTGATAATAGACCGTCCCGGTCGAGTCGGCTGAATTCGACGCGCGAAGCTTTACTTTGATGGATGTCATAGGATAAAAGTGAAATGATTGGTTGCGATTTCGGTTTATGAAGAGCGTGCGCGAACGCGAGGACGCCGCGACGCCGGAGAAAAATATCATGGCTGGGATTTTGATAAGTCCGATTATATTGTTAATTTTGCATAACAAATAAGGCGCATTCAGTTTAACAAGTCTGAAAGACAATAAAAACGCGTAGGTATGAACGATTATTATGAAGTGGATTTCCGGCTTGAGCCGCCGACGGTTGACGGGTGCGACCTTTTGGCCGATGCACTCGGCGCCGCAGGCTTTGAAAGCTTTGAGCCTGACGAATCCGGGGCTTCGATGAAAGCCTTTGTCCCGGCCCCTCTGTTCGACACGGCGTCCGTCGGCGAAGCCATCGCCTCGCTCCCCGTGGCGGCCGCAGTCACATTCACATATACCTTTGTCGAAGGGCGCGACTGGAATGCCGAATGGGAGAAAAACTACTTCCTCCCGATTCTTATCGGCTCAAAGGTGGCTGTCCACAGTTCATTCCACACCGATGTGCCCGAAGCCGAATACGACATCGTCATCGACCCCAAGATGGCATTCGGCACCGGCCACCACGCCACGACGACCCTTATGGCGCAAGGCATTCTCTCGTCGGAGTGCGAGGGCCGCGCCGTTGTCGACATGGGCACCGGCACCGGCATCCTTGCCATCCTCTGCGCCATGCGCGGCGCCGCGAAAGTCACGGCGGTCGAAATCGACGGCTTCGCCATTGAGAACGCCCGCGAAAATATAGCCCTCAACGGTGTCAGCTCTGCCGTCAGCGCCATTCACGGCGACGCCTCGGCCCTCGACGCCCTCCCGGAGGCCTCGCAGGATATATTCCTCGCAAACATCAACCGCAACATCATTACGGCCGACATCGCCGCCTACGCGCGCACGCTCCGCTCAGGAGGCATTATGCTCCTCAGCGGATTCTACGTCGCCGACATCCCGCATATCATCGAAGCCGCCTCGCCCCTCGGGCTGGAACAGCTGTCGTTCGACGAGCTTGACTCGTGGGCCTGTCTTCGGTTGAAAAAAGCCTGACACCGTATTTGTCCCATGAAGCTCGTCCGTTTATCCGCCCTCCTTCTTGCCGCCGTGAGCCTCGCCCCTTCAGCATCGGGCAAAGATCGCGCCGAGGCCGCCACTCAGGGTGCCGACACCATCGCGCAGGCGCAAGAGCAAGCCGCATATATCATCGACAACCATCCCCGCGGCCGATTCCGCTGGGGAGCCGACGTCGGCGCCACAATCGACATGACCGGACAGGACGCATCAAGCTACGACATATCAATCTCCTTGGGCTACAGCCGCAAATGGATTAACTTCATAGGCTTCGGTGCAAAAGCATCTTTCGCCGCCGGCAACTCGTCGAGAGCATTCCCCCTCTTTCTCAATTTTCGGACGAATTTCAGAAACACACCCTCAGTCATGTTCTGGGACGTGCGCGGAGGCATATCCCTTGCGTATCCAGGCGACAACCGTTCGCACACGGGGGCTTACGGCGCCACGGGCATAGGCTTCTACCTCGCCCGCAGCTCCACATTCAGCTCACACATCCTCATCGGCTACACCTACCGCCAGCAGAAGCCCGAATGGGCCCCAAAGGACTTCGCTCCCACTAAAGACCTCCACATGGCCACGCTGAAAATCGGCGTGATGTTCTGACTCGGCCGCCGTAGCCCCTCACTGCTTGAACCATATATAATATAGTACAAAAATGAAAAAGACAATCCTTGCAGGAGCGCTTGCGCTCACGGTGCTCGCCGGCGGAATCCCCGCGGCGTATGCAAAAATCAACTTGGGCAAAGGCGTCAGCGCCCTCGGCAATGCCGCTCAGGCCCTCACACTTACCGACGCTCAGATGGCTGCCTATGCCAAAGAATCCGTCGACTGGATGGACACTCACAATAAGGTGTCCGACGCCGACAGCGAATACACCAAGCGCCTCAACCGCCTCACCGAAGGCCTCACCGAAGCCGACGGAATTCCCTTGAACTTCAAGGTGTATGAGGTAATCGATGTCAACGCATTCGCCTGCCCCGACGGGAGCGTGCGCGTGTTCTCGTCGCTGATGGACATCATGTCCGACGACGAACTCCTCGGCGTTATCGGCCACGAGATCGGCCACGTGGCAAAGCACCACTCCAAAAAAGCCTTCAAACAGGAACTCCTCGGCAACGCCCTCAAAGACGGCATGGCCGCCGCCGGAGGCGTGGCCGCACAGCTCTCGCAGACACAGCTGACCACCCTCGGACAGGCTCTTGCCGGCGCGAAGTACTCTCAGAAACAGGAAAACGAAGCCGACGACTTCGGCTATGACTTCCTGAAAGAAAACGGCAAAACCCCGTGGGGCATGGTCATGGCCTTCGAAAAACTCGACAGCATGAGCGGCTCGGCAAAGTCGGGCATGATTGACCGCATGTTCTCCTCCCACCCCCAGACCGTCGACCGTATCGCGCGCATGACCAAGCGCTGCCAAAAGGACGGCATCGAGCGCCCCGCAAAATAAGCCCGCTGAACCGTATGAACACCGAACACCCCGGCTCGCCGAAAAGTGAACCGGGGTGTTTCGCGTCAGAGGACTGCCTGCTGCGTCACTCGCCCTTGCTGAGATGGACGTCGAGCTGCGGGAACGGAAAGTGCACCCCGGCCTCGGGGAGCTCGTTGTATATGCGCTCATTGATGCTGTAGAACACATCCCAGTAAGTCGATGTGCGCGTCCATGCCGAGAGCTTGAGATCAACCGAGCTTGCGGCCAGCTCCTTTACCTGAACCGAAGGCGTGCGGTCGACCTTCGGGCGCAGAAGCGGCGCCACGGCCGGGTCGATGTGCGGAGGTTCGATGCCGCGGAGCTCGCGGTCGTCCTCGACATACTGCTTGACGATGCGCTCGTCCGAAGCCACTATCTCAAGAAGCTTGCGCCGTGCCGCCTCGATATTGTCGCCGTAAGAAATTCCCACGGTCCAGTCGACACGGCGGTAGTCTTCCTTCGAATAATTGTTGATCGACGCCGTCGAGAGTCCGCCGTTGGGCACAATGATGCTCTTGTTGTCGGGCGTGCAGATAATGGTCGAAAAAATCTGAATCTCACGCACCGTGCCCGCATAGCCCAGCGCCTCGATATAGTCGCCGATGCGATAAGGCTTGAGCAGAAGAATCAGCACGCCGCCGGCAAAATTCTGAAGCGTCCCGCTCAAGGCCATGCCTATTGCAACACCGGCAGAGGCAAAAAGGGCGATGAACGACGACGTCTCCACCCCGAGGATGCCTATCACCGTCACAATAAGGATGAAATAAAGCACGATGCGCACCATGCTCAGCGTAAACGACGTGATGCTCGTGTCGACATGGCGGCGCACAAGGATACGCCCCACAAGACCATAGATTTTCTTGATTATAAACCGTCCGAGATAAAACACGGCGACTGCAATCGCCAGATTGATGGCAAAGGTCACCAGCGACGAAACAAGACGGTCGAGAAGCTCGTCGACAGGCAGATTTTTCAGCATGGCAAGCTCCTCGGCCGGAGCGGGCACGCTGTCCGGAAGCTGCGCCGGAATGTCAGGGATTTGAATCATTATTGTAAGTGAGATGCAACGTCCGGCCACCACTCAAGCGAGGAATACCCGCGGTCAGCAGCGTCGGCGTAAGTTGGTAAAATGTATGTTGACAGCCCGCAGTGGTCAGACAGCGCTATCGAACTCCATAGATACGGAGTCGCCGCTTCATAGACCACCGTAGACGAAAGCGCGGCGTCAAACGCGGCCACAAGAGCCGGGTGGCCCGCGCCGAGATGCCGCACATATTGCGCGAAATCAAAGTAATTGCATCGCTCAATACCCGTGGCCGTATAGCGCTGTGCCACAAACGGCGCCACCGGCATCCCCGCCTTCGACACCTCATAGATGGCCCTCGTGGCCGAAGCAAGAGCTTCAAGCCCCGCCGTGCGCACCACGCTCATCGTCGACGTGCGTGCGCTCCCGCTCATCGAATCATAATACTCAAAAGTCACCCTCGCCGCCCCGGCGACATCGGCACTCCCCGGGCTGAAGAAATGCGCCAGCGTGCGTTCATAAGGCATCCCCGCCGAAGGCAGCTCCGTCGGGCTGCCCGCCAGCACAGGAGCCGTGCGGCGCAACTCATACACACTCTCGATTCCCATCATATAACAGCAGTCGAAATACACAAAATCTAGCCCCTCACCTTCAAGAACGTCGGCAAGCGTGCTCGTGTTCATCTTCCGCCGACCCGAAAGCCCGAACGAAAGCGGCGACACAAGACACTCCCCGCCGCGATTTTCTGCGATGCCATCCTCAATCCACCCCGTTGCATGGCTCCATAGGATTATGCCCCGGCTCTCCGCCGGAGCTAAAGCCCTGACATCGGCGAGCACCATGCGCATCGTCGACGCCTCGACTCCGCACACATCCCCGTCGTACGACGCGAGCGTCACAACCCCCGACGGCGTCACCTCCTTCAGCGACGGAGCCGTCCCGTAAGGCTCATGAAACACAAGCAGGCGATCGCCCTCGCCCAAAGCACCGGCCTTGACCCCGGCAAGCATCTCCGCGAGGTCGTAACTGTCAAAATCGGCCGACCCGAGATTGTTGTCAGCGACCATATATACCAGCACCGTGCGCCGCCCCGAAGGGACCTCCGGCGGGGCAGGCTCATCCTGCCGACACGACGTCAGCAAGCCGACGCACACCGAAAACACAAAAATCAAACCCGAAAAGATAAAAGGGAACCTCATAAATACCTGAATGATATACGTCCATAAAACGTCCCTTCGGGCCATGATATTGCCTTGAGCGACGCATTCCATCCTCAAAATTACACAATTCGCTCCAATAGCGCAAAAAAAACGTCCCGAAAATTTGCATAATTAAAAAAAACGCCTTAACTTTGCACCGCAAAAGCGAAACAAGCCCGTCGGCTTGCGTAGCAAAAGCCACCTTGCCTTGTGGTGTAATGGTAGCACGTCGGATTCTGGTTCCGCCTGTGAGGGTTCGAATCCTTCCAAGGCAACACTTTAAAATCGCAACTGATTAAATAACAATCGGTTGCGATTTTCTTTTGCCATTTTTGCACAACAATTGCACAACAGAAACCGGCGCATAGTAATAAACCTGTGTTTGTGTGATAAAAAACTTACCTTTGCAGACAAAAACGAACTGCGATGGAAAAGAACCCGTATATCGAATTGGCGGAATGCCTTCTTCCCGAAGAGATGGTTGAGTACTTTGAGGTAGTGAAAGTAGAGAAAACCACAGATACACTTGACGTGACATTAGAAGAACGAGACAATGGAGTAGATGGTTATAAAACTGGTCAGCTGCGCTCCAACGGGTTCTATCATGAGAGCGTAGTCAGGGATTACCCGGTCAGGGGGCGCAAGATGTCGTTCCATGTCAAACGTCGCCGATGGATTGAGATTGAAACAGGCAAGAGTGTCAGCCGGCAATGGAATTTAGTGGCCGAAGGAACCCGCTTCTCGAAAGAGTTTGCGGCTTTTTTAAAAGATATGCTTGGACATATACCCGATTACGGGCCGCTGTCTTGAGTGGTTCTTCGACATTGGAAAAGGCGCGAGAGTTTGACCCCTTCGGGCACGCGGGATTTGACCCCACGGGCATAATAAGATTGACCCCTTAAAAGTCCTGGCGGCGGGGGTCAATTTTATTTTACCTCAGTTGC
>CAJUCQ010000022.1 GCA_910584905.1 uncultured Muribaculaceae bacterium
ATGGTTATCTATGTTTTGTCGCAAAAGCAAAGTAACCATTTAGGGCTGACTCCTGCAATAGGTGCCAGCCCTAATTTTTCATCCGCTCAAAAAATGTTTAGCGGACAGTAATACTTTTATATACAGTATCTGTGGAGGGGTTAGAGTTCGAGCTTGTGGAGGGGGAGATTCCATGCCTCGGCAACGGCGGGATATACCACCTTGCCGTTTACGATGTTGACGCCTTCGGCAAGCCCGGCATCAGCCTCGCAGGCGTGGCGCCAACCGCAGTCGGCCAGCCGCAGCGCGTAGGGCAATGTTGCGTTGGTGAGGGCGAGCGTCGATGTATAGGGCACGGCGCCGGGAATGTTGGCCACGGCGTAGTGGACGATGCCGTCGACGGTGTAGACGGGTTCGGCGTGCGTCGTGGGGTGCGAGGTTTCGAAGCAGCCGCCCTGATCAATTGCCACGTCGACCATGACCGTGCCGGGACGCATCAGCGGAAGCATGTCGGCCGTGACGAGATGCGGGGCTTTGGCTCCGGGAATGAGCACGGAACCGATGACGAGGTCGGTGTGGGGAAGCTCCTGCTCGATGTTATGGCGCGATGAGTAGAGGGTCTTTACGTTTGCGGGCATAACGTCGGCGATATGGCGGAGGGTGGGCAGGGAGATGTCGGTGATGGTGACGTCGGCTCCAAGCCCTGCGGCCATGAGGGCGGCATTGCGGCCTACGACGCCGCCGCCGAGAATGAGCACGCGCGCGGGTTTGACGCCGGGGACGCCGCCGAGAAGCACGCCGCGTCCGCCCTGAGGCTTCTCAAGGAAACGCGCGCCTTCCTGCACCGACATGCGCCCTGCGACTTCGCTCATGGGGATGAGCAGGGGCAGGCCGCCGCGAGGACCGATAACGGTCTCGTAAGCGATACACGTGGCTCCCGAAGCTATCATGGCCTCGGTAAGAGCGCGGTCGCTGGCGAAGTGGAAATAGGTGAAGAGGAGCTGTCCCTTCTTCACGAGGGGATACTCGGGCGCAATGGGTTCTTTTACCTTTACAATCATCTCGGCGATTGCGTAGGTCTCTTCGATTGTGGAGAGGGTTGTCGCGCCGGCGGCGATGTACTCGTCGTCGCTGAAGCCGCTGCCTTCGCCGGCAGTGTGCTGTACGTAGACGGTGTGGCCGTGGCGCACGAGTTCGCGGACTCCCGAAGGCGTCATCGCCACTCGGTTTTCATTGTTTTTAATCTCTTTAGGTACACCGATAATCATAAGGCATTCCCAAGGGGTGTTAAAGGGTGGTTAGATTTCAGGTTGTTTTTCACGGTGGCTTTTTTATGCCGCTCTAAATGTACGAAAGTTTTTTGGATTCTCATGCACTTTAGAGATAAAACAGGCGTGACGCACAGTACTCATTTATGTTACATTTCGATGACTTAGGCAATAAAAATACACCAATGTAACAATGTTGTAACAATTACTGTGTAAATTTATCCATTATTTTTCAGCATATTACACACACAAGATGACTCAGAATGTAGTATTCACATTTGTTAACTATAAATTTTTGTACGCCTTCGAAAAGGGCCGTAATTTTGAGCATCAAAACCAAACAGACCTACAAAAACAGTCCTCAATCATCACCTTAAAAACTTAACAATTATGGCAAGCGCAAAATTTCAATCCAATCTGATGAGCCTTCAGGCCAACATGCTCAATTTTGCATACATGCTTACGTCGAACCGCGACGACGCATACGACCTGCTTCAGGATACGACCCTGAAAGCACTTGATAACGAAGACAAATACGCAGAAGGCACCAACCTCAAGGGCTGGCTCTTCACCATCATGCGCAATATCTTCATCAACAACTACCGCCGCGTATCGCGCGCAGCCACAGTTGTCGACACCACCGACAACCAGTATCTCATAAACATCTCGGCCGAATCCGCGCAGGAGTCCCCCGACGGAACTTACACCGCCAACGAAATCACGGCGGCCATCAACAGCTTCTCCGACGAATACCGCATCCCCTTCTCGATGCACGTGGCCGGATACAAATACGAAGAAATCGCCAAGGAGATGAACCTCCCCCTCGGCACGGTCAAAAGCCGCATCTTCGCCGCCCGCAAACGTCTTCAGGAACGCTTCGCCGACTATCGCTGAGACGCCCCTACGACAGCGCGTCCGAGCGATATACGCGACTGATAATTGAGAATTTACAACGCAGGCCTCTTTCACTTCTCTCCTCCCCTCTCTCTCGCCCGAAAAGCGTCCTCCGGGGACGCCGGGGCAAAAAGCATGCCGTCGGCGGCATGCTTTTTTGCATATATCCGCGAAATTTGTTAATTTAGCACTCTAAATCAGAATAATCACCCAGCCCACGATATGGATTCCACATCCCACAGATATTGCGTCATCATGTGCGGCGGCGTCGGCAGCCGCTTCTGGCCCTACTCCCGAGAAGAACGCCCCAAACAGTTCATCGACTTCCTCGGGACGGGGCGCACCCTCCTGCAGATGAGCTTTGACCGCATCCGCGCGGTCGTTCCCGCCGAAAACGTCATCATCCTCACCAACAGCCGCTACACCGACCTTGTCCGCGAGCAGCTCCCCGAGCTTGAAAGCCACCAGATACTGGCCGAGCCGGCGCGCCGCAACACGGCGCCCTGCATAGCATGGGCCGCGTGGCACATCGCCGCGCGCGACCCCGAGGCGTCGATGATCGTCACGCCCAGCGACCACGTCATCACACGCGAAGCCGAGTTTGAGAAGGCAATCCGCGCCGGATTCGAATTCGTCGAACACCGCAACGCCCTCCTTACCCTCGGCATCGAGCCCACGCGCCCCGAGACCGGCTACGGCTACATTCAGGTGGGCGAGCACATCGACGGCGAAATCAACCGCGTAAAGACCTTCACCGAAAAGCCCGACCTCGAGCTTGCGAAAGTATTCCTCTCGACGGGCGAATTTTTCTGGAACTCCGGGATTTTCCTTTGGAGCGCCGACAGCATCCGCAAAGCCATGAGAGCATATGCGCCGGACATCGCCGCCGTGTTCGACAGCACGCCCGACGACACCTATCTCGACGCCGACGCCGAGCGCGAATTCATCGCCTCGGCATTCCCCGCTTGCATGAGCATCTCGATTGACTTCGCCGTGATGGAGAAAGCCGACAACGTCTACGTCGAAACCGTACACTTCGGCTGGAACGACCTCGGCACGTGGAGCGCGCTCTACGACATGTCGCCGAAAAACAGCGAGGCCAACGTGACCCAGAACTGCTCAGTCCTCGCCTACAACTCCCGCGGCAATATCTTTGCCGTGCGCGGCGACAAACTCATAGTCGTCGACGGCCTCGAAGACTACATCATCGCCGACGCCGACGGCGTGCTGCTCATATGCCCGAAGGCACGCGAACAGCGCATCAAACAAATGGTAAACGACACCAAAGTCAAATTCGGCGAAAAACACCTCTGACACACACAATAGCATAAGGTTTAGAAGATTACATCCAATACTGCAACACATGGAAAAAGACAACACAAAAGCTGTTTCCCCTGAAAATATCGTCGCCGCCGGCGTTGCTTCCGCCGTGAAAGCCCTCTACGGGCTCGACGTCGACGCAAACTCCATCACCCCCCAAGCCACGCGCAAAGAATTCGAAGGAAATCTCACGGTGATGGTCTTTCCATTCGTCAAAGCCGCCCGCAAGGCCCCCGAAGCCACAGGCGCCGAAATCGGCGAATGGCTTGTGACCAACGTCCCGGCTATCGAACGCTTCAACGTCGTAAAAGGCTTCCTCAACCTCGTCATCACCCCCACATTCTGGAACGGAGTGCTCGCCGCAATCGAAGGCGACGCTGACTTCGGACGCACCGCCCCGACAGCCGAAAGCCCGCTGGTGATGGTCGAATATTCATCGCCGAACACCAACAAGCCCCTCCACCTCGGCCATTTGCGCAACATCCTCCTCGGCTACAGCCTCTCGCGCATACTCGAAGCCTGCGGCAACAAAGTGGTGAAGACCAACATCGTCAACGACCGCGGCATCCACATCTGCAAAAGCATGCTCGCTTGGCAGAAATGGTTCGACGGGAAGACTCCCGAAACAGCCGGAATCAAAGGCGACCACCTCGTCGGCGACTGCTACGTAGCCTTCGACAAACACTTCAAGGAAGAACTGAGCAACCTCAAAGCCGCCAACCCCGGCATGACCGACGACGAAGCCGCCGCAGCCTCGCCCCTGATGGCCGAAGCCCGCGGAATGCTGCGCCTCTGGGAAGCCAAAGACCCGGCCGTGCGCTCGCTTTGGGAAACAATGAACACTTGGGTTTACGCCGGATTCGACCAGACATACAAACGCATGGGTGTCGACTTCGACAAAATATACTACGAGTCCGACACCTACCTCGAAGGCAAGGACAAGGTGCTTGAAGGCCTCGAAAAAGGCGTCCTCTACCGCAAGGAAGACGGCTCCGTATGGGCCGACCTCACCGGCGAAGGCCTCGACCACAAGCTCCTACTCCGCTCCGACGGCACATCCGTATATATGACGCAGGACATCGGCACGGCCAAACTCCGCTTCCGCGACTACCCCATCGACAAGATGATTTACGTCGTCGGCAACGAGCAGAACTACCACTTTCAGGTGCTCTCGATTCTTCTCGACCGCCTCGGCTTTGCATGGGGCAAAGACCTCGTACACTTCTCCTACGGCATGGTCGAGCTCCCCGAGGGCAAGATGAAAAGCCGCGAAGGCACAGTCGTCGACGCCGACGATCTCATGGCCGAAATGGTGGCCACGGCAGCCGAAGTGTCCGACTCGCTGGGCAAGCTCGACGGCCTCTCGGCCGAAGAACGCGCCGAAATCGCAGAAACCGTAGGCCTCGGCGCCCTCAAATACTTCCTCCTGAAGGTCGACCCCCGCAAGAACATGACCTTCAACCCCAAGGAATCCATCGACTTCAACGGCAACACCGGGCCCTTCATCCAATACACCTACGCGCGCATCCGCTCAGTGCTCCGCCGCGCCGAAGAAGCCGGATTCAGCCGCACGGACTACACCGGAGTCGTGCCCAATGACAAGGAAACGGCCCTGATCCAGCGCCTCGCCGACTTCCCAGGAGTCGTTAACGAAGCCGGCCGCAACTACTCCCCGGCCCTCATCGCCAACTACGTCTACGACCTCGTGAAGCAATACAACCAGTTCTACCACGACTGCTCCATCATCAAAGAAGAGGATGCCGGCGTATGCTCGCTCCGCCTCGCAATCAGCGACGCCACAGCCCGCGTAATACGCACCGGCATGGACCTCCTCGGCATCCGCGTGCCCGAACGAATGTAAACACAACACCTCTCAAAACCTCATTTAATATGCAGAACTACAGCTACGACAACGGCGGCACGGCCCTCGCATCGATGACCTCCGCCATCATGAAACGCGTCTACTTCAAGATGACCCTCGGCCTTCTGGCCACGGCGTTCACAGCCGTCTATTGCGCATCGTCATCGTTCATCAACTTCTACATCACCCACTCATGGCTGATGTGGGTGCTCATCGCCGCCGAATTCGGCATCGTCATCGGCCTCAGCGGAGCAATTCAGAAAATGAGCTCGGCAATGGCCTCGGTGCTCTTCTACGTCTTCGCAATCATAAACGGCATGATGTTCTCGACGCTATTCCTCGCATATAGCCCCACGGCAATGATCAAGACATTCTTCATCACTGCCGGCACCTTCGGCGCAATGAGCGTCTACGGATATTTCACCGACCGCGACCTAAGCCGCATCGGCTCATTCCTCTACATGGCCCTGATCGGGCTCATCATCGCCTCGCTCGTCAACATCTTCCTCCGTTCGAGCGGCCTCGACTGGATTATCAGCATCGTCGGCGTGATAGTGTTCGTAGGCCTTACGGCATGGGACACCCAGCAGGTGAAGAACATGGCTCAGTACGCCCTCCCCGAGCAGGCAGGCCGTTTGGCCACACTCGGCGCCCTGACGCTCTACCTCGACTTCATCAACCTCTTCCTCTACCTCCTCCGCTTCTTCGGCAACTCACGCGACTGACCTCCGCGACAACGCGAAAAACCTCGACACAACCCCTCCGTGACCGAACGCTACAAATCCATAATCAAGCTCGGCTGGCCCATTCTCGTGGGCCAGCTTGGCATGATACTGGTAGGCTTCGCCGACAACATCATGGTGGGACGCTACTCGACGGAAGCCCTCGCGTCGGCATCGTTCGTCAACAACGTGTTCAACGTGGCCATCCTCGCCTGCGTGGGCTTCACCTACGGCATCACGCCCGTTGTGGGAGCGATGTTCGCCCGAGGCGAGAACGACGCCATAGGCAACGAAGTCAAAACCTCGCTCATCGTCAACACCCTATTCGCCCTGCTCGTCACCGCAGCCATGACAGGCGTCTACTTCGCCCTGCCGCGCCTCGGCCAGCCGCCCGAACTCCTCCCCCTGATCAGGCCCTACTTCATCACATACCTCGCCGGAGTGTTGCCCGTGTCGCTTTTCAACGTATTCGCCCAATGGAGCTACGGCGTCAACGACACGAAGACACCGATGGCCATAGTCCTGACGGCCAACACCCTCAACATCCTCGGCAACTACATCCTCATCTACGGCAACCTCGGCGCACCCGAGCTGGGACTTACGGGCGCCGGACTGAGCACACTCTTCGCCCGCTGGCTATGCCCGGCGGTAATCTACGTATTCTTCCGCCGCGCACGCCGCAACGCACCCTACATCGCGGCCTTCCGCCGAGCACGCCTCTCGGCGGCAAAAGCCCGCCGCATCGTCATCGGCTCACTGCCGCTGTCGCTGCAGATGGCCTTCGAAACCGGGGCCTTCTCCGGCGCCGCAATCATAGCCGGATGGCTCGGCGCCGTCGAGCTCGCCGCCTTCCAGATAATCATCGTCGTGGGCATGCTCGGATTCTGCGTCTACTACTCCATCGGCGCGGCCACAACCGTCCTCGTGGCCCACGCCGCCGGCCACGGCTCCGGCTCCGAAATGCGACGCACGGCATGGGCCGGATACCACGTCATGCTCGCCGTGATGTGCATGTCAAGCCTCGTTTTTGTCGGCGGCGGACGGCTCCTGATGCAAGCCTTCACCGACGACCCCGCCGTCCTCGCCCTCGCATACACGCTCATATTCCCCCTCGTGCTCTACCAGCTGGGCGACGCCACTCAAATCAGCTTCGCCAACTCGCTCCGCGGCACAGGCCACGTCGTGCCCATGTTCTGGATAGCCCTCGTAAGCTATATCTTCGCCGGACTACCCTGCACCTACCTCTTCGCCATCCCGTGGGGCCTCGGCCTCCGGGGCATCGTGCTCAGCTTCTCGGTGAGCCTCTTCCTTGCAGGAGCTTT
The DNA here is from genome assembly GCA_910584905.1 of uncultured Muribaculaceae bacterium. Lineage (GTDB taxonomy): Bacteria > Bacteroidota > Bacteroidia > Bacteroidales > Muribaculaceae > CAG-873. The sequence continues at coordinate 7,367 of CAJUCQ010000022.1, forward strand.
ATTCCTGATTACATTCCTGCGCGTGACCAAGCGCACCTGATTATTCATTGCTTTATACTCAATGGAAACAAGTCTTTCGCCGGCGCTTAAGACACGCGTCCTCTCGTTCTGCTGGCAACACATCCTCCTGCTCTTCTCGCTCAATCTCATGACCCTCGGCGTGGCCCTGTGCGTCAAATCCGCCCTCGGCAGCAGCGTCATATCATCAGTACCATTCGTGCTCTCGCTTGCCGGAGGCGAAGGCGCCCGCGTCCCCGCATGGACCATCGGAAGCTACACCATAGCCATGAACTTCGTCCTCGTATTCTTCCAGATACTCATCCTGCGGCGCCGCTTCGAGGGCGTGCAACTCTTTCAGCTACTCATCGGATTCGTATTCGGCGCACTCATCGACTTCAACATGAGCCTTCTCGACACACTCGCCCCGGAAGACCTCACGGCGCAGGCCCTCACGCAGCTGGCCGGATGCACCGTCATGGGCATAGGCATAGCCCTCGAAGTCAAATGCGGCTCGGTGACAATGCCCGGCGAAGGCATCACAATAGCAATCGCACGCGTGACAGGGCGCCCCTTCCCCAAAGTCAAAATTGCCGTTGACACATGCCTCGTCGCCGCCGCCATTGCCCTGAGCTATCTCTACTTCGGCGCATGGCTTCGCGACGTAATCGGATTCGGCACACTCTTCGCAATGTTCTACGTCGGACTCGTCGTAAAATACACCTCGCCGCGGCTCGGATGGTTCGACCGCCTTCTCGGCTACGTGCCCGGATTCCGCCGCTACATCTTCGGCCTCGCCCGCTACATCCGCAACCGCCAATAACCCCGCCCCAATCGCGCTGTCCCAAAATCGATTATGGCCGCCCTCAACCGATTGTGTGTGGGGGGGGGGCATAATGGCAAAGCACTTGAACCTATCCATGAGCGGACAAATGAATCAATGAGCGGGGTAAATAGAAAAGAGGACTCTCAAAACGAGAATCCTCAATTCAGTACCCGGACCCGGGATAACCATAAGAAAACACATAGAAACACCCACAATTAAATGTGATGATAACCAACAACATACGCCTAATCTCAATTATATTGATTTGCTGATTTTTCTATCTTTTTTGCCAAGTAGTACACTTTTAGTACACGTTGTTTGTTATAGAACTGTTAAAGACTCTTTAACCCAATTTTACCTTTTGCGTTAGTATAGGTAAATTTGTAGAAAAGAAACTATTATGGCAAATATCAAGACTAAGAACAAACAAAACCCGAAACTACAACAAGCCACTTTGAGCGACGGTAGAGCAAGTCTATATCTTGAATTTTATCTCGGTCGTACCGAAACACCTGTTCTTGATGAGGACGGCAATCCGGTATATTATACCGACGGAGCAATGAAAGGCAAACCTAAGCACAAAATCAAACATGACCGCCGAAAAGAAAATCTCAATCTCTACATTTGGATTGCACCTCGAACCCAACAAGAACGGCTACAAAACAAAAACACACTCGCACTTGCCGAAAAAATAAGGTTTGAGCGAGAGCAACAACTATTGGAGGATAGAGAGGGGTATCGCTTAAAGAAAGAGCGTATCTCAAATTTCCATGATTTCTTTGAGGAATACATAGAAAACTACACTAAGGCTGATAAAAGAATGATACAATTGGCGCATCGTCGTTTTCGTGCCTTTCTCAAAGAAACACCGGCGTATGCTATGTATGACCGAATTAGTAGTGGTGCGATAAAAATCCAACCACTATGATTAATATATTAACGTGAGTTCGATATAAGAATTCAGTTATTCAATAATAAAACAATCAGCCATTTAGCATAAAACTAATTGGCTGATTTTCTTGGTATTCTCGCGAAAAATCAGTAAATTTAC